>NZ_LQBN01000001.1 GCF_001507535.1 Thiomicrospira sp. WB1
GCCATCGATATCGCTGTCGTTGCTCAGCAGGTCCGCCGCACTGATCGTGACGGCGGTGTCTTCTGTGGTGCTGGCGCTGTCATCCACCGCAACCGGCGCATCGTTCACCGCATCGACGCTGATGTCCAGCGTCGAGGTATCGGTGTCATTGGCGTCGTTGTTGTCAACGATGCCGTAGCTCACTTGCGGAACGTCTCCATTGAAGTTGTCCGCTGGCGTGAAGGTGTAACCGCCGTCCGCTGCGATCGTCAAGCTGCCTTCGCTCAGGGTCGCGGTCTCTCCGGCATTGTAGGTGGTTCCGCTCACGGTGAAGCTGGTCACGCTGTGGCTGTCGCTGTCGGCGTCGGTGACGTTGTCCAGCACATTGCCACTGATGGCGGTGTCTTCGTTGGTGCTGACGCTTTCATTTGCATCATCCAGCTCATCTGTCATGGGGTCTACGGTTAGGTTGACGGTCGCCGTTGAGGTGTCGCCATCGGCATCGGTAATCGTGTAGGTGAAGCTGTCGGTTCCGTTGTAGTCCGCCTCTGGCGTGTATTCGAAGGTGCCGTCTGCATTCACGCTCACGGTGCCGTGACTTGGGTCGCTGACTTTGCTCCACACGTTGCCACCGTCCGCACTGGCGGTGTCGTTTGTGACCAGGGTGTCGCTCAGGGTCGCGTCTTCATCTACATTGAAGTTGTCTTCGACCGCTACCGGTACGTCATTGGTTGGGTCTGATCCTGGCCCTGGTCCTGGCCCTGGTCCTGGCCCTGGCCCTGGTCCTGGCCCTGGTCCTGGTCCTGGTCCTGGTCCTGGTCCTGGTTCTGGTCCTGGTTCTGGTTCTGGTTCTGGTTCTGGTTCTGGTTCTGGTTCTGGTTCTGGTTCTGGTTCTGGTTCTGGTTCTGGTTCTGGTTCTGGTTCTGGTTCTGGTCCTGGTCCTGGTCCTGGTACTGACTCTGGACCTACTGCTTCTGTTCCGAGGATTCGACCCTCTTCATTAGTGATTGTTGGATCTTGAACTTCTGTATCAAAACCTGAATCCACTTCACCGGTAAGCGCATTTCTTTCAATCGCAAACCCTTCATCATTCGATGAACTTACATTTTCAAACTGACCTGCCGCCGCAGGTTCTTCCAGCTCATCAATGTTACCGGCCAGGATCTGTTCGATCGCCTCTTCGGCTTCGGCTTCAGCGGTTTGTGCATCCTGCGGGTTGACGTCGTTGGTGACTTCTTCGTCCAATTTGGCGATGGTATCTCGACCCAGCGTCAGAATTTCACCATTGAGCAGTTCGATCATCACGGAGCCGTTGGCCGATGTTTGCACGACCTGGTCGGAAAAGACCTCCATGCCTACCTCTGCCAGAAAGAGGGCACCGTCTTTATCTTGCAAATAAACGGTGCCATCCATTGAGATTATTTTGCCTACAATTTGAGCCGTGTTGGATTGCTGGCTCATTTCAGAGACGGGGACAGATGGGGTAGTGTTGTTTTGCTCAGCCATGATCAATTCCTGGTTTCGAGTGCTTTGGGTGCCTTTCAACCGTCCTTAAGGGAGTGGCAAGGCTTATTTTTGTCTGCGCGAAAATACGCGTTGGTTTTTTATTAATTCCAATAATACGCCCTTTTTTTTGAAAAAATACTGTCCCAAAGTACAGTGTCACCAATTTTTTTCAGGTTTTTTGGCGCCTCACCTTTGGTCACTCCTTCAGCTGGGCACTCTGAGACGAATACAGAATGGATTGGTTTTCAGCTTAAAACGCTAACGGACCCCCCTTGCCATTCAGGGTTTGCTTTTACGTTTGTTTTCATTAGAATGGAAATAACCCATTGAAATTCTGATCAAAACAAACAGGCCATCTGCCCGGTGATCAGTCTTTAAGACAGTAAGGAGGGTGACAATGATTAACAGTGTGAACCCAGCGCTGGCTTCGGCCAACCAAGCCATGGCACAGCAAGCGACCGGCATGACCGATGTGCTCAACACCGACCCCAAAGTGACGGATCGTCAGGGAACAGCAAATTCGTCGGCCGGCAATACCACCGTCACGCTCTCGGATCAATCACAGGCGAATGCGGTTCAGCAGGTGGACTATCGTGACTTGGCCGCCAGTCAAACCGTGAATGCCAATACACCGGTGGAAGACACCAATGTCAACGCCAACCAGACGACGTCAGGTACCACTTACGCGTCAAACCTGGCGGCTCAGGCTAACTACAATGCGCAGCAAGCACAGTCTGCCCAATCAGCGCCTGAGAGCAATAATGCTCAGGCCGATGCGCAAACGGTCAACATGGCCGAAGCCAGTGGTCAGCAGGCCTCAGACCAGACGCTGGTCTAATGTAGCTGAGCGCGCTCTTACCAGGCTTGGTTTTGACCAGGCCTGGTAACTTTCAGTCTTTCCTTTAGCCTTTCGTCACACTTTCAGTACCCTGTTCATATTGTTTCAAGACTTGCGTCTTGTCGCACTCCCCTCTAAGTCGTAAACTTTTATTCAAGCTTTGAATCAATCCGTTTGAAGCTCAGGTACTTGCTTTCACCACTTGGTGACGAGGCATACCGACCCCGATTCAAAAAGTTTCCTCAGCTTTTGAGTCAAACTCCTCAGATTACAACGGCGCGACGGCGCCGTTTTTTTATGCCCTTTTCCTGCCAACCTGGCCTGTTTTGACTGACGGATTCCATTACAATACGCAAAATTCAAGAAAAACAAAAGGGACGCAATCCAATGAGTGACAGCCGACATTACCGTCACGGACACGGTTCCGACGCCGAACATTTACAGGATCAGGCGCTTTTTGCTCAGCTTCTGGACCAGCATCATGAGTTGGAGCGGGAAACCCACGTGGTTGAAAACGGGATTCTGGCACGGACCACCTCAACCAACCCGGAATTGGTCAAAGTGCTTCAAGCCCATGTCGATGGGATGGAAAAACGCTTTGGTAAAGGCCGGGCGATTCGTTCCTGGGACCCGTTGTTTGCGGCTTTGTTTGAATACCGCGACCAAATCAGCATGGAATATTTCCACCGTAAAGATGGCGTGGAAGCCCTGTTGACCACCGATGATCCCAAACTGCTGGAACTGATTCACTGCCATGATCAAACCCTCCACCAATTTGTGGAACGCGGTGGCGATGCCAGCCGGCATGAAAGCCCTAAACCTGACTGGCTGGATTAAGACTCAATCCCTCTGCTTAAATTTTTCCCCGTCGTCCTTATCCTAATTGTAAGAGCCGTCCTAGGCACACGATCCCTTAGGGCCTTCTCTGGGTGCTTCGTAGCGTGCACAGGACTCTAAGAACGTTTCAAAGGAAATGCGAACCATGATTATTATGTGTCCTCATTGCGGCGGCCTGAATCGCGTGGCCGACGAACGTCTGACGCAGTCTCCGAGTTGTGGAAAATGTCATCAAGGCCTGTTCACAGGCACCCCGATTGAAATGAACGAGGCACAATTTCGGCGCGCCTTACAGAAAACCGATCTGCCCCTGGTGGTCGATTTCTGGGCCGGTTGGTGCGGCCCCTGCAAAATGTTTGCCCCCACTTTTGCGCAGGCGGCGGCACAGTTAGAACCCAAAGCCCGCTTTATCAAAATCAATACCGAACAGGCCCAAAGCCTGGCGGGCGAGCTGGGGATTCGCTCGATTCCGACCCTGGCCATCTTCAAAAAGGGTCAGGAAATCACACGCCAGGCGGGCGCCATGGACCTGGGCGGATTCACAAGCTGGGTCAACCAACACATCAGTTAAGCGCAAAAAACGACCCTGCCTCGGTATAATGAGGTTTTCGCGCAACTTTTGGGTGCCTTATGTCTGAGACCGCCAACGCACACATTTTCCAAACCGACACCGACGGCTTTGATCCCGATAAAGCATCGGATCAATTACGCCAGCAGGCCCGTGACCAACATCTGGCGGGGGATGCCGCCGCTGCGATTCAAACACTGACCCAGGCGATTCAGGAAGACCCCGGCAACCCGCGGGTTGCCATGGACATGATTCAAGTGCTGCTTGACATCGGTCAGGCGCAATCAGCGCTGGAACTGTTTGAAAAACTGCCCAGCGCCGCGACCCAAAGTGAGATGGGGGAATGCCTCAACGGGCAGCTGACTTTTGCGCGTCTGGCCAGTCGGACCGAAGGCATGGATGTGCTGAGTCAAAAACTGGAAGAAAACCCGGAAGATGCCAAGGCCCGTTTTGACTTGTCCGTGTGTTTGATTGCCGCCCACGCCTATGACGAAGCCATGTCGCATTTGTTTGTGCTTCAGGCCGATGACCCGGACTTTGAACAGGGCGCGCCTCGGGAGCTGATCCTGACTGTCATTAATTTCCTGTCGCCCAACAACCCCAAACTGGCGCAGAAATACCGCCAAAAACTCAATAATCTTTTGAACTGACCTCAAGGACGCATGGCATGGAAATTGGCTCAAACGAGCATCGCCGCCTTCTAAAACGCGGCATCACTCGCACTGGCATCAAAACCTTTGCGCTGGGGCTGATCCCGGGCCTAATGCTGATGCTGCCCAATCTGGTTCGCGACAACGATTTTTCCCGCGGTCTTTGGTGGTTGGGATGGGTCTTGATTGGCGCCAGCGCGCTGTATGCCCTGGGCATTGCCATCAAAAAATACCGCCAGACCTTGTCCAAGCTGTGAACCACCCATGATCACGCGTTAACGCCTGAGACGAATCACGCCCATCCATGGCAGTGTTTTTGACCAGGCCTGGCAGGTTTTGACCAATGCCTCACAGGCAACCGAACGCTGGTCCGATCGGGCATAACGACACTGATTCAAACAACTGATCCAGGCACGTGCTTCAGGCGAATGCCCCCGTTTTTCTTCAAACGCCGTCAACCATTGTAGGGGGCTTGCGGACTGACCTTCTTCCCAATCCCGTAACCCGTATTTTGACCAGGCCTGCACCGCGGTCCAGATCGTTTCATCAGGTCGCTGGGCTCGAACCGCCCGCTTCAATTGCCAGCGCAGTCGCAGATAGGCCCAAAGCCCCACAAACACATAACCGATCCACCCCAGGATTGCCAGACTCAGCAACCCTGACAGCCCATAAAGCGTCCACACCAGCCAGCCCGGCAAAACCCAAACCGTCTCCCCCAGCTGTTGCGTGCTTTGCAACCGGCCCGTGATCGGATCAAATGCCTGCGCCCGGATCGTGGGCAAGGTCACCGGACCCCAGGCATGAATGCGCAGCGGTTGCGTGATCAGCGCCCGGCTGCTCAAGCCATTCTCATCCCAGGTTTGCTGACGGTCGACTTGCGCCGACAACCATTCAATCGCCTCATCGCCCTGCATCTGCTGCGCCAACGATGGCAGCGCATCCGCTGGCAACTGATGCCCGGTGAGCGTGAATTGCCAATGATACTGATCGCCGGCACTCAACAACCATGGCAAACCCGATGTCTGCAAAGCAATGCGCCCCACCGGAATGGACCAAGGCAAAAAACCCGGCAACGGCCGAACCTGACCCGTCGCAGGCGGTGCGGCAAACGTCCAGTTTTGAGCCCGCTCATTACGCACCATCAGCAAAGGCCCCTGAAATCGCATTCGACGCGGGGAATCGGTCTGATTGGGTAACGAGCGGCCCAACGATAACTGCCCTCCTTGTCCGGCATCCGTCATCACAGTGGGCAGACCTTGCGGGCTGGATGGCCATTGCCAGCCCAATGCCTTGGGCGTCTCATCCATCAGCGCGCCATCCGGCGGATGAATCTGCACGGTCCAACCATCCTCAGCGGCGTCAATCCGTGCCTGCCAGCGCAGCACCTGTCGGGCATACCAGGGTCCGTCCGCGCCGCCGTCACATTCCGGGCAGATCTGCCAGTCCACACCCATGGCTGGGTTTTCGGCCACCCACAAAGGTTGCGAGGGCAAGGGAATGGCCGCCGCGGCTTGATCCGGCAAAATCACTTCTCCGGTGCGATAAGGCAACAGACGCACGGCCAATCCGGTACCGCGCTGGCGGATGCTGGCCACATAAAAATGTTCGCGGATCGGGGCCCAGTCCAGTTTTGACCAGGCCTGGTTAAAGGCTTCGCTTTGCACGTCCGGCCCGGTCAGTCGCCATTCCACTGCCTCGCCCATCAGGATTTCGCGCTCAGAAAAGTTGCTGTGCACCAACAGTGCCCAGGCCGACGGCGACACCAGCGCACTCAATAACGCCAAACCGCTCCCAAGCCAAAGCATGCGCCATTCTCGTTTTACCATGGCATCACCCCCGGCAGCGCATGGCCCTTTTCCTGTTCGGCTTGAAAGCCTTCTTCGCGTTCAAACAACCGCTTGAGCAAACCGGCCTGATCATCTTTCACCGACGCCAAAGCCTGATGCATCACCGCGATTCGGCGACGTTTGGCCTGATGGGCTTTCACCGCCTCCGCCTGACCCGCCTCGCCAGTCAGCCACTGCGAAGGGGTCGATGATAATTGATAATCGGTTGGGTCCCCTTGCAGCGTCCATTGGTCTTCCGAGGGGTCATCCCGCATGCCCTCTTCCATCTCATCGTCCATGCCACTGGGACCGCCCCCGCCGGCACTCATTCCGCCATAGAAGGCATTTTCATCCTGGGATCGATTCGGGTCCTGATCCCGTGGCTCGCCGCGCTCACTTTCCTCGTCAGGGCGATTTGGATCGGTCTCCAACGTCAGTCGTGCCCGGGCCACCGCCAGGTTATGACGGGCCTGCGATAACGGCTCATAGCGCAAACTGTGTTCATAGGCTTCAATCGCTTCGACTAACAGCCCTGCCTGCAGGTAGGCATTCCCCAGATTAAACAACGCACTGGCACGCTGGGAGTGCGTTTGCGCCAAAAGAATGGCTTCCCGAAACGCTGCCACGGCCATGGATAAATTCGGCACATGATAGGCGGCCACCCCGGCGCCCATTTGCGCGGAAAACCCGCTCTGCCCCTGATACAGGCGCAGGGCGCGCTCAAAGTCTTTTGCTTTCAAGGCCGCAAAAGCCTGGTGACGTTCAGATGGATGCGCTTCTGCCGCCTGGACAGGCACAGCCGCACTGGCCAGCATCAGCCACAAAGCGCCAGCGGTGAAAACGCCGACGACACCACTCATTTCTCTCAGCGAACGGCGAGAGCGGAACACCGGATACATCGCCCCCAGCATGGCCAGAAATGCCACCCACAAAAACGGCGCCGAATGATCGATCCATTGCGGGTCGGTTGTCGGCAGAGGACGACTGGCCGCCGGTTGCACCAGCGTCGAGAGAATCGTGTCCAAGGTATCGGCCTGGCCATCACCGCGCACGTAGGTGGCGCCCAATCGACCGGCCAATGACTGCAAAGCGCCTTCCTGGAGTCGCGTCTGCACTGGCTGACCCAAATGCTGAAGCCGGCCCCCAAAGCCATCCTGAGCCGAATCATCCGGGATGAAGGTGTCCGAAGGCGTTCCCATGCCCGTCATCAGGACCGTCGGTTCGCCCGGCAAAGGTGAGGGCCATTCAAAGGCCGGCAGTTGATCGGCATCACTGGCTCGGGGCGGTGGTGTCGCAGGCCCGTCGGTCAGGACCCAAAGCACACGCGCGTTGCCCGCCACCTGTTGCAGGTGCTGCGCCCCGAACACAATCGCCCGATCCAGGCGTGAGCCCTGAGTCGGCAGCATGCCCGAATGGGTCAATGCCAGAAAATGACGCAACCAGTCTCGGTCAAAACTCAAGGGACTGACCAGATGCGGCTCAGCGGCATACACCATCAATCCCACCCGATCGTCCGGTTTCAGATGCGGCAACACCGACTCCACCAAATTTCGCGCGGCATGAAAGCGATCAGGGCGCACATCCTGTGCTTGCATCGAGCGCGACACATCCAGTGCCACCAGCAAATCCACCCCCGCTCGATCTGTGGATTGCGCTGACTGCACCAGTGTCCGGGGTCCGGCCAGCGCCACCACCAATGCCAACCAGACAATCGCCATCAACCATCCGGGTTGCTTCACCCGCCCGCCAAACCGTCGCAGCCAACCGTGCGACCGCTCACGCGATAGGCTTTCGTCGGCAGATACCTGCAACCAGGGCAATAGGTCGGCATCTGCATACCCTTGCCAATGGCGACGTTTTTGCCAGACCAGAAACAAAGCGGCCAACCCTGGCACCAACAAAAACCACAGGGTTTCGGGTGAGCGCCATTGCCAATCCAACCAGTGCCACCAGGCTTGTGTCATGGTTACCTCTCTCCCTTATGATCTTTCAGAGTGGCCTGCGCGGTGAACCGTTCCCGCAGGACCAGCCAGCCAAGGTACCCGACCAGACCCATCAACCACAAGGCGACCAAGTCCGGGGTGAGCCAGTGTTTTTGATAACCTGCCCTCGTCTGTGCGACCGACACGCCTTCGGCCTGGTCAATCTGACGCAATACAGCCTGCAAATCATCGCCACTGCCGATCTGGTAATAATCGCCGCCCGTAGCGTTTGCCATGGCTTTGAGGGGCTGCGGGTCCAGTGGCTGATAGAGCAGGCCACCATGGTCACGCAAATCGGCTTTCAAACTGCCCGCTCCCACCCCAACGGTGTAAACCGGCAACCCAAGCGCCTGGGCGTAGCCTGCTACATCCTCAAAGGACACGCGTGTGCCCATTTGCTGCCCATCTGACAACCACACCACCACTTGCGTTCGATCCGGGTCCGCGAGCGTCTGTGCATCGTCCTCTGTGGTGTGCGTCTGTTGCAGTGCCAACCCCAATGCCGCCCCGGCTGCTTCGTCATTGCGCCCGGCCAGATAAGGCTTAAGACGCTTGAGCATCATGCGGGCGGCCGTGGCGTCGGAGGTCAGAGGCATCAGGGTATAGGCCTGATCGGCATACAAAATCGTCGCGAAGCGATTGCCTCGCAAACCGGCGACAAACTGATCCAGCACTTGGCGAATAACCTCAATCCGCTGAGCCGGCTGCCCGCCAACCTGATAATCTTTGAGCACCATGGACACCGAGCTTTCCACCACAAACACCACGTCGCGCACCGTCTTGGTCTGGGGCGCCGGGGGATTGGCTTCGCGATAATAAGGCTGCGCCAGCGTGACCACCCCCAAACACAATAACAACGCGCGTAGCGCATGCAGATCCCACTGCCTTGATTTCATCGAACGTGAAGCGGCCGGCCCAAACCGATCCATCAGCGAATGGCGAAAATCACTCTGGCGCTGCTGTTGCAGCCAGGCATAATCGTCCGAACTGACAGACGCATGCCAGGCGCGCCAGCCCCAAGCGAGGCCCCACACCCCCAAAAGCGCAAACGCCCAGGGCCATTCAAACCAGATCGAGCGCTCACCGCTCAAAATGTCCATCCAGAGTGGCCAATCGATCATCGCGTTCGCCTCTTCACCACACGTGGGCGCCATCTTGTCCAGCCGTTCGATCGATGGGATCGGGCCTGATGCATCACCGCCTGCTGCAATGCTTCAAGGGCCTGTTCCAGTGTTTCACGTGAAACCGGCTCCCGGGAAAAACAAAGTGATTGCAGTCGTTGATGGCTCTCACTGGTCGCATCCAAATACGGCGCAGATTGGAACAGGGCATAAAGCTGCCAGCGCTGGTTATCGGCGAGTCGTTCACCGGGCAAGGCGGTCGCTTGCCATTGTGCTTGCAATCGAGCCGCCTGACGCTGCCAACGGGCCAGAGGGGCAAAACGCCGCCGCCACAACCACCAGGCCAGTATGAACACCAGTCCCAATAATCCCCAACCCAGCCAGACGATCAGCTGCGCCCAATCCACCCCCGGGTCCATGGGCCAGATAAGCGGTTCAATCGGATCGGCCGGGCCGACCGGAGCGGAATCGAATGGGGCCGACATCGGTGTTTGGCTGTCTCTCATCGTGCACGCTCCATCATTTTGGCCTGCATCCCGGCAACCGACCGGGCCATTGCTGGCAGTCGATCGCACATATCAAGCGTCATCCAGGCCACGCCGGATTGGCGCAGACGATCTTCCAGGTCTGAAAAGTAATGATTTGACCAGGCCTGGTATTGAGCACGCAACACGGGCGTCAAAGCGTGGGCACGGCCATCCTGGCCATGCAAGCGCAAGCCGGGCATCGATGGCAGCTGACGCTCACTGGCATCCTGCACCCAGACTGCCTGGACCAGCAAAGTTTGTTGCAACGTCATCATCAGGGTTTGCGTGGTCGCATCCAGATCGGAAAAATCACTGATCACCACCAGACGATCCCCCGGCTGAGACCGGGCCTGTAAATCAATCAATTCATCATAAAGACGCGGGCTCTGCTGCACCTGGGAGGCATTGAGGGGCGGGCAGGGCTGACTGACAAACTGCATAAACGGTTCAAAACTGGCACTGCCTTCCCAAGTGGGTGAGATGCGCACCTTATGCGACAGCACCACGGCCCGCACTGGCAGGCCTTGAGCCTGAGCCTGCCAAGCGAAATAGCCCGCCGCCCGCATGGCCTGAGTGGCTTTCAGGTGACAACGGGTGCCAAAGCGCATGGATTGGCGCAAATCCACCAATAGGGTCCAGCTTTCCTGACGCGACTCCTGATACAACTGGGTATAGGCCTCGCCGGTACGGGCCATTAAACGCCAGTTCAAGCGTCGTACCTCATCCCCCGGCTGATAGAGACGGCTTTCTTCATATTCCATGCCCGCCCCCAGATAGCGACTGGCCTGCTCGCCTTGTTTGAGCGCCGCGCTGTCTTTGGGGTTGGTTGACTGCGGCTGCATCAGGCCCCCGAGCCTCTGCCCAAGCCGCGTGATGTCTTCGGCACTCAGCAAAGGCTGCTCTACCGCTTGACTCGTTCGAGACGCCCAATCCTGCCGCTTGAACCAGCTCAGCGAAAACAAGGCTGCCAAAGCACGCCGCATCGGATCAATCAACACGGACCGGGACGGGCACGGCGTCGACGATGGCGTCAATCACCGCCTGAGAGGTCCAGTTTTGGGCACGCCCCGCAAAACTGACCCGAATGCGATGGCGCAACACATCCCCCACCACGGCAATGGCATCATCCGGCGTCACATAATCGCGATCGGCCAACCAGGCATGCGCGCTGGCCGCGTGCAACAGCGACAGACTGGCTCGAGGAGACGCCCCGATTTCCAACAGGTCGGCCCACTCGGGATTGTAATCCCCCAAACGACGGGTGGCACCGGTCAGGGCGACCATGTATTGCTCCACCGGCTCCGACACATATTGCTCGGCAATTTCATGGCGCGCAGCCAGCACCTTGTCTGGGGTCAGAAACGCTTCGAATTTTTCCTTGTCTTCGCCAAAGTGATGCGAGCGGTCACGACGCAAAATTTCCAGTTCTTCGTCTTCACTGGGGTAATCCAGCGCCACATGCAACATAAACCGATCCAACTGTGCTTCGGGCAAGGGGTAGGTGCCGCTTTGTTCCAGCGGGTTCTGCGTGGCCATCACTATAAACAGATCCGGCAGGGCACGGGTTTGACCGCCCGCTGTCACCTGCTTTTCGGCCATGGCTTCGAGCAGCGCGGATTGCACTTTGGGGGGCGCCCGATTGATCTCATCGGCCAGGACAATTTCATGAAAAATCGGCCCCGGCACAAAGCGCAGCGTGTGGGTATCCGTGTCCAGAATTTCAGAGCCCACCACATCGCCCGGCATCAAATCGGGCGTGAACTGAATGCGCTGAAAGCGTGCCTTCACTGCCGTGGACAGCGTTTTCACCGCCGTGGTTTTTGCCAGGCCTGGTGGGCCTTCGAGCAGGATATGACCACCGGTCAACAGACCGATCATCATTTTATCCAGCAAGGCTTCCTGGCCCACAATGACGTTTTGCAGATGCTGTTTGAGTGCCTTAAAGGCCTGTTGCGTCGACATTGCTTTGCTCCCTGGGCGCTCAAATACACGCATCGTGCGCGCCTTGGCCCTCTATATTCAACTAAACGGTTGATTTTAAGGCCTGGCCCCAAAGGATGCAATCCAGAGCACTGGGGTCATCCCAGAAAATTTTTATCCGGTCATATCTGAGTTTATCCTCACTGACTTTTGGGACTTTCTGGGCGCAAAACCCAAATTTCAGGTGAGTTTGGCCCCATTTTTCAGTAAAATCTCGGGTTTTACACCTGATTGATTGCGAACCCCTCATGTATCTAGCGCCATTTTTCCAAGCCGATCACGACATCATCACCATCACACCCGAACAAGGCAGCGCGTTTGCCAAGGAAGTGGCCAATGATTTCAATCCGCTCCACGACGCCGATTCACGACGTTTCTGTGTCCCCGGCGACCTGCTGTTTGCACTGAATCTGGCATGGTATGGCCTGTCACAGCGCATGACCTTTGACTACACCGGCATGGTCGGAAAAGGGGTGGAGCTGATTTTTCCCCCTTCCGGCCCCGCCGAAGAAGCGTTTGATATCTGCGATCGACAGGGAAAACCGTATCTGAGTATTTCACGCGAAGGCGACATGACCCAGGACATGGATTTGATCGAATCCTTCACCCGCGCCTACGTTGCCTTCTCCGGGCAGAGTTTTCCTCACATTCTGGTCCCGCTGATGAAAGCCCATGACGTCATGATTCACCCCGACAAACCCATGGTGATCTACGAAAACATGGCGTTTGATTTTGAGCGACTGGATGCGAACCATCTCGACCTGAAGCTGGGGGAAAGCACACTGGAAATGAAGGGCAAGCGTGGGCTGGTGCGCATCAACTTTGATATCGTCGATGGCGAACGCCGCATCGGCTCCGGCTACAAAACCATGGTCCTCAGCGGTCTGCGCCCCTATGAACAAAGTGGCGTGGACACCTTGATCGAGCGTTACGAAGCGGCCAAAAACGGCTACACCGCTTAATATTTCCCAGCAACCAGGTTCTGCCTCGCTTCTTCTTTCATCGCTTGATTGCCTGGGGTCTCGACAAAAAGCGTTCGAGTTTATTCAACCAAGTGGTATATAATTTTTTTATGCCACAGACCTCTTTGAAAACCCATTTATTTGAACAGCTTGCCCAGGTCAGCAAGGCATTGGGCCATGCGAACCGGTTGATGATCCTCGACGTGTTGATGCAGACCGATTGCGATGTGGAAACACTGCAGAACAAAGTCGGCCTCAACTTGGCCAATGTGTCCAAACATTTGCAAAGTCTCAAACAAGCCGGTCTGGTGAAAACCCAGCGCCAGGGGCAACGTATGATCTACTCCCTGAGTGATCCACGCGTCTACACCCTGGTGGCCAGCTTAAGGGACGTGGCCGAATCTCAACTTGAGAGCATGCAGCGTTTGCTTGAAGATCACCTGAAATTAAATACCCCTCTGGCTCCCATCTCTCTGAACGAACTGGCGCAACTGCCTCAGCCCTATACCCTGCTGGATGTGCGGCCGCCTGATGAATTTGCCGCCGGGCACATCCCCTCGGCCATCAACGTCCCAGTTGAATCATTGGCACAGACCCTACCGTCCATCACACCGAATACAACGCTGGTGGTGTACTGTCGCGGGCCCTATTGCCTCTGGTCGCAAGAGGCGGTGCAAACCCTACAGGCTCAGGGCTGGAAAGCCCATCGTCTGGCCGAAGGCTATCTGGAGTGGCAATCGCAACAGGACTCGAAACCACATTGAACCCAGATCGGCACGCTCTGAATCCTCAATCTTTACGCATTTTTGGCATAGGCTTTGCTAAATTTCCCCTCCATGTGACAAGGAGGTGACAATGGGCATTTTTGGCAATAAAGCAGCGTTGAGGCGGCTGGAAAAAGAAAACAAGCGGCTCAGACACGCACTTGACCAGTCAGAATCGGATCAACGCGAGGCACTGGAACAACTGAAAGCAGAAAATGCCGCTTTGAAACAGCAGTTGAACGACACCTCAAACCCAGACTCGGCCGGGGAAACCCTGAACCATCTGCAAGAGCTGACCGTCATCAACCACCAGAGCTTTGATCGCTTTCGGGATCAAATTGCCGGGTTCAGTGGCCAGCTGAGAGACAAACGCCTGGCCATCGTCAAAGACGGTCACGTGTCACACGAAGCGTCCCAGAACATGAACCAGGTGTCGGACGGGATTGCCCGGCTGTCGGCCGAAGCCAGCGAGACCTCCGGCTCGGTGACAGAGCTGAAAAACCGCGCCGATGAAATCGGCACCATTATCAGCATGATCGAAGACATTTCCGAACAGACCAACCTGCTGGCACTGAACGCCGCCATTGAAGCTGCTCGGGCTGGCGAAGCCGGCCGAGGGTTTGCCGTGGTCGCCGACGAGGTGCGCGGGTTGTCCCAACGCACGGCCAAAGCCACGGCCGACATTGCCGGTTTGGTTCAGACCAACCAGAAGCAGATGACCGACAGCGAAGAGCGCATGCGCAGTGTCTCAGACAATGCCATGGCACTCAAATCGGAAACCGATCAGGCTTCAGAGGTGATTTCGGATTTGATCGCCATGCAGGGCTCGTTGAGCAACAGCCTGGCCGCCAGTGCGTTGCGCGGGTTTACCATGGCGGCCATGGCGGACCACCTGATTTTCAAAAACGACATTTATCAGGCCTTGCTCGACGTCAAAGACCTGAGCGTGGACGATCTCAAAGACTCACGCAACTGCCGGCTGGGGCAGTGGTATTATCAGGGCGAAGGTGCGGAATGCTACCGCAAGCTGGATGGATACGCTGATCTGGAAGCCCCTCACCAACAGGTCCACAAGTTGGCGCAGGAAATCCTTGAACTCAAAGCCATCGGCGATCTGGATCAGGCATGGGCCCGGGTCAAAGATTTGGAGTCGGCCTCGAATCAGGTCGCCACAGCTTTGAACCGCATTGCCGACAGCGGAGATGCCAACGCCGCCATCCTCTGTACCGCACAATAATGCCTAAAGGCTTTCCACCCGGTTGCGGCCCTTTTTCTTGGCCAGGTACAGGGCCTGATCGGCCCGTTTGAGCAACATCATTTCCCCCTCTCCGCTGTGATAACCGGTGGCCCCGATACTGACCGTGACCCGACCGGCCCCGGGAAACTCAATCCCGGCAATCAGTTTTCGGATTTTTTCCGCCAAAAGCTCCGTACGGGTTTTGTTGAGTTCCAGCGCGATCAATAAAAATTCCTCACCGCCCCAACGACCCAGTTGGTCAGATTCCCGGACCTCTTCCTGAACGGCTTCGGCCATGCGGCGCAACACCTCGTCCCCGACATCATGCCCAAACGTGTCGTTGATCTCCTTGAAGTGATCCACATCAAACATAATCAACCCAAACTGATTGTCATAGCGATCCGCCCGTTTGATTTCGGCGTCCAACACCATCGACAAATGCCGTCGGTTAAACAAATGCGTCAGTGGATCCTTCATCGCCAGTTCATTCAACTGCTGCTGCATCTTGACCTGCTGAGAGACATCCTTGCCGGTGGAAACAAAATACTCAATCGTCCCTTCTGCATGAAAGATGGGACTGATCGTGGTTTCTTCATGGTAAGTAGAGCCGTCTTTACAGCGGTTGATGATGCGGTTGTGATACACATGGCCCGCCAGAATGGTGTCCCAGAGTTCTTTGGCTTTCTTGGGATCCTGAAGCTCGGATTTCAGCATGCTGGGTTTTTTGCCCAGCATTTCGTGCTCGCTGTAACCGGTTTTGTCCTGCAGAGCCTGATTGACGAACACCATCCGCCCTTCACGGTCGGTGATTTTGACCAGGTCGCCCGTCTGTTCCACCACCCGGGCAAAAATGTCAAGGCGCTCACGATCCTGGACCTGCTCGGTCACGTCGACCATTTTGCCCAGAAGGTGGGTCACGATGCCAGCCTCGTTACGCTCAAAGGTGATGCGCATGTCCACCCAGGCATAATGCTGATCGGCTTTTTTAAGTCGGATCTGGCGAGTCACATAGGCCTCTCCCCCGGTCACCGCCTCCGCCACGGAGGATTCCAACAGACGCAAATCATCGGGATGCACCAAGTCACGATAACTGAGGCGGTTTTCATAAAACGCCGCCGGGGTATAACCAAACACCTCGAAATTGTCGGATAAATATTCCACCGGCCAGCCGTTCTGATATCGGCAATAGAAGATCACCGTATCGCTGTGATTGAGGAGAGTCAGGATTTTCGCCGGCAATTGGGCGTTATGGGTAGGTTGCCACATAAATACGTATGTTAAAGCAATTACCCCACAGAAATAAGGCATTTCCCCAAATCTTTCTGATTGCATATAAGCCCGGTTTATTCAAACACAATCCACGTCAGCAGTGGATCGCCGGATGCTTTAAAATATCGGCTATGAAACGATTTGCATGGTCTCAATTCTGGCAACACCTGAAGCGCCAACCCGCATGGCTGCGCTGGGGCTTTTTCTGGCTGCCTTCGTTCAGTGGCCTGCTGGTGGTCGGACTGTTGCTGGTTTATTTGTATGAGGTCAAGGCTGCCCGCCCGGCTCTGGCTTACGCCGGTGTGCCCAAAATTGACCAGGCCTGGTCAAAAATGGCCCATGTGCTGCGCAACGACGCCTACCTTGTCGGCTACAGTGAAACCCTGAAAAACCCCCTTTGGGTAGGATACTGGGTCACCGATCAAACGCAATCATTCGGCAAGCGCCCACGCTTTGAAGCCGACTGGCGCACACTTTCTTATGTCCACTACCATGACTTTTCGGGCAGTGGATACAACAGGGGGCATATGGCGCCCAACTACCTCATTGGCTCCCGGTACGGTCGCAATGCTCAGAAACAAACCTTTCTGATGAGCAACATCACCCCGCAAAAACCCCAATTCAATCAGAAAATATGGCAACGACTGGAAGAAGTCAGTGCCGACAAATTCACGCAGCACTTCGCGCGATTTTATGTGGTGACCGGTCCTGTGTTCGATGCCTCACCCCAAACCCTGCGCAATCGGAACGGCGACACCGGCATCGCGATTCCCAGCGCGTTTTACAAAATTTTCATCACCGAAACCACCGAGGGCACCCCGTCGGCTCTGGCGTTTCTGATGCCCCAGAACGCCCCGCCAAACGCACCTTTAAGCCAATACGTCACCAGCATTGATGCGATTGAGGCGCGCACCCAAATCGATTTTTTCCATGCCTTGCCCGATGACGTCGAAGACCAAGTTGAAGCGCAGTCATCGCCCGAAGACTGGCATCTGAACCGTTACGCGCAATTGCCCCCCAGGTACTGATCCATGCAACGTCGTCACTTTTTACAACAGTTTTTTATCGCTTCCGGTCTTGGACTGGCTGGGTGTCAGCCTCATGAAATTCGTCGAGGCATCACCCTTGCCCAAAAACTGGAAAACGGCGATGTCGGCTCGGCGGTGGCCTCACAAATCCCCGGCAGTGGCGTGGCGCCGGTGGATCAACTGGTGCGCCGACAGCTGGCAGGATTGATTGACGAGCTGGTGGCCAAATGGGGCGATGAAAAAGTGGCCACCCCCAAAGAATACGTCAAGTACACTGACCATTACCTGACCCGAGCGATCATCAACTTTGACAGCGGCTCAATCCGGGTGGAAACCATTGATCCGGAGCAGTCCCGCCAGAAATTACGCGACGGCATTATTTCGACCTTACTCACCCCGGAAAACCCGGCCAAAGTGGACCTGCTGTCGGACCAGTCGGTGGAAACCGGGCAAACGCCGTTTTTGAAAGGGCTGGTGGTGGACACAGAGGGCAAAGCCATCTGGACTCAGTGGCGGGCGGGCCGTTATGCCGATCACTTGCTGCAAACCACCTACCAACAGGACCGTTATCACGACAAAGACCGGCATTTTGTGATCTTTCACATGGTTAAGCAGCATCGGGCGCAACAGGCCAATCATTACGCCGATGCGGTCCTGCGCCAGAGTCGCCGTTTTGGGGTGCCGACGGATTTGACCTACGCCATCATCGAAACCGAAAGCAGCTTTAACCCCTATGCCATGAGCCACATTCCCGCTTACGGGTTGATGCAGATCGTGCCCACCACCGCCGGGCGCGATGCCTATGAGCTGTTGCACAAAAAACCGGGCACACCCTCAAAAAACTACCTGTTTCAACCCAACAAAAACATTGAGATGGGCACCGCCTACCTGCATATTCTCAACACACGCTATCTGGCCCGCGTGACCGATCCGAAGGCACGCCAATACTGCGTCATTGCCGGTTACAACACCGGCAGCGGGAATGTGCTCAAGGCCTTTGCCCGCAACCGCGACCGGGCCTTCGCCAAAATCAATGCCCTGACCCCCAACCAGGTGTATCAGCACCTGCGCCAACACCTTGAGTACGCCGAGGCCCGGAACTACCTCAAAAAAGTCACCCAGGCGCGTAAACGCTATCAGGCCTGATCAAGTCGATCGGTTGAAAACATCTCCATAACATCCAGAACGAAGCCAAAGAACCTCGGGAAAACCGCCGAAATACCTGGCCAACCACCCCGCCAACTCACAAAGATCCCTCCGCTTGGGGTTTCCCTGTCCCATCACAAAGCTTTCGTCGTGCTTCTTAGTTTTGACAGAGGATGAGCCCTTGCGCGGTCCGAGCGAAGCGAGTTCGCAAGGGCCCTGTGGCAAAGCTTAGAACGTACAGAAAACGTGTGCCGGGGGTGCTTTTTTGGTTCGTTTTTTGCACAAGCAAACGAAGGACTCGGCGCCCGCAGGGGTAAGCCGAGAAAAAATGAACAGCATCAGCCTCGCGAAGGCAACAGAACAGAGCAGCATACCAAGATTGGCCAAATCCATTGTCCGCCGGGAACATGGCACTTGCCCGCAGGACAGACTATAATAACGCCAATGAAAGATACCCTTTTTGCTCAGCCCCATGAAGCCCTGGGCAGTTTCCAGTTCAACGAATCCGTCGCGGCGGTGTTCCCCGATATGATTCAGCGTTCGGTGCCCGGTTATCAGACCATTCTCACCGGCATCGGGGAGCTGACGGCGCTGTATGCCCAGCCTGACACCCAGCTTTACGATCTCGGGTGCTCGCTGGGGGCGGCCACCCTGACCATGCGCCGACAGTGCCCGCAAACCTGTCGCCTGGTCGCCATTGATAACGCACCGGCCATGATCGAACGCGCGCGCACCTATCTGGAAGGCTATCACTCACAAACACCCGTGGAGCTGGTCTGTGGTGATGTGCAGGATCAAAGCATTGAAAACGCCAGTGTGGTCGTGATCAACTTCACGCTGCAATTCATTGATCCGCAGGATCGTTTGGCATTACTCAAACGCATTCATGCCGGACTCAAACCAGGCGGCATACTGATTCTGTCGGAAAAAATACACTTTGACCAGACACCGGTACAAACCGCCATTGAGCACCTGCATCTTCAGTTCAAACGCGCCAACGGCTATTCGGAATTGGAAATCGGGCAAAAGCGCAACGCATTGGAAGATGTTCTGATCAGTGACAGCCGTGCGGCTCATCTGGCTCGTTTGCAAGAGGCCGGGTTTGAACAGGCCGACACCTGGTTTCAGGCCTATAATTTTGCCTCGTTTCTGGCAATCAAAACCGCTTAACCCATCGTAAAGGTTTCATGTGAAACATTTCTGGCAAGATTACGACACCTTTTGGCCAGCCTTGGTAGACGTCCAACTTGAGCACTGGGCCGATGCCCTGATGCCACAGCTTGAGGCCGCCCTGGACCCCAATGCCAACGGCAACCTGCCCAGATGGCTGCCTGCGTTGGAAAGGCTGGATCACTGGCCGCCCTCAGAGCATGCCGTTCTCGATCAATCCGTTGTTCGGGCAGAATCCCGGTCGCCGGTTGTCCCACGCGATGAATTGATTGATGCCTTAAAAGCATTGATGCCTTGGCGAAAAGGACCGTTTGAAATCGAGGGCGTTTACATTGACACCGAATGGCGCTCTGACTACAAATGGGATCGGGTGGCGCTGCACCTGAGCGACTTGACCCATCGTCGCGTGCTCGACATCGGTTGTGGCAGCGGGTATCACCTCTGGCGCATGCTCGGTGCCGGGGCACGCTTTGTCGTGGGTGTGGACCCCGGCCTGCAATTTATGGCTCAGTTTCTCACCATCAAACATTTCCTGGGACAGGCGTTACCCGCCTGGTTCCTGCCTCTCACGCTGGAACAATTGCCCATGACGCAGCGGTGTCAGCAGTTTGATACGGTGTTTTCCATGGGGGTCCTTTACCACCGGCGCTCGCCCATCGATCATCTGATCGACCTCAAACGCCACCTGCGCCCGGGCGGTGAACTGGTGCTGGAAACCCTGGTGGTTCCGGATGAGTACGGTCAGCTGCTGGTCCCCAAAGACCGTTATGCCCAGATGAACAATGTCTGGTTCCTGCCCTCGGTGCCCGAATTGCAACGCTGGCTGGAAAAATGCGGGTATCGGAACGTTCGCTGTGTGGACGTCAACCAAACCACACCGCAAGAACAACGTAGCACCGACTGGATGCAATGGAAATCCTTGCCCGATTTTCTGCACCCGCAAGACCCCAATCAAACCGTGGAAGGTTATCCGGCTCCCAGACGCGCGGTCATGCTGGCCAACACGCCGCGATAGAAAGGTGTGGAACGTATGCATCCACAGGGGGCATGCTAAAATGCATAGAAAAACGAGAAAACGAGCATGCCCGCCATGATGACCCAGCCTCCCCTATCCCCTTCTCATCGGGGTCGATACGCCCTCTCACACCTGCTGTTGTTGCTGGGGTTTTTGACTGGGCTGTCTCTCACCCAGGGGTGCGAACAAAGCGACCCAGACACTGTTCCTGAAAAAACGCTGGTGATTTATTCCGGCATCACCATGGTCAAACCCATTCAAGCTCTGGCAGACACCTTTGAATCCCGCCATCCCGGGGTCAGCGTTCGCATTAAGCAAGGCGCCAGCGAATACCTCTACAACACACTCAAGATCGAACAAAAAGGCGACCTTTATTTTCCGGGCAGCCATAGTTATCGCCTGGCATTTGCCCAGGAAGGTTTTTTTGAAAACCACGCACTGGTCGGGTACAACCGGGTCGCTATGGTCGTCGCCATAGGCAATCCCAAACAGCTCAGCAATGACCTGACCCACCTCACCGATCCTGATTTATCGGTGGTGCTGTCTTCGCCCGAATCCGGTGCCATCGGCCGGAATGTCAAATCCGTCCTGGACCGGGTCGGGCTAACCGAACAGGTGTATCGCAACGTCACTTACTTCACCACCGATTCGCATCGATTAAGCAGCGCCATCAAACGGGGCCATGCTGACCTGGCATTAAACTGGTACGCCACCACACTCTGGCCTGAAAACCAGAGCGACATCGAAGGCATGCTGTTGCCCGAGGAAGTTGCCGCAAAAAAACGTCTGGAGCTGATCCGCCTGTCATTTGCTCAGGAACCGGCGCTGGCCAACGCATTCATGCAACTGGCGACGTCCCGCGAGGGCATTGAGACCTTCCATCGGTTTGGCTTTCTGACCGATGACGAACGCCAGGCTCATTTGTCAGCCTTATCATCGCAAAAGGGCACGCCATGAAATCCACGTTGATCCGACGGACCCCGCGCAATCTCTTCCTGCTTCTGATGGTGTTTGTGGTGGGATTTGGACTGCAAGCCATTCTCAACCACAGTATCGACCGTTTTATTTCAGCATTAGATCAGAAGGTAGCCAATGCCGAAGTGGAAACCCTCATCGGGCAACAAATCAAACTGGATATTTATAAAATCGAATCCGATTTTTACCAGCTGGCCACCTTTCCCAACCAGCACTTGCGCCGGATTATTCTGGAAGACATCCGTGCCCAGCAAGCCGACATTGCCAAGGCGTTAAATACGCTGAACCAGGGCGGCACCTATCGCCATCAGATCGATCTCAACCTGCCCAACACCGACACCGAATACGAAATCCTGACCTATGAACCCCCGAGCAAGGAACATTTTTCTTTCGCGCGCGCCGACATTCTGCCCAAATTTCCGCTCATCAACCACAAAGCCCGCGAATTGGCCGATCAACTGGCCGACATTGATCGACAGATTGCCGAAACCCCTCAGGCGTTGACCCAAGCCATCGACCACCTGAAACTGGAGGTCAAATTTTTCAAGCCGCTCTTTCACCGACTCAAAGAAGACGCCAATCGCATCAGCTATAACGCCAAGCAAAATTTCCAAGCACTGCAGGCGGATGTGACCAGACAAAAAAACGCCTACCGCCAAATCCAGATGATTTTAACCCTGACCACGTTATTACTGGGGCTGGCGTTTTTCTGGTCACTGAGCCGCAACATCCGCAAAACCACCGAACAGATCGAAGCCAGCCACGACTACACCCACGACATCCTGGCATCGCAGGACACCCTGATCATTGTCAATGACGGCAAAAAACTGGTGGATGCCAGTGGCGGGTTTTTCAAATTCTTTCAGGGCTATGACACCATTGAAGCTTTCCGTCGGGATTACGACTGCGTCTGCGATTTGTTTGCACGCGAACCTGGTTATTTATACAAATTTGACGATCAGGACTGGTTGGACTATGTATTGCAACACCCCAACACCATCCATAAAGCCAAAGTCTGCTATCAGGACAGACAGACGGTGTTTCAAGTGTCTGTGGCCAAATCACGCCACGACCAGCGCTACATCATCTCCATGTTCGACATCACCGAAAACGAACGCATCAATCAGGCACTGGCCGAACAGAAAGACAAAGCCCTGGCCGCAACCGAAGCCAAAGGGCAGTTTCTGGCCAATATGAGCCACGAAATACGCACCCCCATGAATGCAATTCTGGGCTTTATCAGTCTGCTCAAGGAAAAACCACTCGATGCCGAAGCACGGGAATACCTCCAAACCATCGACAACGCCAGTCAGTCTTTGCTAGGCATCATCAATGACATTTTGGACTTGAGCAAAATTGAGAGCGGGCATCTGCGCATTGACCCATCGGAATTTGATCCGCACAAAGAATTCAATGTCACCGCCGATCTGTTCAAAGCCCGTAGCAGCGAAAAGAACATCTATTTTGAACTGACCTTGCCCAAGCAACTGCCACCGGGTCTGAAAACCGATGTGCTGCGGCTCAAGCAAGTGCTCAACAATCTCCTGTCCAATGCAGTCAAGTTCACCGAACCCAATCACCGAATCCAACTGCAGATCGACTATCAGGAAAACGACCCCAAAAATCACCAGGCCTGGTTGCATTTCAACGTAACGGACGAGGGCATCGGCATGACGCCGGAACAACTGGAAAAAGTCTTCGAAGCCTTCACTCAGGCCGAATCCCATACCATGCGTCAGTACGGAGGCACCGGCCTGGGCCTGACCATCAGCGCCAGGCTGGTGGAAATGCTCGGGGGCCAACTCAAAGCCACCTCAACGCCCGGTCGAGGAAGCTGTTTTTATTTTGCCATTCCGGTGGAAAAAGTCGCTCGCCCCATTGAAACGTCCAAAGACGACTCACAGGCCCCATCTTTGCGTGGGCATGTGTTACTGGTGGAGGACAACCAAACCAACCAATTACTGATGTCGGCCATTCTCAAAAAAATCGGCCTCACCTTGGACATTGCTTCGGATGGGTTCGAAGCCATTGAGTGCGTGCAAAAGCACGATTACGACCTGGTTCTCATGGACGAAAACATGCCCAACCTAAATGGCATTGAAGCGACTCGGGAAATCCGTCAATTGGGCACCCGCTATGAAACCTTGCCCATCATTGCCCTGACCGCCAATGCGATGACTGGCGACCGCGAACGCTTTCTGGCCGCCGGCATGGACGAATACCTCTCCAAACCCGTTAACCTGTCCAAACTGATCGAGGTAGTGCAGCCTTTTCTGTCCGCACCGCAAGCCCGCAAGGAATGAAGGAAGTGGGCATGGGTCATTGCGTCTGCCCCCGACCTCATTATAATTGATAGATTCCCGGTCCGGGCACGTCGGATCACGCACTCGCCTGTCGGTCAGGCACACGAGAAAAGATGAGGTACTCATGACGCATGCCTTGCAAACGCTATGCCAAACCCTTTTACAACAGCTCAACACCCAGATCATCGGTCAGGGGCATTTGACCGAACGAATGCTGATGACGCTGCTCTGCGATGGGCACCTACTGGTCGAAGGTCCGCCGGGCCTGGCCAAAACCCGTGCCATCAAAACCCTGGCGGCCATGATCGAAGGCGATTACCATCGCATTCAGTTCACCCCGGATCTGCTGCCCTCCGACATCACCGGCACCGAAATCTATCGCCAGGAAACCGGCCAGTTTGAACTGCAGAAAGGGCCGATTTTTCAGAATCTGGTTCTGGCCGACGAAATCAACCGCGCGCCGGCCAAAGTCCAATCCGCTTTATTGGAGGCCATGGCCGAAGAACAGGTCACCGTAGGCAAACACACCCTGAAACTGGAAAAACTGTTTATGGTTATGGCCACCCAGAACCCGATCGAACAGGAAGGCACCTACCCCTTGCCCGAAGCCCAGCTGGACCGGTTTCTGATGCATGTGCGCATTGATTACCCTGACCGGGATGCGGAAAAGGCCATTCTCACGCTGACCGAAAACGAAGCCCGCCAAGAGGGCCAGACCACTGACTTGCCCCGCTTGACTCAGGCCGATCTGTTTGCCGCCCGACAGGCCATCCTTGACGTGCATTTGAACGAAAGTCTTCAAACCTACATCATTGAACTGGTCATGGCCAGCCGTGAACCCGATCACTATGACGCGAATCTGGCGCGCTACATTGATTATGGCGTCAGCCCCCGCGCTACCCTGGCACTGGCACGAACGGCTCGCGCCCACGCCTGGCTCAATGGGCGGGACTATGTCACCCCGGATGACGTTCAGGCTGTGGTGCACGACATTTTCCGCCACCGTTTGCTCTTGAGTTTTGAAGCGGAAGCCGCGGATCAGACGCCTGATTCAGTGGTGGATGCCCTGCTGGAACGCGTCCCGGTGGTCTGACGCCATGGCTCGCCTTTATAACGATCTCAATGAATTGACCGCCCTGAGGTTTCATGTGAAACATCGACGACTGGTGCGTCAACAGAAACTGGTATCGCAAAAAGGCGGGGCGCATCAGGCCGTGCGCAAAGGCCGCGGCATGACCTTCAGTGAAGTGCGCGAATACCAGCCGGGCGATGACGTGCGTCACATCGACTGGAAAGTGACCGCCCGCCAGCAGAAAGCCCATACCAAAGTCTTTACCGAAGAGCTAGAAAAGCCCGTCATTGCCCTGTGTGAACAGACACCGGTCATGTTTTTTGGCAGTCAGGTCCGATTCAAGTCGGTTCAAGCGCTGAATCTGGCCACCGCGCTCGGCTGGATCACTCTGCACCAGGGCGACCGTTTTGGTGGCTGGGGTTTTAATGCGCAAACCCACGCCTTCACCCCCCCCAAACACCAGCACCGCAGCCTGATGCGCTTCATTCAACAGACGCAACACCTTCAGACCGCCCTGAAAGCGCCCGGTCTACCCGATCCGCTGGCCTGGACCCGTCAGCTGGAAGCGCTCAGCCCCAGCCTTCGCCCTGGCTCGCGTCTGATTCTGATTGGCCATCTGCTGGATCAACCCGATGCGTTTTTTGCCCGCTTGCGTCAATTACAGAAACATCAACAGCTTGACCTGATTCACGTTTTTGATCCGTTGGAGTGTGACTTACCGTTCAATGGCATGCTCAGCGTCACCGACGGGCAAACCCAAACCCAGCTCAACAGCCAGAGTGACCGTGTTCACCAAGCCTGGCGAAGCGGTTTTGACCAGGCCTGGTCAAAATTGGAAGCCCGCTGCCGTCAACTGCATTTTCCCCTGATGGCCATCAACGGTCAACAGGACCCGGTCACCGCCTTACAGCAAGCAGGGATGATTCGCTGATGCCGGCGCTGACACCTCAACAACAGGCCCTGCTGGCGCAACTCCAAGATATCCACCTGCCGGAGCCGGTCGGTTGGTGGCCACCCTCGCAAACGCTGATTGGTTTGCTGGTGGGCCTGGGTGGTATTCTGATCGGCCTACTCTGGTACTATCTCACCCAGCGACGTCACAACCGCTATCGACGCGAAGCCTTAGCCCGACTGGACCGGATCGAATCCGAATCCGAATCAGAGATTGACCGGTTGCAAGCCATTCAGGCGCTGCTCAAACAGGTGGCGATCACGCAGTACGGCCGCACACGAGTGGCCGCACTCACGGATCGAAACTGGGCCGATTTTCTGCACCAGACGGCGCTTTACCTGCCTCAACCCGAGCATCTGGTCGATACCTTCAACTGGGCCTATCAATACCAACAAGATGCCTCGTTGCCCGACACCGCACCAGAGCGCATCCAAGCCGTTCGTGCTTACGCACGACGCTGGATCAAGGGGCATCACAAATGATCGAGACCCTGATTCAATTCTGGCAACATCTGGACTGGCTCACGCCCTGGTTGATTGCACTCGCCGCCTTGCCGTGGCTGCTCAAGCGTCTGTTGCCACCCAAAAAAAACCAGACATTGCCCCTGCATGCGCCGCACCTGCTCAATCAGTGGCAGCAGGCACCCAAAGCCGGATGGCAAACGCCTCGTCAGGCCAATCGCATCCCCCCGCTTCTGGCCCTGGTCTGGCTGTGTCTGCTGCTTGCAGCCATGCGCCCGGTCTGGTTTCTGGACAATCAACCATTTCAGGCCAGCGGCCGCGATATGATGCTTGCCGTGGATCTGTCCGGCAGCATGGAAAAACAGGACATGCGCATCGGCGTGGATTATGTGGACCGTCTTACGGCGGTCAAACACGTAGTCAAGGATTTCATCGAACAACGCCAGGGGGATCGCATGGGACTGGTGGTCTTCGGCACACAGGCCTTTTTGCAAAGCCCTCTGACGCATGATCTGGCCACCGTGCGCACCCTGCTGGCCGAAACCGCCATCGGCATGGCCGGCAACAACACCGCCATCGGCGATGCCATCGGCATCAGCCTCAAACACCTGCAAGCGACCGATCAGACCAATGCGGTCCTGATTCTGCTCACCGATGGCTCCAACACCGCCGGACAGGTCACGCCGATTGATGCCGCCCAGCAGGCCGAAGCCGCCGGACTCAAAATCCACACCATCGCCTTTGGTGACGCCGACCCCAATACACGCGGCAGCATCGAGGAATTTTTGTTCAGCCGCCAGAGCAACATTGACCTTCAGACTCTGAAAACCATTGCCGAAAACACCGGCGGAGAGTTTTTCATCGCCAACGAGACCGAGCAACTGGAAAGCATCTATCAGACCATTGATGAGCTGGAAGCCACCGAGCATGATCTCAACAGTTACCGTCTGCGTCAGGAACTCTATTACTGGCCTCTTGGCGCGGCGCTGATTTTCAGCTGGCTGTTTGCCTTACAACGTCTCTGGCCCAGTGTACGGAGGCCCGAATGAACGACGCCCTGTTCCATTTTCTTCGTCCGCACTGGCTGTGGGCTCTGCTCCCGCTATTGTGGCTGCTCTGGGCGCTTTGGCGGAGCCGCCGAGCCAGCAATCGCTGGCAATCGTTGATTGATCCGGCGTTCCATCGTGTATTGCTGGGCGAAACCTCTCAGGCACAGCGTTCCTATCTCTGGCTGGTCGGTCTGGGCCTGCTCTGGTTTGTCGCCATTGTGGCGCTGGCCGGACCAACTTGGAGCAAGGTCGATACGCCGGCGGAAAAAACCCGCCAGGGCATGGTGGTCCTACAGGATTTATCCTTGAGTCAGCACGCGGACGACCTCACGCCCAACCGACTGACCCGGGCCCGTTATCTGCTGACCGATCAACTGGCTCAACGGCCCTGGCTGCACACGGGGCTGGTAGGCTATGCGGGCAGTGCCCACGCGATTACGCCGATCAGCGAAGACAATGAAACCCTGCTCACGATGTTGCCGGTACTGGACCCGGTCATCATGCCCGAATACGGAGCCGATGCAGTCGAAGGCTTTCAGCTGGCCAATCGATTGCTTGAGGGCGCCCAGATCGACCGCAAACATCTGCTCTGGATCACCGATGATGTGGAAGCTGATGAAATCGACCCACTGACCGACTTTGTGACCACGCATCAAATCGATTTGCGCATCCTGGTGGTGGGCACACAAAACGGTGGTGTGATCCAGGTGCCGGAATACGGTCTGATCAAAGACAAACAGGGCACAGCGGTTCGCCCGGGCGTGCCGCTCGATCGGTTTGAAACCCTGGCCCGTCAGACCCAAAGCCCAATGATGCAGTTAACCCAGACACCGATTGATCCGACGCCACTGTTTCCCTCACCGCTGATGGCGCAGACCGTTGGCGAAAGCGAGCGAACTCAGACACGCGATCAATGGCTGGATCAGGGACTTTGGCTGTTGTGGTTGTTGGTCCCGGGGTTGTTGATCGGCTTTCGAAAAGGGGTGCTTTTATCCTGGTCGCCCGTCGCTTTGATGGCCACGGCCAGTGTTTACCTGAGCCTGCTGATGCCAGCACCGGTTTATGCCGACCCGACGTCATCACAGCAGGAACTGAGCCTGCTGGAAGTGCTTAAATCAGGCGATCAGCAAGGCTATGAAAAATTTCAGCAAAAGGATTTTGCCGCCGCCGCCGATCGCTTTGAAGACCCGATGTGGCGCGGGGCCAGTCTGTATCGACAGGGCGATTACCAGGGCGCACTGAAAGCCTTCAATCAGGCCAGCGGCGCCGAGGCGCACTACAACCGGGGGAATGCTCTGACCCAGCTGGGCCGTTATGACGAGGCCATCAAAGCCTACGATCAGGCCCTGACCAGACAGCCCGATCACGCGGGCGCACAACACAACCGCGAACTGGTGCAAACGCTTAAAAACGTACCACCACCCAAACCCGATGAGCAACCCGCCGGACAAAACCCCGGCGATAACCAGGGCGCACCGGATCAGACCCCACCCAAACAGGCCGACACTGGTCAACAGGGGCAGCAAAGTGATCAGGCCGAAAGCCAGAATCAGAGCGGTGAGGGCTCTGCGCCCGGTCAATCCGCGCAAAACGATCTGGATCAACGTCAACAGGCGCCTCAGACCGATCCTGCAAAGCCAGAAACGAATACGGACCATCGCGATTCAACTCAGGCCAAAGCGCAGGGAAGCGCGGCAGAAACTCAGACCAAGCCGGATTCAAAAGCGGATAATGTCCCCCGTGAGACGATGAAAACGGCCGAGCAAGACCAAAACGAGAAAGCCCAGGCGCAAAATGCTCAAGCGCGCGAGGCGGAACAGGCCCGACAGACCTGGCTCAATCAAATCCCCGATGAACCGGCCCTGTTTCTGAAACGTAAATTCGACTATCAGTACCAGCAACGTCAGTCCTCCCATGAGGACGAAACGGCATCGCAAGATAAGAAAATATGGTGATCCGCATGAAACCGCGCAAACCTAGCCACCATACGCCTGAACGCCGCCGGATACTCAACCGCATCATTCTGGTGATCCTGGTCGCGGTCATGCTGCTGCTCCTGATCCCCCAGCTACACGCCAGCGACAAACAATTAACGGCCGACGTGGATCGCACCCGGATTGAAATGGGCGATGTGCTCAAACTCAAAGTGCAGACCAATTTTGAAACCACCGGCACCCCGGATTTCAGTCAGCTACAGGATCAGTTTGAAATATTGGGACGCCAGCGCAGCAGTCGCATTGAAATCAGCAATGGCCGCTACAAAGCTTTTTCCCGCTGGGATCTGCACCTGAGTCCCCGACAACAGGGCGAGCTGGTGATTCCGCCGTTTGAGGTCGATGACGCCATCAGTGCACCTTTAACCATTGAGGTCCGCCCTCCGAGCCAACAAAACGACGTCCGGCGCGGAGCCAGCTTTGTTGAATCTTTTGTCGAGGCCAAATCGGTCTATGTACAACAACAGGTACACTATACACTGCGGTTCTATCACCTGGGCCAGTTCATCAACGGCAACATCCGACCGCCGCGTTTTGACGAGGCTTTGTCCTTTTCTCTGCGCAACCAGTTTCAATATCAAAAACAGATCGGCGCCCATCGCTACGAGGTCTATGAATGGACCTGGGTGTTTTACCCACAGAAAAGCGGCACCTACACCCTGCCACCCCAGGGATTTGATGGGCGCATTCAATATCGCGGCCAGTTGCGGCTGGTGCAGGACCGTACTCAGCCCATCCAGATTGAAGTCAAACCCATTCCCGATGCCTTTCCTGCCTCCGAACCCTGGCTGCCGGCCCAGTCCGTTCAGCTGACACAGCAGTTTGACGGTCCGCGCCAACCCAGTGTGGGTGAAACCGTCCAACGCACACTCACTCTGCGGGCCAAAGGTCTGTTGGCCTCTCAGTTGCCCGAAGTGATCAGTCAGGCCTCGGAGGGCCTGTCGCTCTACCCGAAAAAACCCGCGCTTGATAATCAGGCTCACCAGCAAACCGTCATCAGCGAACGCCAACAAACCATTGAAGCAGTGGCCAATGCCTCGGGAGCCCAGCGCTTTGCCCCCATTACCCTGCACTGGTGGAACACCAACACCGATCAACTGGAAACCCTGACTTTGCCGGAACGACGCATCGAGGTGAGTGCTGCCGTCGGTCAAACCGGCCAGGTTTTTTTACCCGAAGCGACGCCCTCTTATTCGGAAACCAGCCGTACTGACTCGGACACGACTTGGACGCCACCGAAATGGTGGTTGTGGGGACTGGTCCCTCTGTTGCTGGCAGCGCTTTTTGTGATGATGCGATACCGCCAGCCAGGTCGTCAAACCCAAACTGAGCCCTCTGACAAGCTTCCTTCCAAGCACACGGTGTTGGCGCATAAGATCAAACAGGCAAATCGACTTTGCGACCCCGACACCCTTGAACCAACCGACGTGTATCGACAATTGCAGCAGCAACTGCAAGCGAATCCGAACATGAACCAACTGGCAGCGGTACAAGACTTGAACCAGGCGCTTCAAGCCCATCTGTTTGCCGACAAACCTTTACCCCAGGAGGCGTTGATCACTTTAAAAACCCAAGTCTGCGAGGCCGAGGTGCCAGACAACAAACAACCCGCTCGGGCCGCGTCACAACTGCAACCGCTTTATCCCAACAAATCGAATCAACCATAGACAGAGTCGGGGTCACCCAACCATTGGATGCCAAATGACGGGCAAGAATGCACCGATTCACGCCTTGAGTTGGGATAAAATGGAATAACACACTCGAAAATCAGAGCCATGAAAACGTTTCTAACCCCGTTTCACCATCGCCTTAACCTTGATCAGAGTTCGCCCGACTACCATCGAGCCATTTTTTTATGGTATTACCTCTGGACCATGGCATCGCTCTTTGCGTTTTTCAGCGTCTTCAACCTGACCAAAACGCTCAATTACCCCGTGGCACTGGCGGAAATCCTATTGTTTGTCGGTCTGATGGGGCTGGTATACCGTTTTCAGAACCGTGAAACCATGCAGCAGGTGGTCTGGATTTTTGTGGGGTTAATGACCTTTTTTGCCCTGTTTTACGCGGTTGCTTCGATTAAAACCAATGATCCGTTTGTCTGGATGCCCTTGTTTATATTCAGCAACTTTTTTCTGCTGGGTTCCAAACATGGTTTACGCATCAATCTGTTTTTTCTGATACTGTTTCTGGGCTATCTGTGGTCCCCCTTTCTTCAGTCCTTAACAGTGACCGGCAAAATCAACAGCACCCTGGCGCTTGTGAGCATTTTTATCGCGATGTATTTTTATGAAATCAGCCGTGAAAACGCTTACCAAAAACTCAATCTCCGCAGCCGACAGATATACCGAAGTTCCATCACCGATGCCCTGACCCGATTGCCCAACCGTACCAGTTTGGATCAACAGTTCCAGCGCTTGTTCACGGAGAAAACACCTCAGTCGGACTGGCATCTGCTCATTCTGGATCTCGATCACTTCAAACGCCTGAATGATCGGCTGGGACATCTGGCTGGCGACGACGCCTTAAAAAAGGTCGCAGGGGTGCTCAACCGATATCAAGCGCAAGCCATGGCACTGGGTCGTTGGGGCGGTGAAGAATTTTTGCTTGCGATGAATCGGCCAGCCAAGCAAGTCAGTGATCTCGCGGAAGCCATCCGCCGAGAAGTTGAAACCCTCTCACCGGCGTTGGGAGAAAAGCGTGATCTGACCATCAGTATCGGCATTGCCCGCTGGCAGGCATCGTTTCGCAGCATCGATGACTGGATTGCCGCAGCGGATAAACAGCTATACCAGGCCAAAGCCAGGGGCCGCAATCGTGTGGCAATGGCTGAACCGAGGGCAAGAAGCGTGTCACACGAACCCTTTCCCAAACCCTCAAATGGGGAAGCGGGTTAAGACTTGCTTGATTCAAAATGCCCTTCGGCAATCTTCTGCACGGCCGGGTAATCCGTTTTGCCGGTGCCCAGCACGGGAATGCTTTCCACCAGAATCACTGTCCGCGGCACCATCAGGTCGGAAACATTCGCATTTTGTGCCGCTTGGCGAATGCCCTGGCGACTCAGGGATTCATCATTGGTCACCAGAATCAGTTGCTCCCCTTTGCGTGCATCCGCCACCGCCACCACCACATGGTGGCCTTCCGGATGGGCCGCGTTGATATAGCTTTCCACCGCCGTCAGTGAAATCATTTCACCGGCGATTTTGGCAAATCGTTTGGCCCGTCCCCGGATCTGTACAAAGCCGTCATCATCCATGGTCACCACATCGCCGGTGTCATGCCAGCCGTCTTTGGGCGGCTGCAATTCACCCGGCGCGGTGTGGAGCAAGTACCCCAGCATGATATTGGGCCCGGCCACCTCCAGACTCCCGCCCTCGGAAATGCCTTCGATCGGGCGCAATCGGGCCCTGACCCCGGGCACCAGCTGGCCGACGGTACCATGCTTAAAACTTTGCGGAATGTTGACGGCCAGCACCGGCGAGGTTTCGGTGACACCATAGCCTTCAAAAATGGGGGTCAGAAAACGATCGGCATACAAGCGTCGCGTTTCGGGACGCAGTTTTTCCGCCCCGGCCACCAGATAACGCACGCTGTAAAAATCATAGGGATCGGCTTTTTTGGCATAGCCATTGAAAAAGGTGTCCGTGCCAAAAAGCAGCTTCACATTAAGGTGATACACTTTTTCCGGGATCACCGCATAATGCAACGGCGACGGATACAAATACACTTTTGCCCCTTTGAGCACTGGCCACAACAACCCGGCGGTCAGACCGAAACTGTGGAAACAGGGCAAAGCATTCAACAATTGTTCATTCGGCAGCAGCGTTAACATCGCCGAAACCTGATTGATGTTGGCGACCAGATTATCATGAGACAACACCACGCCTTTGGGCACGCCTTCCGATCCAGAGGTGAACAGCACCACCGCCTCATCCTCTGGTTGTCTGGCTTGTCCTAGTAGGGTTTTCGGGCGTGTCAGCAAAGCGGCGACCTTATCACGCCAGGTCACGGTTTCACGCACATCTTCCAAATACACCACCGATACCAGATCGGACAAAGCGTCCAGAGTCTCGCCCAGATCAAACGCGTCCACAAACTTACGCGATGTGATCACTGTGTCCAGCTGGGCGGTTTGACAGGCCGAACGCATCGGGCCCAAGCCCGCTGTAAAATTCAGCAAAGCCGGCACCCGACCATACGCCTGCAAACCAAAAAAGGTGACCGCCAACCCGGCCACATTGGGCAACAACACACCCACACGAGTCGATTCCGAGGCCGGGTGCGACAATGACGCATTGAGTTTTTTGCCCAGAATCATCGCCCCCAGCCGCAGCTTTTTACGCGTCAAGGCAACCTCATTAATGTCTTCGACACAGACCTCACCGGTCTGATCGGCCTGTTCGGATGCGAGCAACGCCTGCCAAAGATTCATCGGATGGTGATGCGCTTCAAACCCGGCATCGCGCATCAACAGAAACAACGCATTTTTATAAGCTTTGTGACGATTTTTACCTTGCTTGACACGCTCCGGCACAGACAGAAACCGGGGCGCGAGCAGTGTCATTCGAATGCGAGGAAACCAGCGCAGCGGTGTGTAGGCCTGGCGGGTACCATCCAGATAAGAAAAGCGTGAAAATTGTGCGCCGTTAATGTGCAAAGGCAGAATCTGGGCGCCGGCTTTGTGCGCCACCAGACCCGTGCCCTCATAAATTTTCATCAGACTGCCAGTGGTGGTAATACGCCCTTCCGGAAAGATCATGCATTGACGCCCTGCTTTCAATGCTTTGATCACGCGTTTGACCGCATAAGGGTTATAGAAGTTGACTTTGAAATGTTCAACAAAGCTCAACAAAAAGCGCTCATGCCACTTGCGGGTATGACCCTCATCAATCATAAAAGCCGTCTGCCCGGGCACAAACACACTGATCAGAACGCCATCAATGAGCGATACATGATTGGCGACCAACAACAAAGGGGCTTCTGACTCTTTTGCACGGCGGTAATGGTTCAGACCTTCCACCTGGACCCGATATAATAATTTCAGTAGCCCTTTAAACGCCCAACGCATCAGACGATGCCGTAAACCAGGCTGATAATGTTTCAGCCCCGAGTCGGACACACCGGATGCGGATGGATTGTGCACTGATTGACTCATACTGTCTCCTGCAAAACGCGACGCCGTCGGTGGGACCAAAGACTGACAGCAAACACCATGACACTCAGCATCCATAACAAGGTTAACAAACCGGCACCCAGGGCATAAACCGCCATGATCCAGAGTGCGGACAACACCATAAACAAGGCATTGACGATGTTATTGACCGCCAGCACCCTGGCGCGTTGAGCTCTGGGAGAACGCTGAAGAAGCAAGGTATAAAGCGGCACAATCAGGCGTCCGCCCACCGCAGAAATGGCCATCAATGACAAGGCAAACATAATGCCCTGCGGCAAGGATAAAAAAGCCGTCAACGTCAGCAGGGTTTCATGTGAAACTTGATCACCCATGGGAGCCACAGGAAACGACACCAACTGCCAGGCTGTCAACGCCACCAGCAGAGCCAGCAGCAACCAGCTTCGTCCCAGTCCCCCAACGTCGCGGAGGCTTTCGATACGCGGATGACGCCAGACAATCCAGAGCGCCCCCAGGCCAATGCCCAGAGCAAAACTGACCAGCAGGGCCACCGCCACTGACTCATCACCGCCCAACCCGTCTTTGACCAATACCGGGATCTGGCTCAAAAAGGTCGCGCCCACAAACCAAAAACAGGCAATCGACAAAATCGCAAACCAGGCCTGGTCAAATGTCCGGGTTTGAACCACTTCCTGCCAGGTGAGCCGCCATAAGTGGCGCTCCAATGGCATCTCAGGCGATTGGGCCCGGGTTTGTGGCAGGGTCAAAGCCGTTAACCAACCCACAATGGCCAGCGAAACCACTGCCAGTGCCATCCAGTAAGGGCCCTGATCCACCATCACCACCCAGCCGCCCATAAGCGTGCCCAGCAAAATCGCAACAAAGGTCGAGGCATTAAACCAGCCATTGGCATGCATCAGGCGCGCCGAACCCAGGTATTCCGGCAGAATCGCGTATTTGATCGGCCCAAAAAACGTCGACTGAACGCCCATAAAAAACAGCGTGCCCAGCAACAAAGGCGTGGATTGCGCAATCAAGGCCATGGCCCCAAACAACATGATCAGAACCTCGGCCAGCTTGATTCGTTTGATCAGCTCGCTTTTGGCATAACGATCGGCCAGTTGCCCGGCAAACGCCGAAAACAGGAAAAACGGCAGAATAAAGATGCCCGCCGCCATCGCCACCAGAAACCCGGCGTCTTCGCCCGATTCCACCAGCGAAAAGGTGATCAGCATCACCAATGCATTTTTATACAGATTGTCGTTAAAAGCCCCGGCAAACTGGACCCAAAACAGAGAAAAGAAGGCAGGCGTGCGCAAAGACATTTAATAACGCCACACTAGTTGTGCACTGAAAATATTCACCGTCGAGGTGTAATCGCCTTTGAGCGTATTGGTACCAAGTCGATTGGTCTGAGCATAATCGACCTTAGCTTTGTTGGCCCACAGATGGCTGTAACCCAAGTCCAGGGTCCAGTCCCGAGCCAGATCATACCCCAGCCCGACGGAAACCCAGCGCCGATCCACATCCGGCGTGCGAGGCGAACGCTGTTCCTTGCCCGGAACGGGCGTATTGTCGTAGGCCAGTCCCGTGCGCAAACGTAACGCCTCACTGGCATGATAGACCGTGCCCAAACTGTAGCGCCAGCTGTCGTTGAAATCCTGATTGGATTCGGAATCGGGAGACTGGTTGTTAAACTCTACCACCAGTTCGTCATACCCCGACCACTGCGTCCAGGTCGTCCCGGCTAAAACTTGCCAGTTGGCATTAACCCGATAATCCATAGCCAAAGTGGCGGAGGCAGGCAAGGTCACTGATGCACTGGCACCGGCATCATAAAAAATTTGATTCAGCGTTGCCCCGCCCAAAGCTGGAATGCCGACGGTGTCGTTGATGTCGTCGTAATCCACCTTGCCAGACACCTCATGATTCATTCTTGAGCGGTAACTTAGCCCGATGTTCAACTGCGCCATCGGTTGAAACATGACCCCCGCATTCCAGCCAAACGCCCAACTGTCGCCCGTGACTTTGGCATTGGCATCGCCGTCGCCTAAATTGCTCTGATTGATTTTCTGCTCCAGCACCACATCCACATACTGTGCGTTCAACCCCAGCCCGATTTGCCACTGATCGTTGATCGCCGTGCTCCAGGCCGGATTGATATTGACGGTTTTAAGGTCGGTTTCGGTGGCGTGATAACGCCCGGCCCAATCTTCGTCATAAGAAATATGCTGGCCAAACGGCACATTGACGCCCAAGCCGAAGGTATGCTCGCCCAAACGATGCGCCCAGTAAAGATTGGGCACCACGCCCACCGTGGCCCCATCATCGCCTCCCGAACCTGCATCAGCGGTACCATAATAAGTGGAGCCGTCATCACGAAAACGCGCCGAGGGCGCAATCACATGCCCGGCGACCGCCATCTGATTAGAAGACAGGTTGGCCAGCACCGCCGGGTTAAACCACATCGAACTCACGTCCTGACGTTCCGCCGCCGCCCCGGCATACGACAGCCCCTGACCACTGGCCGACTGTTCGATCAATTGAAAGCCGGAAGCCAGCGCATTTTGAGCCCCCAAACACAATGGCAACAAACAAACACAGGAACAAAAGACCCGGCGCGGCAATGACGTCATGGTAAAAACCCTTTTCAACAAAAATTCAGTCGCATTTTAGCAACTGATCGGCGTGGGGGAATTGAATCTGATTATGGGGTATTAAATTTGAGCGCTTACTCAGCCTTTGGCTAGCCTCGGGCATGACCGAGTCATGCATTTTTCACCAGGCCTGGTGAAAAACACACCGCTCGACCTGATCAATCACGCGGCTTTGATCCCGCTGTGACGCAGCAAGGCATCAATTTGAGGTTCACGCCCGCGGAACTGCTTAAACAATGCCATCGGATCCACCGAACCTCCGGCGGCCAGAATGGTGTTTTTAAAACGCGCGCCCGTGTCCGGATTCAAAATCCCGGTTTCTTCAAACAGGCTGAAGGCATCGCTTGAGAGCACTTCGGCCCATTTGTAGCTGTAATAGCCCGCGGCGTACCCCCCGGCAAAAATGTGTGCAAAGCTGTGGGGAAAGCGATGATACGCCGGTGGCTTGACCACAGCGACCTGCTCGCGCACCTTGTTCAGATGCGCCAGAATGGCCTGACTGTCTTCGACCGGCTCGGCGGCATGCAACCCAAAATCAAACAGTGAAAATTCGAGCTGGCGCACCATCATCATGGCCGACTGAAACCCGCGACTATCACGCAGACGCGTCAGCAGTTCATCAGGCAAGGTTTCCCCCGTGTCCACATGCGCCGTCATCAGGTCAATGCCTTCCCGTTCCCAACAGAAATTTTCCATAAACTGAGACGGCAGCTCCACCGCATCCCAGGGCACGCCATTGATGCCGGAGACATCAAAATGTTCCATTTCGGTCAGCATGTGATGCAAACCGTGACCGAATTCGTGGAACAGGGTGGTGACCTCATCATGGGTCAGGCAAGAGGGTGCATCCCCTACCGGAGGCGTAAAATTACACACCAGATACGCCACCGGTACCTGTAACCCCATTTCCGGATCCTGCCAGCGACTGATGGCCGAATCCATCCAGGCCCCGCCGCGTTTGTGTTCGCGTGCATACAGATCCAGATAAAACCCGGCTTTTAATTGATCGGCTTCGTCCACCAGCTCAAAATAGCGCACGTCCTCATGCCAGACAGAGACCCCGCTCTTTTCACGCACCCGCACGCCAAACAAGCGTTCGGTCACCGCAAACAGGCCTTCGATCACTTTGATCACCGGAAAATAAGGTTTGAGCGCTTCTTTGGACAGATTCAGGGTGGCTTGTTTGTATTTTTCCGATGCATAGGCCACATCCCAGGGCTGAAATTCATCGATGCCCAGTTCGGTTTTGGCAAAAACGGTCAAATCGGCCAACTCTTTTTCTGCCTGAGGTTTGGAACGCGCGCCCAAATCCTGCAAAAATTGAAACACCGCATCGGTCGAACCGGCCATTTTGGTGGCCAACGACAATTCGGCATAAGACTCAAATCCGAGCAGTTGCGCTTTCTGGTGACGCAATTGCAGGATTTCCGGCATCACAGCGCTGTTATCGAATTCAGTGTTGTCCGCCTGATCCGAGGCACGCGTGGCAAACGCCCGATAGACTTCTTCTCGCAATGCACGGTTGTCGGCATAGGTCATCACCGCCAGATAGGACGGAATGTCCAGTGTCACCAACCAGCCCTGCTGGTCTTTTTGTGTGGCCAGTTGTGCCAACAGTCCCATCGACGCCTCGGGCAAGCCACTGAGTTCGCTTTCATCGGTGATCAGTTTTGACCAGGCCTGAGTGCCTTTGAGGACGTTGTTGCCGAACTCACTGCTCAATTGCGACAAACGCTGGGAAATCCGTTTGTATTCGCCCTGTTGCGCCTCGGGCAAATCAATCCCCGACAGTTTGAAATCACGCAAGGCGTCTTCGATCACCTTTTTCTGCGCCAGCGAATAATGGATGTATTCTTGCGAATTCGCCAGCTGGGTGAATTTATCAAACAAGCCTTTATTCTGTCCGATCTGCGTGCTGTAGTCGCTGACCATTTCCAGGCAGCCGGTGTAAGCCTCATGCCAGAGATCGGAATTTTTCACGCCATCCAGATGACTGACCGGCCCCCAGACACGTTCAAACCGATTGTGCAAGCGTTCTAACGGCACCACAAACGTCTCCCAGGTCGGATCGGCGGCATCCGCCACTAACGCGTCAATCGCTGCCAGATTTTCTGAAATCACCGTTTCCACCGCAGGGGCGATGTGTTCCACGTGAAACGACTCGAATTTGGGCAAACCGCTCACATCCAAGAGTGGGTTGGCATCCGTTGTGTGCAATACCTGTGCTGTCATAAACCGTCCATTGAATCTTAGGATTAAACAGAGACGATGATAGCGTGAATCGGGTTGGTATCCAAATTCGATGCAGGCAAACGCTGGGCGGCGTCACCGATCTGTGATAGGGTTTTAATCCTCTTTCAGCACGGCATAGCACAGTAAACTCTATGAAAACCTATCAGCGAACCTTAAATTTTCATCAGTCCTCTCGCGGGACCTACAACATCACCACCAACATCAACGAAGTGGTCAAACAAAGCGGGATCAAAACCGGGTTGTGTCAGGCGTTTATTCAGCACACCTCGGCCTCGCTGATGATCACTGAAAACGCCGATCCTCTGGTGCGGGAAGACATTGAAACCTGGATGCAGACGCATGTAAAAGATGGGGACCCGGCCTACAAACACGATTACGAAGGCCCGGATGACATGTCGGCGCATCTTCGGACCCTGCTGACACAGACCAGCCAGACCCTGCCGGTGACCAACGGCCATTTAAATCTGGGTACCTGGCAGGGAATCTTTCTGTACGAACATCGAACCGGTGTGTTCAGCCGCCATGTGGTGGTCACCGTGCAGGGCGAAGCATAAAACGCTTCACCCGATGTGTGATCGTGCAATGCGTTAAAACGAGCCGCCGCGTTCGATTCGCTCATACCCCAATTGGATCATGCAATCGGTGTAGGTGAGTGGCACCGCCTTCTGGCTGCGCACCTGAACACTGGACACACCCTGCTCGTTTTCCCATTGACCCAGGGCTTCCTGTTTGCAATAGAGCTGATCGGCCCGAAACTGATCCATGCTCTGACCGGGTTTTTTGGCAAATTTCTGCGGGCCACTGCAGGCGGACAGGCCGGCCAGGGCAAAAATAACTAGGCCTGGTAAAAAAAGAGATTTCTTCAAAACAGACTGCTTCCTTTTATTGGTTCGCCCCATTCGAGGTGGCCGAGGTATTCAACTGATAACGCGCCACCCGTTTGGCCAGGGTGTGCAAACGCTTGAATGCATCCACAATTTGCATTTCCAGTCGGAAAATCATCACCCGCTGATCATCGGCTTTAAAGCGTCGAGTCTGATGCTCCAATGCGTTCTGGATCAGATGGTCGATTTTGGATTTGACCGCCAGCACTTCATGCGCGGCCTCATCACTGGCTTCCACCTGGGATTTCAATGCATGATCAATGCCGTGGCCGACTTCACGCGCCAGGTCACCCAACAGATTCAACATGGTTTCACTGGGCTGAATCCGGTTTTCAAACGCCTGGTGTTTGGCCTGAATGATGCCGTTGTCCACCGTTTCAATCATGGACTCCAGGATATTGGTGACACTGATCAGGCGCATGTAGCGATTCTGTTGCTTGTCGTCCAGATCCGCCTGGGAAATACGCCCCAGATAATACAGAATCTTGCGCTGGTAAGTCAGCAGCTTGTCGGTGTAATTGTCCTCATAGGCAATGCGATTCAGGTTGGTGAATTCTTTGGCATCAATGGTGTGTTTGAAGAATTTTTCAAACTTTTCACGAAACACACCCAGCTCGGACACCGCCGCGTCCATGGCCATGTCGGGTGATTTCAGCAGGGTCTCGTCCAGAAACTGGGGCGAAAAATTCCGCTGTGCCTTGTCGCTTTCCCCGATGGGCACCAGTTTATACACCACCCAGATAAACAAAGGAATCAAAGGCAAGAACAACAACAGAGCGGTGGCTTTGAAAATGGTGTTGGCGTTGGCAATTTCGCGCGGGGTATTGGCCGCCAGCGTGGCCATTTCATCCAGCCCAGTCGCGGTGGGCGAGACGCTGCTGGCCAGATACGCCAACACCCCAATGAAGGGTAACCAGATCAAGACCCCGAGCACATTAAAGCCCACATGCACCAGCGCCGTGCGCACCGCATCGCGCGACTTTCCGATGGAGGCTAGCATGGCGGTGAAACAGGTGCCGATGTCGGCCCCCATCACCAACGCAATCCCGGCTGGCAAGGTCAGAAACCCATTGCCCGCCATCACAATCACAATGCCGATGGTGGCCGACGACGACTGGACCAGCGCGGTGAACAACATGCCCACCAGAATCCCGTAAAACGGGTTCTGCAGTTCGCGCATCACTTCCAGAAACGGCTCGTAATCGCGCAACGGCGCCATGCCTTCGCTCATCACGTTCATACCGAAAAAGATCAGGCCCAAGCCCAGAACCAGTTCACCGATGCTGCGGGTTTTGCTGAGTTTGGCCACAAATTTGGTTACAAACCCGACCGCGATCATCGCCAGCGCCAGATTGGTGATTTTAAAGGCCACAATCTGCGCGGTGATGGTGGTCCCCAGATTGGCCCCCATGATGATACTCGCCGCCTGGGCCACAGTAATCAGACCGGCGGAGACAAAGCCCACCACCAACACAGTGGTGACGGACGATGATTGAATCACGGCGGTCACAATCGCCCCGGAAATGGCCCCGGTCACGCGATTGACCGTCAGTTTTTCCAGCAGGGTTTTCATTTTTTCCCCGGCGACGGCCAGCAGGCCTTTGATCAACAAATCCAGACCGAACAGAAACAGCGCCAGCCCCCCGAGCAATTCCATCGACATGGGCAGCCAATCGAGCTCGGTGGTCGCATTCTGCGGGAGCGGGCCAGCTTGCGCCGCCCAGGACGGCGATGCCCATAACCACCAGGCCGCCATCAACGAGACCACACTGAATAATGTCCAGACAATCCGTTGAGCGCTCATTTCCGTCGGCCCATACCATCGAAACCATGAAAACCAATAATGTTGCAAAGCGTGCTCCGGTTTTATTCAAAAAAGACTACGCCATTATGTCACTGTGTCAGGCCGCTGTCACATGATTGTCATCTAATTTCATCCACCCGGGTTTCACCGGTTGAAAGCGTTTTTGGCCGATGCTTTAGGATTGACAGCCGACCCGGTTGTGGTAACCTTTTCAGTCTATAAATAAAATGAATCAGCAACGTTCATGAATCTATTGGCTTTCAATCTTCCGCTGGTGGTTTTGCTCCCCTTTGTGGGCGCCGCCTTCGCCGCCTGGGCTTCCCGTCTCAATCGCCTGGGCGCGGCCTACACCAGTGGTCTGGTCACCCTTTTGTCGTTGGCATTGCTGATGCCATCGGTGCCCTTGCCGTTTCATGATCAAACTCTGATCCAGACCTGGGACTGGGTGCCTGATCTGGGTCTGTATTTTTCTTTCCGACTGGATGGGCTGGCGCTGCTGTTTGCTCTGCTGATTCTGGTCATCGGGCTCCTGGTCATTTTTTATGCCCGTTATTACCTGTCTGCCAAAGATTGCATGGGGCGGTTCTTTGCCTACCTGCTCATGTTCATGGGCTCGATGCTGGGGATTGTGCTTTCGGAAAACGTGATCCAACTGGTGATTTTCTGGGAACTGACCTCCATCACCTCCTTTTTGCTGATCAGTTACTGGCAGCATCGCAAGGAGGCCCGTCAGGGCGCTCGCATGGCACTGGCGATCACCGGGGCCGGTGGTTTGGCTCTGCTGGGGGGCATGATTCTGCTGGGCGAAATGGTGGGCAGCTACCAATTGACGCACATTCTGGCAGCGGGCGATCTGATCCGGGCGCATGACTGGTATCTGCCCGCACTGATTCTGATTCTTCTCGGTGTGTTCACCAAATCCGCGCAATTTCCGTTTCATTTCTGGCTGCCTCATGCCATGGCCGCACCCACGCCTGTATCGGCTTATCTGCATTCGGCGACCATGGTCAAAGCCGGGATTTTCATTCTGGCCCGTTTCTTCCCGGCCTTGTCCGGCACGATTGAATGGACACTTCTGGTGGGCGGTGCCGGGCTGATCACCCTGTTGATCGGCGCGTACACCGCTTTGTTCAAGCATGACCTCAAAGGCTTGCTGGCTTATTCCACCATCAGCCATCTGGGACTGATCACACTGCTGTTTGGGTTTGGCACCCAACTGGCCGCGGTGGCCGCGATTTTCCATATCATTAACCACGCGACCTTCAAGGCGTCTCTGTTTATGGTGGCCGGCATTGTGGACCACGAAACCGGCACCCGCGACATGCGCCGACTGGGCGGATTGATTCATTATATGCCCCATACCGCGACCCTGGCGATGGTCGCGGCCGCAGCCATGGCGGGTGTTCCCCTTCTGAATGGTTTCCTGAGTAAGGAAATGCTGTTTGATCAGGCGGTGATCGCTTCGTCCATTTCGCATTGGGCTTTGTTGCTGCCGGTACTGGTGACGATTGCGGGCTTGCTCTCGGTGGCCTATTCGGTGCGTTTCATCATGGACACGTTTTTTGGTCAGCCCAAAAGCGATCTGCTTCACACCCCGCATGAGCCACCCCGCTTTATGAAAATTCCGGTGGACATTCTGGTGGTGGTCTGTCTGGCCGTGGGCATCCTGCCGGCCTTGACGGTCTCGCCGATTCTGGAAACCGCAGTGGCGGGTACGCTTCAGGCCGAGGTACCGGATTTCAGTCTGGCCATCTGGCATGGGTTTAACGCACCTCTGATGATGAGCATCGCGGCCCTGATCGGGGGCGTGGCGCTGTTTCTCAAACGGGATACACTCTTTCAGTTGTACCAGCGACATGAGCACGTGGATGCCAAACGTTATTTTCAGGCCAGTCTGCAGGGCATCCTGAACCTGGCTCAAACCGTCACACAGCGTTTTGATAAAGGCTCACTCCAACACGCCAGTGCCTGGGTGATTGCGGTCAGCCTGGCCGCCGGCATCGTTGGGTTTGCCGGTTTCAACGGCTCTCTGCTGGGTGAAACGCCGGTGCAGTCTGTGGACACCCTCACCGTCATCGTGGGGCTGCTGGGCGCTCTGGCCGCTTTGATGACGGCCATCTGGCATCGAAAACGCTTTGTCAGTCTGGTTGTGATCGGGGTCGTGGGGCTGGTAATTGCCATCGGATTTGTGAAATTTTCCGCGCCGGATCTGGCACTGACCCAGCTTTCGGTGGAAGTGGTGACCATCGTATTGCTGTTGCTGGCGCTCTACTTTTTACCGCAAGCCTCCCCCAAAGAAATCAACCGGGTCCGTTTGTGGCGGGACGCTCTGCTGGCCGGTGTTTCCGGCATTGGCGCCACCCTGCTGACCCTGTCGGTACTGACGCGTGATTTTGATTCCATTTCCACTTATTTCCTGGAAAACAGCGTCCCCGGCGGCGGCGGCACCAATGTGGTCAATGTGATTCTGGTGGATTTCCGTGGCTTTGATACCTTGGGCGAAATTGTGGTGCTGGCACTGGCTGGGCTCGGGATTTACAGCCTGTTACAGGGCATGACCCTGCCGGCGCCCAAAAATGATCTGCGCGGTCGCCTGTGGAACCCGGACAAACACCCATTAATTTTACAGACCCTGACCCGATTGCTGTTGCCATTAATGCTGATGGTGGCGGTATTTGTGTTCCTGCGCGGCCACAACCTGCCAGGCGGTGGCTTTATTGCCGGACTGATCGCCTCGGTGGCTTTGATAGTGCAATATCTGGCCAACGGCATTGACTGGACCCGAACCCGTTTGCAGATCGATATGCATTGGGCCATCGGACTGGGACTGTTGATTGCGATTGCCACCGGTCTGGTGATGATGGCCATGGGTTATCCGTTCCTGACCTCGGCGTTCCGCCACATGCACTGGCCAGTGGTTGGTGAATTTGAACTGGCCAGTGCCATTGCCTTTGATCTGGGCGTGTTCCTGGTCGTGGTCGGGGCCACAGTGCTCAGTCTGGTGCAACTGGGTCGATTGAGTCATTCTTCTCATGCGGGGTCGACATGGAAATCCTGATTGCGTTTGTCATTGGCGCCATGACCGCCAGCGGTGTGTTTCTGACCCTGCGGGGCCGAACCTTTCCGGTGGTGCTGGGCCTGACCCTACTGGCCTATGCGGTCAATGTATTTTTGTTTGCCATGGGCCGTTTGACTGTGGGGCTTCCAGCGGTGATTGACCCAACTCAGGGTGGTTATGCCGATCCCCTGCCTCAAGCGTTGGTCCTGACGGCCATTGTCATCGCGTTCGGCATGACGGCGTTTCTGATTGTCTTGGCGTTAAAAGCCCGGGCTGAAATGGGCAATGACCATGTGGATGGCCTGCATCTGTCCGAAGACGAAGCGTCTCTGAAAAACACCCTGCCGCCCAGATCACAAAGAGCCAGTCGCAAGGCACGACACGCTGATCAACAGGAGGCCGGACAATGACCGATTGGCCAAGTTTGCCGTTTCTGGCGCTGCTGGTGCCCTTGCTCGGCGGCACCCTCATTCTGCTGGCGAAACCATTTGGCTTGCGCCTACAACGCATCCTTGGGCTTTTGCTGACGCTGGGTCTGCTGTTTGTGAGCGTGGATTTGCTGGAAGTCGCGTTTGAACAGGGCCATCGTGTGTACACGCTTGGTAACTGGGCCGCACCTTATGGCATCGTCTTAGTGCTGGATGCTTTATCAGCCATGATGGTCAGTCTCACCACGGTGCTGGCACTGGCCGCGCTCTGGTACGCCATTGCCAGCGGCATCGATCGTCAGGGCGCGCACTTTCATGTGCTCTTTCAGATTCAGTTGTTCGGCTTGAACGGCGCGTTTCTGACCGGGGATGTCTTCAACCTGTTTGTCTTCTTTGAAGTGCTTTTGCTGGCCTCTTACGGTCTGTTGCTTCACGGCGGCGGGCGTCTGCGTACGCGAGGTGGCCTGCATTATGTGGTGATCAACCTGATCGGCTCAACCCTGTTCCTGTTTGCGGTCGGGGCGCTCTACGGGTTGCTTGGGACCTTGAACATGGCCGACATGGCACAGGCGGTGGCTGACCTGCCCACCTCGGATCTGGCACCCGTGGCCGCAGCCGGTCTGTTGTTGCTGGTGGTGTTTGCAATCAAGGCGGCTTTCTTTCCACTTTATCTGTGGCTGCCCGGGGCTTACGCCGAAACCTCGGCGCCTGTGGCCGCTTTGTTTGCCATTATGACCAAAGTGGGCCTGTATGCCATCATCCGCGTGCATGGCACCGTTTTCGGGCCGGAAGCGGGCGAATTGGCCTTTTATCATCAACCCTTTGTGCTCACAGCCGGCCTGATCGGGCTGGGCATGGCGGCCTTGGGTGTCATGGCGGCCAAAGGATTGAGAAATCAAGTGGCCTATCTGGTCCTGGCCTCGGTGGCCACCCTGTTGATTGGTGTCGGCTTAAACACACCTCAGGCACTGGGTGCCACGCTTTATTACCTGATCCATTCCACGCTGGTCGCCGCGGCGCTCTTCCTGCTGGCAGACCTGATTGCCAAAGGGCGTGGCAGCTATGCCGATCGGTTTGAATCGGCTCCGGCCATGCCTCAAGCGGTCTTGCTGGGTGGTTTTTTCCTGTTCGGCGCCATTGCCATGACCGGCATGCCGCCTTTGTCCGGGTTTATGGGTAAAGTCTTTATTCTGGATGCGGCGCTGGCGCATGACTGGTCGGCCTGGGTACTGGGCATGATTCTGGTCAGCAGCCTGCTGATGATTGTGGCCATGGCCCGCAGCGGTTCCCTGTTGTTTTACAATACATTGGATGGCGCCAGTAACGGGGAAGCATTGAATCGACCGGGGCTGGTTTCAGTGCTGGGGTTGTTTCTGATCAGCGTTGGCATGGTGGTGTTTGCCGGACCGATTCTGGGTATGACGGAGGCGATCGCCGAACGCGCTTATGACGTGGGACCTTATGTGGATCAGGTCCTCAATACGCCGACGCAGGATGCCCAATGGCTGAAGGGAGGCCATTAAATGAGTGCGAACATGAAAAAATCCCGCTGGTTACCGCATCCGTTTTTAAGTGTGGCGTTATGGCTGATCTGGCTGTTGCTGAACAACACCTTTTCCGCCGGACACATGGTTCTGGGTGCGGTATTGGCGATTGTGATTCCCATACTGACCGCTGGTTTCTGGCAGGAACGGGTTTGTGTCAGAGCGCCCATGACGTTGCTGAAATACCTGCTGGTGGTGTTGTGGGACATCCTGGTGGCCAATGTAGTGGTGGCCAAATTGATCCTCAGCCCCAATCGAACCCTGCAACCCGGCTTTTTTGTGATTGATCTGGACGCCCGGCACCCGCTGGCGATCAGCCTGCTGGCCAACACCATTTCATTGACCCCGGGCACCGTGTCCTGTGATCTGTCCAAAGATCGAAAACAACTGTTGGTGCACGCGCTGCATCTTGAAGACGAAGCCGGCACCATTGCTGATATCAAAACCCGTTACGAAGCTCCCCTCAACAAGGTATTGCCCCCATGTTAGATACGGTCTTGCAAATCGCTCTGGCGGCGGTGGCACTGGCGATGTTGCTCAGTGCCTGGCGTCTGATTGCCGGTCCGTCCAAACCGGATCGGATTCTGGCGCTGGACACCCTCTACATTAATACCATCGCCCTGCTGATTCTGCTTGGGTTATGGTTGGACAGTGCTTTGTATTTTGAAGCCGCCCTGCTGATTGCGGTCATGGGTTTTGTGGGAACCGTGGCTCTGAGCAAATACCTGCTCAGAGGCGATATCATGGAGTAATGCGATGGAATGGCTACTGAGTGCACTGATTCTGATTGGCGCCGGATTTACCCTGGTGGGGTCCATTGGTCTGGCCAAACTGCCGGATTTTTATACCCGTCTGCACGGCCCGACCAAAGCCACCACTCTGGGCGTGGGGGCGATCTTAATCGCTTCCGCCGTTTATTTCAGTCTTCATCAGAGTCTGAGCCTGCATGAATTGCTGATTACCCTGTTTCTGTTTATCACGGCTCCGGTCAGCGCCCACCTGATGGCCAAAGCCGCCATTCACATCCGAACCCGATCCATTCAGCGCACCCAGAACAAGCCCGAATTTGATTCGGAGCATCGATAGGTCGCCAGTTAAACAACGTTTTTACCAGGCCTGGTAAAAAGCGCCTTTATTCAAAGTTAAAATCATCCAGCGGCGCCAAGGGCGGTTGCCCGTTATAAAGTTTATTGACGCGGTTCTGGAAATAACTTTCGCGCATGAACACATACGGATCCGGCTGTTGTTTGACCTGTTCGATCAGCGGCATCAGCTTAACGTATTGAACAAACCCATTGCCCACGCTCATGGCAATGCGATCACGCGTATTAAAATCCAACAGATAAGGGTAGGCCGGATCATAGGTGGCGTCCACGCTCAACCCGGCCAGTCCGCGTGTGCTGCTCGGCCCCAGAAACGGCAGCATCAGATAATTGGCCTCATTCCAAACCCCCCAGACATACAGGGTTTGTCCAAAATCCTCGTCCTGGTGCGCCAATCCGGCTTCGGTGCCGATGTCCAGTAACCCGCCCAACCCCAATGTCGTATTGAGCGCAAACCGCATCAGGCTGGTGAGGCCACTTTCGATGTTCCCCTGCAAAAACCCGTTGACCATGTTCAGGGGTTCGCCCAGGTTCTGGAAAAAATTGCTGACACCGGTTTGTGCCGGAGAGGGAACGTATCGTTTGTAAGCGGTGCCCAAAGGATGGAAGATCGCGTCATTAAACGCCATATTAAAGGCATAGACAGGTCGATTAAACGCTTCATAAGGGTCACGGTCATTAAACGCTTTGGATTCGCTCTGTTGCGCTTTGATCTCGTCGGCATAATACAAAACATCGTACTCCGCCTGAGCGGAACTGAAAAACAGGGCGTTCAGCCAAAGTGAAGCGACCATTAGAAGACGTGGTTGCATGCGTGGTTTCCAAAAATTTACGTAGCGATAAAAATATTTTAATCGCTTTGACAGCGATCTGTACAGGGAATGTGACTGGATTGTAACGTTTTTTTAAAGGCGTTCAATGCATCCAGATTGGGAAAACTTTTACGCCAGGCCAGAACCACGGTGCGTTTGGCATCTTTTTCAGCCAGGGGGAGATAAGTGAGTAATTCATCGCTGTTCTGACAAGCACTGCAAGGCAAAATCGTCACACCAGCACCTGAGGCCACCATATAACGAATGGTTTCCAGCGAACCGCCTTCCAATGTCTTTTGCAAAGACTGATCATTGGCACGGGCCTGAGACAATAATGGGTAGGCATCAAAAATCTGATCGCGAAAACAGTGCCCGGCGCCCAAAAGCAACAGGGTTTCATTTTCCAAATCACTTAAATCAATGGAGGCTTTTTCGGCCAAAGGGTGCTGTTTGGGCAGGGAAGCGTAAAAAGGTTCTTCATACAAAGGCAGGCACTCAATGTTGGGTTCATCAAAGGGCAGGGACACCAATACCGCATCCAACTCACCGGATTGCAGTTTTTTGGCCAATTCATAGGTGTAATTTTCTTCAATGGTCAGGCGGACCGATTGCTTAACTGCATGAAACGCTGAAATCACATGCGGCAATAAATAAGGCCCAATGGTATAAATGGCCCCGATCTTTAATTCGGCGGTTTGAGATTGCTCGGCTTGTGCCAGTTCTTTGATGGATTTGGCTTCCTGAAGCATTTTTTGAGCAATGGGCAGAATTTTTTCACCGATCGGCGTTAATAAGACATTCTGTTTACGTCGTTCGAATAGCGTAACGTCGAGTTCGGTTTCCAGTTTTTTGATCGCGACACTGAGAGTGGGTTGAGACACAAAACATTGTTCCGATGCTTTTCGAAAGTGTTTTTGTTTGGCTAATTCACAAAAGTATTTGAGTTCATTCAGTGTCATGATCAGCGTGTTCGTCTGTGGTTAAGGAAAAGATAAAGCTTGTTGTTATTACTGTTATGCACACCGTATTCCGTGCATAAGTCGGGTTTTGCTAAATGTATCATACGCTTGGCTTGTGTACACCCATGCGGGGAAAACGATGTAACGTTTTTGTATGCGCTGTGGGCCTTTTGTGAATAAGTCGGATGAAACGCAAACATGAGCTCAAACCTTCAAAGTTCTCCACAAAATTTTGCGATTATGCACAGGGCTTAAGCATTCGGTCCATAGGATTATCCCGTTTTTATCCACACGTGACCAGACACGATTCATTGAACCGGTTGATGGGTCATGCCATCGCAGAAAGGGTCAGATTTCAATCAAACGAAGAAAGTCGGATTGCTTGAGGGGTTTATGGAAGAAGTAGCCCTGACAGAGCTCACAGGCGTTTTCCAGGAGGAACTCGACCTGTTCCTGGGTTTCCACGCCTTCAGCGATCACATTGATGTTTAAGTGATCGGTCAGGTTAATGATGGTTTTGGCAATGGCCACGGCTTTGACTTGATTGGGCAGCTCATCCACAAAGGATTTATCAATCTTAAGCTGATCGATGGGCAGGTTTTTCAAATAGCTCAAAGAAGAAAAACCAGTGCCGAAATCATCCAGTGAAATGTGGAACCCAAGTTCTTTCAATTGTTTGAGGACATAGATACTGTGAGTCAGATTTTCCAGGAACACCCCTTCGGTGATTTCCAGTTTGATCGATTCCGGACGCACGGCATGGGTTTCCAACAGCGTTTCCATGGTCTGAACCAGTTTGGGGTCAAAGAAGTGTTTGGGACTCAGGTTAAGGGAAACCGTCAGCGTTTGATCCAGTTGGTGCTGTTCAATAAAGGCAAACACCGATTCAAACAGCCAGTTGGAAATGGGGATGATGGTCAGATTGTCTTCCGCCAGAGGGATGAAACGCGCCGGAGAAATCAGCTCGCCCCGGAAAATCCAGCGTAACAGGACTTCGGCCCCCACGATTTTACCGGTTTTGGCTTCGATTTGAGGTTGCAGCAACCAGTAGAATTCGTTTTTGGCAACGGCATTTTCCAGACCTTCTTCCAGCAACAGGTCGTCTTTGACCTTGTTTTCCATTTCGGTTTCAAACAAGGTGACCTGGTTGCGACCGCTTTCTTTGGAAGCATACAAGGCAATGTCGGCACGGCGAATCACTTCATTGATGTTGAAATCACGCTGACCGTCAAACAGGTCAATGCCGATTGAGACCGAGGTTTTATGATAGAGATCATCCAGCTGATAGGGTTTCCCTAGGGCTTCGTGCAGGGTTTTGGCCAGTTTTTGCGAATGCAGACTGGCTTCATATAAAGTGTCCCCGATGTTTTCATAAATGATGACAAATTCATCCCCGCCAAACCGAAAAGCCTGTCCGTTCTTTTCCAGAATCTGGGTGATGCGGTTGGCGATTTTCTGTAAAAGCAGATCCCCCAGTTCATGACCGTAGGAATCATTGAGTTGTTTGAATTTGTCCACGTCCAGGAATAACAGAGCGGAAAAATAGCGGCCTTTTCGAGCCCGGTGGATGGCGCTGTTGAGTTCCTCTTCCAAAAGCGCTCGACTGCTCAGCCCAGTCAGCGTGTCGTTGTAAGCCAGTTTTTCAATTTCTCTCAAGTTGGCCTTGTTTTCCTGAAACTGCTGGTAAATTTTTTCTTCCATCCGATTGAAATTACGCATCAGACTGCCAATTTCATCGTTTTCGGTGTTCGCAAACGGATTGACTGATTTTTCCGGATCGACTTGCTGGGTGGCTTCAATCAGTGTTTTGATCCGACGTGTGAGGTTATTGCCCAGAATCCAGGCAATGATGGCGCCGATCAAAATCGCCACAAAAGTATAAATCAGACCTTCCTGAGTCAGATTGATCAGGTTTTTTTGCAGATGGCGGGTGCTCATGCCCACTTTGACATACCCAATGGTGTCTTCGCCAATTTGAATGGGGGCGGTGGCATCGATGAGTTGACTGGCCTCGAGATAGCGAATTTTAACCGGATGAGTCGGGTCAATGCGTTGCAGATTCTGCAGGTATTTGCCCACGGTGTTTTGGTTGGTATGCGCCACGATCAGGCCTTCCGGATTGAAAATCATGGCATAACGCAGATTTTCATAACTGGATTGGGACTGGATGACTTCCTGCAGACCGACCACATTATTGGAGAGCATCCATTCGGTGGTGTTGGTGGCGATGGTCTGAGCCAGGGAATGGGTTTGTGTGGTCAGCTGTTGGACCAGGAAATCGCGTTCTTTGTAGACCAGGTCAAAAATAAACACACTCATCATCAGGGCGTGCACAATCGTCACCCCCATGATCAGCTGGTGTTTAATCCGTTTTGGCCAGAGTCTGGTGAACACTAATCGTTATCCTCGTTATCTCTGGGGTGTGCAAGCAGCGCATTGTCGCCAATTTCCGCCCGAAACGTCTTCATAAAACGTTGGATCGGTTCATAGGTGCCGTTGTCGGCGGGGAACACCTGTTTTATGTTCATCAGATTCAGTAATTCACGTCCACGTTCATGTGTGTGCAATTGCGTGAGCAGTTGCTGAATTTTTTCCGCATGGCGCGCACTGACGGTTTCGGTGCGGTAAGAAAAGCTGTTGTTGGGCAGCGGTTCGGTCTGCCAGCCGATTTTCAGGGCTTTGGCGATGTCTGGTCGGTTTTTTTGCAGGTCATACCAGGGGATGGGCCAGGTGGCCCCGGCCGCGGTCAGTTTCAGATAAACGTTCATGATACTGGATTCCTGTGACCCTACATACAAGGTCGTTGTGTCGTTTTTCAGATCCAGCCCCTGCTGATGCAGAAAGTATTGCGGCATCATGGTGGCCGCGAGCGCCGTGGGCGCCGGGTAGGAGATCTTTTGGCCGCGCAGGTCGTCAATGGTTTTCACATCACTGTCTTTTCGAACCAGAATCAGGCCGCGAAAATTATCATTGGTGCCCATTTGAGCCAGGGTCTGATAGCCATACTGGTAATGGGTAATGGTCTGGTATGGGTTGGGCAAGGTCAGATCAAACGCTTTTTGCGCCAGCTTTTCATCATAACTGGGGTAATCTTTGGAGGCCTGAACGCGGATGGTGACCCCATCCAAATGTTCGCTCAGGTATTTGGCCAGCGGGTTGAAGACCGAGTAGAGTTTTTTGGGGTTATGCAAAGGATGCACGCCCAGGGTATAAACGGTTTTATTGGATTCAGGGGCCTGATCGCCGTATTGAGGGAGCACAGCGTTTTCTTCGTGCGATTGATCGCATCCGCTTAAACCAAAAACGAATGTCAACAACAGCAACCAACTGAATCTGTGCATGGGCGTTCCTTTTGCTTTAAAAGTGTAAGGCGTCGTCTTCTTCAATCAAACTGATGTGGGGATTCATGGCGTTACGCAAAGAGCGTTTGAAAATTAATTTGTTCTGCACGGGTTCGGGCAAATCGGTAAAACGGATTAATTCCTTGTCGATCATCACATCGATGACGTCTTCAATCACCCGGACCATATCCATGTCCAGCTTGGCCAGCAGTTCCCGCATCATGGTTTCGTTCTGACTGTTTTCGACAAACGCTTTGATTTCAGGGGAAAACAGACTCGCTTCCTCATAGCCGGGTGAGGGAGAAAATTGCAGGTCTTCAATGTTTTGAGCGTCGTTGCGTTTGACGTAAATCATCACGTGCCTCGCTTTTGGGCATTAATTGGTCATTTCCGAAATCACATTGCCCAACAGATCGGTCAGGCGGTCGTTTTCGGAATAATCAACCGGGCAATCGATCAAAGTCACCGTGGGCGTTTCGATCGCGGTTTTCAGGGCCGGCAGCAGTTCATCGGCGGATTGAATGCGAACCCCTCTGGCGCCGAAAGACTGCGCAAACTGAACAAAGTCGGGGTTTTGAAAATCAATGTAAGCACTGCGCTCATAGCGTCGTTTCTGTTTCCATTCAATCAAACCATATTGGCTGTCGTTCCAGATCAGTATCACGATGGGCGTTTTTTCACGCAGGGCGGTTTCCAGCTCCTGAATGTTCATCATCAGACCGGCGTCACCGGTGACGGCGACCACGGCTTTGTCGGGATGTGCCAGCTTGGCACCGATGGCGCCGGGTAAGGCGATGCCCATGCTGGCAAAACCATTGGAAATAATGCAGGTGTTGGGTTGCTCGGCCCGGAAAAAACGCGCCATCCACATTTTGTGTGCGCCGACATCACAGATGGTAATCGCATCCTTGTCCAATGCGGTGCGCAGATCCCAGATGATTTTCTGTGGCTTTAACGGCCAGGCCTGGTTGTTTTCGAACTGATCCATTTCCGCAATCATGGCCTGGCGCAGCGGGAAAGGTCGCGGAGGCGTATCGCTGGCAGGCAGATGCTTGGTCAGCGCTTTGAGGTTGCGTCCGATGTTGCCCACCAGCTCCACGTCCGGCATGTAGCTGTAATCCACTTCCGCCGCACAGGTGTCAATGTGAACGATGGTGTGTTCACGATTGGGGTTCCACAAGTGGGGGTGGTATTCGACCATGTCAAAGCCGACACAAATCACCAGATCACTGTTGGCAAAGCCGCCGTTTTCGTAGTCACCTTTCTGCAGCCCGGTGGTGCCCATCGACAGTGGGTTTTTGTAATGGGGTACCGAGCCTTTGGCCATGAAGGTATTGACCAGCGGAATCTGGCAGTGCTCGGCAAACGCCTGCAATTGCGCACTGGCATTGGCTCGGGCCACGCCATTGCCTACCAGAATCATCGGGCTTTGGGCGCGTTGAATGATGTCGGCAGCCTGCTGGATCAGTTTGTGGTCCGCCAGCGACAGACGGCTGGGGATCACCGGCAAGGGCGTTTCCGGTGTGGGCATTTCCTGAATGTTTTCCGGAAAATCTATAAACGCGGCCCCAGGTTTTTCAGTTTGCGCCAGCTTGAAGGCTTTGCGCACCACTTCGGGCAGGGTTTCCGGTTCGAGCACCTGGGTGGCGTATTTGGAAATGGGTTTGAACAGACTGACCAGGTCGACCACCTGATGGGATTCTTTATGCAATCGCGTGGTCGCGGCCTGGCCGGCAATGGCGACAATGGGGGAGCGGTCCATATTGGCGTCCGCGACACCGGTCACCAGATTGGTGGCCCCTGGCCCTAGGGTAGACAAACAAACGCCTGCCTGACCGGTAATGCGACCGTAAACGTCTGCCATAAACGCGGCGCCTTGTTCGTGTCGACAGGTGATAAAACGAATGTCGGCATCCAGCAGGGCATCGAGAATGTCCATATTCTCTTCGCCCGGCACCCCGAAGACAAATTCCACGCCTTCGTTTTCCAGACATTGAACAAAGCGCTTGGCGGCTTTCATCAAACTTCCTTGCTGTTTGGCGGTCGAATCAAAGCAAAAACCACCAGGCCTGGTCAAAATGGCACTGGCTGGATGCTGGTTGAGGTTTTTTAGAGCGCTTTGCGTGAGTCAGGGACGAGCTAAAAATGAGAGAAAATTTTGTTGTTCAAGGCGGGAAATGCAGGCCATGGCAGGGCCATGGTCAAATTTTCCAACGCAGAACAGCGGAATTTTAGCCATTTTTAGCCGTGATTTGACCTCGCGCACAGAGCTCTTATTAAGTAATTATCCGATTATAAACCCAAAGCAGGGCAAAAAGCGACCACGACGGATCGCTTGGGGAAGATAGGTTATTTTTTGAGGAGGGTGTTGACCACTTCCCACAGATTGTCATGGGAACCGGCCATCGGCACATCGGTGAGCCATTGGCCGTTCACCACCATGGCTGGCACCCCGTTGATGCCGTAATCGTTGGTAAGCTGGCGGGCCTGACTGACTGCACTTTTGACCTGAAAGCTGTCAAACATGGCTTTGTAGTCTTTGGCCGAAACCCCCATAGGCTCGACAAAATCTGCCAGGGCATCAATGCTGAACACCTGTTTGCGATCTCGATGCACCGCATCAAAATAGGCCCGATGAAAGTCGTCTTCAATGCCAAGGAATTTGGCGGTGTAAAACACATGCGCCATAAACACCCAGTTGGGGTTGTCGAGCACAGCGGGAATGCGTTCAAAGGTGACGGAATCGGGCTTGGCTGCCAGCCAGTCATGCACGCTGTCTTCCAGATCGTAGCAGTGGGAGCAGCCATAGTAGAAGAGCTCGGTCACTTTGTTTGATTGGCCGGATTTGGGATTGGGCACTTTTTTGTAGTGCTGTCCCAGTTCAAAGTCGGCGGCCTGCGCCCCCGACAGGGTCAAAGCGCAGGCTGACGCACCGACAGTGGCCAGAAATCGACGTCGATTCAACATAAAACAGTGTCCTTTAGAGTTCGCCATAGGAATGCAGGCCGGACAGGAACATGTTCACACCCAAAAAGGCAAAGGTGGTGATAAACAGACCGATCACGGCCCACCAGGCCATAGGCTTACCGCGCCAGCCTTTGGACATGCGAATGTGCAACCAGGCGGCGTAGTTCAACCAGACAATCAACGCCCAGGTTTCTTTGGGGTCCCATGACCAGTAGCCACCCCAGGCTTCGGCCGCCCACATGGCGCCGAGAACGGTCGCAATGGTAAACCAGGCAAAACCAAGGGCGATGGTTTTGTACATCAGGTCATCCATGCTTTCAAGGCTGGGCATGCGCTGTACAAAACTGGCTTGCGAGTTGGATTCCTTGAGTTTGGCCACAATCAGGTAGGCAATCCCCACCATGGCCGCAATGGAAAAGGCGCCATAGCCGACAAAATTGGCGGGCACGTGGATTTTCATCCAGTAGCTTTTCAAAGCAGGCACCAGCGGTTGAATTTCGTGGGCACCGCGATCAAACGTATACCAGAGCAAAAACGCCACCGAGGCACTGACGATCAGCATCACAAACCCGCCCATGGCGCGGGTGCGCATTTTCTGTTCGTAGAACAGGTAAATCAGGGTCGTCATCACCGCAAACAGGATAAACACTTCATACAGGCTGCTCACCGGAATGTGACCGTAATCGGGGTTGATCAGATAAGATTCATGCCAACGCACCATCATGCCAACGGTGCCCATGACCGCGCCGGCCCAAGCCAGGAAACTGGCAAATTGATTGATGGATTCCGATTTGGCAAACAGCCCGCCAAAGTAAGCGGCGGTGGCGATCACAAACAAGGCGCTCATCCACATAATCGCCGATTGGCTTGAAATCAGGTACTTGAGGAAAAAGGCGGTTTCATTGGCTTCGTAAACATTGCCGTTTTGGATGTAGATCCAGATCGCCAGCAATGAGAGCACAGCGGTGGCGTAAGAGTAGGGTTGAATGCTGGGCCAGAAGCGGCCGAACCAGATCCAGAACGCGGCAAACCCGATCAGAATGCCTATTTCATAGACATCCATCAGCGACCCGAACACGTCCCAGGCAAAGTAACTGCCCAGCAGGATCAGTGCGGTCCAGATGGTATCACGCAAGCCCCAGGGTTGGCGTTCGGTTTTCATCTCCAGAGAGGCATTGGCTGTGCTCATAGTGGTCACCTATTGTTTAATTCCGGTCTGTGCCTGCAGGGCGTCGACCAATCGATTGAATTCCTTTTCCGTCTCCGGCAGCGGTTTGGTGTCCTTACCGGCGACGGTCAGCGTCTGATGATGGTTGTCAAAGGCCAGCCAGACGCGCTTCTGGCGCATATAAAACAGGAAGAATACCCCGATTATAAGTAAAGTACTGCCAAAATAAACGACATCTTTCCCGGGGGATTTTGTGATCTGCAGACCTGTCGACTGAATGTGGGTAAAGTCCTTGAGCTCAAAAAACAATGGCGGGCCGTAATTGGACAGGCTGTTGAGCACCACCATGGCGTCCTCGAACCATTGTTTGTTGAAGTCGGAGATGGTTTCCAGGTCCTGTGTTTCTTCTTTTTCCAGCACGCTCAGATACAGCGTCTGCAAAGCCAGAGACGTCTGGTTGATGTAATAATCACGCACGCGTTTCTGGTCTTCGGCCGGCACGTTTTCTTCCACAAAGCGGGTAATACCGGTAAAGCCCTGACGGCGGAACAGCATCAGCAACTGATTCATCAGTTTCAGCTGCATTTCATGGGTGCGTTCGTCCACGCCTTCGGCCGGTAAGGCATCCTTCAAGGTGGCCTGAGTCCGATCCGGGTCATTGATCAGCGTCAGGAATTCAAAAAAGCGATCCAGCTTTCGGTTCTCGTCCGCGGGCAGGAACAGGTAGCGGAAAGGTTCCGCAGTGGCGGTGCGCATGCCGGTCATGTAAAACCAGCGGCCTTCCTGCTGGCTGGGCACCATAAAGTTTTCGTATTCCCAGGCCTTGCCTTCCTCGTTGCGTACTTTGAAGATGATGGAGGGGCCATTGTTGTGCATTTTTTTGCCGGTTTTGGCCTGTTCTTCTTCGCTGTTGGGCACAATGTTATGCAGTTTGAAATCGTTGAATTCAATGCGGAATTTGCCCACCGGGGTGTTGATGGTTTCGATCTGATCCACAGAGGTGTTGAGTTCAAGCGGTTTGAATTCACGCGCCAGCAACGGGTGGACTTGCAAATCTAATTTGGATCCGCCATCCCCGAACGATGATTGATAAATCGCGTAGTTTTTATAATAAAGCGGTTTATTGACCTCAATGGTTTTGCGGATGGGTTCATCCAGCTCCGGGGAAGTCAAAACCAGATCCGAGGCATAGTTTTTGGGCATGCCGGTGTCGTAATACTGAATGCGGAAATCTTCGACATCGATGGTAAACGGCAGTTTCTGCACCAGAAAACCGCGATCATAGGGCAAAAACAACACATCGGTTTTCTGACCTTCGGCCACATTAACGGTCCCGCGGAAGGAGAAGTTTTCGTCGCCCACCCAGGATTTCTGCGGAATCTGGCTCAATGGCACCGAACGGGTTTCCGGGGCCAGGTTGCCGCTGAGTTCGCGCGCTTTGAGCAACAGATTACTGTCCATGAGGCCGCCCACACAGATCACGATGATCGACACATGCGTCAGGATGTAACCCCAACGGTTCCAGCGCCCTTTCATCCCGGCGATCGTACGCCCGTCATCGCGCTCATGCTGTTTGACCTTGTAACCCTGTTGTTCCAGCAACTGGGTGGCCTGATCGGCGTCAAAATGATCCGGGGTATACGTGATCGACTGTGGTTGGTGTTTGTAGGCATTCAGCGACAACCCTTCGCTGAACTGCTTCATGTCTTTCAGAAAACCGGGGGTGTTTCGAGTCAGGCACACACCCGTGGAAATCAACAGAAACAGCAACACCAGAATGAACCAGGCCGCGCCATAGACGTGAAACAGCCCCAGTGAATTGAACACCTGAGTCCAGAAAGGCCCGAATTTGATGATGTAATCCTGAAACGGCTGGTTTTGCTGCAAAACCGTGCCGATGACCGAAGCAATCGCCAGCATCATCAAAAGGGTCACGGCCAGGTTCATCGAACCGAGGAAAGCGCCCCATTGAATGCGATGCTGTTTTTTTGGGGCCGTGTCAGGCTTGGCGTTTTGGTTGTCTGGCTGGCTCATGGCAACTTATTCTGGTCAGAAGGATTCAAAAGATTGTAAAGTATACCGACTTTGAAACCATTGATAAACAATGAAAGGAACCCCCATGCCGCACCCACTGTATCAGAAAGCGCACTTTCTGACCTCGGCCCCCACGTTGGCCGCCTGCCCGCCGGATACAGGGCTGGAAGTGGCGTTTGCCGGTCGCTCCAATGCCGGTAAATCCAGCGCGATCAATGTGCTCACCTCACAGAAAAGTCTGTGCCGGACCAGTAAAACCCCGGGTCGCACCCAGCTGATCAACTTTTTTGAATGCGACGAGCAACGGCGACTGGTGGATTTGCCCGGTTATGGCTACGCCAAAGTGGATGTCCAGACCAAACTGGCCTGGCAGGCGCATCTGACCGATTACATCGAACAGCGTCAGGCCCTGCAGGGACTGGTGCAACTGGTCGACAGTCGCCGACCGCCAACCGAGATCGATTTGTTGTTGCTGGAATGGACGCTGGAAATGAACCTGCCGGTGCATGTGCTACTGACCAAAGCCGACAAACTCAAACGCGGTGCGGCCAAACAATCATTGATGCGCATGCAGCAATTGACCCAAAACGAATTTCCCCACGCCAGCGTGCAACTGTTCTCAGCGCTCAAACGCGAAGGCCTTGACCAGGCCTGGTCAAAACTGGACCAGTGGTTTCAGTTTGGGCGGGATTAAATCAGTGAATAGCATTATTTGACGCCAGCTTGATATTTACTGTTTGTGCGTATATCTTAGTATCTATAAAAACTGAGGCTTAAGTTACATGCCAGCAGTAAGGTTGAAAAATTGGTAGCATCTCCTTTTCCAGAAAAAATAGGTAATACTCTATAACCCGTTAAATCATCAGGTTTAATCAATAAGCTGGCAAATAATAATGATAAGAGCGCCAATACCCAATAATTAGGTAATATTTCTATACAAAAATGTTATGTGTATACGCTATGAATGTTATCGAAATCTTGTCATCCAAGGCACCGTGTTAATGTCCTCTTATATTTTTTTGAGAACCGTGAAGTATGCCTGAAGAGCTTGCTTTCCACAGCAGAGTCTGCGGATCAGACCATTCTGACGCTGATATCGTTTTCATCCATGGCCTAACGGGAGATCCTGAAGAGACTTGGCAATCTGAAGAAACCGGTGAGTTCTGGCCTGAGTGGCTTTGCGACGATATTCCTAACGTGGCCGTCCATTCCCTGGGCTATCCAGTCAGTTTTTTTGGCAAGTGGGCAAAAAAGGAGATGAACCTCTACGAGCGAGCGGCCAATGTGCTCGAGGCCATGGTTGGCCGAGGAATTGGAGAAAGTCCGCTGGTTTTCGTATGCCATAGTCTTGGAGGGATTCTCGCCAAGCAGATTATCCGGACGGCATCTGATTCTGATGACGAAGACTGGAAGCAAATTGCCTATTCTCTCCGAATGGTTGTGTTCTTGGCTACGCCTCATAAAGGCTCGTCATTGGCGTCAGTTCTTCATGCTTTCATGCCGCATTTTTCCTCGCGTCATGTTAGTCTACTTACCGATGATTCTGGAGCATTGACTGAATTGAATCAGTATTATCGGAACTTCGCCAGTGGACATAGCGAGTTAAAAACGGTGGCCTTTGTCGAGACATTCAAGACTCAGAAAGCAGCGATAGTCGTTCCGAAAGATTCTGCCGACCCAGGGGTTCAAGGAACTCAGCCTATTCCTGTCGATAAGGATCATATCAATATCAGCAAGCCCAAGAACAAAGAGGATGTCGTCTATATGAGTTTGGAGCGTCGCATTTCCAAGATGCTCCCCAAAGCGACCGGCAGCGGCAATGGAGGGTTTCCTGCAGACGACTACGGCGAACAATCCGAAGATGACCGACGGGACTTGTTACAAAAGCTAATTGACGCGGGGAGGCAGCATGAATACTCAAACGCTAACCGCTACCAAAACAGTTTCGCTCGTAACTACGCGAAACTGGGTCTTTATACAGAAGAACGCGATCGGAACGACGGCCTGCTTTCCGAAGTAGAACAGCATTTCATGACCCACATCTACCACCCTCTAATTTGCAAGGGTGCGCCCGATGGCAGTGTGCAAGATGCCTTGCAAGAAAAAGTCATTAACCCGATCTGGTCTCGGCACCAGCATGTCCGCAATTTTTCTCACAAAACGGTCCTCGCTGCCTTGTACTTTTTGACGGAGCAGTGCTACATCCGTTGGGACCCGGAACAATGATGACTAGGATCTGGTATCCGCAGCTTGATATTTACCACGCGATTCGGCGGATTGCGGCGTTGCTGTATTTTTGGGAGAAGAAGACGGCCCCTTTGGAGCGTCTGTACATCTTCGATTTCTACTTCGCCAATCCACCGCTTCTGCATAACGTACACATGCCTGCCGATGTTCGAGAAACATTTAAAGAGCTGGTGATTCAGAAGCCCGAAAAAACGTTCTTAACGTACCCGACGCCATCCATTCTCTTTCACAAAATGGAGTCAATTCAAAAGAAAGCCGTTCAAGCCATGGTGGCCAAAAACCTCTTGAGCTCGGAGGCACTCCATAAAGGGAAGGCTTCGCTATCCAGTCTCGGTGAAGAGTTCGTAGAATCTCGCGTTGTGGGTAGGCTTTCTGAGAAAGACGCCAAGTTGATCGAGTTCTTGGCAAGAAGCTTCAGTCAAGTCGCCGAAGGAGATTCGGTAGATCTGCGAAAAAGAACCGGATTGAGAAGGATGGTTTAATACATGAATTGCCCGCGATTCACACTCAACAGACTACGCGTATTGCGTCATGGCCATGTTGCCTATGACCAAGAGTTTCATGAAGGCGTCAACATTATCCGTGGCGAGAATGGATCGGGAAAATCGACGATCGCTGACTTCATCTTCTACGCACTCGGGGGTGAGTTTGATTCTTGGAAGGAGGCTGCCGCACGCTGCGACGAGGTGCAGGCAGAGGTGGTTACAAACCATGGAAAGCTAACTCTCATAAGGGAAATCGGAAACAAGACCACGCCCATCAAAGTATTTTTTGGCGCATTTGAACAAGCGGAAAACCATGCGTTGGCTGGCTGGGAAACTTTCCCTATTCGAAGATCCGAGAAACGCGAGAGCTTTTCTCAAGTTCTGTTTCGCTCACTTAATATTCCTGAGGCTCAAAGTGTCGGTGCCTCGAATATTACAATGCATCAAGTCATGCGCCTGTTGTACTCAGATCAAAGGACTCCCTCGACTCGGCTGTTCCGGTTTGAGTCTTTTGACAGGCTAGATATTCGCGAAGCGGTTGGTGATCTGATCTGCGGAATTAGCGGCTATGAGGTCTATGAAATCAGCCTAAAGCTCCGGGACTTGGATGCCGAGTTCGCAAAGGTGAGCCAGAGGCTGACGTCACTAATTCAGGCGTTACCTCATAACGTTGATCTTAATCAGCCGGACAAAATCCATAGCCAATGCCGTCAATTAGATGAAAAAAAGTCGGTGGCATATCAAGAGATTGAAAATGTTGACTCTTTGGTGGACCAAGGTTACTCCAAAGACTTTCTGAAGGAACGGCAATCGGCACAGCAAAGCTTGGTTAAGAAGAAGAGAGTGATGGCCTCCTTAGAGGACTCCATTACGAAACATGAGCTGGAGTTAACAGAGCTCACAAAGTATCAAAAATTTCTCGCAGAACAGGTTGAGCAAGTTAAAGTCGCCGAGAGCACCTTTCAGGCAATCGGTGCAATTGAATTTACCCGTTGTCCCGCGTGCTTGTCGCATCTTCAGCCAGTATCCGACCCAAATGTCTGCAATGTCTGCGGGCAACATACTGATCCTGAGAAAGAAAAATCGAAGTACAACCAGATTCGGCTTGATCTTGAAATTCAATTGCGCGAGTCAAAACAACTTTTCTCAGAACATGAGGCAAGACTCTCCAAGGATCGCGTCGAACTTCGCAGGGTTAAAGGGAGCTATTCGAAAAGCCTATCCGAGTACTCGACCAAATTTGACCTGAGCTCTTCGCCGCGAGACGCCTTCCTGGCAGAGCGCTATCAGCGTATCGGACAGATTGATCAAGAACTCACCCACCTGACAGGTATGTTGTCTGTTGCGGAAGAAGTTCAATCGCTATCTAATCGTAAGCAGGAACTGCAAGGACAAATCACGGACCTTTCGGATCGCCGAAAAGTGCTAGAACGTCGAGCGCAAAAAAGACGGAGTAAGGCGCTTAATGCTGTTTCTGAATGGGGGCGATTGTTGCTTAGAAGCGACCTCGATCGACAGCCCGAGTTCGAGAACCCAGAGCTCGTTGAGCTCAATTTCCGGGATGATGCAATGTTCGTCGATGGGCAAATGAATTTTGCAGAAAGCAGCAACGTCTTCCTTAAGAACACAGCAATTTTCAGCCTGTTCATGGCTGCTGGTAACGATGAGCTATTCAACCATCCACGATTCATTTTGCTCGACAACGTCGAGGACAAGGGGATGGAGGTTGAGAGAAGTCACTTGTTCCAGCGCCTGATCGTCGAACATTCGACCGAACTACGTAAACGCCACCAGGTCATCTATACCACATCAATGATGAACCCCGACCTAGAACTCGATGACTATGTCATTGGGCCACACTATACGCACGATAAACGAACGCTCAGTCTCAAAAGTTAATGATTAGGGCACAGACCATATCGTTTATAAAAGGTATTCTTGTCTTTATGTTTAAGTGCGAAATAGACACATAACAAGAATCAATGGGATCAGACCCTTTTGATTAAAGGCCCTGGATGGTGAGATCATTTTGTTGGATTTGTTCAAGTGGCAAGATTGGCATTGATGCGCGTTGTTCAATTAACGAAGTTTTAACCAAGCCTGGTCAAGATTAGACTTTTAAAAAGCTTGGCAGACCCGAAATCAGGAGGTGGGTATATGCTGACAATGGAAACACTGACGGAATTTTTTGGCTGGGCCTCTGTGATCAATGTGGCGATTCTTTTGTTGTCGACGCTCTCCGTGATCGCCTTTCGCGGCGCGATCACGGGGTTGCATGCCCGGTTGTTTGGACTGGACGAAACCGATCTGGGCCGGGCTTATTTTCAGTATCTGGCGCAGTATAAAATTGCGATCATTGTGCTGAACATTGCGCCTTATTTTGCCTTAAAACTGATGGCGTAATCGCGAGCCGGTGTTTGTTGAATGGATTTGTTTTCACAAACCGAACCGCCCGCCTTGCCGTTTTCCATCCCCAGCGACTTCAATGCCACCGTGCGCTGGGACGAAGCCTTAAAGGTTTTTCGAATTGACCTGCCGGATGGCGAGCTCCTGTTTGCCGATGGGTTTTTCAGCCCGACGTTCAGTGACCGCTGTCTGGCTTATTTTCTGGAAAACGATACTTACGATTGGCAAACCACCGATTGGCGCGGGCTCAGTGACGCACAACTGGCCAAAGTCCACTTCAGAAACATTCACTGGCAGCACGACCGGATCAGGCTCTATGGCAAAACCGTTCCCTTGCCTCGCCTGAGCGCCTGGTATGGCGATCCGGGCAAATCGTATACTTATTCCGGTCTGACTCTGCATCCTCATCCCTGGAATGACGGACTCCGCACGATCAAACAGGCGGTCGAACCGACGGCAGGGGAAAGGTTTAACAGCGTCCTGCTCAACTGGTATCGCAATGGCGAGGACCACATGAGTTGGCATGCGGACGATGAACCAGAGTTGGGTTGCAATCCGGTGATTGCGTCGGTGAATTTCGGCGCGTCGCGGGATTTTGTGTTGCGCCGAACGGACGAGCCCCGCCAGAAAATCAAGATTCCGTTGCATCATGGCAGCTTACTGGTGATGCGCGGGGCCTTGCAGCACCATTGGCAGCATTCGGTGCCCAAACGCAAACGGGTCATCGGGTCTCGGTTTAATCTGACCTTTCGTCGGATTGTGTAAACGAAATTTTGACCAGGCCTGGTCAAAAAGGCAGGGATGTGGGCATAAAAAAAGGGCCGGAGGCCCTTTTTTGCGTTCAACGGGAATGAATTGGTTTAGAAGTCGAATTCCACGCCGGTTGAGAACATGACCCCGCCATCTTCCTGATCGTCGGCGATGCCGCTGAAGTCGGTGGTGGTGGAAGCCACGTCCAATGTCCAGAACCCAAGCGTCAGGCCAAAAGTGCCGTAGGTATAGCTGGAGCCAGCCATGTTACCGCGCAGACCCAGACGCACATCGGGAATGTACCAGGCCTGGTTGGTGGCGTAGCTGGCGGTGGTGCTCCACCATTGGGTGGCTTCATCATTCAGGTCATTGGCTTCTTTCAGATCGACGGAACCGGCCAGTGTCCATTCACGGTTGGGGCTGAACCACTGGGCGTTGACGCGAAATTGCGGTTCCAGTTCAAATTCGTCGTCCACTCCGAAGGTGGCGTTGGCGTTGCCGGTGGACTGGTCGTTGACATCAAATTTGGGCGAGGTCAGGTTCATCCCCACCAGACCGACCATGTAGTTTTCGGCGGTCCAGTTCACCCCGATGTCGGCAGTGATGTTGCTGTCGGAGGAGCCGGAATCGATGTCGTCGATGTAGTCATTGGTGTCTTTGTCGGCATTGCCCAGGTTGTCGTTGGCGATTTCGCTGAAATCGACCGCTTTGGCGTTGGACAGGATGTCAATGTAGCGAGCGGTCACGCCGACGGACAGGTGGCTTTTGCCATCGCGCAAGACGGTGCGACCATAGCCGAGTGCGAATTCATTCAATTCTTTGTAATGCACGGCCAGTGCGGCATCGCCGGAATCAATGGTCAGATCGGTCCCGTAATTGGCCGTGACGTCACCTTTTTTAATGATTTCGCCCTTGGCTGCCATTTGTCGGGTGTAGTCAAAGGACAGGCCACCGCCGAGTGCGTCATGTTTGATCACCAGAGGCACGGTCACGCCGCCAATCGCAGAGAAATTGCCCCGATTGTATTCGGTCAGAAACGCATTGGTCTCAGTTTGCAGATTGGCCGCATCGCCCGCGGTGTTACTGTTGAGCAGAGGTTTGATCCGATCATCCAGAAAATCCACCGCGCCTTCGAGGCCATCGGTTTCGGCCTGCATTTGCAGGGTTGCGCCCAGCCCATAGCGAGCCCCTTCGGTGTCGGCGACATTTAAGTCGTTATTGGCCGGGTTGGCGAGAGCACTGTAGAGCGAGTTGGGGTTAGAGCTGTCGCCGTAGCCGATGTTGGTGCCGATGGGCGTATAGCTGGAAGGGGCGGCCATCGTGGCGGAAGCGCCCAAGCCAGCCATGATCACGGTGAGGGATTTGAGTAAGGGTGTGTGTCGCATAAAGCATCCTTTTTGTTGATGACGGAAGCCGTTTTCAGTGTGCAACCGCTTTTTGTCGTATTTTTATGCCCAATCGGGCAACGTCAATCTTGACCGCTCTCTGGTGAAGACCCGCTCAGTGCGCCTCGTCCCAGTTTTTGCCCTGGCCGATGTCGACGATCAATGGCACGTCGAGTTTGAGGGCCGATTCCATGGTGTCGCGGATTTTGGGTTGAACCGCTTCGAGGTCTTTTTCCGCCACTTCAAAGATCAGTTCATCGTGCACCTGCATCAGCATGGTGATGTCGTGGTCGGTCTGATCCAGCCAGGGTTGGAGTTGGATCATGGCGGTTTTAATGATGTCGGCGGCCGTGCCCTGCATGGGCGCATTGATGGCGGTGCGTTCGGCGTATTGGCGCAGTTGGCCGTTGCGCGCATTGATCTCGGGCAGGTACAGACGACGGCCTTTCAGGGTTTCGACGTAGCCTTTTTCCTTGGCGAGCTGTTTGGTGCGTTCCATGTAGTCGGCCACGCCGGGGTAGCGGGCAAAATACAGATTGATGTAGTCCTGTGCCACATTGCGCGGTACCTGCAATTGTTTAGCCAGACCAAAGGCGCTCATGCCATAGATGAGACCGAAATTGACCGCTTTGGCGCTGCGGCGTTGCTCGGCGGTGACCTGATCCAGCGGTGTGTTAAAGATTTCCGCCGCCGTGGCCTGGTGAATGTCCTTGCCTTCGGAAAAGGCTTTGAGCAATCCCTGGTCACCGGACAGATGCGCCATGATGCGCAGTTCGATCTGTGAATAATCCGCGGCGATCAGCTGGTAGCCATCGCGGGCGATAAACGCCTGACGAATGCGTCGGCCTTCGGCGTTGCGAATCGGGATGTTCTGCAAATTGGGCTCGGTGGAGGACAGTCGTCCGGTGGACGCCACCGCCTGCTGATAAGAAGTATGCACGCGTCCGGTTTTGGGGTGAATCTGTTTGGGCAGCGCATCGGTGTAGGTGGATTTGAGTTTGGCCATGGAGCGATACTGCAAAATCATGTCCGGCAGTTCATAACCGTCTTCGGCCAGTTGCACCAGCACCGGCTCGGCGGTGGAAGGCTGGCCTTTGGGGGTTTTTTTGACCACCGGAATGCCCATGCGTTCAAACAACACTTCCTGCAGTTGCTTGGATGAATTCAGGTTGAACTCGACCCCGGCGCAGTCATGCGCCGCCTGTTTCAGGCGGGTCAGTTTCTGGTCCAGTTCGTAGGAGTGATCGGCCAGCATTTGACGATCAATCAGCACGCCGGTGTGTTCCATATTGGCCAGCACCGGCAACAGGGGCATTTCGATGTCGGTGAAGACGGCTTTGAGCGCTGGGTCGGCCTGGAGTTTTTCCCACAGGGTCAGGTGCAGCTGCAGGGTGATGTCGGCGTCTTCGGCAGCGTAAGCAGCGGCCGGTTCGATTTCGATCTGATTAAACGTTTTCTGTTTTTTGCCTTTGCCTGCAATGTCTTCAAAATGCACGGTGGCTTTTTGCAGGTAGTGTTGCGCCAGATCGTCCATGTTGTGGCGGGTGGCGGTACTGTTGTAGCAATAGGATTCGAGCATGGTGTCAAAATCGATGCCCGCGAGCGTGATGCCGGCGTTTTTGAACACATGCCAGTCGTATTTCAGATTCTGGCCGATTTTGGGCAAAGTAGGGTCTTCGAGCAAGGGCTGGATCTCGGCCAGTGCTTGCGCGCGATCCAATTGTTCGGGCGCGCCATCGTAGTCATGCGCCAAAGGCAGATACGCCGCATGGATTTGATACGGACCGCTGTCGGTTTGCTCCGCCCAGGCAAAACTCAGTCCCACAATCTCAGCCTGCATGGCACGCAAACTGGTGGTTTCGGTATCAATCGCAAAACGTCCGGCGTCTTTTAAGCGTTTTAACCAGGCCTGGTAAGTTTTATTATCCAGAATGGTTTCATAAGGCGCGGACTCAAAGGCAATGTCGTCGGTTTCATTGTTGCTGGCTGGCGCTGTGCGGGGGGTCTGTTCGCTGGTTTTCTTGCCATCAATCTTTTGCCCACCGATCTTTTGTCCACTGAACGGCAGCTCACCTTTGAGCACTTTGTTGAGCCAGCTTCTGAGCTCAAATTGCTGAAGAAGATGTTGCAACTGCTCCATGTCCGGGGTCTGGCGTTTGATGTCGGCCAGTGCGATCGGCAGGTCACAGTCGGTGCGAATGGTGGTCAGTTTTTGCGACAGCTTGAGCTGATCAATGTTGGCGCGCAGGGTTTCGCCGATTTTGCCGCCGATTTCGTCGGCATGTTCAATCAGGTTGTCCACAGTGTCGTATTTCGCCAGCCATTTGGCCGCGGTTTTGGGACCGCATTTGGGAATGCCGGGGATGTTGTCGCTGGTGTCGCCCACCAGCGCCAGATAGTCAATGATCTGTGACGGTTTCACGTGGAACTTTTCCGGCACGGTCTCGGGCGTCATCAAGGTGTCGTTCATGGTGTTGATCAGGGTGATGTGATCGTTCACCAGTTGCGCCATGTCTTTGTCGCCGGTGGACAGCAGTGCGTCCATTTTGACTTCGGTGGCCTGATGCGCCAGTGTGCCCATCACATCATCGGCCTCCACGCCCTCGACCATCAACAGGGGAATGCCCAGCGCCTTGATCAGTTGATGAATGGGGTCGATCTGTACGGCCAGGTCTTCGGGCATGGGTGGGCGATGCGCCTTGTAGTCAGCAAACATTTCGTGACGAAAATTTTTGCCTTTGGCGTCAAACACCACGGCAATGCGCTCGGGTTGGTACTGTTCAATCAGCTTGCCTATCATGTTGATCACGCCGTAAATGGCGCCGGTCGGATGGCCTTCGGAGTTGGTCAAAGGCGGCATGGCGTGAAAGGCGCGAAACAGATACGAGGACCCGTCCACGAGGATAAAGGGGCTGTCAGGATTGAACGAAAGTGAAGCGTCAGTCATAAACCAAGTCTGTGCGTTTGGGGCCAATTCAGGCGCGCATTTTGGCGCGAAGAGGCCCTATGCTAAAATAGCGCCAAATTCTGACCCTGGCCGGTGAAGGGTGCCCGTGAAAAAGGGCGCAAGTCATTGGCCGTATTCTAACCTTTCCGGGAATATTTGGCATGTCCGTTTACACTCAGGTGAGTCACACCGATCTGCAGACGTTTCTGACTCAATACGATTTGGGCGAGCTCACGCATTTTCAGGGCATCAGTGCTGGCATTGAAAACACCAATTACTTTGTTGACACCACGGAAGGCCGCTTTGTGCTGACCATTTTTGAACAGCACACCTTGGACGAACTGCCGTATTTTCTCAACATCATGGCCTTTATGGCCGAACATGCGATTCCCACCGCGCATCCGATGGCAGATCGGGAGGGGCGCTACCTGAAAACGCTGAAAGACAAGCCGGCGGCACTGGTCGAACGGTTGCAGGGCAGTGACCTGGACACGCCGAGTGTGCGTCAGTGCGAAGTCATGGGCCAATGGCTGGCCAAATTTCATCTGGCGGGTCAGGACTTTGATGATTTTCGGGCCAATGACCGCGATCTGAACTGGGCGCAAACCACGTTTGCACGCCTGACTGACCAACTGCCGGAAGCGGAACGCCGCCTGATCGCGGATGAAATTGCGTTTCAGGGCGAGACCGACTGGTCGCATCTGCCCGGCAGTGTGATCCATGCCGATCTGTTTTGCGATAATGCGCTGTTTCAAGGCGATGAGCTGGCCGGCATCATTGATCTCTATTACGCCTGCAATGGGCCGATGCTCTATGATCTGGCGGTGATGGTCAATGACTGGTGTCGCCTGGACGATCACACACTGGATGCCGACAAAGTGGCCGCGACGCTGGCCGCGTACCAAACCGTGCGCTCTCTGACCGACGCAGAAAAAACCGCCTGGGCTGCGGCGCAGCGCATGGGCGCTTTGCGCTTTTATCTTTCCCGCCTCCAGGACCAATATCAGCCGCGTGAAGGCGAAATGACTCAGATCAAAGACCCGCAGGTATTTGGGGAACTGTTGCAATCCTTGCGCGCCTGATTTGATTTACCATCTGTGTTTGAATGGGCGCTGACAGCGTGCCTGATTGAACATGGAGGAAAGCATGGAGCTTGTCACAGCCATTAGCAGTGCGGTGATGGCACTGGTCTGGGTGATTTATTTTCAGCTGTTTTTCAAACAGTATCAGCGCCGCCGTCGTCCTTATCTGGTGATTCATCATGCCCAGAACGAGCAGATTGATGCCTTGTGTCTGTTGGTCAACATGAGCGAAGAAGCGGTGCACATTCAAGATGTGCAGGTGGAGATCTACCTGACCGGACAGCGCCGCCAGACGTTCACCATCACCGAATACGCCCGTGTGAACCCGGACGATCGCAATTTGCAGCGCATTCTGCGTCAGGGGCCTTTGCAGGCTGGCGGTTATCTGGTGCTGGGGTCGTTCCGTAATTTGATTCTGGGTCGAAAAAGCCGGGAAGAGGACGCGCGTTTTTCATTGCAGGAGGTGTGCGAAATCGAGGTGCGCACCACCGCCATCCATGGCCCGACGCCCTATCCGATCGGGGTGCGTCGTCGGTTTGTGTTGAAGTCCAACCCCGATGACTCGGTCAGCGTCTTTCCGCAGAACATTCATACCGAACAGTTGATCCGGCGTAAGGACCGTCACATCGTGCGAAAATGGTTAGAGCAAAGCCTCAAGCCCAGGGAAAAGGGTCGGTTTCTCACCGACCAGTCTGATCAGGCACACCAAACCTCGGCCACCGCTCAAAGCCGTTCGGGCGAAACCTAGCCTTCACTCTTGGCGGCTTGCGCATCGCGCTCCGCTTTGCGGCGGGCGATGGCGTCCCAGTCAATGTTGTTGCATTCCAAGCATTCTTCTTTAAAGATCCCCAGTTTGACCATCAGGGCATGCACTTTGCAGCCGACACAAAAGCCCAGGATCGCTTCCAGCCACATAAACCCAAGACAGACCCAGACCAGCGTCAGTGGAATCCAATCCGGCATGTAGTTTTCCGTGGTGGGCAAGAGTTTGCTGGCAGAGAGGGTGTTGACCCAGTTGGCGAAGGTGTCCGGGTTGAAGAAAATCAGACAGACGATGATGAAGGTCGCACCGATGCTCCAGGCAAACCGTTTGGGTACCAGCGGTTTCCAGTTGGGGGCGTCTTTTTTGGCGAGCAGACTGGCCAGGTAAATGGTCGGCGACAGACGCGATGTGGTCACAAACAGACCGGCGAGCATTTCAAACAACCCATAAAACAGAACCCAGGTCTGCACTGTGTAGTCGTAGACGCGTTGCGTGGCCTGGACTTCGTAGATGGTGTGCCACTCCCAAGTGGTTTCCAGTGTGTCCACGGCGGTGGTGTTTTCCAGCACGCTCCAGCTGGGGCCGAAGATCACATCGGCCAGCGTGTAGGCCATATAGAGCGGAATCGCGAGCAACATCCCGGCGCGGATTTTGACCGCGTTGTCATTGATGTAGGTGGGGGATTCTTTGGGGTCTCGAAACCACTGATTTTTAAACACGTCTTTGAGCACAGACAGCATGGTGATCTCCTCTGATCAATTCAGTGCCTGTTAATATAACGGTTTGCTTATAAAAAAATAAGTGTTTGAAACATCAAACTTTTTGATTGTCAGATTAAATTGTTCTTACGGAATTTTCACCAGGCCTGGTGAGTTTCAGTGCGCCGGGTCCACCACGCCGCCGAGGCTGGTGTTGCAGCGAAACCAACCGGCAATGCTGACACGGGGCTGCTGGGTGGGCAGCACTTCGTGCGGAAAATCTTCACTCAAAAACACCACCATTTTGCCCATTTCCGGCAGGATACGGGCCAGGGGTTGATCCAGTCTGGCGCTGGCAGGCGGCTCGTTGGCCGCATCGGTCAGATCGCTCACGCGCGGCCAGATCACCAGTTCGCCGCCCCATTCGGCCTGCCAATCAGGGTTGAGGTAGATTACGGTCGTCACCATGCGATTGGCTCGGCCTTTGAAGCTGTCGAGGTGTTTTTTGTAAAAATCGCCTTGTTCATAGCGGGCAAAATGCGCTTCGTATTCAAACAAGCCCAGATAAAACGCCTGATTCAATTGCGTTTGAATCTGCGCCATCTGTGCCAGAAACTGCGTCTGTGCCAGGCTTTGTCCGTCCAGCCAACGAATTTTGTCGCGTCGGATGTCGGCATTGCGCTGGTGCACCGTGCCGCGTCCGATTCCCGCCGGTGTCAGCTGATCGGTTTGGGCGTAGCTTTGCGATTCGGCCAGCAGTTGCTGACAAAGTTTGGCTGACAGGGCCTGGGGCCATTCGTACCAACCCTGGCTGGCAAGGGCATCCAGCATGGCGTCCAGATTGCCGGTTTGAGGAGGAAGGTGGGGAATCCGCTCGGTGGTCATGGTGAGGTCTCTTGAAAGGTTGGGCAATCATCCGCATTATAAAAAGTGACGTTGGCCAAACGTGTCGCAATAAAGGAAGGGCTGAGATTATTATCCCCGAAAATTCGGGTTTTCCCTAGCAAAATCGGACGCGATTGGGTTTGTACAATCTGTATAACTTTGTTAGGGTGAAAAATGAATTCACAATACAACCAGTTAGGAGGTTTGTATGGATATCAATATCGGTATTGAGCAGAAAGATCGTAAAGCCATTGCACAGGGGTTGTCTCGACTTCTGGCTGATTCGTATATGCTGTTTCTCAAAACGCATAATTATCATTGGAACGTCACCGGGCCGATGTTTAACTCCCTGCATTTGATGTTTGAAGAGCAGTACACGGAATTGTTTACCGCGGTGGATGAGATTGCCGAGCGCATTCGTGCGCTGGGTGAGGTGTCGCCTGGTACGTTTGAAGAGTTTTCCAAACTGACCACCATCAAAGAAAACGCGGCGCCCTGTACGGCCGAAGACATGATCAAGGATCTGGTCGCGGGTCAGGAAGCGGTGACCAAAACCGCGCGTGAAATTCTGGATGTGGCGGACAACGCCAACGACGAACCCACCGTGGATTTACTGACGCAACGCATGCAGCTGCACGAAAAGAATGCCTGGATGCTGCGCAGCTTGGTGAATTAAGAATGCATTGATGGCTTCTTGATTGGCTACAAAAAACCCGGCGCTCCTGCCGGGTTTTTTGGTTTTAAGGCTTGGGTTTACCAGGCTTTGTAAGGCAGGAATTTTCCGTTCATGGTGACCACCACGCGATCGCCGGCCGGATTCGGTTCTTTATCAATGTCCATGGTGAAGTCGATCGCACTCATGATGCCATCACCGAATTTTTCATGGATCAGCTCTTTCATGGTCGGGCCATAAACGCCAACGATTTCGTACAAACGGTAAATCAATGGGTCGGTCGGCACCAGCTTATCCCAACTTTTATGGGGGAAAGTCTGCAGGGCCTCGGCGACATCGGGTCCCAGCCCCAGAAAGCTCGCGACCTTTTGTGCTGCGGCTTCGTCCAGATGATTCATGCCCAGACAGGCCGAGGTCGTATACACGTCACTTAACCCCGCCGCGCTGGCAATCGCTTCCCAGCTGGTGTCTTTTTGAGCTTTGGCCAGGATAATCGCTTCGGTCATCGCAACTTTGTCTAACATTGGAATCTCTCCTTTATGAGCGCCTGGTTTGAGGACCGAGGGCGCTAAATGAATTTGTCTGCATTGACACGACTGTGATTGCAATGGTTGTGCCAAAAAATTAAGCCGTTGAAATAAAAGGAATTATTCATTTTTTCATTCGAAAACCGGCCCGTTTTTGTTTGTCTTTGTCAACATTGCTTGGGGTTTGTATGACATTGTTAGACAAAGACGAACATCCCCGTCCTTATATTTCATCTACTTTGTTAATAGTTTTATTTAAGTTTATGTTTTTTAAATAACAAATATTTCTGGCACCTTCTGCGCTACAAGGCCTTCAGTCTGTTTCGAAAACGGATGCCAATTTTTTTAATGCTGACGCAGGAGAACGAACATGAGTCAACCAGATGTGTATGTGCCATCTTGTTTGAGACCGATTGATGAAGACGGTTTGAACAAACTGTCTGAAAACGGCAAAGCCAATCCCAATACGATCAAGACCCTGAAAAGCAAGACCGTGCTCGACGGTCAGTTCAAGAATGTGAACTATGTGCGTGACCTGGAACCAGTGGTGGTGGATGAGCCGCCGGGATTATTGGGCGAAGACACAGCCCCAAACCCGTCCGAGATGGCCTTGCTGTCTCTGGGTTCCTGTCTGTCGGTTGGGGTGCAGGCCAATGCCACCGCTCGCGGTATCACGCTGACCAAACTGGAAATCAGTCTGGAAGCGGACATCAACATCACAGCGGTCTGGGGAACGGGCGATCTCGACCCGGACAAACACCTGGGTGTGCAAGTGGTTCGTGCTTATTACGACATCGAATCTCCGGACACGTCTCGCGAAGACCTGGACGATTTGATCAAGCACGCCACCAAATGGTCACCTGTGGCCAACACCTATATGAATAAAGTGGATGTGGAGCCGTCGCTGGTTTAAACAGTCGGCTGAAACGGGGCAGTCATTGCCCCGACTGACTGAATCGGAGGGAGAAGATGATTCGTCAAATTGTAGAACAGGATTTAAAGGCTTTAACCGTCAAGATTGACCATGGGCTTTACACCACCGAGGTGATGAGCAAAATCGGCAAAGCCGGTGGGTTTCGTCATCACATCGCCTCACAGAATAATGGCGACATTGATCTGTTCGGCACCATCAAAGACATGGCCACGGTATCCGAAGAATGCATGTCCACGGGCTTTATGATGTGGACACAGGCGGTTTGTACCTGGTACATCGAAAACTCGGACAATGATTGGCTCAAGTCGGAGATTCTGCCAAAAATGGTGGACGGCGACTGTTTCGGTGCCACCGCTTTGTCCAACCCGATGAAATACCTGGCAGGCATTGAGGAGTTGAAACTCTCGGCGACCGAGACGGAGGAAGGCTTCATCATCAATGGCACCTTGCCTTGGGTTTCAAACCTGGAAGCCGGTTCCAGTAAACACTTTTTCGGGTCAATTTTTTCCGTACACCACAAAGACGGTGAGCGTGACCGTGATGTCATGGCGCTGATCCCCTGTGATCTGGAAGGCCTGGCGCTCAAGCAAATGGCCGAATTTGTGGGCATGGAAGGCACCGGGACCTATTCGCTGGTGTTTGATAATGCATTCCTGCCCAAAAAGTATCTGATGGCGGACCCACTGCTGCCGTATTTGAAGCGCATCAAAGCCGGCTTTATTCTGCTTCAGACCGGGATGGCTGCGGGTGTGATTCAAGGGGCGATCAACGATATGAACAAGTCGAATCTGACCCTTTCGGAGATCAATGAATACCTGGATGAGCCACCGGAAGATTTGCAGGAAGATCTGGATGACGCGTTGGAAATGATTGAAGGCCTGTGTGAGGACCCGTTCAATGCGGACGAAGAATTTCTGCGTTCGGTGCTGGAAGCCCGTCTGTTGGGGGCTGAGATCTGCAAACGCGCTGCGGACTCGGTGATGCAGCATGCCGGTGCCAAAGGGTATCTGGTGGATGCGGCCGCGCAACGAAAAATGCGTGAAGCCTACTTTGTGATCATTGTGACCCCATCGATCAAGCATCTGCGTAAAGAACTTTCACGTCTGGAAGCCGCCTAAGCGGCATCAATGGAGGTGACCATGACTCAACCCTATCAGAAGTATATTTGTAAAACCTGCGGCCTGATTTATGACGAGGCCGAGGGCGATCCGGATTCCGGTCTGGCGCCGGGCACGCGTTTTGAAGACATTCCGGACGATTGGCAATGTCCATTGTGTCTGGTGACCAAGTCGGATTTCATTCCGTTGGAAGAGGCGCAGGCCCGTCAGAAACGTGCCACGGGTGAACAGAAGAAGGTGCGCAGTGACGCCGATGTCTTGATCATTGGCGCCGGTTATGCCGGCTGGCAGGCCGCAGAGGCCATCCGCGAAGCACAGCCAGAGGCGTCGATCACGATGCTGACCGCCTGTGACGGGGCGGTTTATCCCAAACCGGCTTTGTCGATGGCGCTGAGTCAGGGACGCGATCCGTCCTCATTGGTGGAAGCCACGGCGCAGGAAAAAGCCGCGGAACTGGACATGGCGGTCAAAACCCGCACCCGCGTGATGTCGATCAACGCCAAACGCAAGAAAGTGACCACCACCACCGGGAGTTTTCGTTATCAGAAATTGATTCTGGCCACGGGTGCGCAAGCCATGAAGCCCTCTTTGGAAGGCGAGGCGGCGGATGCGGTGATGACACTGAACGACCTGGCGGGTTATCGAAAATTCCGCGAGGCATTAGCCGATGCCCAGCGTGTGACCGTAATCGGGGGTGGCTTGATTGCGACCGAAATGGCCGAAGACCTGATCAGTCAGGGGTATGGCGTGCAAATGCTGGTGCGCGGTGCCAACCTGATGAGCCAAATTTTGCCCGAAGCCATTGCGCATACGCTGGCCAATAAGCTGACCGCCAAAGGCGTGGAGATTGCGTTTCATTCTCAAGCGGAACGGGTTGACCCAATTGATCAGGGTTATCGCATCACGTCCGATCAGGGTGAGCATTTTGACGCCGATCTGGTGCTGGCGGCCGTGGGCCTCAAGCCCAATCTGGGTTTGGCGAAAAAAGCCAAACTGGACACCGGGCAGGGCATTACCATCAACGCCCACTGTCAGACTTCGGACCCGGATGTGTATGCGCTGGGTGATTGCGCCGAGGCCGACGGAGTGATTCAGGCCTTTCTGGAACCGATTCGCCGTCAGGCCAAAGCACTGGCCGATCACATCAGTCAGGCACAGACCGGGGCGACCTTTGAGGTGCATCCGACCCTGATCAAAACCAAAACCCCAAGTCTGTCGATAATGTTGAGTCCGCCGTTGAAGGCGACGCATGGGCACTGGGAGCAGAGTGCGCTGGTGGGCGACAACCAACAGCTCTACTACCGGGATCAGGAAACGGTCACCGGGTTTGCTCTGAGTGGGGAGTTTGTCAATAAAGCCTCCGAATTGTACAAAACCCTTGTGCATGAAGCGGCCTGACCGACAGAGAGGTTGATCCGCCTCTTTAAGCTGATAAACGATGCCTCAGTCACCCCAGTTGACTCAGTCTTGAACTGAGTGACTGGGGTTTTTTTATGTCTGGCGTCCGGCCAAGGGTGTTTTGAATGCCTTTTTGACCAGGCCTGGTCAAAAAGGCAGGGTCGAGACAGGTGTGTTCAGGCAATGCCCAGTTTTTTGAGTCGGTAGTTGAATTGACGCGGGGTCATGTTCAGGCGCAGGGCGGCGCGGGTTTTATTACCATGAGACAGGGCCAGGGCCTGTTTGAGCTGGTCAACTTCGGCGTCACTGACTCGCCAGTAAGGCCGTTTCTGCTGCGGGTCATCGGCCAGTGTATGAGGCCCGTACGCCTGGGTTGCATCACTGTCTGTCTGAAAGGACAGCCCTTCGGTGGACGACGGCGATCCGATCTCGGGTTCCGCACGGCGTGATGGCGGCGCCTGCATTAATTCAATGCCGCTTTCTTCCTGAATGATCTGTTCAATCAGGTTGGCCGAAATCAGACGCCCGTTCTCGGCCAGGAGCACGGCCCGTTTGATCACGTTTTCCAGCTGACGGATATTGCCCGGCCAGCTGTAGCTTTCCAGAAAGTGGACGGCGGTGGGGTCAAAGATGGCGCTGGCCTGGTATTCCTGGTTGGCCTGGTTAAGAAAATGCCGCGCCAGCAATCGGATGTCGCCGTCTCGTTGCCGCAAAGGCGGCAACTCAATCGGAAAGACGTTCAAACGGTAGAACAGATCGAGTCGAAAGTCCCCGCGGTTGACCGCCTGGTGCAAGTCTTTGTGAGACGCCACAATGATGCGGGTATCCACTTTGATCGGGCGGGTGCTGCCCACACGCGTCACACTGCGCTCTTCGAGCACGCGCAAGAGTTTGGCCTGAAGACCAAAATCGAGGTCCCCGATTTCATCCAGAAACAGGGTGCCGTGGTTGGCCAGTTCGATTTTGCCCTGTTTCATTTGCGTCGCGCCGGTGAAAGCCCCTTTTTCATGGCCGAACAGTTCCGATTCCAACAGCTCCTGTGGAATGGCGGCACAGTTGATCGCAATAAAAGGCGCATCCTGACGATCCGAGGCCAGGTGCAGCATGCGCGAAAAGCGCTCTTTACCGGTGCCGGATTCGCCTTTGAGCAAGACGGTCACAGGCGTGTGAATCGCTTTTTCCGCTTTGTTGAGGGCCGAGCGCAAGGCCGGGCTGCGACCGATGATGCCGTATTGGCTGCCCTGTGAAATGGCCTGAGCGCGCAGTTGTTCGTTTTCTTCCTGCAGGACCTGGGTTTGGGCTTTGATCATGGCGTGCACCGCCAGGATTTCACTGATAAACAGAGACATTAATTTGAGTATGCCCAGATCCTTGTCAAAGGCGCGTGGTCGGTTGGCCAGGCGATTGACCGCGAGTACGCCCACCACGGCTTTGTTACGGATAATCGGCGTGGCCAGAAACGCCACGGGTTCCTGCGGCAGGGTGGCTCGGTCGACGGTCCGGAACAGATAGTCGTCCTCCTGGTCAATGTCAGGAATGATCACGGGCGCGCCGGTGTGCATCACCCGTCCACTGATGCCTTCGCTGATCCCGAACCGGCCCTGGGTAACCTCATCTGGGGTCAGGCCGTAACTGTAAGCGGTATAAAGAAAGCCGGTGGCGCTTTCCTGCAGAAGCACCCGCCCGCGATTGAGGCCCATCTGACGCGAGATGAGGCTGAGAATGGTGTGAATGGCCTGGTCGGGATCAAACGATTTTTCAATCTGTTCGGCGGCGCTTTGGATGACCAGGTATTCGGATTGATTGGCGATGTCCAATGATTCTTGATTTTGCATAATGATGGCCTCAGTTGGCGTATTCGGCGGCGGGTATTTTGTTTTACAATCCCTGTTATGCTGTCAAACTCGGGTCGAAAGGACGGCCCGTTTCAAGGAGTGTTCCGATGCCGATTGCCTGTTCCCTTTATGATCAAATTGAAATTGCGATCATGCGACAAACCTTGGTTCGGTTGCGGTTTGACGCGGATCAGCCTGATTATTGTGGCCGTTTGCGTGATGTGTTCGCTCAAAACGGTCAGGAATTTGTGATCACTCAAGCCGGTGATACCCTTTCGCTGCAATCGCTGTCGGCGATAGAACGCATAAACCCCTTGCCAAGCGAACCTGACAAAGGGTTGGGTTGAGCAAAACAGCGTGAATGAGTTCATGCCGTCATCTCATTCCACCCGCCATGAGTAGCGTTTGATCAGCGCCACCGCTGTCGCATCCAGCAAATAGCCGATGAGCCCGATCACCACCACAATCGCGGCGAGCGTGTCATAATCCAGCGTGTCGCGCGCATCATTGATGGCGTACCCCAGTCCGGAGGTGACCCCGAGGTATTCCGCAGGTACCAGAACCACCCACGCCACCCCGATGGCCAGACGAATGCCGGCAAAGACATCCTGGGCAATCGCGGGCAGGATGACCCGACGCAGCATTTGATAGCCATCGGCGCCCAGGTTTTTGGCGACCTGAAACCAGTTGGGGTCAATCCGTTGCACCCCATGAGCGGTGCCAAACACGATGGGCCAGACGGTTGCCATCACCAGCAGGAAAATAATCGCCGCATCCCAGGTTTCAAACGCCAGGACCGCAATTGGCATCCAGGCCAGTGGACTGATCATGCGCAGAAACTGAAACGGCATGTTGGCAATCTGGCGCACCATCAGGAAATAACCCACCAGAATCCCGGTGGGCACGCCGATGACGATGCCCCAGAAAAGCCCGATCATGATCCGGTAGAGACTCGAATAAATCGTCTCCCAGATGCTGCCGGTTTCGATCAGATACCACAGTGCCTGAAAGGTCGGCCCGGGCGCAAAATTGGCAAACGCCTGAGTGTCCGGGTTGCTGGCAATCAACAAACCGCCGATCCACCAGACAAACAGCAGTATGCCCATGCCCAGGGTGGCATTGGTCAGGTTCTGAAGCCAACCGGGCCAGCGTTGGTAGCCGGCCCACAAACCGCCTATAGACATTGTGGGCCGTGTGGCGGTGACATCACTCATAGTTTGAACACCTCTTTACGGTTGGTTGGATCATCTGGATTGACGCCTTTGACACGGCCCCAGGCGTTCTGACTGTCCATGGCGTTTTTGACAAAGTCGTAATTGACCAGGTCTTTGGTCACAAAATCAGTGTCCAGGTCCTGCAGGAAGGTAATGTCGCCCCCGACCAGCGTCTCTTTGAGCTGCTCGACAATGAATTTGGTCGCCGTCGGATAAGGGTAGGGGTTGAAGTCAATGCGCCCGATGTCCCAGTCTTTGTGCTGGATCGCATCCGGGTAATGGTCCGGGCTGTAGTCGGTCATGGCTTTGAGCACCACCTTGGCTTTCATCGGCAGATAGCGTTCGCCTTCGCGCGACAGCAGCTTGGCGACTTCTTCCTTGTTTTCCTGTGCATACAAAGCGCCTTTGACCACGGCATTCATCACTTTCTGCGACCATTCGGGGCGCTCATTGACGTCCTGGTCGTGCATACAGGTCACACAACAAGGGTGGTTCTGCCAGATGTCACCGGTAAAGCGCAGCATTTTCGCGCCTGCCAGCACTTCGCCTGCGGCGTTAAACGGCTCGGCCACGATGAAGGCATCGATTTTCTTGGCGGCCAGCGCCGGTGGCATATCCGGCGGTGGCATGATCTGCAGGTTGACCTGATTGGGCTTGAGCGGATCGGTCTGATCCTGAATCACCGGTTCCAGCCCGGCGTTTTTCAACGCCATCTGCAGCACGATGTTGTGCATGGAATACCAGTAAGGCACAGCGATTTGGGTGCCGCCCAGTTCGGAGAAGTCTTCAATTCCGGTATGGCGTCCGACTACCAGCCCGGAGCCGTTGGTGTGGGCCCAACCGGTGATGGTAACCGGGAAGTTGTTGTTATAGCGCATCCACACCGGAATCGGCTTCAAAAAGTGCACCAGGTTGAATTTACCCGCGGCAAAGCCTTCGATCAACGGCGACCAGCCACGAATCAGGGTGGGTTTTTCCGCTTTCAGGCCTTCTTCTTCAAAAAAGCCTTTGGCGTGGGCAACCAGCAAGGCGCTGGCATCGGTGATTGGCAGGTAGCCGATGCGCACCACCTCGTCTTCGGGCGGGGTCATGTTTGCAAACGCCTGAGACGACAGTCCCATGGACGCGGCAAGGCCCCCGGCGGTCGCCAGACTGTCCAGAATGAACTCCCGGCGTCCTTTTTTCGGGTTGAAGACGTAATCGCCTGAGGCGTGGTTTTCGCAATCACAAAATTGACACATGATCTTTCTCCGTTATGGCTGTGGTTGGGGCGCTTAGCCGGCGTTGGCCATGGCTTGTTGTTTTGCCTGATCGATTTTTTCGAATTCGGCAAACAGGGTTTCTTTGAGGTTGATGAATTGGGGTTGGCTGCGTTCACGCGGGTAGCCCAGTGGCACGTCGAGGTCGCCCACGATTTCCCCCGGGTTCTGGCTCATGATGATCACCTTGTCGGCCATGGCGATGGCTTCTTCGATATCGTGGGTCACCATCACCATGGTGATGCCCTGGTCGTGGCAGATTTCCGCGACTTCGTCCTGCAACTGGGTGCGGGTAAAGGCATCCAGCGCTGAAAACGGTTCGTCCAACAGTAGAATGTCGGGCTCGGTTGCCAGAGAACGCGCCAGAGCGACACGCTGTTGCTGGCCACCGGAAAGCTGCTGGACGTTTTTGTCCTTGTGTTCGCTCAGGCCCACCATGTCGAGCAGCGACTCAACACTGTCCTTTTTCTGTTCGTAGGTGCCGGCAAACACCAGCCCCAGCGCGGCATTCTCACGAACACTCATCCAGGGGTAGAGGGAAGGCTTCTGGAACATCATGTTCCATTTGGCGCTGGGCTTGGTGACGGTATGCCCACCGATGCGAACCGCGCCGTCGGAAGGAATCATCAGCCCGGCCATCATTTTCAGCAGGGTGGATTTCCCGCAACCGCTTCGTCCGATCAGTGCGGTCAGCTGACCTTTGGGAATGGTCAGTTCGATGTCCTTGATCGCCGGTGACGTTTGTTTGCGAAACGTGTGAGACAAATTGGCAATCCAGATGCTGGACGCTTTGTGTTCCTGTTGTGTCATAGACAAATCAATCCTTATGGCCCCTACGAGGCAATGCAATGTGGGGATACCCTAGCTTAGATGGTGCCATTCATTTTTTACTTATATAAAACAGATAGTTAATCAATTAAGTTAATAACTTATGTTAAAGGTCTGGGTTTGAATGTTTACAAAGTGGAACAAATCAGAAAAAAGAATGTCCACAATGTCTTGTATTGGTGCATTGAGGGCGCCGAATGTCCGGCGTCGGGACATAAAAAAGCCCGCTGAAAAGCGGGCAAAACTTGACTGCGGAGCAAACGCGGCGGGTTAGAATTTAGCCTGACCCCAGACCCACAGTTTCTGTGTGTCGACTTTGTAATCGTCGGCTGAGTAGCTGGCGTATTTCAAGCCCACCAGATAGTTTTTCTGGATCTTGCGTGCTGCCAATAGGTTCCATTCGCTGCCGTAATGATCGCTGGCGGTGTCGCTGTTGAAGTCATGGTAATGTGCGGCCAGTTTAAAGCCCGCCAGTTTGCCGGAGACCTTGGCATAGCGATCTTCCAGGCCATTGGCGGGGGTGCCGCCGACCGGTCCGATGAACTGATCGGCCCAACCGTTAAACAAGTGCACGGTGCCCAGCGGGGTCTGGTAGGCGTAGTCGCCATTGCCGCCCAGCGTTTCCTGACCCACGACAAATTTCACCCCCCCGGCTTTGAGACCCAGATCAAACCGAGTGTAATCGCCCCCCGCATTGTCCGAATCCGCGTACTCGCTCTGATCGCCGTATTCCAGGTGATAGCTCAAGCCCATTTTTTCAGCTAAGGGCAGTTGACCGGTCAGGCGAGCGCCGAGTGTGCGGCTGTCGGTTTGCGCGGCCAGATCATAATCCAGCCAGTAACCGTAACCGGTTAGTTTGGCCCAGTCGGCCAAGGCGTACTTGGCTTGCAAAGCGTGGGAACTCATTTCAATGTCCACGCCCACGGGGTTTTGCACCTCACCGATGAAGGCGTAGTTAAGCTTGAGTTTGGGCACGGAGGTCACCGCCAAATGCGCGCCAGTGTAGACCTGTTCATTCTGGCGCCAGCCCACGTTGCCCAGGTAACGGTTGTCAAAAATAATGCGTTGTTTGCCCAACGTCACGCTGTTGCCGGCGAACTGGTATTTTAACCAGGCCTGGTTGAGCGAGGTATAGGAAGGGTCGAGCACCACCGCCTTGTCGGCATCGCCGCCGGAGGCCGGTCCGGCTGGCACATAAAAGTCGTTACGGCTGCCCAGTGAGGCGGTGTCGGACATTTCCACAAATGCGCTGAAGCCATGGAAGGGCAACGTCTGATAACCGACGCGGGTGCGCTCGGTGAAAGCCGATGCATCGTCTTTGTTGTCCTGGCTGACGCCCTCGTAACGCACTCGAATGTCGAGGTTGGGGGTGCCTTGAGTAAAGGCTTCGGTCAGCGTGCTGGCTTCGGTTTTTTTGGGCGTTTGTTCTTGAGCCATGACGGGAAACATCGCCGGCAATAACAGACTGAAAGATAAAGGGCGCACAAAGCGCGACTGAATGGGGTTTTGCATGATGAATGATCTCCTTGGTTTCCCCAAGGGCTTTGCACCGCGTGTGCCAGAAATGCAAAAGACTCATGTTTTCATGGCGTTATCAAAAAATTCAATGAAAACAATCGTTTTTGAGTATTGAGAGTGTTAACAAACCCAGACAAAGCTTCACTTTAATGTTCGGGTTTGTCGGCTCGCATCACAGCACCCATTGCCAGTAAAGCAGGCCCGTAAGTGTGACCAGACTGATTCCGGCCAGATTGAAGAGCACACCGTACTGGGCCATCTGCTTGACGCTGACGGCACCGCTGCTCAGGGCAATGGCATTGGGCGGCGTGGAAATGGGCAGCATGAAGGCATAACTGGCGCTGACGGTCGCCACCATCATCAGCAGGCGGGGATCGAGCCCGCTTTGTTCGCACACCGCAAACACCACCGGCAGCACCATCGCAATCAGGGCGGTGTTGCTGGTAATCACGGTGCTGAAGGTGACCATGGCCGAGAGCAGTCCCAGTACCAGCCAGAGAGGATGCACGGCCAGTGTCTGTAAGGCCCAGGCGAGCCGATCCGCCAATCCGGTGCTGTCAAACGCCTGGGCGATGGCGAACCCGGCCCCGAACAGAAACAGAATGTCCCAGGGCAGGCGACGGGTGTCGGCCCAGGTCAGGATGCCGAAAGGCGGCAGAAACAGCATCAGCCCAAACCCGAGCAGCAGACCTTTTTCATTGAGTCCCGGCAGACTCCAGCCCACCGAAAGCAGAGTGTTGATCCCCAGCACCGCCACCAGCAGGTAAAGCAGACGCGCCACCTTTTTCTGATCGGTGCTCATGGGTTTGGGGTCAAAGTCCGCCATCAGCGGCGTTTGGTCGGTGCCCAGCGACAACACCCAGCCCAGCAGCACGAACATGGGCCCGATCAAGGGCAGGACCAGCGCGATCCACTCCCCAAACGCGATGGGGGCAATGTTGTGCTGGTCAAAAAACCCAAACAAGATCAGATTGGGCGGGGTGCCAATGGGCGTGAGAATGCCGCCGACACTGGCGCCGAACGCAATCGCCAGCGCAAAACGCATCTGCAGGCCGCGTTGATCGCTCAGAAACATCGCCAGCGGCATCAGCAACAGCGCGGTGGTGGTGTTGGACAAAAACGCACTCAACCCGCCCGATGTGATGGCCAGAGCAAAAATCATCCCGCGCGGGGTATTGGGAAACACGTTGAGCATCTGGCGCGAAATCAGGTGGTGCAGTTCGGTTTTTTCCACCGCCAGGGCGATCAGAAACCCGCCGATAAACAGAAAGATAATCGACTGGGCGTAATTGGGCGCGACCTCGTTGGTCCCGGTCAGCCCGAATAAGGGAAACAGGACAATCGGTAGCAGCGAGACCCAGCCCAGCGGCATGGCCTGGTTGGACCAGAGCGTCACCATCAGCGCAATCAGCCCCAGCAGAATCGCCTGGTCGCTGTTCAGCCATACTTGGCTCAGGGCAAAAATCACCAGGCCTGCTACCAGTGCCCAACCGAGTCCCCAAAGCGAAAACTCAGCGGGCTGGCGGGTCAGGGTCTCAGGCATCGGGCTGACAGATTTTCTGCTTTATCATGGCGCGAAAGGTCAAAGCCAGCAGTTTGAGGCAATAAAGGGCCAGCAACGCCACAGTGATCGCTGCCAGCCAGAAATAGCCCTCGTCCAGCGTGGCGCGATGCATGGCAAGACTCGCCATGGCAAACGCGGCAATGGGAAAGGTATAGGCCCACCAGGACAGAGCAAAGGGCAGTTTCTGGAATTTGGGCAGAGACGCCACCATCAACAGCAGCATGAACAGGGCGATGGAAAACAGCATCATCCCAAACAGGTTCAACTGGAGGTGATTCGTTAGGGTCACATAGCTGACAAAGCCGATGGCCGGTGGGGCGATGAAAATAAACAGGGTCGGCAGCAGCTTGGGCATCAGGCTTGGATGAAAAATAATCCGATAAAGCAAAATGCTAAATAGAATCGGCCAGAAAAACAGCCCCACGCTGAAGAAAAACCAGTTAACCTCGGCACTGGCGTGGGCGACCCCGGCCAATGGGACGACAATATTGCCCACAATCGGAATAAACCAGGCGGGATTGGCCTGCTCGATTTTGAAGTGTTCCAGATGCAGCCAGTGGTAAAACACCCAGAGCGTCAGCAACAGGTGTAGGACGGCGGCAAACAGCCATACCCAGAAAGAGGCGAGCATCCAGTCGAATTCGAGCAAAATTTTGCTGACCAGCAGGCCGCTGATGGTGAGGGTCGGCACAAAAAACAGGGCCACCGGATGGTTGAGTTCCGCCACCCAGGCCTGGGGATGTTTCAGGGCCTTGATGCCGTACAGCGTCAGCAAGCCCGCAAAGATGGTCAGGGTGATCAGCGCCAGTCCCACGGCTACGGGGGCGAGCCAGTTCTGATCAAACAACCAGGCCTGGTGATTTTTGAGGGTGATCACTGACAGGGTCAGGCCACCCAGCCCCATGGTCATACCAAAAAAAGCGGCGGGAAAATACGCCAGTCTTTGCATTAACGACATTGATGACTCCTTTGCAGTGAGCGGCCCGTCCCGGGCCAGTTTATAGATTAGTGTACGAGTTCCGAGCGGGTTTGCAATGACTGTCTGTTTTGTCTGAATTGATTCGAAAAACAACGCATGACATACCGCCTAAAATCCCCAAAAAATCTCATAATTTTACGTTAAGATGACGGTTTTCAATCCTGAGCCGATGTGAGCCATGACCACCGTGCCGATACCGCCCGAACTGCAGGCCGCACTGGGTGATACCAATTTCTTTTTTGTCCTGGATGCGCAGGGCCAGTTGACCGATGTCAGCGATAACATCCAGGCCGTTCTCGGCTATGAGGAGCACGAGTTTCTGGTGTCCTATCAGCGGTTTCTGACCCCGCGGCCGGAAAACGAACGGGTGGCTCACTTTCTAACGCAGGCGCTGTCAGGCCAGCCCACCCCCGCATTTTCGGTAGAAGTGTACGACGCCTCGGGACAATTGCGCTGGTTGCAGATTCAGTTGTTTCCCAAAGTAACGGACGCGCAACCGATCACGGAAGCCGAAGGCTTTGCCACCGATATTACGCCGTACAAAACCCTGCTTGAAGAGTCCTCGCGCCTGACCCAGCGGCTGGAACGGGCCCAGCGTCTGGCCAAAGTCGGTTTGTGGGAATACGATCATCTGACGGAAGATTTTTACTGTTCACCGGGACTGCACGCGATTCTCGAGGTCACTCAGTCCGACACCCCATTGAGCATTGAACGGTTTCTGGCGTTTGTGGAACCCGGGGATCGCTACCAGGTACGCCGGTTGTTTGACGCTTTGAATCAGGGGTCTTATCCTGTGGAAATTGCGTATCGACTGCGCCTGAAAGACGGGCGCCTGCGCCATGTGATCGGGGAGACGGAAACCCTGTTTGACCGTGACGGCCGAGCCCGTTTGACCACTGGGACCCTGCAGGACGTCACCGACTTTCATCTCACCGAGAAAAAAATCAGCCACATGCAGTCACTGCTGGCCGAAACCGAGAGTCTGGCGCAGATTGGCTCCTGGGAGCTTGATTTGGCCACACACCGTTTGCACTATTCCGAAGGGGCCTATCTGATTCATGGGTTTGAGCCCGGTTCGCGGGTGGTGCTCGAAGACGTGTTTGCGCAGGTCCCGGAAAACGACCGTCTGAAGATGCAGGCGGAGATCACCAAAGCGATCGACAGCGGTGAGGAGCATGAACTGACGCATGCCATTGTGCGCGAGGATGGCAAAAAGCGCTGGCTGTTGCAGCGTGGCGTGGCCAAATACGATCTGGCGGGCAAAGCGGTGCGTCTGGTGGGCACGGTTCAGGACATTACCGAACGTAAGATCGCGGAAGAAGAGCTGTATTATCTGGCGCATCACGATGCCTTGACCGGGCTGGCCAACCGTTCGTTGTTTACCGATCTGCTCAGTCAGGCGATTGCGGAAAACCAGCGCAACCACACCGCGTTTGCGGTGTTGTTCATTGATCTGGACCACTTCAAGGAAATCAATGATTCGCTGGGGCATGCACGCGGCGATGAGGTGTTGAAGCTCGTGGGTAAACGTCTGGAAAAATTGAGTCGGGATTCGGACACCATTGCCCGGCTCGGCGGCGACGAATTTGCGTTTCTGGTGCGTGGCCTGCACCTGCCTAGCGGAGCCGTGGTGGTGGCTGAAAAAATACTGGATGACTTGCGCGACGGGTTGGTGATCGATGAGGAGACCTATTACCTCAGCGCCAGCATCGGCATCAGCCTGTTCCCGGAAGACGGTGACACCCCCGATTTGTTGCTGCGCAATGCCGATGCGGCCATGTATCACGCCAAAGACAGTGACCGCAATACCTATGCTTTCTATACCCATGACCTGACGCAACAGGCGCTGGATCATGTGCAGCTGGACACCCAGTTGCGTCAGGCCATGATTCACCATCAGTTTGAGGTCTGGTTTCAACCCAAATACGATTGTCACAGCGGGCGCATTGTGGGCTCGGAAGCCCTGGTACGCTGGCAGCACCCGGAAAAAGGTCTTTTGCTGCCGGGCGCGTTCATTGATGAAGCCGAAAAAACCGATCTGATTGTGGACCTGGGGGAATGGATTTTGCACCAGGCCTGTCAGCATAATGCCCGCTGGCATCGGATGGGTCTGAACCCCGGACGGGTGTCGGTCAATATTTCGCCCAAGCAACTGTCAAAAGACCGCCTCAAATCGACCCTGCTCAATGCGCTGGGGACCTATCAGTGTGAACCCGACTGGATCGAGCTTGAGATCATCGAACGTTTTATTATGTCGCAACCCCGCCAGACGCTCTGGTTGCTCAACGAAATTCATGAGTTGGGCATTGCGCTGTCGATCGATGATTTCGGGACCGAATATTCTTCTCTGACCTACCTCAAGCAGATGCCGCTGAGCACCCTGAAAATCGACCGGGCCTTTGTCAAAGACATTCCCGATGATCCCAACGACATGGCCATCATTGAGGCCATGCTGGCGCTGGCGGAAAAATTCCAGCTGAAAACCGTGGGCGAAGGCGTGGAAACCGAAGCGCAACTGGCCTTTTTGCAGAAAGTCGGTGCCGACGCCTTTCAGGGCTTTCTGAAAAGCAAGGCGGTGCCTGCGGATGACTTTGAGGCCTTGTTGCGTGCACAGAATAACAAGGAGTCGACGTGACGGCCACTTTTTTGATTATCGAAGATCAGGTCTCCATGGCAGGCTTGCTTAAAAGTGAACTGGCGCGGCTGACCGATGCGCCCATTGAGGTATGTCATGACATGGCCGAGGCTCGGGCACTGATTGAATCCGGGCGGGAAATTGCGGTGTGTCTGACCGGGTTGCAGTTGCCGGATTCGCACGAAAACGAAATCATTCATCTGCTGCGCGCCCACCATATTCCCACGGTGGTGCTGACCGGCAGCTACAAAGAGTCCACCCGCCAGGCCATGTTCGAGCTCAAAGTGGCGGATTATGTGATCAAGGAGAGCATTGCGTCCATTCGTTATGCGGTGCAGATCACCCATCGGCTTTATCACAATGCCCAGCGCCATGTCTGGCTGCTGGGGCATGGTCAGCGCAGCAGTGCCAGGCTGTTGGGCATGCTGCGCACACACCGGTATCAGGTGCGGGCTTATGACTGCACCCGCACCCTGCTGGCCGACCTGAAAAAAGACCGTCCCAATCTGCTGGTGCTCGATGGCACTCAGACCGAGCCGGGCAATCACACCTTTGATCTGATCAATGTGCTGCGCCAGGATTACCTGCCCAGTCAGCTACCGATCATTGCCTGCGAAAGCAGTGAGCAGATTTCCAATGCCATCAAGTTGATGAAGTACGGGGTCAATGATTTTTACAATACCAGTTTCACCCCGGAAGAATTCTATGTGCGCGTCAACCAGAACATCGAACAGGCCGAGGTCTATCACAAAATTGAGCGTCTGTCGCAGCGTGACAGCCTGACCGGGCTCTATAACCGGCGCACGTTTTTTTCCAAGGCGCAGGCTGTGGTGCAGCAGGCTGAGGCAGAAGGCGGCTACTTTTTTGTGCTCATGGCCGACATTGATCATTTCAAACAGGTCAATGACACCCATGGCCATCAGAAAGGGGATGAAGCGATCGGGTTTGTGGCCCGTTGTCTGCGCGAGCAGTTTGCCTCAGGGCTGGTCGGACGTTTCGGCGGAGAGGAATTCTGTGTGATCGGTCGTCTGGCCGACACGCGGGAGGCCGAACAGGATGCCGAAGCGCTGCGTGCTCGCATTGAAGACGCGTCTTTGGCGCAGACCGGCGTGGCCTTCACCTTGAGTCAGGGCCTCACGTTTTCCGGGGCCTCGGTGGATGAGGCGGTCAAAAAAGCCGATGACGCCCTCTATCAGTCCAAAGCACAGGGCCGTAACCGGGTGACCTCTGTGTTTTAGGCTTGCGCCCGGTGGATTTAACCACTACAGTTGAAACCAGTCAGGCGCGCGCCATGAAAATCAGTGTGAGATTGAATCGTTATGTCTATTCCGATTGAAACCGTTAAAGCCGGTTGCCAACAATGCCAACGCCCATTGGGGTTTGATTTCACCTTTGCATTTCAGCCCATTGTGAACGTTGCCACCGGAGGGGTCTTCGGTTATGAAGCGCTGGTGCGCGACCCGGTGGAAAAGAATGCCTGGGCGGTGCTCCAGAAGGTCAATGACAGCAACCGTTATGCGTTTGACCAGGCCTGTCGTCAGACCGCCATCGGGCTGGCATCGGCGCTGAAGATGGACAAAATTCTCAGCATCAATTTTCTGCCCAATGCTGTGTATGAACCGGAGCATTGCATCCAAAGCACCATTCGAGCGGCCAGGCAGCATAATTTTCCGATTGAAAAAATCATGTTTGAAATCACCGAATCCGAACGGGTGGTGGATCAGCAACATTTGACCAATATCTTTCAGTATTACCAGAAACAGGGGTTTATCACCGCGTTGGACGACTTTGGCGCCGGGCACGCCGGGCTCAATATGCTGGCCAACTTTCAGCCCGGGGTTTTGAAGATTGACATGGAGTTGGTGCAAAACGTCAGCCGTGACCCGGTCAAAATGATCATCGCGCGCCATCTGGTGGCCATGTGTCAGGAAATGAATGTCATGGTGCTGGCCGAAGGCGTGGAAACACGGGAAGACGTTCAGTTTTATCAAGAATTGGGTGTGACCCTGATGCAGGGGTACTTTTTTGCCCGACCCGGCATTGAAACCTTACCCGAACCGGATTTCAGTCAGCTATAAGGGGGCTGGCCAAAATTATCTTTACATTCGGTCGCACCTGGGCCATCACTGCTGTGTTGCGTTTCTTGGCAAGGACTCTGCCATTACCTGCGAAACGCGTCTTGCATTGATGGCTCAAGCACGCCCTCGGTGTTGACAACATGATTTCGGTCAGCCCCCTGAGGGCATTTTTCACCAGGCCTGGTCAATTTGAGGGTATCAGTCGCTCGGGTTCCCAGTTTTCCACGGCCCAGTCCCACAGTCCCACCAGTGTTTGAAGCCGAGGCGGCGGGTGCTGCAAAAAACGCAACGCCGCGGTCAGTGTGTCTCGCGCCTGATGCACGTCAATCGCCGGGGCGCGGCTCTTTTTGCTTAATTTGATCCCTTCGTGATTAACGGCCAGGCGATGGTGTGCATAGTGCGGTGGGGTGTGGCCCAACGCCAGCATGAGCGTGCGCTGGGCGAAGCTACTGGTTAATAAATCTTCGCCCCGCACCACTTCCGTGACGCCCATGGCCAGATCGTCCACGGCACAGGCCAGATGGTAGCCAAAGATGCCATCGGCGCGCTTGACCACAAAATCACCCAATTCGTCGGTCACTTTCAGGGTTTGAAGGCCTTGAAACCCATCTTCAAAGTGCAAAATGGATTGATCCGGTTGAAAACGCCAGGCGGCGTCTGCCGGGGTGAGCGTGGCCGGATCAGGCCGGCGTCCGTTGGGTCGGCAATGAGCATCGTAGACATGGGCGCCATCGGCCTGGCGCGCTTTGATCTGTTTACGGCTGCAGGTGCACACATACAGGCGTCCGGCCCGGTTTAACTGAGACAAGGCCGCCTGATAAGCCGACGAACGCTGGGATTGATAGATCACTGGGCCATCCCATTCAAAGCCGTAGCCCTGCAACTGCGTGAGAATGGCCTCACAGGCGCCATCGACGACGCGCGGGCCATCGAGGTCATCCAGGCGAACCCGCCATTGGCCCTGTTGATGCCGGGCACTTAGATAACTGGCGGTGGCGGCGATCAGTGAGCCGAAATGCAAAGGGCCGCTGGGGGTGGGCGCAAAGCGCCCCACGCACTGTTGCGGCGCGTCGGTCAAGGTCAGGGTGCGGGCAATGGCTTCCATGGCGCTATCTTAGCGAGTCCCGGGTAAGAGATCAAAGTCCGCTGCGACGCGCCGAACCGGATGACGTAAACCAGTCGGTTGGCCGTTCAACGTTTGTTCCTGTCCTCGCCTGTGGCACAATAAGAGGCATGGGACGAAGGAGGTTGGCATGGGTGCGGACATGGCAGAGACACAATCCTGGTGGGCCGCTCTGGCTCTGACCCCCTGGTGGGTTTGGGGCTTGCTGGCGGTGGCGCTATGGCTGAGCGTGCGCGGGCTTAAGACCCGGGTGGTGGCGCTTTGGCAGTTGCCGATCTGGCCACTGCTGCTGATGGCGGTGGCGGCCGATCAGCTGGTGACGTCGGTCCCGGCGGACATGACCGGGTCGATCGGGCTGCTGATCGCGATGGCGCTGGCGTGGCTGCTGGGCTCGGCGGCGGGTATGTTGCTGGTGGCCCGTCTGTCGCTGCATCTGGACCCGGCCCATCACTTGATCGAAATCCCCGGCAGCGCGTTTCGTCTGGGGGTGACATTGTTGTTGCTGGGATTCAAATGGCTCTGGCTCTGGCAAGCGTCGCTGGCACCGTTGAGTCTGCTGCAGCCGGGGATGATCTGGGCCAGTGTGTTTTTTAATGTGACGCTGATGGGACTGGTGTTCGGCTGGGGCATGACGTTTTATTTGCGCCTGCGTCATGTACAAAAATACGGGCCGGATGATGACGACAGCGTTTGAAACCGAGTTGCCGCTGTTAACCGACTTTTCTCAGACGCTGGCGGATGCCAGTTATCAGCCAGTGCCAGACGATGCCTGGGTGTTTGTCGCCGACATTGTGAACTCGACCCAAGCGATTGAAGCGGGGCGGTTTCGCGACATCAATACCCTGGGAGGCGGCACCATCGCTGCGGTGCTGAACGCGGTCCGTCCTCACCGTGTGCCCTATGTGTTTGGTGGGGACGGCGCCACGTTTTGTGTGGCCGCTGATCAGGTCGCGGCGGTCAGCGACGCCTTGCGGGGCTGTCAGGACATGGCGCGTGAAGGCTTTGATCTGGTGCTGCGGGTCGGTTGCATTTCGGTGGCGGCGCTCTCCAAGCCGGTTCGCGCGACCCGTTTTCAGAAAGCGCCCCATTTGATTCAGTATTTTTTCATCGGCAATGGCTTGAGCGAAGCCGAGGCGCGCATTAAACGTGATCCGGCCTGTGCTTTGCCGCCGGGGAGGGCTGAGGCCGATTTCAGTGGGTTTGAATGTCGCTGGAACGAAATTCCGTCCAAAAAACAACGAACCCTGAGTTTGTTGGTCCAGGCCATGGGCGCGACTCGGGCCGAGCGTCTGGCCACCTATTCGGCTTTGCACACCAAAATAGAGCATTGGCTGGGCGATGAGACGGGTCGCCATCCACTCAACCTGTCAGGCTTGTCGCTCAGTGCCAACCCTGACAAACTTCGAGGGGAAGCCACCTTGAAAACCGGGTTCAGTTTGTCTTCTTGGCGTCGTCGCCTGAGTCAATGGCACCGGATGGCGGTGCTCTGGTTGCAGAACCGTGTTGGCAATGTCTGGATGCGGCGGGGAATGCAGGCGCTGGGTGCGGAGTGGGGGCGTTACAAAGCGGACTTAATCACCCACACGGATTTTTTCAAACTCGATGATATCTACCGCACAGTGGTGTCGGCGGATGATGAGGATTGGGAAGCGTTGCATCGGTGGCTGCAGTCGCAGCAGGCGCAAGGAACTTTGTGCTTTGGGGTGCATGTGACGGATGCGGCCATGGTGACCTGCCTGGTGGAAAAAACCGGGGTCGAGCACCTGCATTTTGTGGACAGCATCGATGGCGGCTATGCTGTGGCGGCTCGCCAACTCAAACAACAACTTCAACGGGATCAAAAAGACACCTAATATGACTGTTTCCACCTCGACCGACCATTCGGCCACCATCTGGGTTGACGCCGACGCCTGTCCGGCACCCATGAAACAAATTCTGTTCAAGGCGGCCAAGCGCACGCAGATTCCGGTGTGTTTGCTGGCCAATCATCCTTTATCGGTGCCGGGGAGCGCTTACATTGATTTTATTCAGGTGCCCCAGGGGATCGATGCGGCCGATCATGTGATCGTGCAGAAAGTCCGTGCTTCGGATCTGGTGATTACCGCAGACATTCCACTGGCCTCGGAAGTGATTGCCAAAGGCGCGCTGGCGCTCAACCCCCGCGGGCAGCTTTACACCGAAGACAACATCGCCCAGCGTCTGCGGGTGCGCAATGAACTGGAGCAGTTACGCGCCAGCGGCATTCAGACCGGTGGCCCGCCGCCGCTCAGCCAGAAAGACAAACAGGCGTTTGCCCGCGTGCTGGAGCAGTTTCTGCTGAAAGCTCTGCGAGAACAGGGCGTTCCGGTCAGACAATCTATTCGGCACTAGTAAGTGCCCAGCTCCAAAACCTGCTCGCCGAAGGACTCGACGTTTTCGCCATCAAAGTGAATCGCTTTGAGGGTGACGTAATAGCACCGGAGCAGGGCGGCATATACGCCCCGGCTTTATCGCGTTTGGGGTTACGATGGGGTTCGAGGATGAAACTGCCTTTGGGCATGTGAAAACTGTGACCGTCCACGCGCGGCAGTTTGATCAGGTGCTGGTCCGGGGTGATGGCAAAGGCCATGCGGCCATGACCGCCATGATTCATCGGTTCGTAATCCCGATCACTGTATTCGGCAATGATCAGATTCACGGCATCGGCAGATTGCGAATTCGGATTTCAGGCGTGGCAGGCATGATGCCACCGAATCGTTGGCATTGTTGGCCTTCCGGGACCGTTTTGCCGTCCCAACCGTAATCACTGATACTGGCTTCCCACTGAACCGGTTCGGAGGGCTCGGCGCCGAGAGCCAGTCCGGGAAGGGCCAGAAGACCCGTGAACAGGACCAGGACTCGGAGCAAAGCAGGAAAGGGTTGGGCCAAGTGGGTCATGCGAATTCCTTTTGATTCATGACTGGGATTCTAAAACCGTGGCGGTCTGCCGGTCAATTGGCGATGGAATGAAAGCCGGGCAGCATCCACAAATGGCTGTACCAGCGAAACTGGCCGTTGCCGATCGGTTGGGTGCAGGCATAACGATTGCGCGGAGGCGCCAGAGGCCGGTCGTAACTCAGGGTGACGGTGCGGGCATCGTGCCACGCCAGCGACAGGGGGTCGCCCTGTTGATTGAAGCATTGCAGGCGCGCCTGTTCTTCTTCGCTCATGGGCCGGGAAAAGGTCAGCGTCAATTGAGGCGGGTTGTGCTGGACCCGTGTATCGGACGGCGAAATGGACTGCACCGGCAAAGGGCGGGTATGGGTGATCAGGGCAAAGCGCTCCATGCCGCCAAACTCGGTGTTGACGGGAAAACGCAGCAGAGCACCGCGATCGCTCCGGGCATCAATGGCCCCGGAATGCTGGCTGACACCGACATACCCCATTTTTTGGATGGTTTGTTTGACCGCCTGGCTGTATTCGCCGTAGGGATAGGCCAATAATTTGGGCACAGGGTTTGGCAGATGTTGTTGCAATAGGGTCTGGGCGGTGGTGATGTCCTGGCGTATGCGTTTTAACCAGGCCTGGTCAGATTCATTGGGTGTTTGCACCATGGTGTCGTGGGTGTGGCCGTGATTGGCGATTTCAAAACCGGCTTGTTGCATTTCCACCAGTTGGGCCCAGGTCATGTGGGACTGATAGCCCTGTTCGATCGGTTGAGTGTTGGCAAAGACGGTCATGGGCCACCCGCGTGCTTGCAGTGCCGGGAAGGCGGTGGTGTAAACACTGCGATAAGCGTCATCCGCGGTGATCACCAGGGTTTTTTCCGGCAGGGAGGTGCCCTGCTCAAAGGCCTCAAGCACGTCGCCCAGGGTCATCAGTTCAAACCCTTCTTGCGCCAGATAGTCGAGCTGGCGTTCAAACTGTTGTGGGCGGATACTGGTGCTGGCCGGTGTGTCGTCAGAAAAATGATGATACACCAATACCACCGCCGGGTGGGTGTCAGCCGGCGACGGGCTTTCGGCTTTGGGGGCGGACATGGCGAATGAGGTAGCGTGCACGCATCCCAACAGCAGGGCCAGTCCCAACTGAGCCCAACGACGGGCATCGGCCAGCGGTCGGCTGGTTCGCCAAATTTTGGGTGCATTAAACGATGGGCGAATACATTGCATAACCGATTCCCCGTGTTGAGCATGACAGTCTGATAGCATATTTGTATCATAAATCACCGATAAACGTCGCCTTTAGCGACCTTTTTTCAGTAGAGGAGACCCTATGCAAGGGGACGATACCATGACACACCACCCTGCAGGCGAGGTCAAAGCGCTCAATGCCCATGCTTGCTGAGCCTCTTGAACCGATCGATTGTCTCGGCAAGGTGGCCTGGCAACGTTTCTGGCGCTTTCATGGTTCGACCAGCGACTCGAGGCCGTTAAAGTTGATCTGGGCCCAGCACTTGCAGGCCCCCGGCAACGGGTCGGGGATTGTGAGCGCTGAGTGTCGGCTGGCGGTGGAAGAAGGCCATTGTCATGCCCGGACGACCCCCTCGGCCCTGCAGGCCCAGGCATCGCAGGGGGTGAGGCGTCTGCTCGGGGTCGATCAGCCGGTGGAAGCGGCCTGGGCAAAGTTGGCAGAGCAGGGGTGTCTGACCCATGTGCCCGATCCCGATTTGGAAGCGCTGCGTCTGTGGCCGGTACTGACGCCATTTGAAGCGGGGGTGCGTGCCATCTTGAGCCAGCAGATCAGTATCAAAGCCGCCCGGGCGATTCGAGCGCGTTTGCTGGCGGCGATGCCGCAACGTGATGGCTACCAGGTGCTGCACCCGCAGACGCTGCGTCAGATGCCGGAATCGGCTTACCGGGCCTGTGGGCTGTCGGCGACAAAAGCCCGTGCTATGCAGGCACTGGCCGAGAGTGATTTGCTACCGTGCGACTGGTTGCCTGACGCATTGAATGCGGCCGAAGCGCAGTCATTGACGGAAAATTTAATTCGGTTACCGGGCATTGGGCCCTGGACGGCGCAATACGCACTGGTCAGAGGCTTTGGCTATGCCGATGCGGATCTGTCCGGTGATCAGGGCGTGCGTGTGGGACTGCAACGATGGCAGTCTTTGCAATCCCAGAAACCGGCTGAGTTGCCGAGCATTGCCTCGGCGCGTCAATGGCTGGCGGCGATGCAACCTTATCGAACCCAGGCCGCGGCGTTTTTATGGTGGCTGGCAGCGGAGGCCCAGCAATGACAATGCTTTCCATTTCTGAAGCGGTGGCGCAGCTTCGTGCGTCCAAGGTGGTTGCCTGTCCCACGGAGTCGGTCTATGGTCTGGGCTGTGACCCGTTTGACCGCAACGCCTTTGATCGCTTGCTGGCGCTGAAACAACGTCCGCTGGAAAAAGGGGTGATTCTGATTGCCGCCAATGCTGATCAGGTCGAAGGCTTGACCTGCCTTTTTGACCAGGCCTGGTCAAAAACGGTGTTGCAAAGCTGGGAACGCCGGTTGGAACCGGGTGAAAGTGCCACCACCTGGATTTTACCGGCCCGAGACAGCGTGCCGGATTGGGTGACGGGTGGGCGTGATACACTGGCGGTTCGGGTCAGCCAGCACCCGGTGGTCAAAGCGCTGTGTGAGGCGTATGGTGGCGCATTGGTTTCCACCAGTGCCAATCTTAGCGGTCAGCCCCCGATTCGTGAGCGGTCCGAGCTGACACAGACGTTTCCAGAGGTGGATGTGGTTGAAGGGGCGTTGGGTCAGTCCGAGCAACCGTCGCAGATCTTGTGCGCCCAGACCGGAAAACAATTGCGCTGATCGGGCTCCGTCCTCAGGGGGTCGGGGCTGGCTTGGCTTTTTGGTAGAGTGGCATGACCCGTTTGGCGTATTTTTTCAGGTCATTGATCCGGGTTTCATGGGCCGGATGGGTGCTGAGAAATTCCGGCGGAGCATCTTTGGACAACTTGAGCATTTTTTCCCAGACCCGGACCGCGCCATAAGGGTCAAAACCGCTCCGTGCGGCCAGCTCCACGCCCATGCGATCGGCCTCAGTCTCATGAGTGCGGCTGTTGGGCAAAATAAACGTGGTCTGCACCACCATGTTGGAGGCATCCAGTGCCGCGCCTCTGACGCCTCCCAAAATCTGCAATGCGGCCAGACCGACCTGGCCGAGCATGGCTTGTGACGCGCGTTCCCGACCGTGCTCGCGCAAGGCATGCGCCATTTCGTGGCCCATGATGGCGGCGATTTCGTCTTCCGTGAGTTCAAGCGTGTCAATGATGCCGCTGTAAAAGGCAATTTTGCCCCCGGGCATGCACCAGGCATTGAGCTGATCGGAATCGATGTAGTTGACTTCCCAGTTCCATTCGGGCGCGTCCTCCCGAAAAATGCGGGTATGAGGAATCAGTCGATCGGCAATGGCACGCAATTGCTTGACCCGTTTGGGGTCGGTGTTGAGCTGGCCTTCCTTTTCCGCCTTTTTGAGCACATCGCTGTAGGCCTGTTTGGCGCCTTCGGTCATTTCGTTTTGCGACACCAGCAGCATCTGCTCTCGCTCAATGCCCACCGCACCCTTTTGGGTGGTGGAGGAGCAACCGCTCAGCATCAGGGCGGTCAGCAGGGCCGCGAGCCACACTCGAATTGAAAAAGGCTGTTGCATCAGAATTCCCGCAGAGTCGTTAAGATTTCCCTTATTTTAAGGCAGAACTAGGGCGTTTTCTATTAAAATGAACGCCCATTAAGATCGTTGAAAGCGGTTGCGTTTTTCACCCGAAAATTTTATAAGTTTTCGCCAAAATCGCGCAGGAACTTGTTTTCACAAGGAAATTTCTGAAGAAGTGTCGTATCAACGATTACGACCGATTGAAGAAACGAAGAACTCGACGCCCGAAGGGGTAAGTCGAGCAATATTTCTTGTGGAATCAAGGGGCAAGCGAGATGGCGCATCATTTGTGAATTTTTCGGGTTCAGAGAGCTTTAACACAGGAAATGATTATGTCTGACACCCTCCCCATCGCTGACGTCAAAGCCTATCTGCTCGGTTTGCAGGATGACATCTGTGCGCAATTGACCGAAGAAGACGGCACCGAATTCATTGTGGATGAGTGGGAAAAACCGGCCAACAGCAAAGGCCTGACCGGCGGCGGGCGCAGCCGGGTGTTGGAAGAGGGGCCGGTGATCGAAAAAGGCGGCGTCAATTTTTCGCACGTCAAGGGCGAAGCCCTGCCGGCTTCGGCCACGGCGCACCGCCCGGAACTGGCCGGTCGCTCGTTTCAGGCACTTGGGGTGTCGCTGGTGATTCATCCGCGTAACCCTTACGTGCCCACCAGTCATGCCAATGTGCGGTTGTTTGTGGCTGAAAAAGAGGGCGAAGAACCCGTGTGGTGGTTTGGCGGCGGGTTTGACCTGACACCATATTATCCGTTTGATCAGGATGTGATGCATTGGCACTTGCAGGCCAAAGAAGCCTGTGACCCGTTTGGCGAAGCGGTGTACCCCAAATACAAGCAATGGTGTGACGAATATTTTTATCTGAAACACCGCGATGAAACCCGCGGTGTGGGGGGGCTGTTCTATGACGATTTGAACCAGGCCCCTTTTGATTGGGATTTTGAAACCTGTTTTGCGTTCATGCAGTCGGTGGGCAACCATTACATCAAAGCCTATCGTCCCATTGTCGGCCGGCGCAAGGATGTGGATTACGGTCAGCGTCAGCGTGATTTTCAGCTGTATCGTCGCGGGCGTTACGCCGAATTCAACCTGGCCTTTGACCGGGGCACGATTTTCGGACTGCAAAGCGGGGGGCGCACCGAGTCGATTCTGATGTCGATGCCACCGATGGCGACCTGGCGTTATGATTATCAACCTGAGCCCGATACGGAAGAGGCGCAGGTGTATGACTATCTGGTGCCACGTGACTGGTTGGCCGAGCTGGCATGAACGAGGTTCGGCTGGACAAATGGCTGTGGGCCGCGCGTTTTTTTAAAACCCGAAGCCTGGCTCAGGCGGCGGTCAAAGGCGGAAAGGTCGTGCTCAACGGCCAACGTAAACCCAAACCCAGCAAAACCGTCGCACAGGGCGATGAACTGATCATCACTCAGGCTCATCGCAAAGTGACGGTGAGCGTTCAGGCATTGAGCGACAAACGCGGCAATGCCGAGATGGCCCAGACGCTTTACTCTCTCAAAGATGAACAGCTCAACCAGAAAGCTCCGCCACCGGGCATGGCACTGGCCGGCCACCGTGAAAAAGGCAAAGGCCGCCCCACCAAAAAAGAGCGTCGGGAGCTGGAACGTTTCAAAGCATAGTTATCCTGGCGTTAAGGCCATAGCAATTCTCTTTTCTGTTTTAAAAACCGCCTTTGTGGATTGATTCTTGGGTGAATCAATTAAGGTCTCTTGTGGCACACGTCTAGGCTTTTCTGTATTTGGAAAACTGTGTTGAAACCTTCTGTGTTTTACGCATCTCCGGCTGGAAATGGCATAATATGATCACATTCATCGAAGGAGGTTCGGTGTGTCATCGACCACATTAATTTACGACGCCACACAAAAAAACGTGTTCGACACCGACATTTTGCCCAAGTTGACCGCGTTTCTGGGTGAATCCTTTGCGCTGACGCCACTTGCCTACGAGGGGCAGTCGCTCGCAGACTGGTCCCCTGAGGGAGAAGTCTGGTTGTGGCTCGGCGATGACGCATTATATGAATTGTTGCCCTGGGCGGCTAAGGAAGGCTGGACCGTTGGATTTTTACCGCACCCGGAGATGGCTCGGTCCTTGCGCGCCTTTCGTATTCCAGAACAATTGACGTCAGCCCTTGAAGCTTTGACCGAGGCCGAAACGGCTCAGTCGGCGGATCTGCTTTATTGCAACGAGCAGTTGGTACTGGGATCGGTGATGATGGGCCACCCCAGCTTGATGAAACCGGCCTCTCTGGTGGACGAAAGCGTTTGGTGCAAATTCAAGAACCTGTGGCTGATGACGGCCAATATCAGCAAGAACTGTTTGTTGCCTTTTGAGTGTCAAACGGCCAAGGAAACCGATATTCATACCGCGGCGCTGGGGGTGACGTTGGTGTATCGGCCCGGCAACAGCGAATTCACCAAGCGGGTGGTGGGCGAGACTGAAAAAGACGAGCCCATGTTGCATGCGGTGATTCTGGCCCCGACCAGCATTGTGCAGGTGCTGCATTTTCTGTTTACCAAGGTTCTGCCACGCGATGTGAGAGCCCGAAAGACGCTGCCCGACTATGTGGGCTATGTCAAAACGGAACACATTGACATTCATGGTGGGGATGCCCTTCAATTCAGTGTGGATGGCGAAACCTTGCAGGCTGATAAAGTGTCGGTGCGAGTGGAAGCCGATGTGCTGGCGGTACGAAACGCCAGACTTCCGGAAAAAGACACCAGCAAGGAGCTCAAAGAAACCGTCAAAATCCAGCGGCTGCCAAAAGGGCAGGCGGTGAAAGAACTGATCAATCGACGGTTGCCCTGGATTCATCACGCCGATCAGGAAGAGTTGCGCGAAACCTTCGTCACCCTGAAAGAGAACGCCCAGACCAGTGAATCCTATCTGGTGCTGATGATTCTGGCGGCACTGTTGTCGACGGTGGGGTTGTTTGCCAACTCCGCTCCGGTGATTATTGGTGCGATGATCCTGGCCCCGCTGATGTCGCCGATCATTTCGTTTTCCATGGGGGTGCTGCGCCAAAGCAGTGAATTGATTGTGGCCAGTGGCAAAACGCTGATGGCTGGGGTGGGCGTGAGTCTGCTCTTTGGTACCTTGTTGACGTTAATGATTCCATTACAGATCATTAACAGCGAAATCGGCGCGCGTTTGAGTCCCAACCTGCTGGACCTGGGGGTGGCAATTCTCTCGGGCATTGCCGGTGCCTATGCCAGTGCCCGGCATGAAGTGGCGAAAAGTCTGGCTGGTGTCGCGATCGCGGTGGCGTTGGTGCCGCCTTTGTCGGTGGCAGCGATCGGCATTGGCTGGTGGGACTGGCAGGTGTTCTGGGGGGCGTTTCTGTTGTTTTTGACCAACTTGGTCGGGATCATTCTGGCCGCTTCGGCGACGTTTTTGTTTTTGGGTTTCAGCGCATTTCACGTGGCGAAAAAAGGCTTGATTCTCTCTTTGGCGGTGGCGGCGGTGATCAGTATTCCATTGGTGTTTGCCTTCGGGTCCCTGGTTCAGGAGCAGAAGGTGGTGTACACCCTGGAGGGTGCCCGGCTCGAGGGCGTTGAACTGCGGGATGTGCGTATTCGCAGCAATAATCCTCTGGTGATTTCCTCGCGCCTGTTGTCGGATCAGGCCATGACTGTGCAGGATGTGGATGCGGTCAAGGCCGCGATTGAGCAGCGCTTGCATCAACCAGTCCAGCTGGAGGCGACCACCGCAGTGATCCGCTAAGAGTTTTAATAATGATAGCGGCAGGCGATGATGGTGATTTGACGGTCATCGACCGCATAGACCAGACGGTGGCTGGCGTCGATGCGTCTGGACCAGAAACCGCTTAAGCTCTCCTTGAGAGGTTCGGGTTTGCCAATGCCTTCAAATGGTGTGCGCAGGGTGGCACGAATGAGTTTGTTGATGCGTTTTAACGTTTTCCTGTCCTGACTTTGCCAATATTCATAATCACGCCAGGCACGCTCTGTCCAGGACAGTATCTCAATCGACATCGATCAAGCCTTTTTGTTCCGTCTTGCCTGAGCGGTATTGTTCAATCGATGTTTTCAGGTGTGCGGCATTCCCGGGCGAACTTAATAAGTGAACCGTTTCCATCAAGCTGTCAAAGTACTCTTGCGACATCACGATGGCATTGTCGGCATCACGGCGGGTAATCAGGGTGTAGTCGGCATTGTCAACCACGCCGTCCAATACGGCTTTCAAGCTGTTTCTTGCGTCGGTGTAACTGACCACTTGCATTTTGCATCTCCAATGTAAAAGTAACCATTAACCATCATTTTAATACATGTACATTTAGCTGTCCATGTTGGCCTGTTTTGACCCTTTCCAGACAATAAAAAACCCGCTTGCGCGGGTTTGAAAGCTGTCAAAAGCACCAGGCCTGGTGCTTTTTGATTGGCTTTATTGTTGTGCCATGGCGGCGCGTTTGCGCTCGACCAGGTTGTGAATGATGGGGGACATCATCAGGTCCATGGCCTGAATCATGTGCTGACCACCACAAACCAATGTTTCATCATTCTGCAGGAAAGCGCCTGGGATTTCGTTTTTGACGGCTTCCAGGTCAATGTCCTGATGGCGAACATGACAAATGATCAGGGAATCTTCCGGTTTTGGACCCTCAGGTGCGTCCTCGGAGATGGTGGAGAACGGATCGGAGGTATCGATCAGCGGCACACGGTGGAAGTTGATGTGCGTGCGGTGGAACTGAGGCACAATGGTTTCGATGTAGTCGGGCATGCGCTCCAGGATCACATCACGTACCTGTTCAACCGAATAAGGACGCTCGGAGGTATCACGGTAGATTTTCTGCATCCATTCAATGTTGATGGACGGCGCGACCCCAATGCCCAAATCGACATACTGAGCCACATCGTGCATGCCTTCTTCCGGGCCGTGGTCCTTGCGTTTCACCATGCCGTGCAAGCCTTCATAAAACAGCACGTCGGTGCCTTCCGGGATCGGTTCCCAGGGTGTGAACTCACCAGGGTTCAGGTCGGTGCCCAGACGTGCGTTGTGCTCTTTGGCTTCGTCTTCACTGTGAATGTAGTAACGACGTTTGCCCGTGGCGGTTTCTTTGTATTCCTTAAACAGCGCTTCCAGTTCATTGAACAGGTTGGCATGCTCGGAAAAGTGGGTCAGAACCGGTCCACCGTTTTCTTTGGATTCGGCCACGCGCTTTTTCATTTCCATGCGCGGGTACTTGTGATAGCTGTCGCCTTCCACAATCGCGACTTTCAGCTGTTCACGCTCAAAGATTTTTTCAACCGCGCGTTTGACGAACGATGTGCCGGCACCGGATGAACCGGTGACGGTGACAATTGGATGTTCTACTGACATAGACTGTCTCCTTCTCATTATCACAAGCATCAGTGAAGATACTTGGGGGTGTTGTCACCCTGCTTTAGTTTTAAAAATTCGGTTTAAAATCGGGTCATTCGGGCCGGATCACCTTATGTTTTGACCAGGCCTGGTGAAAATGGCGTCTATTTAATCGGATTTTTGTTCAGATCGCAATTTTCATTTTTATGACAAAGACTTATCGGGCTTGTTTACACATCAATGTTTTCGGCCTGCAACGCATTGCTTTCGATGAAGTCACGACGCGGTTCCACTTCATCGCCCATGAGGGTGGTAAAGATCTGGTCGGCTTTGACCGCATCCTTGATCGAGACTTGCAGCAGGCGCCGGGTTTCGGCATTCATGGTGGTTTCCCAAAGCTGTGCGGGGTTCATTTCCCCCAGACCTTTGTAGCGCTGAATGTTCTGACCGCGTTTGGCTTCTTCCATCAGCCAGTCCATGGCGTCTTTGAAGCTGTCAACGCGCTGGGTTTTTTCGCCACGTTCGACCCAGGCCTTTTCACCTAAGAGGTCTTTGAGCTGAGCGGCCAACTGACTGATCTGCTCGAATTCCGGGCTGGCAAAAAAGTCTTCGTCGTACACCTGTGAACTCATGGTGCCGTGTTCGCGGTATTGCAGGCGGATCTGGTGTTGTAGTTCGCCTTCCAAAGCGGGTTCGACCTGCAATTGATAAGACACTTTCTGGCGTTCGCCAATGGCTTTCAGACGCGGCAGAGCTTCATTGATCCAGGCCTGACAACGATCGTAATCATTGAGATCGCGCGCATAAAACGGCGACAGGTCGGTCATCAGGGTCAGGAACGTCGGGCTGAAACGACGCGACAGACGATCGATGATGCGCTGGGTCTGCAGGTATTTTTTCGCCAGGCCTTCGAGCGCCATTTCCCGAATTGCCGGGGTGTCCGGACCGGGGTAAAGCGCGGCCTTGTTCAATGCGGTCTGCAGCAGGTAGTTTTCCAGCTCAGCGTCGTCTTTGAGATAGGCTTCCTGCTTGCCTTTTTTGACTTTGTACAAAGGCGGCTGGGCGATGTACACATAGCCACGTTCGATCAGTTCGGGCATTTGACGATAGAAAAACGTCAACAGCAGGGTGCGGATGTGCGAGCCATCCACGTCGGCATCGGTCATGATGATGATGCGGTGATAGCGCAGTTTGTCGGGGTTGTATTCTTCCACCCCGATGCCGCAGCCCAGCGCGGTGATCAAGGTGCCGACTTCGACCGAGGCCAGCATTTTGTCAAAGCGTGCCTTTTCCACGTTCAGGATCTTACCTTTCAGGGGCAAAATCGCCTGCGTTTTGCGGTCTCGACCCTGTTTGGCGGAACCGCCGGCGGAGTCACCCTCCACCAGATAGAGTTCAGACAGGGCCGGGTCTTTTTCCTGGCAATCGGCCAGTTTGCCGGGCAGCCCGGCAATGTCGAGCGCGCCCTTGCGTCGGGTCATTTCCCGGGCTTTGCGTGCGGCTTCCCGTGCACGCGCCGCATCGACGATTTTGGCAAAGACCGCCTGGGCGTCTTTGGGGTTTTCCAGCAAAAATTCGGAGAGCTTTTCGTTCATGGCCGTCTCGACGGCGGTTTTGACCTCGGACGACACCAGTTTGTCTTTGGTTTGGGAGGAGAATTTGGGGTCGGGTACTTTGACCGAGATCACGGCTGCCAGGCCTTCCCGGGCGTCGTCACCGGAGACGGTCATTTTGTATTTTTTATTAAGCCCTTCCTTGTCAGCATACTGGTTGAGGGTCCGCGTCAGGGAGGCGCGGAAACCGGACATATGGGTGCCGCCGTCGCGCTGGGGAATGTTGTTGGTGTAACAGAAAATCGATTCCTGATAGGCTTCCGACCACTGCATCGCCACTTCCACGGTGATGTCATCGCGTTCGGCGGAAAAATAAAAAATCTGTTCGTTGATCGGCGTTTTGTTGGTATTGATGTACTCAACAAACGCCTGGATGCCGCCATCAAATTTGAAGGTTTCATGGCGGTCATCGCGCTTATCCACCAGCTCAATGTGCACGCCGGAGTTAAGGAAGGACAGTTCGCGCAAGCGCTTGAGCAAATAGTCGTAGCTGAATTCGGTCTGATTGGTAAAGGTTTCCTTGCTCGGCAGAAAGCGGATTTCGGTGCCGGTCTCGGTTGTGTCGGCCACGGCTTCGAGCGGGGCGTCGGGTTCACCGTGACGGTAGGTTTGCTTCCAGATCTTGCCCTGACGTTTGATGGTCAGATGCAGCTCTTCGGACAGGGCATTGACCACGGACACGCCGACCCCGTGCAGGCCGCCGGAGACTTTGTAGGAGTTATCATCAAACTTACCCCCCGCATGGAGCACGGTCATGATGACCTCGGCCGCCGAGACGCCTTCTTCTTCGTGCAGGTCCACCGGAATCCCACGGCCGTTATCACTGATTGAGACAGAGCCATCGGTGTGGATGGTGACCACGACTTTGTCACAGTGTCCGGCCAGGGCTTCATCGATGCCGTTGTCCACCACCTCGAACACCATGTGGTGCAGACCGGTGCCGTCATCCGTGTCGCCGATGTACATGCCGGGACGTTTTCGAACCGCGTCCAGGCCTTTGAGCACCTTGATGGAGGACGAGCCGTATTCTTCGTTCAGGGCGTTTTCGGAATCCGGAAGCTGTGAATCTGTCATGGGCGTCTCTGTGTTAGTGAACAAGTCAGGCTAAGACGGGTGCGTCAGGTTTTAGGGTCTCAGACCGATCTGGGCGACCGGCTGCCACCGATGGGCCTCACGCAACCACCTTCCAATCGCGCGATTTTACCATAAACCGGGTGAATTTGTAGGGAGATTCGCATACGTGAAAGTGGTTTGAAGCGCGGTTAAGAGGCCTTTTGGGCTGGCAAGCAGGGCTTTTGGTCGGCCTGCTCAAACTGTCGGCGCATGGCTTCGCGGCGTTTGTGTGCCTGAACGTATTCGGCCGGTTGCGGCGGAATCAGATAAAGAAAATCACCCTGTTTGAAGTCATCGACTGTTGCTTGGGCCAGCCAGTCGGTTGTCCGCTCGGGCTCAAGGCGCACCGGGCTGATCACGGCGATGGACAGGGAGGGCGCACGGTGTTTCAGCGCCGCCACTGTACCCAGATGTTGGTCGCTGTGGAACGCCCCGTTCAGATGCAGGATCTGAGCCTCCGGGTGGGCGCGCTTGGCGTTGAGGATGCTTTCAGCCATGGTGTTGTCACGCAATAGTTGGGCCTGGTAGCTGCGTTGCTGGCGTTCGTTCAGGGGCGTTTTGTCGGCCTTCCCGTGGCGTTGCGCCTGCATAAAGTCGATGAACTTCTGTTGGTAGGCCGGCGGATTGTAAAAGGCATCGGTCGCCACCCAGTGGCGTTGATTGTCAGGGAGGCGTGCCAGATAATCGGGGCCATGGCGGCTGACGCATCGAACAATGTCCCCGGGCGCATTGGCGGCGATGACGGGTAAAAAATGCCGTTTGGCAAACTCCATCAGTGGGCGGTAGCTTCCGGCATAGTTGGGCCAGGCATCGGCCTGGTCAATGAAGGTTTTTTCACCGATCTGACTTTCCAGATAGCGTTCGACGGGTGTCTGATCGTCACGCTCGAACTGCTCCATGCTTAGAACCTGGTTGGGATTCTGTGCAAACAGGGCCGTTTGCAGCTTCGCCTGCAGCAGGTGAGAGGCATGGTTGCCATGAAATTCGCCCACAAAAATGACATCGGCTTGAGCCAGTTTTCGGACCAGTTCGGGTAACTGAATGATCGTGTGGGTTTGGCTGTCGATCAGCCGATAATCATAGGCATGGGTAAGCGACGCCACGCCGGGCTGCGGTTTGTTGGTAATGGACGCGCAGCCGACAAGGGTTGTCAGTGAAAGCAGCAGCGCGCTGGCTTTAATTTTCATCCGGGAAGTCGGAACCGGTTGGGTTGGCTTCTCGGTAGGCAGGCGGGCGTTGATCCACCACCTCTTTGGGGATGAATTTGAATTTCTGCCCGCTGACGGCGACTTCATACATCAAGCCCCCTTTGGCGATGATAAAGGTGGCCATGCCTTTGTAATAGCCCCCTTTGTTGATGGCATTGTTGGAGCCACCACTGGCACTGGCATTGGGGCCGCGGGTAGTGGCTTCGGCCGAAGCCGAAGCGGTGATCACGGTGGCACTGGCCTGGGCCCCAAATTCAAACGTACCCTGAGTGAAACGCTCGTAATCATCCTTGTCTTCAAAGAAGATGACCTGACTGTAGGCCTGTCCCCCCAGCTGAAAGCCGAGAGAGGTCTGCGCCACCGTAACGTCACCGGTGTATTTGTGATCTTTGTAAACGCGGCCCTCGCCGTAAGCGCCGCCAACAAACACCACCCCGGCTTTGCCAATGGTGGGAAAGACCGCATAGCCATAGGCGGTTTCAAAATAAGGTTTGGCGGCTTTGGCATCGAGAAACATCTTAATGGTGTCGCGATACTCATCCGCTTGCGCCATGGGCGTGGCCAGCGGTGACAGAAGCACCAGAGCCAGTAACCATTTTTGAACCAACGAGCCTTTCCAGAAAGTCATGCAGTGTCCTTTATTCGCATTGAAACCTGATAAACATCATTCTACCGCAAAACGGGAATGAATCGTAAATCGTCAGGTGTCTGACATTTCAGGACAAGGCTGGCATGGAATGGTCTGTCTGCACTTAATACCCGAGGGTTTTCATGCAGCGTTCATAACTGGGGGGCACCGATTTTTGGGTCGTGCCTGCTTCTGGCTTGACTCGGTTGTTATTTTCCCATTTTTGCATCGACAGGCGCTGGCAGTGTTGGTGGTCTTGTTGAAAATCGGCCTCTGTCTGTCCGGGCTTGGGTTGAAAGCCCTGAGTACTGCAGGCGGTCAGTGTCAAAGCGACCAGGCCTGGTAAAAAAAAGGAAGAAGTGTGTGTTTTCATCTGTGACTCCTAAGTGTTAATGGTCATGAGGTGAGAGAGTGGACAGGCTGCCCTGTGCGATGATGGGCGTCACCGCATAGGCAATGTCGGCGTGCGAAACCGCATGTTTTAGGTGTTGCAACAAGGCAGACCAATCCGATTCGGTGGTTTCGACGTTCACCAGAATTTGCGGCTGATGGCCAGCCACCTGATCGCGTATGCTTTTTAAGTTCTGGTGAGCGTGAAAGCTTTTGACGGCCTGCACCTGAAACGCCACGGGCGGTGCGTAGGTCAGCAAGGCGTCCACCAATGGGTGTTCCAGTGTCTGATCGGCCCGTAATGTCAGTCTAACTGGGGGCGTTTCTTGAGGCATGATGTTTTAGATCCTTTGTTGGGTTGAAATCAAGCGGTACCCGCTGACTGGGATCGTCCCAGCGACCAGGCGCCAAAACGGCGATAGATGATGGGAAGAATCAACAGCGTCAACAGAGTGGACGTAAACAAGCCGCCAATCACCACAATGGCCAAGGGGCGTTGAATTTCTGAACCGGCGCCGCTGGCAAAGACCAGCGGTACCAGCCCCAGTGCCGCAATGGAGGCCGTCATTAAGACCGGTCTCAGACGACGCATGGCACCTTGAATCACGACGTCGCTCATCGACAGGCCCTGGTGCATCAATTGATTGAAATACGACACCATGACGACCCCGTTTAAGACGGCGATGCCCAGCAGGGCAATGAAACCGACCGAGGCAGGCACCGATAGATGTTCGCCAGTGAGCCATAAGGCCCAGATGCCGCCGATCAATGCAAACGGAATGTTGACCAGAACCATGATGGCCTGGCTGATCGAACGGAAGGTGCTGAACAGAATGATAAAGATCAGCACCAGCGCGATGGGCACCACAATGCTCAATTTCTTTGCGGCTCGTTGTTGGTTTTCGAACTGTCCGCCCCATTCAAAGTAATAACCGGTGGGGATCGACAGGGTCTTGGCCGCGGCTTTGGCATCGTCCACAAAGCCGACTAGGTCCCGTCCCTGAACGTTCGCAATCACGGTGGCGTAGCGTTTGCCCTGTTCGCGGTTGATCGCCACCGGTCCGGTGGTTTCCTGTGCCTGCACCAGTTGAGAGAGGTACACGGTGTCGCCACCGGTCACCGTCATCGGCTGTTGCAACATCTGCAGAATGGAGGCTTTGGCTTGTTCGCTGCCGCGCAGCAAGATGGGAATGCGACGGATGCCTTCATAGATGGTGCCCACTGGCAAGCCATCGATCTGGCTGCGGAGCAGGTCTTCGACCTCGGTGACGCTCAAACCGAGTTTCGCCGCCTGTTCGGCGTTGACGCGCAACTGCAGATAACGTGACCCCGTGTTTTTAGGCGTGTAGACGTCCACCGCGCCCGGTAACGTTTCCACTTTGCTCACCAATTGATTGGCCAGGGTATTGAGGCGATCCGGGTCTTCCCCAAAAAGTTTGATCGCAATGTCGCCGCGGGCGCCGGTCAACATTTCATCCACCCGCATTTGAATGGGCTGGGTAAACGCAAAATTCATCCCCGGAAAGTCGGTTTCCATCACATCGCGTATCGCCTGAATCAAAGCGTTTTTTGAATCCATGCGCCATTGTGATTGGGGTTTGAGCACCATGAAAGTGTCGGTGTCATTAAGGCTCATCGGGTCCAGTCCCAGTTCATCCGAGCCCACACGCGCCACCAAACGTTTGATTTCGGGCACGCGTTCGAGCAGGCGTTCCTGAATGCGCAAATCCATGCGCACCGTTTGGTCAAGATTGATCGCCGGGTCTTTTTCAATCTGCAGGATGATGTTGCCTTCGTCCATGGTGGGCATAAACGTTTTGCCGACCTGGGTATAGACGCCCACGGCGGTGGCAAAGCCGAACAAGGCAGCGGCAATGATCATTCGATCGTGGTTGAGGCTCCAGCGCAGCAAAGGCTCGTAAGCGCCATGCAGTTTGCGCACCAGCCAGGGTTCCTGGTGTGATGGTTTGCCCAGGATAAAAGAAGCCAACGTCGGAATCACGGTCAGGGACAGCAGCAGCGAGCTACCCAGGGCAAAAATGATGGTAATGGCCACCGGAATGAACAGCTTGCCTTCCAGCCCTTCCAGTGTGAGGAGAGGCAAAAACACGGTCATAATAATCAGGATGCCCGAAATCACTGGCACGGAGACTTCCTGCAGGGCGCGATAAATCAAGTGCAGGCGTGGCAGATTGGCACGGTCTTTTTCCTGAGTGGTGACAATGTTTTCCACCACCACCACTGCGGCATCGACCAACATCCCCACGGCAATGGCCAACCCTCCCAACGACATCAGGTTGGCCGACATGCCATACGCGTTCATCAGAATGAAGGTCATCAACGCGGCCAGCGGCAGAATCAGGGCGACCGTGACGGCGGCTCGAATATTACCCAGAAACAGCAATAAGACCAGCACCACCAGTACAATGGCTTCAACCAAGGCTTTGGAAACGGTATTGATCGCTTTTTCCACCAGGTCAGCCCGGTTGTAGAAGGTGCTCAAGCTGATGCCTTGGGGCAGTGCCGGCTGTAATTCATCGAGCTTGGCTTCGACGCCGCTGACCACTTTTTTGGCGTTGGCCCCGCGCAATGCAATCACCAACCCTTGCACGGCCTCGGATTGGCCGTTCTGGGTGACCGCGCCATTGCGATACAGGGCATCCATGCGCACATCCGCGACGTCCTTGACCCGTATCGGCACCTGTTTTTGCACCGTGACCACGGTTTGTTCAATGTCCCGGATGGAGGTGAGGTTACCTTGTGTTCTGACCAGAAGGGCATCCTCACCCTGTTGCAACCGCCCGGCGCCGTCATTTCGGTTGTTGTTTTCCAGGGCGTCTTGGAGTTGTTTCAAGCCCAGTCCATGCGCCTGGAGACGAGCCGGATCGGGTTGGACTTGAAATACTTTCACCTTGCCCCCCAGTGCGTTGACATCGGCCACGCCGTCCACCGAGCGCAAGGCGGGACGGATCACCCAGTCCAGCAGGCTGCGTTTCTCCATTCGGGTTAAGGTGTCCCCTTCAATGGTGAACATGAACACATCACTCAGCGGGGTCGATAAAGGGGCCATGCCCCCATAGACCCCAACAGGCAGGTCCATGCTGCTCAGGCGTTCGGAGACTTGTTGACGAGCCCAGTAAACGTCAGTGCCCTCGGCAAAATCCAGGGTGATGTCCGCGATGGCGTATTTGCCCATGGAGCGCAAACTGGTTTGCTTGGGCAAGCCCAGCAGTTCCTGCTCCAATGGGGCGATCACCCGTTGTTCCACTTCGCTGGGCGTCATGCCCGGCGCTTTGTAAATCAGCTTGACTTGTACGGGGGACACATCGGGAAAGGCGTCAATCGGGGTTTTTTGGAACGCCATCCAGCCACCGGATACCAGAGCGAAAATCAACAGCAATACCAGAGTACGCTGGGTCAGAAAAAACGCAATCAGGCGGCTCATTCCTGACCTCCTTGTTCGGTGCTGGATTCCGCCACGGTCTGTAAGAGGGACTTCACAGTGGAGGTGCCGCCGCTGATCAGCGTGAAGGTACGGGTGACAACTGAGGGGTCAGCCAGTGTAAAGATGACCTGGTCCCCTTCATAACTCAGCACCTCAACCCGTATCGGTTGTAACCGATCCTGATCCAGCTGATAGATGACCGTCTGATGGTCAAACTGACTCAGGGCACGGGAGGGGGCACGATAAACCGGTGCGGGTGTGTTGAAGGGGGCTTGCCAGAGAAGATGCGCCTGAACCATTTCGCCGGCCATCAGCTGATTGTCGGCATTGGGATGACGCACGTGTACAGTCACCGTCTGAGTGAGCGGGTCCAGTTCGCTGGCAATGTAATTTACCAGGCCTGGTTGATTTGTGCCTTCAATCTCGACCGGTTGGTTCAAGCTCAGCGCCTGCGCCTTCGTTTTGGGCAGTGACAGTTCCAGGGCGAGGGTCTGCGCCTGGCGGATTCGAGAGATGGCCGCTTGAGCGGGCAGACGTTGCCCGGAATGAATGTGCAGCGTCTCCAGCAGGCCATCGACCGGGGCGCGGAGGTTCATTTTACTGTCCTCAATGCGTTGGGTCTGGCGCAGCTGTTGAAGCGCCGCCTCGGTCATGCCAGCCAGTTTCAAGGTCTGGCTGAGCTGTTGCCGCTGCTGACGATTTTTGTTCAGCGCCGCGCGTGCCTCCTGGTATTGTTTGTCGGAAACCGCGCCGGTTTTGCTCAGACGTCGGGCGCGCTCATAGGCGGCATTCAACGGCTCCGCGTCAGCAAGCAGATTGACATATTGCTTCTGCAGGTCCAGCCATTGTGCGCTTTCCAGTGTCACAATGGGGTCCCCTGCTTTGACGGGGCCGTGCAGCTGATGCACTTGCACAACCCGTCCTGCCAAAGGCGTCGCCACTTGCCATTGATGCGTGCTCGGGGTCATCAAATGTCCATAATAGCCCAGGGATCGATACGTTTTGATCGGGGAAACGGTCTGAGTCTGCAGACCCAATGTCTGGCGCTTGTCCGCCTGAATGGACACACCTGGCAGTTGGGCCCAGGCATTGGAGGCCATCAGGGCGGTCAGCATCAGACCGGCAGAGCGCAGTGTACGGCGCCAGAGCGAGGGTGACGAATGGGGCAGGTGGTCTGTGTGGATTCCGGCAGAAATCATGATAAAGGTACTCCCAGTATTTGGTTCAGATGAGCAATGGCCTGGCCAACGTTGAGTTCAGCCAGTCGCGCTTGCAACTGGTCTTGAAAATACGTTTCGCGTAGACGCAGAAGGTCTTGAATGCTGGTCTGGCCAGCCTGGTAAGCGCTCATAGCCAGCGTCATGGCTTGCTTGGACAGTTCGCTTTTTTCCTTCGCCTGGGCTTGTAAAGCGCGTGCCGTCTGCAAGTCGGTTTGGGCCTGGGCCAGTTGTTCGGTCAGGGTTTGCTGCATCCGGTTCAGGGCAATGTTTCGCTCGGTCAGAGTTTGGTTGACCTGAGCCAGTTGTTGCGTACGATTGGCCTGAACCCCAAACGGAATCGAGATCTGGGCCAGTAATAAGGTGTTGCCATTTTGGTCGCGGTTGCGTTCGTGCTTGCTGCCGATCATCACACTGGGGTTGCCCCGCTGATTGGCTTCAACCACGCCTTTTTCGGCCAGTGCGGTGTCGGACTGGTGCTTCAGGTATTGCATGGCCGGGTGTTGCGTGTTCACTTGCCAGGGACTGTCGGCAAGGGGTTCTGTCAAGGAAGGTGGCAGCTGGGTCAGACCGGTCCAGTACTGATAGGTTGTGAGCGCTTTGTCATGTTGCGCCTGCGTCTGCGCCAGTCGTTTTTTTTGCTCGAGCCAAGCGGTCCGCGCAAGCAGGAAGTCAATTTTGGGCGCATCGCCGGATTGGTAGCGTTGGGACAGGGTGTCCAGCAGTGACTGTGCCTGCTTGACGGTTTTTTTCTGGAATTTAAGCTGCGTCTTGGCTTTTTTCAGGGACCAGACCAGTTTCCGCACGCGTTTTTCAGCTTGCCATTGCAGATAGGGGCGCAGTGCTTGCGCTTGCGCTTTGGTGCTTTGTGCCAAAGCCTGTTGAGCCTGGCGTTGTTGGGGTAAGGCCAGGCCGGTTTCAACGCCGGCTTCCCAGGTACGCAAATCCTGATCCCCTGTCCACTGATCGTTTTCGTGGGTCACATGCATGATGATGTCCCCGGCACGCCAGCTCTCTGCGGCGTCAACCTGCCCCTGAGCCAAGGCTCGCAGACTGGCCTGCCCCTCGGTCTGGGGAAGTTTGTTCATCACCTGAGTTGCCAGATGGCTGAGTGTGGGAGGCGTCTGGGCATTTGCCTGCATCCCGAACCAGGGCAGTCCGGTCAGGCAGGTCGCTAACGCATAAGCAGAAAAGCGATGAAGTGAGGCCATGGGGCATTCCTTTATCTCGATTGACTGTCAAGCAGTTTAGCAGCGCAACCTGAACGCAACCTGAAAATCGGACGGCTAACGTCCCAGCATTCGTTTCAGCGTGTTGTCCAGGTCAAACCAGTGATGTTTCAAGGCCGCCAGTGCGTGCAATGCGATCAGAAACAGGGCGAGGTTGCTTGCGATTTCATGCACTTCTTCGAACAGATCCGTCAAAAACGGGCGTGACTCGTCATAAGGTAGAGACCAGCCGTAAAGCGTTGTCGGGCTCTCGCCCCAAAAAAGGGTAAGGAGGCCGGTCAGAGGGATCAGCACCAGTAGCGCGATCAATGCTTTTTGGACCCAGTCTTTCAGCGTCTCTTGCCAGAGGGGTGGATGGCCCAGGGCCGCCGGTTGGGTTTGTAAGGCAAACGTGCCGATTCGAAGACTTCCCAAAAACAGGACGCTCAAACCGATCAGGTAGTGTGTCTGCGTCAAAAAATCCGCCAGCAAGTCCCAGTCTTCCATCCACCAGCCAAGCAGCAGCGCCAGCAAAAAAAGGAGGGCCGTGATCCAGTGTAGATAAATGCTGATCAGGCCATATCGGTCGTTTGAATTGAACAGGTTGAACGGTTTCATAAAAAATACGCTTCAATGATTCGGTTCAATTCTGCCTCAAGTTCATGGCGCTGAAGGCCATAATAATGCTGGTATAGAGAGGGGGCCAGCTGCAGGAACTGGTCGGTCAGGATTGGGTCGAAATGGTGGCCGCGTTCTGCTCGCAAAATCGAGAGGGCTTTGTCCAGCGGCATGGGGTCTTTGTAGGGGCGTTTGGATGTGAGGGCATCGAAGACATCGGCCAGCGCGAAAACACGAGCATTGATCGGAATGTGGTCTCCGGCCAGGCCATTGGGGTAGCCACTGCCATCCATTTTTTCATGATGGCAAATTCATCGGCGGTTAAACGGCCGGGTTTGAGCAATACTGTGTCGGAAATCGCGATCTTGCCAATGTCATGAACGAACGCGCCTTTCAGTAGGGCGCGACGCTGGCTTAAAGGCAGTTCATGCGCTTCAGCCAGAGCAATGGCGTAGAGGGTGACGCGAAAATTATGCGCATCGGTGTCGGAATCCCGTTTGGAAATGGCCGACCCCAGAAGCGTCATCATTTCCAGGTTGCCTTTGAGGATGGTGCGTTTCTGCTGGTTGACCACTTGTAACAGTTTGACCAGCAGCGGGTAGAGAACCAGCGCGGTCAACAAAATACCGATGATCACCGCAATCACGGCTTCCAACAGGTACTCACGTTGACGTTTGAGCAGTTGGGGCGGGTAGGTGTACATCATTTCCAGGTACCCGATGATGCGATCATCATGCCCCAGTTTCAGCGGGGTAAACGTCTGAACAAAGAGGGTGTTTTTTCAAAATAGGGTTTGTACTGGGATTCCACTTTCGGGTTGAGATGATCTCGGGATTCCGCCAAATGTCGGGCAAACGGATCACTGGATTGGGCGACCACGATTTCTTCACCGTCTGCGTTGTAGACTTCGATGAATGTGAACGTGGGGTTGATTTGCTGGTTGCTCCATCGTAGCAGTGTCTGTCGCGATTGCTCGCTCAGGGACTGGTCTTGGTCCAGCATTTTCAGGGTACTTTGGTGGTCTTTAATCAGGGATTGGGCGACTTCCTGGGCTTGTTCCACCGCATCGTGTTCCAGTTGTTCGATGCCGTAAAACCAAAGCGCCATGGAGGTCAGCGCACCAAAGATGATCGCAATCAGGCCGAGTCGCCAGGCCAGATAGCCATGCAGGGCGGTTCGATTATTTAAGACGTCTGGGTTCATGCGTCTGTCTCCTCTTTGAGCCACGTTATTTGCACGCGTAAGCCGCCATAGGGCGATGTATCGAATTCAAAGGTCAGGTCATACGCCTCTGCGATCTGGCTGGCAATGGCAAGACCGACGCCATGCCCGGGTTTGGTTTCATCCAGGCGGACGCCGCGTTTGAGAATGTGCTGGCGTTGCGCTTCGGGCACCCCCGGGCCGTCGTCATCGATCATCATTCGGTCTGTGTCATACGTGAGGTGGTAATCGTGTCGGCTGAATTTGGCCGCGTTGTCCAGCAGATTGCCCAATAGCTCAAAACCGTCGTTTTTTTCCAGAGGCAGTTGCGCGGGCCACTGGGTCAGAGGCGGATGGGTGTGCCATGCTTTGTCCGGATACAGCTGTTGCATCGAACTCAACAGGTCCGGTAGATCGGCCTGAGGGGAAAAACGCTCGAGGCGCGCAGATTGGGAGGCAATGCTGGCGGCTTGTAATTCGGTTTCAAGGCGCTGATGAATGGTGTCGGTTTGCGCTTGCAGGGTGGCTTTCAGTTCGGGGTGTTCCGCGACCACCGGATGCTGGCGCAATTGAAATAAAATGTTCAGCGGCGTTTTTAAGCTGTGCGCCAGGTTGCTGCTGGCTTGTCGTGAGCGTTGCAGCTGGCTTTGTGCGCTTTGGAGCGCTTCATTCAGTTTGGTGATCAGCGGCTGCACTTCTTGCGGATAGTCATCGGCGTTCACGTAAAACGGATGGCCTTTTTGCAGGCCGTCCAGAGCCTGGTAGATCGGATCCAGCTGTTTAAAACTGCGCCGAAGCAGCCGTTGCTGAAGGGCATAGATCACGCCCAGACTCAGCACAACGAACACCGCCACAATGCCATCGAATAGCCACAGCGCCTGCTCCATGTCTGAGTGATCTTCGGCCACATAGATGGCAAGCGGTTGCCCCTGAAAATCACGGCTGGTCTGATACACCAGAAGGTGGTTGTCATTGGGCCCGAGGGTCTCGTAGTGCTGCGACTGACCCATGGGCGCGGCCGGTTTCAGATACATCGGGAAGGCATTCAGGGAAGAAGACGTGAGGGTATCGTGCTGGTTTTTGACAATGAAGTAGTGCCCGGAATCCGGCACCGAATACGCCGGATTGAGGCTGGGTTCGGACAGGGCCAATTGTTGGTTTTGCACAAATAAATGCTGAGTGATGGAATCGGCGTCAAGATGAAGGCGTTCCAGAATGTAATCTTCCGCCAAGTGGTGAAGGGTCCAGATTGCGAGCCACCACAAAAGGCCAAACACAATCAGTAAGCTCAACCCCAGTGACAGGTTCAGTTGTTTCTCAATCGATTTCATGTGGCCACCAGACGGTACCCCTGGCCGCGCAGTGTTTCAATGGCGGTTTTTCCAAGGTATTGACGTAATTTTCGGACATACACTTCGATCAGGTTGTCATCGCGATCATAGTGCTGGTCGCCCAGTTTCTGCATCAATTGCGCTTTGGAAAACACGCGGCCGGGCGCCTGAAAAAAGGCATGCAGCAAAATGAACTCATTGCGGCTCAGGGACCAACGCCGTTCACTGACGTCGGCGTTGCGCTGAATCAGCGTACGTTCGCTGTCACAGAGCTCAAAGGTACGATAATGGAGGCAGGGCGACAATTGCTGAGGTGGGCGCTTGAGCAATGCCTCGATGCGGGCTTGTAATTCTTCAAAATGAAATGGCTTGCCCAGATAGTCATCGGCCCCGGCTTTTAAGCCCTGAACCCGTTCCTGCCAGGCATTGCGGGCAGTCAGGACCAGCACTGGCGTGGCTTTGCTGCGACGAAGATTAGTCAGCACTTCCAGTCCGTCCATGCCGGGCAGCCCCAGATCCAGAACAATCAGATCATAATCAAATTCCAATGCCAGATAGAGCGCTTCCTGACCGTCGCCGGTATGATCGGTGATGTGTTCCGCTCCCAGCAGATCGGTCAGTTGAGTCACCAGCGTGGGTTCGTCTTCGCACAAAAGCAGCTTTGCCATGGATGGATTCCATTTCCCAGATAATTAAGGATCTTAACGCATCAATCTGAATTCAACCTGAAAAAAATCCTACCCCAACGCATGGGCTTTGCAAACCCACGGCGGTTCTGTTAATTTCAGGAAAGGGTGTTGATAAACATCCGTTTCTTCCCAATGAAAAGGAGGGCGGAGTGATGTGGAATCGAATGCAGTCGCTCAGCGCAGCGTTTCTGTTGCTTTGGGCCAGTCAGGCCGCGATGGCGGAACCACTGGATGTCGCGATCACACCAGAGTTGAGTCAGGTGACGGTGTTGCATCAGGGGGAATCGGTCACCATTCAGCGTGAACAGGATCAGAGCAACACAATTGAGGACGATTACGCGTTGACCTCAAGAGCCTGTCCGCCATTTTGTGTCCAACCGATGCAGATTGCGCCGGGTGTGACCACCATCGGGGAACGTGAGTTGCTGGATTTTCTGCAACGTCAGTCCAAAGACGATGAAGACATTGTGGTGATTGACTCTCGCACGCCGGACTGGGTGGCCAAAGGCACCATTCCCGGTGCCATCAACCTGCCCTGGACCAAGTTGTATCCGGAATCGGACAGCTATCGGCCGCTTGAAGTGGAAAGCCTTCTCACCGATCGCTTCGATGTAACGATTGAGGATGGCATTTGGAACTTTTCCCAGGCCAAAACGCTGGTCCTGTTCTGTAATGGACCCTGGTGCGGCCAGTCGCCGACCAACCTCAGAGCCTTGCTTAACCTCGGGTATCCCGCGCACAAACTGTTCTGGTATCGGGGTGGGATGCAGGCCTGGCAGTCATTGGGGCTGACCACCGTCCGTCCCTGAGCCGGGGTGTTTTTGACCAGGCCTGGTCAAAAAGGTGATTCACGCTTGAAATCGCCGGTGCCAGGCTTCGCGCAGTTGCTGCACGATCTGGAAAAACACCGGAATGAAGAACAGCGCGATCAGTACCAGTGCCAACATGCCGCCGATGATGGTCAGGCCGACATAAAATCGGCTGGTGGCCCCGGCGCCACTGGCAAACAGCAACGGTAAGACGCCCAAAACGAAGGACAGGGACGTCATCATCACCGGGCGAAACCGTAGGCGTGCGGCACTGAGTGCGGCGTCGGCGATGCTCCGAGCGTGCCTTCCCTGTGTCCCGCTGCGTTCTTTGGCGGCAAACTCCACCATCAGAATCGCATTTTTACTGGCAATGCCAATCAACAGCACCATGCCGATTTGGGTATAGAGGTTGTTGGTCAGACCGGGCATGAGTTTGAGCGCAAGCAAGGCCCCCCAGAACGCGATGACCACGGTGGCAATGATGGCGATGGGCAGACTCCAGCTTTCGTATTGTGCTACCAGAAACAAATAAGCAAACAACGTCGCCAGCGCAAAAATCATCAGCACCAGTTCGTTGGCCTTGAGCGCTTGCAGGGTATTGCCGGTCCATTCAATGAAATACCCATCCGGCAGGGTGTTGTGTGCCAATTGATCCATCAGGGCGACCGCTTCGATGTCGCTGGTGCCGGTCGCCGGTGTGATTTGCAGATCGGCCGTGCGCACCAGGTTGTATCGATTAATGCTCGAGGGACCCACCTGCGGCACCACCTCGAGCAGCGCACTGGCAGGAATCAGTTCACCCTGGTCGGATCGAATCTTCAGGCGTTTGAGGTCATCGAGTTGATCTCGATTGTCGGCGCTGGCCTGAACCTGTACCTGGTAATTGCGCCCTTTGAGCGTGAAGTCATTGACATAGGCACTGCCCAGATGGGTGGACAGCGTCTGGTAAATGCGCTCGGGTGAAACGCCCAACATTTGTGCCTTGTCGCGGAAAACGCTGACCTGATACTGCGGGGTGGTCGCGCTGAACGTGGTTTTGGCCCGTTCGATTTCATTGCGCTGATTGGCTTGATAGATCAGCCCGCGCAGGGTTTGCGCCAAAGCTTGAACCGAGTCGCCGCTTAAGTCCTGTAATTGCGCGCTCATATCCCCACTGCGGCCCAATCCGTTGATCGCCGGGGGCGGAAACGCAAAGGCATTGGCTTGCGGCATGGCTTGCAGAGACTGATTGATGCGTCCCAAAATCCGATACCACTGGGTTTCGTCACGGGTTCGGTCGGACCAATCATCCAAAATGGCGATCATAAACGCGCTGTTGGCGGCCAGTCCCGAAAAAAGGCTGTAGCCGGACACCCCGATGATGTCACTGATGCCCTCAATCGGGCGCAGTTGATCGGTGATTTCGCGGGTCACAGCTTCGGTGCGTGCCAGCGAGGCGCCATCGGGTAATTGGACGTTGATCATCAGGGCGCCCCGGTCTTCCGGCGGGATGAAGCCGCCGGGCACCGATTGAAAGAGCCACACGGTGGACAGCGCAAACAGAATGAAAACGCCCAAAACGGTTTTGGGGAAACGCAGCAGGTGCGCGATGCTGCCGACGTAAGCGCCGCGAATGCTTTCCAGGCCTTTGCCGAAAGGGCGTGCCGGGGAAAAACGGCTCAGTGGCGATTGCAAGGCCTGGGCGCTTGGGCGCAATAACAGCGCGCACATGGCCGGTGACAGAGTCAAAGCGGTGAGGGAAGACAGGACCACGGCAAACGACAGGGTTATGGCAAACTGCCGGTAGAGTTCCCCGGTAATGCCAGGCATAAAGGTAATGGGCACAAACACAGCCAACAGCACCAGCGTGGTGGCAATCACCGGCGTGGTCATCTGGCGCATGCTGTCAATGGCGAGTTGCTTGCGATCAAGGCTGCGCGCATCGGCCTGATCGATCAGGCGCTGGGTGTTTTCCACCACAATGATGGCGTCGTCCACCACAATGCCGATCGCCAGAATCAGGGCAAACAGGGTAATCATGTTCAGGTTGAGGCCAAAGGCAAACAAGACGCTCATCACGCCGATCAATGCAATCGGAATGGCGACGGCCGGGATCAAGGTGGCGCGCCAGTCCCCCAGAAACAGCCAGGTGACCAATACCACGAGTGTGAAGGTGATCAACAACGTCTTGAAGACCTCTTCCACCGAGGCCCGAACCGATTCGGTGGTGTCATAGAGAATGTCGTAGGCCAGCCCTTCGGGCATACGCTGTCCCAGACGCTCCATTTCCGCATAGACCGCATCGGCGACTTCCAGGGCATTGGCGCCCGGTGTCTGGAAAATGGCCAGTGTGGCCGCGGCCTGGTTGTTCAGGCGCGCGTTGGCCAGATAGGATTTGGAACCCAGCCCCACCTCGGCCACGTCCTTGAGCCGAACCGTGCCCCCCTGTGCGTTGGCACGCAGCAGAATCTGCTCAAAGGCCTTGACGCTCTGCAAACGACCGTCGGCTTTGAGCGTGTATTGAAATGCCGGGGGACGCGGGGCATCGGCCTGGTCGTGCACAAAAGGCGGTCCGCCGATGGTGCCGGCGCTGGCCTGAATATTCTGGCTGCGGATGGCACTGAGTACATCCTGCGTACTGAGCTGATAAGCTTCCAGCTTGAGCGGATCCAGCCAGATGCGCATGGCGTAGTCGTTCTGGCTCAGTTGCTGGGCGTTGCCGACGCCGGGCAGGCGCGCCAGCGGCTGTTCCAGATTGCGAGCGGTATAGTTATTGAGAAACAGGGCATCATAGCGCTCGTTGGGTGAAAACACGTTGATCACCATCAGCATGTTGCCACTTTGTTTTTCGGTGGTGATGCCCTGTCGAATCACGGCCTGGGGCAACTTGGGTTGCGCCAGCGCCACTCGGTTCTGAACCTGAACGGCGGCGATGTCGGGATCGGTGCCGACCTCAAAGGTGATGGTCAGCTGGTAATGGCCGTTCTGGCTGCTCTGGGACGACATATAGAGCATGTTGTCGACCCCGTTGACCTGTTCTTCGATGGGGATGGCAACGCTTTCGGCCAAGGTTTCGGCATCGGCCCCGGGGTAGGTGGTGGACACCTGAACCTGCGGCGGCGCAATATTGGGGTATTCGTTGATGGGCAGAGCCTTGAGCGCAATGCTGCCGGCAAGGACCAGCACAATGGCCATCACAAATGCAAACTTGGGGCGTCGGATGAAAAACGCGGAAAACATCAATCTGCCTCCGCTGGCATCGGCGACACCGTTTGCCCCGGCCGGACTTTCTGCAACCCCTGAGTGATCACGCGCTCGCCAGCTTGAAGCCCCGAGGTGACCTCGATCTGGTGATCATAGGTCTCCCCCAGTTGAATGCGCCGCTCCTCGACCTGGTTCTGCGCGTTGACCACCAGCACAAACGTGCCTTTTCGGTCTTTCTGCAGGGCTTTTTGTGGCACCATCAGGGCTGGTTGATCGCGGGTCTGCTCAATGACCAGCGTGACAAATTGCCCCGGCAACAGCTGATGGTTCGGGTTGTCAAAGCGGGCGCGGATTTTGATGCTGTCGGTGGCCGGATTCACTTCGTTGCCCAGAAACGTAAACTGCCCAGTGTGGGCGTATTGGCTGCCATCGGACAGAACCAGACGGGGGTGTGGGGTATCGGCCAGTGCCGCTTGCAAGGTGCGTTCGCCCAGCTTTAAGTCACGACGGAAAGGCAGCAGTGCCCGTTCGCTGATTTCCAGGCTGACATAAATCGGATCGAGTTGATGCACCTGTGCCAAAGCCCCGCTGGCGGGATTGACCAGATTGCCACGCGTATAGTGACTGAGACCGATGACACCGTCGATCGGGCTTTCAATGGCGGTGTAGCCCAGTTCGCGTTGGGCATTGTCCACCGCCGCCTGCGCCAGTTGGACCTGCGCTTTGGCGGAAATGCTGGCGGCTTCCGCCTGGTCCAATTCGGCTTGTGAAATCAGGTTTTTTTGCTGCATGTCCTGCTTTCGCCGGTAATCCGCCAGCGCATTCTGGCGTTGGGCTTGGGCTTGCAAACGCTGTGCTTGCGCCTGTTCCAGAGCGGTCTGATAGGGCGCGCGTTCAATCTGAAACAGCGTCTGACCCTGGACCACTTTTTCCCCTTCGTCAAACAGGCGGGCCTTTAGAAACCCTTCAATGCGTGCGCGCAGGGCGACGCTCTCGATCGGTTCCACTCGCCCCAGTAAACGATGCGTCTGGGTGGGCGAAGCGGTTTGAACGGTCATTACCGTGACCGCCGTGGTTTGACCATCGCTCGGTTCGTTCGCGCTGGCCGCGGGCCCGGCGGCCCATGTCAGGGTAAAAAGGACCAGGCCTGGTAAAAAATGGACAAGGCGCATGAGGCGATCGGATAGGTTGCGGCGCATGGTCTCTCCCAAGATCAGACAATCAACCTCATTGTAGGGCAGTTTGCGGGAAGAGACCAGATTCGGATGTGACTTTGTTGTCACAAGGCGGCTTCATGGCTGCGTTTCAGTGCGTTATCTGGTAAAAAGAGTTGCACTGATGCTTCATACGAGGGTGACGAGGGTGATTGGGAAAGCATTAATCATTTGGCTGGGACTGCTTGGGATCGCGATCCTCAATGGCGCGCTTCGTGAGGGGGTATGGGCACCCATGCTGGGTGAGGTGGCGGCCAATCTGATCAGCGGATTGATGCTTGCGGGGCTGATTTTGGGGGTGGCGTATTATTCCCTTCCCTGGCTGGCGGTGACAAGTTTTGCGCACTATGGATGGATCGGCGCATTGTGGGGCCTTCTGACCGGGCTGTTTGAAGGGGCGATGATCCATTGGCAGGGTCGGATCGAGGAGGATGCTTGGGCGGCGATGACGTTTGAGCAGGGAAATCTCTGGCCTTTGATCTGGCTGGTGACGTGCCTGGCCCCGGTGTTGGCGGCTCTAGGACGCAGACGATTCGGATAGGGGGTGCAGTTGACCGTTTTCAATGCACCAGGCCTGATAGTCGGTTTGGTCGCGAGCGGTCTCGGGGATCAGATTGAGGCTGGTGGTGGTCAGCAGAGATTGAATGCCCAGCTCCTGGAGCAGAGTCAGCAGGGTCTGGCGATGATGCGCATCCAGTTCGGCCGGAAGGTCGTCGATCAACATGATCACCGTCTGGCCGCTCAGTTTTTCGTAAAGGGCGGCCTGGGCCAGCAGCAACGCGCAGACAAACAGCTTTTGCTGACCGCGGGATAAGGCCATCTGGGCGTCCATTTTATCAAAGCGAAACCGCATGTCGGCACGATGGGCACCATATTGGGTAAAGCCTTGTTTTCGATCTTTTTCCAGATGGCTTTGCAGCGCCTGGCCAAAATCGGGTTGGGCCTGAGGCCAACCGGGGCGGAAGCTGACTTGCGGCGGCGCGGACAGTTCCGGCATAAGGGCTTGGCAATAGGTTTCCAGAAAGGGCGTCAGGGCGTGGATGTAGTCATGTCGCAGACTGTGCAGGCGATCATTGGCCGCCAGCAGTTGTGCGTCCCATAACTGGACCTGGTCGGCGGGCAGTTGTTGACGCAGGGCGCGGTTGCGTTGTTTCAGTGCGCGCTGGTAAAGACGCCAGTGTTGCATGAAATCGGTCTGAGCATGAAAGCAGCCCCAGTCCAGATAATGACGGCGTGCTTTGGGGCCTTCTTCCAGTAGGCGGTGGCTTTCCGGCGTGAGCAACTGAATGGGCAGGGTGGCGGCCATTTCGGCCTGCGTGCGAATGGTGTCGCCGTTGATGCGCACTCGCACCTGTCCGTCCTGCTGGCGACTCAGGCCCAGACGGTGGCGCTGGGTGCCCTGTTCGACTTCACAGAAAATCACCAGGCCTGGTTGCTGGTGCTGAATCAGTTGGCGCGGTTGGGCCGTACGGAACGAGCGGCCTGACGCCAGGGTCCACAGGGCTTCGATCACCGCGGTCTTGCCCGCTGCGTTGTCACCGGCGATCACATTGATGCCGGCGCCAAAGCTCAGATGGGCCTGATCGATGTTACGAAAGTGCTGCAGCTGGAGATTGACCAGTCGTGACAAGCGTGTGCCTCAGTGGGCCGAACTAAAGACGCATCGGCATGATCACATGCTGACAATGGCAGCCGTCGGTTTCCATTTCGATCATGCAACTGCTGTTGGCGTCTTTCATATGCAGGGTCACCTGTTCCTGGTGCATGGCATTGATGACATCCAGCAGATAATTGACGTTGAAACCGATTTCCATCTCCGGCCCCTGATAATCAAGGGTCATGTCTTCGTGCGATTCATCCTGCTCCGAGTTCTGGGCGTGCACGGCGATCAAGTTGGCTTTGAGTGCCAGACGAATGCCTTTAAATTTATCATTGGACAAGATCGCGGCCCGCTGTAACAGGCTGCGCAGCAGTTCACGCTGGGCGGTGGCCAACTGATCGTTGTGTTGCGGCAGAACGCGTTTGTAATCGGGGAAACGACCATCGACCAGTTTGCAGGTAAAGACCGTGTCTTCCATCTGCACGGTCAGGTAGTTTTTGGCCAGCGCAAACGCCACCAGGGTTTCGTCGTCGCCAATGAGTTTTTGCAGTTCCATGACCCCTTTACGCGGCAGGATGGCCTGAGTCGCTGTCAGGCCTTCGGTTTCCAGCTGAGTGGAGCAGGTGGACAGTCGATGTCCGTCGGTGGCGACCACACGCAGCGTCTGATCACTGATGTCGAACAGCATGCCGTTCAGATAGAAACGAACGTCCTGATGCGCCATGGCAAAAGCGGTGTGGGCGATCAGTTGTTTGAGCTGGTGCTGTTGCAGAGAAAACGACAGTTCGGTCTGGGTCAGATCAATCGTCGGGAAATCCTCGGCCGGCAGCGTGGAGAGTTTAAAGCGCGAGCGTCCGGCCGAAAGCTGGCAACGGGTTTGTTCGAAGTCAAGGGTGACCAGCACGCCATCGGGCAGAGAGCGCACAATGCTGATCAGTTTCATCGCCGGCAGTGTGGTCTGGAAATCGCCATCACTGGTTTCGATCTCGGTGGTGGCACGGGTTTCGATTTCCAGGTCAGACGCGGTGACGGTGAGTGTGTTCTGGGTGATCTGGAACAGAAGGTTGGCCAGCACCGGCATTGTCTGGCGTTTTTCGACCACGCCGCCGACGGTTTGCAACGCTGAAAGTAAATTTTCGCGGGACAGGGAGAATTTCATGAGCAATACCTTTGTGCAGTTTGGGTCACAATGTTATTCGCCATTATGCCAAGAATTCGGAATGGCTTCTACAGACCTTTTGTGAATTTTTAACGACCGCTGATTGACGCTTAGTTGGTGATGATTCGGATCAATGTCTGCCAGTCTTCGCCCAGCTGATGGTCGGTTTCGGTCAATTCTTTGATCTTTTTGATCGCATGCAGAACCGTGGTGTGATCACGTCCGCCGAAGGCATCGCCGATTTCCGGCAAGCTGTGCTGGGTCAGTTCTTTGGCAATGGCCATCGCCATCTGGCGGGGCCGGGCGATGTTGCGCGTGCGGCGCTTGGATAAAATGTCCGCCACCCGGATTTTGTAATAGTCGGCCACGGTTTTTTGAATGTTTTCCAGTGTGACCATTTTCTGTTGTAGTGCCAGCAGATCCTTGAGGGCCTCTTTCGCCAGGCTGACGGTGATGGCCTGCTGGGTAAACTGGGCAAAGGCGCCCACCCGTTTCAGTGCCCCTTCCAGGTCACGGACATTGCCACGCAAGCGTTTGGCGATGAAAAACGCCACATCGTCGGACAGCAGAAAGCCAAATTCGTGGGCTTTTTTCAGCAGAATGGCCACACGCATTTCAAATTCCGGCGGTTCAACCGCCACCGTCAGGCCCCAGCCGAAACGCGATTTCAAGCGGTCTTCCAGCCCTTCGACTTCTTTGGGAAAACGGTCACTGGTCAAAATGACCTGCTTGTTGCCTTCGAGCAGGGTGTTAAAGGTATGAAAGAACTCTTCCTGCGATTGTTCTTTGTTGGCAAAAAATTGAATGTCATCGATCAATAAGGCGTCCAAAGAGCGGTAAAAACGTTTGAATGACTCGATTTTTTTATGGCGCAGGGCATTGACCATGTCCGCCACGAAACGTTCCGAGTGAAGGTACACCACCCGAGCCTGAGGGTTGCGTTTCATTAAGAGGTTGCCGATGGCATGCATCAAGTGGGTTTTCCCCAGACCGGAGCCGCCATAAATGAAAAACGGGTTGTAACCGCCACCCGGGTTGTCCGCCACCTGGTGTGCGGCCGCGGCGGCAAGCTGGTTGGCCTTGCCTTCGACAAAGGTTTCAAACGTAAAGTGTGTGTTGAGATTGTGCTTGATCCCGGACGGTTCCTGGCTGGCTTCGTCGGGATTGGACCGTTCCTGATAGGTGGCCTGTTGAGAGGAGGTTGCTGAGGTGTCTGAATCAGCCGGTCGGTGTGAAAAATCCGCCAGAGGGCCGGTTGCCTGCTGGGCATGCGGACGCGTGGGGTCGACCTCCTCAATCCGGTCAATGGCGTAATCGCCAATTTCCAGAGAGACCCTTGGCGTATTGGCCGGTGCCACCTGTTGCACGGCTTGCTCGATTTGATCGATGAGTTTGTCATTGACCCAGTCATAGATGAACCCTGAGGGCGCAATCAGTCGCAGCGTCTGGTCGGATTCAATGGCTTCCAGCGGACGTATCCAGGTCAAAAACTGGACATTGCTTAATCCGGATTCCAGATGTTTCAGTGCTTGGGGCCACAAAACCGTGCTCAAAAGGTCACCTCGGTTCATATCAGTAAGGGGTGGATCAACTTCGCCAGAGGCCGGTCCGATTGCATTTTCTGGGCACATTTTGCATGGCCATTGCCCGTGACAGGCCTGATGGGTCGCTGGCGAAAAGGAATTATACGACTGAAGCCGGTGTCCGCCTAGAGGGGGGTTGTGGATAAGTTGGGGACAAAGTCTGTGGATAAGGTTGGTTAGGTTGGAAGTAACTGTTTGAATTGATGAGGTTCTTTACACAAATTAAAATTCTTTCATAAAAAAAGTTCATGGGGGCCTTTGTCTGATTTGCGCAGGCGCTTGTAGGACCAGGACCGAGGCCAGGATCAGGTAGCTGATCCGTCAATTCGCTTCGCCGCGGCCATCACAGCCAAAACATTTTGATGGCAAGCACAATCAGCAGCAACGCAAACACCCGTTTGAGGGTCTTTACCGGCAGGCGATGTGTCAGCGTGGCCCCGACCGGCGCGGTAAAAAAGCTGGCTGCCACGATACCCAAAAACGCCGGCCAGTAAATATAACCGGTCGACCCGTCGGGTAAGCCGGTGGTTTGAAAGCCGCTGAACATGAATCCCAAAGTACCCGCTGCGGCAATGGGCAAGCTCAAAGCGGAGGACGTGGCAATGGCCTGGGGCATGCGCACGTTGTGCCACATCATATAAGGCGTATTCAATGCGCCGCCGCCAATGCCGACCAGGGACGAGAGGCTGCCAATGACCGTGCCCGCACTGAAGCGACCCACGGCCCCTGGCATGTCACGGTGCGGGTCGGGTTGCAGGTCGAGCAATAACTTCAAGGCAATGGCGACTTCGATCAGGGCAAACACCTTCGCCAGCAGGGAGGCATTCATAAAATGCGCCAGCCAGCCGCCGAGCAGGCCGCCCAGGAAAATGCCGGGCGCCAGCGTGCGAAACAGGTCCCAGCGGACCGCTTCGTGCTGTTGATGTTTGCGCACCGATGCGGCAGAGGTGATGAAAATGGTGGCCAAAGAGGTGCCGATGGCCAGATGAACCACATAAGGGGTGTCGAGGAACCAGACAAAAGCGGAGGTGAGAATCGGCACGATGATTAAACCGCCGCCAATGCCCAGCAAGCCGGCAAAAAAACCAGCCACCACTCCAGTGAGCACATACACACTTAGCTCAATCAACCACTCCATGACACACCTGCTATTTCGTCTGTTCTGTGCATTGTAACGGACCTTGTTGTTGACTCGAATATTTCACAAATTTGCACCGACCTTGCTTGTTCCTTGATCCCACAAGAAATATTTTCTCAGTCGGTCGTAATCATAAATACGACGCTTCTTCGAAAATTTCCTTGTGAAACGAAGAACTCGACGCCCGAAGGGGTAAGTCGAGAAACCAAGGCACTGTGCAATCTCAGCACAAATTCATGAATCGAAGAAACCGAAGGTAAACATTCGGGTTGAAAAAATGATTTCGAGATAACAGGAAAAGACGGGCGTGGAACGCGTTATAATGCCTGTTTCGGCCTGGGATTGGACAGGAGAAAGCAGATGGACTGGGCACAGCGGGTTTACGCATTGGTTCGCCAAGTGCCGCAAGGCAAGGTGACCACGTATAAAGCGTTGGCGGAGGCGCTTGGTTGTCAAGCCTACCAAGCGGTCGGACAGGCTTTGCACCGAAATCCGACGCCGGACACTGTGCCCTGTCACCGCGTGGTCAAAACGGACGGTGCTTTGGGCGGCTATGCCTGGGGTGTGGCGCAAAAGCGAGCGTTGCTGGCAGCGGAGGGCATCGTGTTCGAGACACCGGATCGGGTGGATCTCGAACAATGTTTTTACCAGGCCTGGTGAACCGAACCGGGCCGTGTAGGCTCACGGGCCGAGCGCCTGCAAAAATCCAATGCGATAAGACCTTGTTTTCGCGTGTCTTATTCCTTATAATGCCGCGTTCTTTACAAAATTCTAGAGAATCGATGTCGATCGCTGTGGCAGCGGACCGATTTTCTGTGCATCCAACGGTAGACAGCAACAAGGAATTCAATCATGAAACGTACTTTTCAACCCAGCGTACTCAAGCGTGCTCGCACTCATGGTTTCCGTGCCCGTATGGCGACCAAGAACGGTCGTAAAATCATCGCTGCACGTCGTGCCAAGGGCCGCAAGCGCCTGACCCCTTAAGTTTTTCTGGCCGGTTTGACGTCATTGGCTGTTTCAAGCAATGCCATGCGTACCCGCGCCAATGCCTCCGATGGACCAGCCAGCGCCGCTCGGCCTGAGCCATTGGAGGCATCCTCTCATGCCTTCCCCAAATCCGTTCGTCTGACCACGCCGGCCGATTACCAGGCGGTCTTTGCCGATGCCTCCAAGTTTGCCAATCGTCACTGGACCTTCATTGTTCGGGTTAATCATCACTCACTCCCCCGTTTGGGTCTGGCGATATCCAAAAAGCAGTTGCCCAAGGCTGTCTGTCGCAATCGGGTAAAAAGATTGGCCCGAGAAGTATTTCGTCAACAAAAATCGAGCCTGAGCGGGTATGATATTGTGGTTTTGGGGCGACGCGGCATGACTGAGCATGATAACGCGACCCTGATCAAAAGTTTTGAACATCTGGTGCGGAAAATTCGGCGCAGTGGCCTGAAGGACGCTTCCGCATCCGATTCGTGAATCGAATGGACGCAATCAACCAGGAAATTACCGCATGAATATGAGAACGTTTTGGTGGCTGGCTCTGGCTTTTACCCTGCTTTGGGTCTGGATGGAGTGGGCCAAATTTCAGCACAAGCAGTCACTGCCCACTGCCAGTGATCGGCCCGCGCAAACCCAGTCAGCCTCGGGAACGAAGGATGTGCCGGACTCGGTCCCGGCCGGGGATGTGCCCACCGCCAATGATCAGGTGACGGATCAGCCCCAGGATGTGCCCTCTGCGCAGGCCGACATTGCCAAGGCTCAGCGCATTCATGTCAAAACCGATGTGCTGGATTTGACCCTCGATACGCAGGGCGGCGACATTCGTGAAGTCTTTCTCCAGGAGTATGCCGCGGCCGATGATCGCAGTCAGCCGTTCCAGCTGATGGGCGACAGTGGGCAGATGATGTACATTGCCCAAAACGGTTTGGCCACCCAGTCCGGTGCCAACCTGCCTGCGCCGACGCACCGTTCGGTTTATCAGGCGCAGCAGACCCGTTATGAACTGCAGGGCGACACGCTGGATGTGCCCATGACGTGGCAGCAGGATGGGATCAAAGTCACCAAAACCTACCACTTTACCCGCGGGGAGTATGTGGTCGGCGTCAGTTATCGCATTGAGAACCAGTCTGAGCAGGAATGGGCCGGAAGCCTGTACTCACAGCTCAAACGCAACAAATACGACCCGGAACACAGTGCGCTGATGTATACCTACACCGGCCCGGCGTTGTATGACGGCAATGCGGAAGACAAGTTCGTCAAGCACTCCTTTGATGACCTGGAGACCTCACGGATCGAAGGCAAACAGGTCAACGGCGGTTGGGCGGCCATGATCCAGCATTACTTCATTTCAGCGGTGATTCCGGATCAGGAAGCACAGAACCGTTTTTATGCCAAGCCGGTGGGCAATGGTGAATACGCGGCCGGTGTGGTCGAACCCATGTCCAAGCTGGCACCGGGTGAGAGCGCAACGCTCAAAACCGAACTCTATATGGGACCGATCATTCAGAACCGTCTGGAAGACATCGCACCCGGCCTGGAGATGACCGTGGATTACGGCATCTTTACCCTGATTTCCGAGCCGATTTTCTGGGTGTTGGACAAGATTCATTCGTTGGTCGGTAACTGGGGCTGGGCCATCATTATTTTGACCATTCTGATCAAATTGCTGTTCTACAAGCTGTCGGAGACGTCCTATCGTTCCATGGCCAAGCTGAAGAAATTTCAGCCTAAGCTCAAGCAATTGAAAGAAAACTATGGCGATGACAAAGCGCTGTTCCAGCAGAAGATGATGAAGCTCTACAAGGAAGAGAAGATCAATCCGCTGGGCGGGTGCCTGCCGATTCTGGTGCAGATGCCGGTGTTCATTGCGCTTTACTGGGTGTTGCTGTATTCCGCGGAAATGCGTCAGGCGCCTTGGATTCTGTGGATCGATGACCTGTCCACCAAAGACCCTTATTTCATCCTGCCGGTTCTGATGGGGATTTCCATGTGGGTGCAGCAAAAGCTTAACCCGTCGGCGATGATGGATGAGATGCAGCAGAAAGTGATGAAAGCACTGCCGTTCATCTTTACCGTCTTCTTTATGTTCTTCCCGGCCGGTCTGGTTCTATACTGGCTGGTGAACAACATTCTGTCGGTGGCCCAGCAGTGGTACATCACCCGCAAAATCGAAGCCGGTGAAGAAAAATAAAGGATCTGTGATGCAGCTGACCTACGAAAAACCTGGAAAAGACCATCCGATGTTCGGACGGGTTGACTTCATTGTCGCCGATGGCACCACCCCGCTGTGCTACAAAGTCGGCGAGCAGTACCTGCCGCTGGAAACCGGTGCTCAGCCGGCTGCGCAGACGACATCCGACGCGTCCTCCTCGGCTTCGGTGGCCACCCGTGATCTGTTCGTCTTGTCGTTCAAAATCAATGACGAGGCAGAAGAAATGACCTTCACCTCGAAAAAGAAGCTGGACAAAGCCCGTACGGCTTTGAGCGAGCGGCCATTTGTCTCGGATCTGGCCGTTAAAACCTATCAAGTGCTGGCCGAGTAGTGGTTGTGCGCCGGCGCCTGTTTTCTCAACGCCCATTACGGGCGTTTTTTGTCTCTATGATCGCCGTCATGGGCGGTTGTCATGACTGATCCGTTGTTGTCCGCGCACAGCGAAACCATCGTTGCGCTGGCCACGCCACCGGGTCGGGGCGGCGTTGGGATTGTGCGTGTGTCAGGCCCCAAGAGCCGGGCCATCGCCGAGGCCATGCTGGGCACCTGTCCGGCCCCACGTTATGCGCATTACGGCCCTTTTTACGGCGAAGACGGGGCAGTGCTGGATGAAGGCATTGCCCTGTTTTTCAAGGGGCCGCATTCGTTCACTGGCGAAGACGTGGTCGAATTTCAGGGCCACGGTGGCCCGGTGGTGATGCAGTGGTTGCTCAACCGTGCCGTGGCGCTGGGCGCGCGACTGGCTGAGCCGGGTGAATTTTCTCAACAGGCGTTTCTCAATGACAAGTTGGATCTGGCTCAGGCCGAAGCCATTGCCGATTTGATTGAAGCCAGCTCCGACCAGGCTGCGCGTTCAGCACTGCGTTCGCTTCAGGGGGCCTTCTCCGACGAAATCCATGCCCTGGTGGAAGCGCTGATCGCTCTGCGGATTTATGTGGAAGCGGCGATTGACTTTCCCGATGAGGAAATCGACTTTCTCAGCGACGGTAAGGTGGCGGCTGACTTGGACGCGATTGCCCAGCAGCTCGACAGCGTGCTGGCCCGTTCGCGCCAGGGGGCCATGCTGCGCGACGGTTTGTCTGTGGTGATTCTGGGGCGGCCCAATGCGGGCAAATCCAGTTTGCTCAATGCCCTGTCAGGCCGCGAATCGGCGATTGTGACCGACATTGCCGGAACCACCCGCGACATTGTGAAAGAAGAAATTGTCATCGATGGATTGCCCTTGCATGTGCTGGATACCGCCGGTTTGCGCGAGGCCACTGATGCGGTGGAAAAAATCGGCATCGAGCGTGCCTGGGCCGCGCTGGATCAAGCCGATCACGTGTTGGTGATGGTGCAGGCGGGGGAGAGCATGGACGAATCTGACCGCCGCATCCTTGACCGCCTGCCGGAGGGTATTCCTGTGACCCTGATTCACAATAAAATCGATCTGATTGAAAAAACACCAGGCCTGGTCAAAAATGACGCCGCGGAGCAGGCAAAAAGCGGGGTGGAAACCCAGATTTGGCTGTCGGCCAAACACGGCGCCGGGCTGGGCCTGCTGACCCGGCATCTGAAAGAGCGCATGGGATTGGTGCAAACCGGGGAAGGCGTGGTCATGGCCCGCGAACGCCACATTCAGGCGCTGGAAGTGGCGCAGCAATTCGTGGCGTCGGGAGCGGTGCAGTTGCATGAGTTTGCCGCCGGTGAGCTGCTGGCGGAAGATCTGCGTCAGGCCCAACAGGCACTGTCGTCGATCACCGGCGAATTCACCTCCGACGATCTGCTGGGTCGGATTTTTTCATCCTTCTGTATCGGGAAATAGCAATGTTACGGATCATGAATTGGATTGTTGGCTGGTTCGGCTATGAATGGGTGCTTGATTCGCGTCCGCGGCCAGTGGAGGATGAGTCGGACCCGATTTCGGATGAGGGCTGGGAAGACGTGCACGCCCATTCGCCTCGCTATCGTTTGCAAAAACGGGCACATACGGGAGCAGAGCATTGAAACAGGCCAAACCGTCCGAGTTGAGCGTGCCAGACCGCCTGAAGCTGGAAAAAACCGGGATCAAACTGGTGATGATCGGGGATGCCCTGATGGCGATTCTCGGGTTTGTGTTCTTTTATGCCACCTATTCCCATGCCATTCTGATGGACGCGGTCTATCCGTTCATTGATCTGGTGGCGGCGCTGTTGACCTTGCGGGTGGTGTCGCTGTTTGCCCGCCAGACGCGCCAGCCGGATTCGAGTCATCACCTCATGGGCTATGCCGTGTTTGAGCCGGTGCTCAACTTCATCAAGGGCATCCTGATTTTGGGGGTGATTCTGGTTGCCTTTTATATGTCGGTTAAGGCTCTGTTTACCGGCGGGCGAATGATCGATGCGCACACGGCGGTGTTTTATTCGGTGTTGGCCTCCCTGATTAATTTCGGTCTGGCCTGGTATCTGCACCGTTTGAATCGCCACGCTCAGTCATCACTGATTGATGTGGACCTGAAGGGCTGGCTGATTGGGGGCTGGCTGTCGATTGCGGTGGGACTGTCGTTTGCGCTGGCGATCTGGCTGGAGCAGTTGGGTTGGTACAGTTGGCTGCCCTACACGGATCCGGTGGTGGTGGTGATTCTGATTCTGGTCATTCTGCCGATGCCATTGAAAATCCTCAAGGATAACGGCTTGCAGATTGTGCGTCGCAGCGGCAACAGTGAGAAAGGGCGCCTGCTGAAGCAGCGCATTGTCAGCGCACTGAGCGGGCTGGCCGATCAGGCGGGGCAACCGGTGACGCCACAAGACGTGAAAATGCGTTATCTGCAGATGGGGCGCATGGTGTATGTGCAGGCGTATGTGTTGCTGCCCGCGCAGACCGACGTGACGCTGAGTCAGCAGGATGCGGCCCGCGCCCGGGTGTATCAGGCGTTGGCCCGGGAATTGGATTATTTTTCACTGGATGTGGTGTTTACCCAGCAAAGCGAGTGGCTGGCCTAGCGTTCTTGTCAGATCGGCTCGCGCTCGGAACAAAGGAGTCACAATGGATCATCAACGACAGGAAGCAGCGATGAGGCCAATCCGTTGGCGCCCGGTGCATCTGATGGGCTGGCTTTTGGCTGGGTTGATGGGTGGCCTGAGCGGCTGTACGCCTGCGGATTCGGATGCGGCCTCACAAGCCGAGCCGCCGCCGGTGGTGCAGGCGTTTGCACTTGAGCGGGCTCCCCTGCCGGGCCGAACCCTGCAGGGCACGATTGAGCCGCGCTTTGCCAGTGCACTGAGTTTTCGCGTCGGCGGTAAGCTGATCGAGCGCGGGGTGGACGTGGGGGACCGACGTGAGCCGGGGGCGGTGCTGATGCGGCTTGACCCCACTGACTATCAGCTGACACGGGATACCTTGCAGGCGGACATGCAGGCGACCCGTTCTGAAATCGTCAATGCCCGTGCCGAACTGGCCCGTCTGCAGCGCCTCTTTCAAAAGAATCTGACTTCGGAGCAATCGCTGGATCAGGCAAAAAATCACCTCAATGTCCTCAACGCCCGCTTGAAAGCGCAACAGCGCCAGGCGGCTCAAACCCAGCATCAGATTGATTACACTTCTTTACGTGTGCCCGAGGCCTTGGCGGGGCCGGTTGAGATCACGAGTCTTTTGGCGGAAAAAGGCGAGGTCGTTCGTGCCGGCCAACCGGTGCTGCGTCTGGCCAGTGTGCAGCCCACCGAGGTCAAGGTGGCACTGCCTCGGTCTATGCGAGCCAACCCCCCCGCGCAACTGGCGCTCTCTTTGGCGTCAGCCTCGTTTTCGCTTTCCCTGAAACGTATGGGCGATCAAGCCGACGCTCAGAGCCGGACCTGGCCCGCCTGGTATGGTCTGGCCGATCACCAAAATCACCAGGCCTGGTTAAAACAGGCCCATTGGGGCGAGACGGTGACCTTGTCAGAAGCGGACACGCCCAGCGCTTGGCGCGTGCCCGTGAGTGCGGTGTTGCGACGCGGGTCGGGTGCCACAGTGTGGCGCCTGCTCGCCGATGAGACCGTTGATACCGGGTATCGTTTGGTGGCGTTACCCGTCACAGTGGTGTCAATCAATCATCAATGGGCCTGGATTGAGACGCCCTCTGATGCTGATCTGATGGCGGGGGATGAGTTGGTGGCGTTCGGGGCGCATCGACTCCATGCCGGACAAACGGTACGGAGGCTGGCGCCTTGAGTTCCAAGCAGCGTTTCAACCTGTCTGCCTATGCGGTGACACACCCGGCGTTAAGCCTGTATTTTCTGGTGGTGGTGGCGCTGGCCGGTTTGTGGGCGTTTATGAACATGGGCCGTGCCGAAGACCCCAGTTTTGATGTCAATACCATGGTGGTCAGTGCCAGCTGGCCCGGTGCCAGCGCCGAGCAGATGCAGGGCCAGGTGGCGGACCCGCTGACCCGCGAATTGATGAAAATCCGTTATATGGACCGGGTGGAAACCAAAGCCCAGCCCGGTGCCGTCAATCTCCTCATTACCTTTGCCGACCACACGCCCGGCGGGTTGACTCAGGATCTGTATTATCAGGTACGAAAACGACTGACCGATGTGGCCCCAGCGTTACCGCAGGGCGTGCAGGGGCCGGTGTTTAATGATGATTTTGAGGACGTCTACTTCAGTCTGTATGCGCTGACCGCCCCCGGCCTGTCGCAATCGGCGATGCTCGACACCGCCGATCATCTGCAGGTCCAACTCAGTCGGATTCAAGGCGTTAAAAAAGTGGATCTGATCGGTGAACAGGCCTCGCGACTCTGGGTGGATCTGGATTTAACCGCGCTCAGTCAGCGTCAGCTTAGCCCGGCTCAAATTCGACAGGCCCTGCAGGCCCAGTTTTCGGTGACCGCCGGCGGTTTCAGTGACACTCAGGGGCCGCGGCTGTATCTGCGTTCGCGTTTAAACGGCCAAGGCACCGAACCCGACGCCCGGGGCCTGGCGAAACTGCCATTGCAAATCGGTGAACAGAGCCTGCGACTGGGTGACGTGGCCGAGGTGTACGCCGGGGTGCAGGATCCCCCGACCTTTCTGGTGCGCAACCAGGGTGAGCGGGCCCTGATGCTGGGCGTGGTCATGCAGGATCAGACCAATGGCCTGACGCTGGAAGAGCGTCTGAAAGCATTTGAAACCACGCTGCATCAGGATTTGCCGGTGGGGATGCAACTGGACAAAGTGACGAATCAGGCCGATGCGATCAAACGCGCGGTCTCGACGTTTGAACTCAAATTCATGACCGCGCTGCTGGTGGTGTGGCTGGTGAGCCTGGCCACACTGGGGCTGCGCGCCGGAGTGGTGGTGGCATTGGCGGTGCCGTTGACGTTGGCGCTGACGTTTGTGTTCATGGTGGTCGAAGGCTTTAATCTGGATCGGATCACATTGGGTGCGCTGATCATTTCGCTGGGGTTGCTGGTGGACGATGCCATCATTGCGATTGAAATGATGCTGGTCAAAATGAAAGAGGGGCTCGACAAAGCCAGAGCCGCGGCGTTTGCCTGGCAGGTGACCGCGGCCCCGATGCTGGTGGGCACCCTAGTGACGGTGGTGGGGTTTCTGCCCATCGGGCTGGCGCAATCGCGCGTGGGTGATTACGCCGGTGGCATTTTCTGGGTGCTGGGCACCACTTTGATTGCGTCCTGGCTGGTGGCGGTGTATTTCATCCCCTATCTGGGGGTAAAGCTGCTCAAGGTGACGCCTGCGCATGCCACCGGCTCGGGTGATGACCCTTATCAGACCCGGTTTTACCAACGCTTGCGCTCACTGATCAAAGGTTGTGTGCGTCGTCGAAAAACCGTGGTGGCGACCACCATCGGCGTGTTTGGGCTTTCGGTGGTGGGCATGGCCACCCAGGTGGAAAAACAGTTTTTCCCCAGCTCGGATCGACCGGAGCTGATGGTGGATGTGTATCTGCCCAAAGGCTCGTCGATCCGGGCCACCGATGCGGTGGTCCGCGAGCTGGAAACGGTGATCAAAGACTACGATGAGGTCGAATCCCTGTCGGCCTATGTGGGGCAGGGCGCGCCGCGCTTCTTTCTGGCTCTGAATCCGGAGTTGCCCAATCCGGCGTTTGCCAAGATCATTGCGGTGACGCACGACAAAGAAGCCCGCGTGGCCTTGCGTGACAAGCTGCAGGCTCGGATTGATGCCGGCGAATTCAGTGAGGCCAGAGTCCGCGTGCATCCGTTATTGTTTGGTCCGCCGGTGCAGTGGCCTGTGAGTTTTCGTGTGATGGGGCCGGAGCTGGATCAGTTGCGCCCGGTGGCGCAGCGTTTGCGCACGATTATGGCCGAACAGGCGTTTACCCGTGACCCGCACATCCAGTGGGGCGAACAGGCCCCGGTGCTTGAGCTGGACTTCAACGCTGATCGTCTGGCGCGTCTGGGATTGACGCAGCAGGCCGTCAAGGCGCAATTGGCGGCGGCTCTGCAGGGGGCGGTGGCGACTGAAATCAAACGCGATCGGCGCACGCTGGCGATCAAGGTGCGTGCCGATGAGTCTGCACGCACCGATCCTTCACGCCTGGCGGATTTGCCCATTCGTCTGCCAGCATCAGACACGGCCGCAACGCCAACGGTGCCGCTGTCGCATTTGGCCGAACTGCGCTGGGCGCATGGACTGCCCTGGATGGAGCGGCGCAATCGCGAACCGGTGTTGCAGGTCAATGCCCAGATCGTTGCCGGCATGCAGCCGCCGGTGGCCACAGAGACGTTGATGCAGGCGTTTGCGCCGGTCCTCAGTGACCTGCCTCACAATGTCCGGGTCGAAGTGGCCGGGTCGGTGGAGGAGTCGTCCAAGGCACAAAGCTCGATCCAGGTGATGATGCCGTTGATGCTGCTGGTGATCTCCTTGTTAATCATGCTGCTGGTCAAGTCGATCAGTACGTTGTTTATGGTGTTGGTCACGGCGCCGCTGGGCCTGATCGGCGCGGTGGCGGCGATGCTGCTGTTTGATCAGCCGTTTGGCTTTGTCGCCAATCTGGGGCTGATCGGGTTGGGGGGCATTTTGATGCGTAACACCTTGATTTTGACCGGACAGATTGACGACAATCGCCGTCAGGGCATGGCGTTGAGCGAAGCCCTGGTGGATGCCACGGTTCGTCGGGCCCGGCCAGTGATTCTGACGGCGCTGGCGGCCATGCTGGCGTTTATCCCTTTGACCACGTCCACTTTCTGGGGGCCGATGGCCTATGTCCTGATCGGTGGGATCGGCGTGGGCACCGTGCTGACCCTCGTGTTTTTGCCGGCGCTGTATGCGCTCTGGTTTCGGGTCAGGGTGGCGTAGATGGGGTATGCGGTGCCAGCGCGGCCCCATGAGGCCGAGATTGAGGTCAAAAAGAGCCGGTTTCTGGCGTTTGCGCATCCGGTTGAATCACGTGAGCAAGCCATGGCGATTGTGGCCGACTATAAGGCAGCTTACCCGGATGCGCGTCATCATTGCTGGGCCTATCAGCTGGGTGACCCGGCCTGTCCTTACAATGCGGGCATGGACGACGACGGCGAACCCTCCGGCACGGCGGGCAAGCCGATTTTGAATGTGCTCAGTCACAAGGACGTGGGCGATGTGCTGGTGGTGGTGGTGCGTTATTTTGGCGGCGTGAAATTGGGCGCCGGGGGGTTAACTCGCGCCTACGCCCAATCGGCGCAGGCGGTGATGGAAACCTTGCCGGTGATCGAAAAGATTGCGCGGCTGGCGGTGCAGGTGACCGGAGATTTTGCCTGTGAGCAGTGGCTGCGTCACCAGGCTGCGCTGTTTGATGCCGAGGTAGCCGCGGTCGATTACGGGCAAAAAGTCTGTGTGACCCTTTACTGGCCCGAAGCCCAGTGGCCTGAATTCCAGGCCATGCTCGAGGCTCAGGCCAGTATTGAAAGCTGGAAGCGCCCGCAGGAGGCCTAAAAACCACCAGGCCTGGTGTGTTTGAACGAAGACAATTGAATTAGATGATAAGGATGCAAGGAGCAGGCATGTACAATCAGGCAACGTCCGGTTTTTTCAAAGGCATGAACCCATTACTGACCCTCAGTGCTTTGACACTGGTGGTGCTGTCGGTGATGGCCGGCAGTGTCTATACCGATGAATCGGCGCTGTTGATTTCGGCGTTGCGTCAGTGGCTCAACCCGCTGCTCGAATGGTATTACGTGGTGCTGGTGGCGTTTCTGCTGTTTTTTATGGTCTGGCTGGGCATTGGCCGTTTTAAAAATGTGCGCCTCGGGCGTGATTTTGAGAAGCCGGAGTTCACCTTTTTTTCCTGGGTCAGCATGCTGTTTGCCGCTGGGACCGGGGTGGGCATTCTGTTCTGGTCGGTGGCGCAACCGATTCTGCAGTTTCGGGACAACCCGTTCATCGATGTGGCGGCCACGGATGCGGATGCGGCGGTGGTGGCCTTGCGTCTGACGTTTTTTCACTGGGGGATCAATGGCTGGGCGATTTTCTCGTTTGTGGCGCTGGCGATGGGGTATTTTGCGTTTCGGCATGACCTGCCGCTGACCGTCCGCTCGGTTTTGTATCCGATTTTGAAAGAGCGGGTGCACGGTCGCTGGGGCGATCTGGTGGATCTGCTCGCGGTGTTTGCCACCATTTTTGGGATTGCCACCACGCTGGGGCTGGGGGTGCAGCAGATGAACGCCGGGCTGGAATCGGTCTTTGGTTGGCCCACCACCACCCAGTTGCAGCTGATTGTGATCGGTGTGATCATGACCATTGCCACGGTGTCGATTGTCTCGGGGGTGTCAAAAGGCGTGCGCCTGCTTTCGGAAATGAACTTCTGGCTCAGCATTGCCGCGGTGGTGTTTATTCTGACGCTGGGTCCGACCCAATACCTGATCGGCCTGACCATTGAAGCCACGGGGGACTACATCCAAAATCTACTGCGCATGACCTTTCATACCAATGTGACCCATCAGACCGAATGGCAGGCGGACTGGACGGTGTTTTTCTGGGGCTGGTGGCTGGCCTGGTCGCCGTTTGTGGGCATGTTTATCGCGCGGATTTCGCGCGGGCGCACCTTTCGTGAATTTGTCATGGGGGTGTTGCTGGTGCCGACCTTGATCACGATTGTCTGGATCGGACTGTTTGGTGGCACCGCCCTGTTTCATGAGCTGTTTGGCGGCGGGGGCGTGGTCGCGGCCGTGGAGAACAATGTGTCCACCGCTTTGTATGTCACCATCGACCGGCTGGATCTCGGCCTGCTCGGGACGGTGGTGTCCGGGCTGCTGATTGTCCTGATCGGCACCTTTCTGATTACCTCGGCCAATGCCGGGACACTGGTGGTCAACACCATCCTCTCAGGCGGGGACAGTAACCCGCCAACTCTACACCGTATCATTTGGGGCATTTTTCTCGGCGGCTTGACCGCGACCCTGCTGGTGTTGGGCGGGCTGCAGACGCTTCAGTCGGCGGTCATCGCCGCTGCGGTGCCGTTTTCCATCATCGTGGTGATGATGATTGTGGGGCTGGTCAAGGCACTGGATGAAGAGCGCTACTCGGCTCGTGCCGGTGAGCGCACCACCGCGCCGGCCGAACCTTGGATCGTGGCCGAGACGACGGACGACCCGCGTGATGACAGCGCCACAAGTACAACGAATTAATCGATCAGAAGGGTGTCATGCAAGCGTCACTCTGATCACGGCGCGTCAATGCTAAGATAAAGCGGACGTTTACGGCCCTGAGGAAATACAGGAGGCACGCATGACACTGATGCAAGGATTGACTGCGGCCATGCCGGTGCTGGCGGTGCTCGTGTTTCTGGTGATGTTGCGCTTGCCGGCCAGCCGCGCCATGCCGTTGAGTCTGCTGCTGGTGGCGGCACTGGCCTGGCAGGTCTGGGGCATGCCGGTCGATTACATTGCCGCCTCGGTGCTGGAAGGCTGGGTCATCGGCGCGGCGATTCTGATCATTGTCTTTGGCGCGATTGTGTTGCTCAACACGCTCAAAGTCAGCGGGGCCGTGGACACCATTCGTCAGGGGTTCAGCGGTATTTCGCCCGATCGCCGGGTGCAGACGGTGATTGTGGGCTGGCTGTTTGTCGCCTTTCTGGAAGGGGCCAGTGGTTTCGGGACCCCGGCCGCCATTGTCGCGCCATTGTTGATGGCGCTCGGGTTTCCGGCGCTGGCGGCGGTGACGCTGGCGCTGATCGCAGACAGCGCGGCCGTGTCTTATGGCGCCGTGGGCACGCCGGTGATCGTTGGCATCGGTGAAGGGGTCGAGGGCATCACCTACCAACAAATGATGGAGGTCGCCGTCACGGCCAGTCTGATTGATGTGATGGTGGCGAGTTTCTTGCCGTTGCTGATGGTGATGTTGCTGACGCGCTTTTTCGGCGAAAACAGAAGCTGGCGTGAAGGGCTGGGCGCGTGGAAATTTGCGTTGCTGGGCGGCTTTTCCTTTACCTTGCCTGCCCTCGGGGTTGCCTGGTTGCTGGGGCCAGAGTTTCCGGCGATTCTGGGCGGTCTGATCGGGCTGGTCATCACGGTGACCGCCGCCCGCCATCATTTTCTGACGCCAAAAACGGTGTGGGGCTTTGCCTCCGATACCCCACAGACGGCGCAAAGCCTTCACAAACCCACACCAGGCCTGGTCAAAATTCAAGGGTGTGAGAAAACCCCGGCGCTGTCGTGCCTGGCGGTGGAGCCGGTACGTCACCATTGCCTGCCTTTGTGGCAGGCTTGGATGCCGTATGTGCTGGTGGCGGCGGTGTTGGTGCTGACGCGTCTGGAGGTCTTGCCGCTCAAAGACTGGCTACAGGGGGTGGAATGGCAATTTCCTCGCTTGTTGGGCACGGAAATTTCCGCCAGTCTGGCGCCTTTGTATCTGCCCGGCAGCGTGTTTGTGGTGATTGCGTTGCTGACCTGGGCGCTGCACCGGGTGCCGGCCCGACAGATCGGTTTGGCCTGGGGACGTTCGTTCAGGGTGCTGGTGCCGACGGTGATCGCATTGGCCGCGTCGGTGCCGATGGTGCGCATCTTTTTGAATTCGGGCGAGAATGCCGCCGAGCTGGCGAGCATGCCGCTGGCACTGGCGCAGTTGGCGGCGGAGACGTTTGCCGGGCAATGGCCTTTGGCGGCTCCTTTTGTGGGCGCACTGGGCAGTTTTGTTGCCGGTTCGGCCACCTTTTCCAATATGATGTTCTCCCAGCTTCAGGCCTCGACCGCCGAGGCGCTGTCGATGCCCAGTCACTGGATTCTGGCGCTGCAGATGCTTGGGGCCAATGCGGGGAACATGATTTGCGTGGTCAATGTGGTGGCCGCCGCTTCCGTGGTGAATCTTGCTGGAAAAGAGGGGCAGATTATCCGCTACACCCTGGGGCCGATGCTGTTTTATGCCACCGCCGTCGGCGCGGTGGCCTGGGGGCTGATGCAATGGTTGCCCGTCTGATTGAGGGTCATTCCACCTTCTGAATGGCGGCAGTAAACCCTTTTAGTGAGACATTGATCACCAATGGCTTTTTCTGGTTGAAGGGGCGAAAGGCGACTTTGGCGGTGTTGCCTGCTTTCATGGCGCCAAGCAAGGCGGCATCGAGTTTGTGAATGCCCAGACAGCCGTCCTGCAGACAGGTTAAAAAAGGAATCTGATATTCCTTGCCTTCATCGACCTTGAGCAGCAAGCCGCTGGCGACGTTGACCCCGAGAGGCGTGATCAGTTGCAGTCCCAGATTGCCCTGGGCGTCCTGACTGACGGTCACTTGCAGCATGCGCATGGCGCCCTGTTGTGTTTTGCGCTGCAGCGTCTGTTGCGCCTGGCAACGAGTCTGTCCGTTTTGCTGCACACAGACTTCCAGCCAGTCGCCATGCTGCTGACTCTGCGGCGGGTTGCCTTGATTTCCAGCGTTTGAAGCTGGCAGTGGGTTTTGTGACCAGGCAGGATGAACCAACATCAGTCCCAGTGAAAACAGCAGGGGGTGAAGCAATCGAGTCATAACAAGTCTCCGCAAGGTCTCAAAACTTTATTCTAGCTGATGGCAACCGGGCCTGGCCAATCAGGCCATCAGGTAAACCGTGCCGATGACACCGGTAAAATACAGAATCAGGGTCAGTTGCAGCATGCGTTTGTTGGCCTGGCGCGAATTGAGCGCTTCAAAGGCCGGCCATTGTCGCAGCACCCAGAACCCACCCCAGAGCAACGCCAGCGCCAGGGCGGTCACGATCATGCCGCCGATCAGTATGCTTAACATGGTTAAGGCCTCCGAATGTTATAATGCATCTTTTGTACCCGTGTGAGATGACACCCGTATGACAAGGGCCGAACACAGTCAGTTGGGTCGCACGACCCGTTATTGTAACCAGTATGACCCGTCTTTGCTGTTTCCGATTCCCCGTTCGGAAAAGCGGGATGAACTCGGCATTCAGGCCGAGGCATTGCCATTTTCCGGTGTGGATGTCTGGCAGGCGTTTGAGGTGTCCTGGTTGGATGCGCAGGGTAAGCCGCAGGTTCGTCTGGTGCGTTTCGAGATTCCGGCGTCGTCGCCCAATCTGATTGAATCCAAGTCGTTCAAACTCTATCTGAATTCGTTCAATGGCACCCGCTTTGAATCGGAGCAGGCCGTCACATCGCTGTGGCAGCAGGATTTATCGGACGCCGCCGGTGCTCCGGTGGGGATCAACGTTCAATCGGTGTCCGAACCGCAGACGCTGATTGGCGGACCAGAGGGCATTTGTCTGGATGACGAATCGGTGACGATCGAGCGTTATCAGGTGACGCCGGATTTGCTCAAGGCCGATGATTCGACTCGGGTGGGTGAGACCCTTTACAGCCATCTGTTGAAATCCAACTGTCTGGTGACCGGTCAGCCGGATTGGGGCAGTGTGGTGATCGACTACACGGGCCCCAAAATCGATCGTGCCGCGCTGTTGAAGTATCTGGTGTCGTTTCGTGAGCACAACGAATTTCATGAGCAGTGCGTGGAACGGGTCTTTACCGATCTCAAGCGCCACTGCCAGCCGGAAAAGCTGACGGTGTATGCGCGTTACGTGCGCCGCGGCGGGCTCGACATCAACCCTTATCGCTCTGACTGGCAAACCGAGTTTGATTTGCGCCGCTGGGTGCGGCAATAAGGGCAGTTTCAGTGTTTTCTGATATGCACGAAAACCCTGGGGTTTTTGTCGTCAAGCCGGATTGACTGCGTTAGAATGGCATTTTATGAGTGAACTGAATGCTTCGTCCGACCTGTCTTCGCAAGCGGCCTCTGCGGCCGAGGGGCAAAGTGCGCCAGCCGATGCCAACCTGGTGGTGTCGCACTTTATGCACGCCGGGATTGAAACCTGTGCGCCGGACACCCCAATCAAACAGGTCATACGCTATCTCAGTCGCAAAAACATCGGCTCGATTCTGGTCTCGGACGACGAGGATGTGGTGGGCATCTGGACCCGCACCGATCTGCTCAAACTCGACATCACCCACCCAGAAATTCTGTCTGAGCCCATTCGCACCGTGATGAATTCGCCGGTGTGTCGCATTCATCAGGACGAACTGGTGTCCTCGGCCACCTATCTGTTTCACAAAAAGCACATTCATCATCTGCTGGTGGTGGACCATGCCGAATACCCCGTCGGGGTGGTGTCGGAATCGGATCTGGTGAATGCCAAGTTCAGTGATGGATTTCTGGATGCGATTTCCATTCGTGAATTGCTGAACGGTCATTTGCATTACATTGAAGGCGGCGCCGATTTGTGCCGGGTACAAAAAGCCATGGCCAACTGGGATGTGGACGCGCTGGTGGTGGCCGATCAGGGCGACTACGGCATTGTCTCCATGCGGGATCTGTTGCGGTGCTTTGCCGAACGCGAGACGTTTGAAGGCGTTTACGCCCGTGACATCGCTTCGTTTCCCCTGCAATCGGTTCTGCATACCCAGAGTCTGAGTTATGTGCGCCAGTATATGGTATCGCACAATTTTCATCACATTGGGGTGGAAGATGAAAACGGCAATCTCGTCGATCTGATAAGCTTTTCAGAGTTATTGCATCAGATCGAAGAGAATTTTTATTATCAGACCAGTCGCAGCATCAAAGAAAAAGAGCAGCGTATTCTGGAAGCGGAAACGCTGTATCGTGACTTGCTGAGCCTGTCCAATGATGGCGTGGTGATTTATCAGGACAACGTGATCACCTTTGCCAATGACGAAGCCTGTCGAATGCTGGACATGGATGAGGCGGCCCTGATCGGCAAGGATTTTCTGTCCTTGTTGCCACAAAGCGACCGGGCTGAATTTCGAGCCCGGCTGGCGGCGTTTGATCACCACAAACCCGAAGTGACCGTTGCCTGCCTGTGTACCGCTTCCGGCGCCTCGATCAATGTGGAACTCAACCATAAACCCATTACCTATCATGCCGAACCGGCACACTTGCTCGTGATCACGGATTTGACTCTGCAGGAGGAGTCCGAACGTTTCCAGAAGTTGACGCGCTCGGTGTTCGATAACGCCGGGGAGGGAATTCTGGTCACCGACAAAGATAACCGTTTTGTTCTGGTCAACCGGACGTTTGAGCAGATCACCGGTTACACGTCGGAGGAAGTGCTGGGACTGGACCCGGTGATTCTCAGTTCCGGCAAACAGACGGGCAGCTTTTACGCGCAGATGTGGCAATCGCTTCAGGATACCGACAGTTGGGAAGGGGAAATCTGGAACCGCAAAAAAGACGGCACCATCTACCCGGAATGGCTGACCATCAATGCTGTGCGCGACAAAGAGGGTGAGGTCCTGCACTATGTCGGTTTAATGAATGATCTAAGCAAACAGAAAGAGACCGAAGAAGAAATCAATCGACTGTCTTTCTACGACATTCTGACCGGTTTGCCCAATGTGACGCTGTTCAAGAACCGTCTGAATCAGGTGATGGCAAAAAACCGGCGCACGCAGGACAAAATGGCGCTGCTGATCATCGACATTGCCCGGTTTAAAATGATCAATGATGCCCTGGGTTATGAGCACGGGGATCGTTTGCTGGTGCAAATCGCGCAACGCCTGGAAACCCTGCTCGGCACCGAAGATGCGGTGGCACGAATGGGCGCGGATAATTTTCTGGTGCTGATCGAACCAATTCAGGAAGCTGATCAGGCCGCCGCGCTGGCCAAAAAACTGATCAAGGGGTTTGAAACCCCGTTTGAAGTGGACGGCCAGGCGCATGTCATCGACATCAAAATCGGGATCGCCCTCAATGAAGAAGAGAGTCAAAAGGGCGCCGATTTGATGAAGTCGGCTGATGAAGCATTGTTTGAGGCCAAAAAGCTGCCACACAGTGGTTATGTCTTCCATTCGTCGGAGCTGACCACAGCGACGTCGGAATTGTTTTTCTACGAAAAAGAATTGCGCCGAGGCATCGAGCAACAGGAGTTGCAGGCCTACTTTCAGCCGCAAATCTGTCTGCAGACCAATCAGGTCATGGGGGCCGAAGCGCTGGTACGCTGGCTACACCCGGATATGGGGGTGGTCGCGCCCAATAAATTCATCGGCATCAGTGAATCCACCGGTCTGATCATTCCGCTCGGGCGCCAGATACTGAAACAGGCCTGTGAGCAGTGGCAGGCCTGGTCAAAAATGGGGTTGCGCCTGTCGCGCATTTCGGTGAATGTGTCCAAAGTGCAGCTGGTGCATCAGGCATTTGTGGATTCGGTGGCGCAAGTGCTGGCCGAGACGGGGATTCCACCCGAAGTGCTGGAACTGGAAGTGACCGAGAGCTTCCTGCTGCAGAACGAACAGGAAGGGATTCGCGTGCTCAATGAACTTAAACAACTGGGTGTGTTGTTGTCGATGGATGACTTTGGCACGGGCTTTTCCTCGTTGAGTTATCTGAAAAAACTGCCGTTGGACCAGCTCAAAATTGACCAGTCGTTTGTACGATCTCTGCCGGAAAACAATGAAGATCGGGCCATTGTGGACGCCGTGGTCGCGGTGGGCAAAGCCGTGGGCGTTGAAGTGATTGCCGAGGGGGTGGAAACGTCCACGCAGGCGGATTACCTGCAGAATCAGGGATGTGATCTGGGGCAGGGCTATGGTTTTGCCCGGCCCATGCCGCCTGCTGAGTTTCCGGACTGGTGGCGCACCTTTGACGCCCGCAACACCGAAACCAAACCGTCTGCATGACCCTTTTGTCGGCGACTGATCCATGCCATGTCTGAATTTGTGTTTTCAAATGGGCTGCACGTTCACCAACAATCGCTTGAATGGCAGGCCATTCGTGCGCAGGGACCGGGTGGGCAACATGTCAACAAAGTGGCCACGGCGGTGCAACTGCGTTTTGATATCCGACGTTCCGGACTGCCCGAATGGGTTCAGCACCGATTGTTGTCCCAGCGCGATCACCGTCTGACCAAAGACGGGATCTGGGTGATCAAAGCGCAAAGCCAACGAACCCAATCGGCCAACCGCCAGCAGGCATTGGATCGATTACAGGCCCTGCTGGCCGAGGCATGGGTCCGTCCCAAAAAGCGTGTGCCCACCCGCCCCAAACGCAGCGCCAAACGACGCCGACTCGCTAACAAACGCCACCAAAGTCAGAAAAAAGCACAAAGACAACGGGTCCGTGGCGATGAATGACCCGGTGTTGTCAGCGGTCTGCCCTTTGTGTCAGCATCGTGATCTTTATCCCTTGCGTTGGCGGTCTCAGACATATCTTCGTTGCCGTCACTGCCAGATGGTTCACCTGCCTCGCGTCCATTGCCTGTCGGAGCGCGAGGAAAAAGCCGAATACGACCGCCACTGCAATGACCCCGACGACCCAGGTTATCGCCGCTTTTTATCGCGCAGTTTGGCGCAAGTGACAAAACGGGTGATGCCCCCGGCCATGGGGCTGGATTTTGGTTGCGGCCCTGGCCCAGCGTTGGTGAAAATGGCCGAGGAGCAGGGGTATGTCATGCAGGCTTACGACAAGTTTTATGCACCCGATGAAACCGTTTGGCAACACGCCTATGATTTTATTACCTGCACCGAGGTGGTGGAGCACCTCGCCCATCCCTTGCCCATTTTGGATCGGCTGTGGTCGTTGCTTCGGCCCGATGGGCTTTTGGTGATCCAGACCAAGCGCGTGTTGGACGATGCCCGGTTTGTCCAGTGGCATTACCCGAATGACCCCACGCACATTACCTTTTTCGCCGAAAACAGTTTTCAATGGCTGGCCCAGCGTTGGCAGACGGGTGAGCATTTCCCATGTCAGGACGTGGCTGTTTTTTGCAAGACCCGTGGGTGAGTGGCGACCTTATCCCAGTCTTATCCTAGTCTTATCCTAGTGGCTGGTTGTCGGTTCGCCAGAGGGCGACGACGCTGGAGCGCGCCAGCCGGCCATCCGGAAAGGTGGACCCCCCTTTTTCGCCCGGGTGTTGAATGCCGACAAAGAGCGTTTTTTTATCATGGCTCCAGGTCAGGCCCGTGATTTCACAGCCTTTGGGTCCCACCATAAAACGACGGATGTCACCCGTTTTGGGGTCGGCCACCAGCATCTGGTTGTTGCCCATGCCGGCAAAATCTCCCTGATTACTGGTTTTGCCATCGGTCTGAATCCAAAGTTGGCCCTGGGTGTCGAACTGCAACCCATCCGGGGCGTTAAAAAGGTTGCCCGAATGAATGTTGGGCGAGCCTGTGTTTAAGCCCTTCTCGTAGACATCTGGGTTGCCTGCCATCACGAACAGGTTCCAGTGAAATCGATTTGAGCCATGATCCTGGTCGGCAGGCAGCCAGCGGATGATTTGGCCGTATTGGTTGGCCGCACGGGGATTGGGTCCGCCGACAGGCTGAGGGTCGCCGCCTTGGTTGGGCTTTACCCCTCGGTTTTTATTGTTGGTCAAGGCACAGTAAGCTTGAGGCTGATGCGGGTGAACAGCCACCCATTCAGGGCGATCCATGGTGGTCGCATGGACGCTTGAGGCCGCCTGTCGGGTATGGATACAAATTTCCGCCTGACTCATTCCGGTTGTCGCGGGGGTCAACGCACGCCATTCACCTGAACCATCTTCATGGAATTTTGCGGCATACAGTGTGCCGTTGTTCATCAGGTCATCCGTATCCGCACCGGGTTCGTAGGCATTGTCAGAGACATACCGGTACAAGAACTCTCCCCTTTCATCATCTCCCAAATAGATGACGATCTGGCCGTTTTGGGCCAATGTCACTTCGGCATTTTCGTGTTTGAATCGGCCCAGTGCCGTGCGTTTTTTGGGCTTTGCATCGGGTTGGGTGGGATCAATCTCGACCACGTAGCCGGATCGATTGGGTTCATTGGGGTTTTTTGCCAGATCAAACCGTTCATCGAAATGTCCCCAGGCATAGCCTCGATCCTGGTGGGAAAGCCCGTAGCGTTTCAAGGCATCGGGCACGACCCAGTGCGGATCGCTGGCGGAATAAAACCCATTAAAATTTTCTTCGCAGGTCAGGTAGGTGCCCCAGGGCGTGCGACCACTGCCACAGTTGGCCCAGGTGCCATAAGCTTCAATGCCTTTGGGGTCCTGTTGGGTTTTCATTAACGGGTGCCCTCTCGCGGGGCCCGTGATTTCGATGGGGGTGTGTGCGGTGATTTTACGATTAAAGGGTGAATCCACGACCCGTTGCCACCCCTGTTCGCTCGCTTCAATTTCAACGATGCTGACACCGACCGCTTTTTGCGCCTTGATCACATCGTCTTGATCCATCGGCAGGTGATTGGGGCGATTGCGATAAAAGGAAGCAAAGTTAATGTATTCATTGTTGATGGCGAGCAGTTGCCTGCCCTGATGAACAAACGATTCCATGCCATCATTATTGTCACCAAACGCAAAGGCCTGAGAGTGTGCAGACGTTAACCGGTCCGGGTCAAAGCGCTCTCCTTGTGACCACAGCGGGTCGCCCCAGCTTAAAAGCGTTTTCCACTGATAACCGTGGGGAAGCGTAATGGTGTCCTCCGTATTGGCGGCCACTGGCTCAAATTCAAACGCCTGTCTGGTGTTCGCTTGAGATGGCTTTCCTTCGGGCGCTGACTCGGCCAGTGCCGAACGAGCAAACAGACCCGTTCCCAGTAACATGGCAGACCCTTTGAAAAAATCTCGTCGCGTGACCGCTTTCGCCATGATGGTTTCAAATTCGACTTCGGCGGGAGCGGGACGAATGTACTCGTCGAATTCATCGCAACTCAAGGTGGAAAAAAACTGAGACGGATGGGGCTTATTATTTGACATGGCAGGCCTGTTGTGTGTTTTTTTGGGCATTATCAAAAAAATCCCTCAGTGGCGCATGACATTTTCATGACAGTGCGTCAGAGACGGTGATCGAGCGCTCGCGGGCTTGGAAGGTCTTGCGGTTTGCAACTGAGTCATTCACGGGCTTTTTCTGTGAACGCCCATGCCGTCGCCTGAGAGACTGGAGTGAAATAGGAACCCAAACACGTAGGCCGGCGCTTCGCGCTATAATGGAAACTGGGTTAAGAATGAATGAGGTGGCTTTGAAACGGTCATATAAACCAATGCCCTGGGTTGTGCTGCTGGCAGGGTTGGTACTGCCCCTTTTGCTGGCGCTGATTGGGTTTCAGTTGTTTGGTCAGCAGGCCTGGCCCAATTTGCCCCTGCACGCTTTACTGGAAGGCGCGGGGGCGCTGATCAATGTCTCTCTGGGCGTTTATCTGGCCTCTCTGGTCAAGGCGCAGCAGCTGGAAAGACGTTTTTTGTGGCCCGCCTCCGGGTTTCTGGCGATGGCGGTCATTGGCGGCTTTCACGGCAGTGTGATGCCGGGAAACACCTTTGTGGGACTGCACAGTGTCGGGGTGCTGGTCGGGGGCTTTTTGTTCAGCATCATGGCATGGCCTGCGGCGTTTCATCAGCAGGCCTGGTTAAAACACCTGCCCTGGTTTGGATTTCTGCTGGGCTGGTTGATCAGTGCCAGCCTTTTGCTGGCAGGGCATCTTTATCCTTCCATGTTGGCGGTGGAGGGGCGCTTCAGTGAGGCTGCCATGTTGATGAACTCGCTGGGTGCACTGGGCTTTTTTATGGCCACGGTTTATCTGGCAGGGTGTCGTCAGCGCTCGCCAGCTTATCTGATGATGGCGATTATGACATTGTTGTTTTCGGCGTCGGCGGTTCTGTTTGAATATTCGGTGCTCTGGGATTCCACCTGGTGGTTGTGGCATATCCTTCGGTTTCTGGCCCTCAGTCTGTTATTGGGGTATTTTCTTGTCTGGTTTCATCGGCTGGCGGAAAAGACGCGCTTCCAGGCCAGAGAACTGCAATCACTGGCCTATTACGATTCTCTGACAAAGTTACCAAACCGTACGCTGTTTCTGCAGTTTCTGGACAATGCGCTGGTCGAAGCCAGACGCGAAGGCCACCGGCTGGCACTGTTGTTTATTGATCTGGATCGTTTCAAACAGGTTAATGATTCATTGGGGCATGATGTGGGGGATCAGTTGCTTTCGCAGGTCGCACAACGTTTGTCCGCAAGCCTGCGTCAGGCCGACCTGGTGGCTCGGATGGGCGGCGACGAGTTTACCGTGATTCTGCACGGGCATCAGACGCAAGCCTCGGTTGAAACCGTGGCCCACCACCTTTTGCAGACCATTGTGCCGCCTTACCAGGTGGGTGAGCACGTGATGGACATCGGCGCCAGCCTGGGCATCGCTTTTTACCCTGATGACGCGCAAAAATTGACGGATTTGATGCGGATGGCGGACCAGGCAATGTATCGTGCCAAAACGGCAGGCGGAAATACGTTTTGTTTTTATCAACCTGAAGCCGCGGTGGCCCAAGCATGATCGAGCTGCGCCATTTGAAAACCTTGGTGAGTTTGGCCAGAACGCACTCGGTCAAACTCAGTGCCGCTGAATTGTCGATGACCCAGTCGGCGCTGTCGCATCAGCTGAAAACGCTGGAAGACCATTTGGGACAGCGCCTGTTTGAGCGTAAGACCCAGCCATTGGTCTGGACCCGGGCCGGACAGACGCTGTTGCAATTGGCCGAGGAAGTCCTACCGCGTGTGGCCAAAGCGGAACAGACCCTGGCGGCCTTGCACACAGGTGAAGCCGGACGTTTGTACATCGGGGTGGATTGCCACACGTGTTTTGATTGGCTGTTGCCGCTTTTGAGCGATTATCAGACGCGCTGGCCCAGTGTGGATCTGGATGTACGTTCGGCCCTGGGCGATGCGCCGATTCAGGCGTTGTTGAATCGTCAGGTGGATTTGTTGATCACCTCGGATCCGGTCAATTGTTCTGAAAACGCCGGGTCGTCCCGTGCGCTTCGGTTTGTGCCTCTCTTTGAATATGAGCTGGTGGTCTGTTTATCACCGGACCACCCTTTGGCCGGGCATGACTGGCTGACGCCGCAGGCTCTGGCGCAAACCACGTTGATTACGTATCCGGCCCCGACCTGGAAGCTGGATGTGTTCAGCCGTTTTCTGTTGCCGGCCAAAGTCCAGCCGTCCTCGGTGCGTTACAGTGAGCTGACGCTGATGATGTTGCAACAGGTCGATGCCGGGCGAGGGGTCTGTGTGTTGCCGCGCTGGTTGCTGGCAGAACAGACGGCCTTCTCGCATCTGGTTTTGCGACCTTTGTCCGCGACTGGGCTCTGGTCCAAATTGTATGCCGGGGTGGCAGCCGATCAGGCTGACCAGCCTTTTGTGATCGATTTCATCGAACGGGCGGCGGATACCATGCAACCGGAAGCGCCTTCACCTTGAGCCGCTTGCCTTTTTCATAAACCTGCTCAAAACGCGTATGATGAAAGGGTTTCATAGCAAAGGAGCTCGCGATGTCCCGTTTGGTTTCACTCTTTCTCTCCCTGGCGTTCTTTTTGGGGACTGCCTTCACGACGATGGTTCAGGCCGAACCCCAGAACAATGATCGGGCTTTGGCCGGGGTCGATCAGGCGACGGTTCTGTTCGATATTACCCTGTCGGATCCGGCTATGCTGTCGGCGCAGATGAATGTGATCCGAGAGACGTATCGAGATCTGGAGGCCAATGGTCTGACCCCAAAAATGGTGTTGGCGTTTCATGGCCGCAATGTGCATTTCCTGACCCGACATCTGGATACGGTACCGCTGGAAGACCTGGCTCAGGTGGAAACGTTTAATGACAACCTGAGTCAACTCATAGCGCTTGAGGGGGTGCGGGTAGAAGCCTGCGCCATAGCGATCCGTTTGTTTGGCGCGGACCGTGAGGCCATGCGCGAAGGGGTGCAGGTGGTTGGCAATACGTATATCTCTAACATGGGTTACGACAAACAGGGGTATACGGTCATTGGGGTGCGTTAGTCACGGATAGAACAAAGGTCGGCCCTATCGGTTGAATGCATGGTTGTTAAAATGTGGCAATTTGCATACAATTGTATTTTTATGGTTTGAAGCAGAGGATTTGTCATGAGTGTATCGATTCGCATTGATGATGCGTTTTATCAGGAAGCGAAGTCTCAGGCCAAAGCCGAACTCAGATCGATTCCAAATCAAGTCGAGTACTGGGCTCGAATTGGAAAGATCGCTTTGGAAAACCCGGAATTATCCATTGAAGCCATTCAGGCCCTTTTGGTGGCCAGACACCAGGAGGCTGAGCCCTTTGAATTCAGAGAGGGGGTATGACGGGCCCGACAAAGGTCCAGGTCTTCCAGAAACCGGCGTTTAAGCGTGTTTATAAAAAATTGCATCGCAATCAGTTGAAGGCGGTTAATAAAGCGATTCAGATGGTGGTCGAGTCCCCAGAGTTGGGGGCTGAGAAAAAAGGCGATCTAACAGGCGTTTACGTCTACAAATTTGACTGCGTCAATCAACAGTATTTACTGGCGTATGAATGGGATGAGGATTCTCGAACGTTGCTTTTGCTGGGTGTTCATGAAAACTTTTATCGTCGACTGAAAGATTGACGACCGACTTAGCGGAGTTGGTTTGGCGCAGGCAGGTTGGGTCGTGTCAGAATGGACCAATAGAGTCGGAGCAACCAGGCAAAGGCTAGAATCCACAAGGCGGCGCTGAGCGTCCACCAAATCAAAGTGTGTTGTGGCCAGAGCCCGGGCAAACCAACACGTACCAGCGCGGCGAAGGCAATGAAAACAAACACGGCGCTTAAAAACCTGGGCGGTTCGAATACATTGCGCTGGGTATGACCCAGGCTGATGCGGGCGATGATGGCCGTGCACAACAGGCCGATGCCCCCAACCGTCATGCTGTGCAGCGCCAGTGAAGTCAGCGCGGGTTGACAGGGTGTGAACGCATAGAGGCCAAGGCCCAGAGTGATGAACGCGTAGGCCAGGTGCAGCGGCCAGAGCAGTGGTTGCGAGATGATCCCTGGATGAAACCAGTGTAAGCCCCGCTTCAGAAATACGATAAAGGCACTGAGCGCAATCACACTGGTCACCCAGTGGTCAGGCCAGAAGGTGAGGCTGGGCCAGAGGCCCAAAAAGCTGACTAAGGCACCACGGTCCAGCCCACGCCGTTCGGCAAAAGGCGCTAAATGAAGACTGCGTTCGGTGAAAAACGGCAATAATCGGCGCAGCATGGTCAGATTGATCGCCAGCACCAGAAAAAGCCCGGCCAGCAGCCAGTCATGTGCGGTCAGTCCCCAGACTTCTTTTGAGGGCGAGCATTCGGCCCAATAAAAGCCGGCTTGGACGCCCGCCAGCAAGACAAATTTGCTGGCCAGCCCAGCCTGTGCGGTCAGTTTTTTGCGCCAGATTGGCCAGACAAACAACGCAACCAACCCCAGGTTGAACGCCAGGTCAAACCCCACTAACCAAATCAATGGCGCGCCGCTGACCCAGCCAATACGCGCCAGTGCCCACAGCAGAAATACAAATGCCAAAGCCCCGCCGCTGGCGGTGGTCATGCGCGACCAGTTAAGCACCGCCGTGAGCAGAAATCCAGCGACGGTGGCCAGTGCATAGCCAAAGACCATTTCATGCCCATGGGCCAGAGCGTTGTTCAAACCATGTTGGGTTTCCCCGTTCATGGCCACAAGCCAGGCGGCCATGGCCAGGATGCTCACCAGCATTGCACCCATAAAAAACGGGCGAAAAGCCCGTTCCCAAAAGAAATGGCGCGGGCTGATGACAGAAAGCAGACGGTAGGGCATGGTGAACTCGTTGATTTTCCTCAAAAAGGGTATGGTTGCAACCTGTTTCAGCTCGGTTACACTTTTTCTCAGATTCTACGGGGATGCCCGGCACTTGTCATGCATTCCCGGTGATTCCATCCAAATCGATTGAACAGAGTTGGAACCAACCAATCAAAGGGGACGTCTATGACCCAGTCAACGGAGACAGGGAAATTATTACGTCACTGGCAGCAAACCCTGGGACTTTCAGCGCCGCAGTGGACGGAAGCGCTGATCAGTGTCCTGGGCGTGGCGTTGGCAGTCAGCGTGCTTTCGTGGGGTATGTCAGTCTGGTATCCAAATGACTGGCCCTGGTTGCTGATCGCATCTTTGGGGGCCAGCAGCATCATCGTGTTTGCTTCGCCACATGCTCCTATGGCTCAGCCGTGGTCCCTGATCATGGGACAGTTATTGTCCGGTCTCAGCGGATTGGCCAGCTGGCACTGGTTTCAGGATCCTGTCTGGGCCGTTCCCGTGGGAGTAACCGGTGCGATTCTGGCGATGTTGATTTTTCAATGTCGTCATGCTCCGGGCGGGGCCACAGCGATGTATTTTGCCTCCGGCGCACCAGTGGTACAAAGCTTGGACTGGGCGTTGATTTGGGGGTATTTATTACCAGGCCTGGTGGTGTTGGCGTTGCTGGGCGTGCTTTATAATGCGCCGTTTCGGTGGCGGCGCTATCCGTTGATTTGGGGGCAAAAAGCCCTTGAGGCGCAAACGCGTCCCTGTGACTCGGACAGGCTGTCGGACAGAGATAAAGCGTGGGCTCAACAGGAGTTGACCCATGAAGATCTGGTCTACGCGCAGTCACGCTTGCGGCATTATTTTGAAATGAATGAAGCCGAGTTTATGGCGTTGTACCGGTTAGCCAGGACGCACCACCGACAAGGCAAAGACAAACCGGTGGGCACAGAAGACACTGACCCGGATTGAAACGGGTCAGTGGTGACAAATGGCTTAGTGTTGTACGTTGGCCAGGTAGTTGTCCATGATGTAAAGCGCCTGGCCGGGTTCGCCGTTGAAGCCGAGGACGTTGGCTTTGTCGAGGATCTTGTCGAATAGGACTTCTTCCTCGTGTTGCTCGGCAATGAACCATTCGATGAAGTTGAAGGTGGTGTAGTCTTCGGCTTCGAAGGATTGCTTGGCGATGTTTTTGATCATGGCCGTCACTTTCAGCTCGTGGTCATGGGCGGCTTTGATCGCCTCCATCAGATTGTCAAAGTCAGCCGGTGCTTTGGGGATCTGATCGATGGTGATGGGGACACTGCACTCGGCCATGTAATCAAAAATCTTATCCATGTGAGTGCGCTCTTCCATGCTGTGTTCACGGAAAAACTTGGCCGCGCCTTCCAACCCCTGGCGTTCGCTCCAGGCGCTCAGTTGCAGGTACACATTGGACGCATAGAATTCAGCATTGACCTGATCGTTGAGCAGTTGGGCAATATTTGCTTGAATCATGGAACCTCCTGATACAGTTAAGAATACGGCTAACCAGTTCAGTATAGAAACCCCCGCGGACAGGGTCAAGCGGCTGTGATAAGATGCCCTTTTATCGCTTTTCAGGGGCACCGTTTGCGCGTATCCGAGCCAGTTTCCACATCCCAATCCCCGTTCCGGTTCAGTGTTCGCCAATGGCTGGGCATGGCGGCTTTGTTTGTCAGCCTGACTGCTTTGGGGGTGCTGTCGGTGTACTGGCAGGTGGAAGGGGTTCGCTGGCAATGGGACAATGCGTTGCTGGCGCCGGGTTTTCTGGTATCGGCATTGTTGTTGTTGATGGTTTATTTTACCGCCGATGGCCTTCGTTTGTGGTGCACCCTCAAAGCACTGGGTTATCCCATTCGGGCACGTGATATGACTCAGTTGGTGTTTCTCAATATTTTTGTTTCCAACATTACGCCGTTGGCGACCGGTGGCGGGGTCGCGCAGGTCTGGTTTCTGCGTCGGCATCAGGTCCCCGTCGGCAAAGCTCTGACCGCAACCACCATTCGTACGGTGCTCGCCATTCTGATGATCTTTACCGCTGCGCCCATTCTGTGGAGCCTGTTGCCGGAACTGGGCGGCTCGGCGCGGAACCTGATTCAAACCGGGCTTTGGCTGACGATTGCGGTGTATGCGCTGGGCTTTGCGCTGGTGCTGTTGAAAACCGACTGGCTGATCCGGGCGCTGCTGGCACTGTTGGCCGGGTTGTGTCGGGTGCGTTTGTTGTCGAGGGCGCGTTTTGGGTACTTAAAGCGCCACTGGATTCGTGAAATGCGCCGTTTCAGTCGCGGGTTCCGGCATTATTTTGCCGGGGGCTGGTTGTGGGTCACCGCCTCCATTGTGAGCACAGCGGTCTTTTTATTGGCGTTGTTTTCGTTTCCCGCGCTGATATTTTGGGCGTTGGGCTATGATCTGTCTTACTGGTTCAGTCTGGCCAAAATGGTGGTCACCACCTTTATTATGTATTTTTCACCCACGCCGGGCGGTTCGGGCATTGCCGAGGGGGTGTTCGGGCGGTTTTTCGCCCCGGATCTGCTCACTGCACATCTGGTGTTGGCCGTGGTGGTCTGGCGTGCGCTGACCATTTATCTGGGAATGTTGGTGGGACTAGGGGTGACGGTGCATTGGCTGAAAGCGCCCATGACTGAGCCCAAGGAGCAAACCTGAGATGCACCGATTGAGCCGAAAACGACTGTTTGTGCTGTTGATTGCAATCATTGCGATTATTTTAGGGTACCGACTGTATCTGGTGTTTTTTGAAACCGATTTCCAATCGGTGCATGGGGGCCAGTTGCAGGCGATTGAGGCGCAACTGAAAGATCAGTCGGCCTATCAGTTTGCCGTGGTGGGCAACATCAATAATTCAGTTGGCCTGTTTGAGCGAAAGATGATCCCTCGGCTCAACGCTGATGTGGCCGCATTTGTGGTCTCGGCGGGTAATGCGGTGAGCAGCGGCGGTGAGGACAAATACCGGGCACTGTATCGGTCGCTGGCGCATTTAAACAAACCTTACTTGCTGACGGTGGGACCGCATGAGACCGAGGCATTGGGCGCGGTGCATTTTTACCGTCATTTCGGGCCTTTCTTTTACACCCTGTCTCAGGGCAATCAGTTTTTTGCGTTTCTGGACGCGACCAGTGAGGAAACCTATGACTTTCAGTTGCAGTGGCTGGAAAAGCGGCTGAAAAAGACTGAGGCGGCGAATCGCTTTGTGTTTGTCAGTCGCCCCATCTGGGATGTGGGCGAGGAGCCACCTGTTGATTTCGACGATCAGTATCTGGCGCGTGATCCGGCGTCCAACGCATTCCGCCAGCGTCTGATTGCCTTGTTTGAACGTTATGAGGTGGATGCGGTGTTTTCGTCGAATCTGCATTTGTTCGATCAGCGTACTCACAATGGCGTGCGTTACGTCACCACCGGCGGCGCCGGTGGACTGGTGATCAATGACGAAACCAGTTATTACCATTACGTCACTGTGTCCGTCCAGGGCGAGCAGATTCACGTCCGGGAGCAACGGCTCGACATCGGTCAACACCCGGTGATGAAGCATCTGGAGAGCCTGTGGTTTTTTGTGCATTCGTTGTTTTATGTGGGGCACCTGAATTTTCTGCTGATCATGGCGGTGCTGATTATGATTGCGATCAAGCTTTACGGTGCCGTGTTTGAAGGCAAAAACTATTACCCCAATTACGACCTGGATCCGAGTCCATTTCTGGATCGCTCATTGCGGGTGAGCATGGTCACCAACAATTACCTGCCGTTTGTGGGCGGGGTGCCGATTTCGATTGCCCGGCTGGCTCGGGGGCTGGTGCATCAGTCGCATCAGGTCGAGGTGCTCGCGCCGGACTACGCGACTGAGGCGCAGGCCCGTCAGGATAAGGCACTGCCCGAGGGGTTGTCGGTGGTTCGTCTGCCTGCCTGGTTGAAGACCAGCGCAGAGCGACCGTTTCGCCTGGCCAATCCGTTTTCAAAACGTCTGAAACACGCACTCAAACGGTTTTCGCCCGACCTGGTGCATGTGCATCACCCCTTCTGGCTGGGGCGCATGGGGCTTTTTTGGGGGCGACGTCTGGGTGTGCCGGTGGTGTTGACCTATCACACCCGCCTGGAACATTACGCGCATTTCGTGCCTTTGCCCGGTCCGTTGTTTCGCAATGTGATTGTGCACGGTGCGATTCGCCGTTTTGCCAACCGCTGTGATGCGGTGATTGTGCCCACCGCTTCGGCCGAAGAGTATTTGCGTTTGATTGGCGTGCGCCGCCCTATTTATGTGCATCCGACCGGCATTGAGTATGACGCGTTTCAAGCAGAGGACAGTGCCGGAGTGGAGGCATTGCGCCAGCGCTGGGGGCTGGCGGCGGACGAAACCGTTCTGGTCTCGGTGGCTCGCTTGAGCCCGGAGAAGAATTTTGAGTTCATGCTGCAGGCCCTGGCGGCGCTGAAAAAGCGAACGCAGCAGCGGTTTCGCTGTCTGATTGTGGGAGATGGCCCATCGCGCCCGACCCTTGAGACGCAGATCGACGCGCTCGGGTTAAGTCAGACTGTGCAGTTGGTCGGAAAGATTGCGCCCGAAGAAATGCCCGCGCTTTATCAGCTGGGGGATCTGTTTGTGTTTGCTTCGCGTTCGGAAACACAGGGCATGGTGATTCTGGAAGCCATGGCCGGTGGTTTGCCGGTGGTGGCGGTGCGTGCCAGTGGCATTGACGATGTGATTGAACAGAATCAGACAGGGATCAAAACCCCTGAAAACTACCAGGCCTGGTCAAAAGCAGTGCAAAGTCTCCTGGAAAACCCCAAACGACGCCATGCCATGCGCAAAGCCGCTCAGGCGTTTGCGCGAGACTTTGACATTGATCCCTACGCACGGCGGGTGCATCGGACCTATGCTGAAGTCCTGGCGCAATATGAACTGACGCATGCATCCGGCGCAACACGGGCGCGCAGAAAGGACTCGTAAATGCAGAGGGTTTTGAGTAAAGTGAAGGCTTGTTTCTGGAAAACGGACTTTCAATGATCGTTGCTGACCACCCCTTGTTTGAACACCCTTCGATCCGCAGTTTTCTGCAGGCGTTTGAGTACTCGATGATGACCTTTGTGGTCACCGGAACCGAAGACGAGCCGGTGCCCTATCCCTTTTTGTATGTCAATCAGCGCTTCAAAGAGCAGACAGGGTACAGTGAGGCCGAACTGAAGGGGCAAAGCCCCAAACTGCTTCAAGGTCCGAAAACCAGCCCGGAAGTGCTGGCGGAGCTGGATCAGAAGGTTCGGCGTCAGGAAACCTTTATCGGTCAGACCATCAATTATCGCAAAGACGGCTCGGAATACATCGTGCGCTGGAGCATCAACCCGATTCTGGACGATCAGCAGGCGGTGGTGGGGTACATTTCCTGTCAGATGGAGGTGAATGAACGGCTGGAAGATCAGGAGCAGGCCTTTTTTCTGGCCGAAGCCATTAATCAGACCGCGGATGCAGCGTTGATCACGGATCTGAAGGGTCAGATCATGTATGCCAACCATGCCTTTACGCGTTTGACCGGTTATTCGCTGGACGAAATCAAGGGCCGTAATACCCGAATGTTCAAGTCCGGTAAAATGCCGGAGTCGTTTTACCGCGATATGTGGGAGGCTCTGCTGAAAAATCAGTCGTTCAAAGGCATTTTTCTGAACCGCCACAAAGACGGCCATGCGTTTTTTGAGCAGAAGACGATCACCCCGATTGTGGATGAATACAATCATCCGATGTATTTTCTCGCCATTTCCAAGGACTCGTCCGAGGTGATCGAAAAAACCCATCATCTGGAATACAAAGCTTATCACGATGCCCTGACCGGGCTGTTTAACCGCTCCAAGTTTGATGAACTGATGGTGGCCAAACTGCGTCACTTCGAAGACGAGGGGCATCAGTTCAGTCTGATTCTGGGGGATCTGGATGATTTTAAAGTGTTGAATGATTCCTACGGGCATGATGTCGGGGACGAGGTTCTGAAACAGGTGGCAGAGGTGTTTCGCCGCTCCCTGCGTAAAGATGATGTGGTGATTCGCTGGGGGGGCGAAGAGTTCTGTGTGTTGATTGACTCAGATCTGAGCAGCACTGAGTTTGTGGCACAGTTGTTGAAGGACCGCATTGCTGAGCTCAAACTGGATGCGTTGCCGGACATTAATCTGACCATGAGTTTTGGGGTGGCGCAGACGCAGGTGGGCGACGACCCGGAAAGTCTCTTCAAGCGGGCAGATCAGGCCGTTTATGCCGCCAAACAGGCGGGAAAAAATCAGGTTAAGGCGTCGTCTTAGTCCATTGTGCTTTGCGCTCCGGGTACTGCCTGATCGAGTTCTGCATGCCCTGAATGTCAAATCCGTCGATCTGTTCGGATAATTCGCGGGCAAAGGTTTCAATGGCCATGACGCGATGGGTTTGCCCCACCTTGCTCAGGGCTTGAGCAAAGCGTTTCATGTGATCAATGCTCTGGCTGTCCCGGACGCGCAGAAATTTCGGTTCAAGCTGCTCCAGGGCCTGGGCCAGTTCTGCCTGCTTGGCCGGATCCAGATCAATGGTCTCCGTCGAAGCCTTTTCATGATCGGGCTGATCGTCCGTTTGGGCGGCGGCAAAAGGCAAGTACTCGGCCAGGGTTTGCATCAGGTCGCGTCGCATCACAGGCTTGCGCAGCGCATCATCGAAATACTCGCGCTGGGTTTCATCCAGCTGGTTATTGAGCACCGAGGCGGTCAGGGCAATGATGGGCAGTTCGGGATGCTTCTGTTTGATTTGCTTGGCGGCTTCATAGCCATTCATCACCGGCATGGCGATGTCCATCAGTATGAGGTCAGGATGTGCCGAGGCCACCTGATCCACTGCCTCCTGGCCGTTGGCGGCTTCCAACACGGTGATGGGCGTGTGATAGAAGTTTTGCACGATTAAGTCGCGGTTGTTGGCAATGTCATCCACCACCAGCAGCGTCGCCGGTGCAAAGGCCTCACCGTTTTCAGGGGGCTGATTGCCGCTCGGCGACGGGGGGGCCGGGCCGCTGACGGCGGGAATATCAACCTGCGGTAATTCGATGATAAAACGGCTGCCCCGGCCCGGCTCGCTCTCCACGTCGATGTGTCCCCCCATCATGCTGACCAGACGCTGGGTAATGGACAGTCCCAGTCCGGTGCCGCCATAGGTTTGCGTGTCCTGTCCGCTTTGCTGGGTGAAGACGTCAAAAATCTTTTCTTTCTGATCGGGGGCAATGCCCATGCCGGTGTCTGTGACCTCGATGCGCAGGGTGACCTGGCTGCTCGTGGGCGCATGGTTAGACATGACTTTGAGCGTAATCGAGCCCTGCTCGGTAAACTTGAGCGCATTGCCGAGCAGGTTAAACAGAATCTGGCGGATGCGCACTTCATCCAGCAATAAGCTGGTTGGCAATTCGGGCGCCAGAGTGACTTCAAACGCCAATCCTTTCTTCTCAATGTTGAGGCGAAACATTTCACCAATGTCTTGAAACAACTGGGTCGGGTTGACTGGTTTGCGCTGCAGGGCCATTTTCCCTGCCTCGATTTTGGACAGGTCCAAAATGTCATTGATCAGCATTAGCAGGGTGTTGCCGGCATTCTGGATGGTGTGCACAAATCGTTTCAAGCGTGGGGTGGTGACTTGGGCTTCCAGTAATTCGGTGAAGCCGAGGATGGCGTTCATCGGGGTGCGGATTTCATGACTCATATTGGCGAGAAACTGTGATTTGGCCTGATTCGCGTCCATGGCATCTTGTTTGGCCTGGTTGAGCGCCTGCTCCATCTGTACCCGTTCGCTGATGTCGAGCAGGATGGTCAGAATCGCCGGTTGCTGATTGTACTGAAGGTTCATCATGGACGTCAGCATGTGGCGAGGCGTTGAGTCTTTGGTCTCAAGGGACCTGAATGGCACTTCGACCTGATTGACCTGTCCTTCACGGGCAAGCTCGGCTTTCAAATTGTCGAATTGGTCCTGTCGTTCGAAAAACCGGGTCAGGTTCATGCGCCGATGGTCTGACGCGTGAAGGTTGTAGTGGGTTTGGGCGTGGCAGTTGGCGTGGAGAATCGTGCCGTTCTGGTCCGTGACCAGCACCAGCAATGGCATGGCGTCGATCATGTCTTGCAGTTGCGTTTCACTTTGATGCAATTGCTCCTGAGCGGCTTTGCGCCGACGGATTTCGCTGGCCATCTTGCGGTTCCAGAACACAATGAGGAGCAGTAGCAGCACAAAACCAAGGGAGAGTTTAAGTAGGGTCCAGTAATCAAACTGCTGCAGATAATTGACTTGGGTCCACTGGTCATGAATTGCCTGGCGGTGCTGTTGTTTGAGTAAAGGCAATGCCTGGCTCAGTATACGATACAGCTCGGGGTAAGCCTGATGCACATATAGACCGTGTTGGTAAGACTGGTCGGTTTTGCCCACGATGTTGAGGGTGGTTAGCTGTTGGCGTTCGATCCAGTAGCTGGCCTGCGCCAAAGGCACCACAGCCGCATCCACCTGATTGGTGGCCAAGGCCTGCAGAGCCGCTTGGGTGGTCGGAAAGCCTTCAAATGCCAGGGTCGGATAGCGTTTTTTGAAGCGCTGGGTACTGTGCAACGGTTGCATCAATGCAATGCGCTGACCACTGAGGTTTTGCAGATCACTGATGAACGCGGACTCATTGTCGGTGACCACCACCAGTGGCGTTTGCAAAAGTGGGGGCAGAGGGCGGTAGGCTGGACTGACGGTGCTGCAGGGTTGTTCGGCACTGATCAAAGCGGGAGTGTTAGCGGATGGGTTGACGTCGATCGTCAGATTGAGGGCGTCTTGCAGCAGGGTAATGTATTCGGCGACGATGCCTTGATACCCATGAGAAGCCATGGCCTCAACAGGTAAATGATCACGTAAGGTTTTCAGAGACAATAAAGGTGTGTTTTGCAGCCACTCTTTATCCGGCGCGGACAGGGAGAGTCGGTCTAATAAACTCTGTGCTTCGGCGAACCGATTACGGCCCAGCCATTTTTGCGTCAAAGCCTGCTTTTCCTGGGGGGTCAGGGCTTCAAGCCCCTGATTCAAAAGCGCCACCAGCTCTGGCGCGTCTTTGCGGACCATAAAGTGCAGAGGCTGGCTGCCTTTGCGACTGGCATCAAACGGTTCAATGCGTTGAATGCCCAGTTGTGACAGCTTGAAATTCAGAACCGTGTAGTTGGCAAATAACAGTTCGGCTTTGTTTTCCAGCACTCGGTCAATGGCCTCGTCCAGTGTGGCCGTCAGCACCAGTTTGAGGTTGGGGTATTCGGATCTGAGAAAAGGCAAATGCACATAGTCGCGCGGAATCGCCAGCCTCAGGTTTTGACTTTGTTTGAGGTCATCGATGGCCAGGGAATGGGGTTTGAAAAAATAGGTGAGTGTTCGGTGATAGGGCTGGGTGAAGCGGGCAAATGTTTTTCTTTGCTCTGAGGGCGCAGCCGAAGAGAGGACATCCACCTGTTTGTCCTTCAGTTTTTGGATGGCCTGGTGCCACGGCATGGACGAAAACTCAAAGCGCAGACCGAGCTTGCGACCCAGCGTTTGTAGTAGGTCTTTGGAAAAGCCTTCGGGTTGACCGTCTTCATCCAGGTAGTCAAATGGAGCCCAGTCCTGATCGGCGGCGACACGAATCACCGGATGTTGCTGGCGCCAGTGTTCCTGTGCCGGGCTCAGTGTTACGGTCTGAGTGCTGCGAGAACGATCAAACCATTTTTGTCGCAGTTGTTGCATTCGCTCTGTCGGAATGCCGGCCAGTGCTTTTTGCACAATGGAAAACAGTTCGGGAAAATCTTTGTGGATGGCAATCGCCGTTTCCGTGCGTCGTCCCTCAAGCTTGTTGATGATCCGAAGGTTCGTCAGAAAATGGCGTTCAATTAGGTAACTGGCCACAGCCAGATTGCCGATGTAGGCATCGGCCTGGCCAAACGAGACGGCTTCGAGTGCTTGCTGGTTGGAATCGGTCAAATGCAATTTCAGATCGGGGTGCGTCTCGACCAGCCATTCGTGCAGGTAAGAGCCGGTGTTGATGGCCACGGTCTCGGTGGTAAAGTCCTCCAGGGTGTTTACCTGGTTTGGGTTGTCTGCCATGAAAATGGCCAGCGGCATGGATGCGTAGGGGGCGGTAAAGAAAAAATCCGCTTGGCGCTGTGGGGTTGGCACCACGCTGGAGAGACCATGCAGACGGCCCGATTTGCCTTTTCGGGCTTCGTTCAGGGTGGTTTGCCAGACATCGGGCTTGACCTGAATGCGCAGCCCGGTCTGTTCGGCAATGAGTGCCAGCAGATCCGCGGCCATGCCTTGGTGTTTGCCTTCGGCATCTTCAAATTCGTATGGGGGCCAGTTGTGATCGGCGCCCAATGTGATCGTGGGGTGTTGTTTTAACCAGGCCTGTTCCTGATCCGTCAGGTCCAGAGCCTGAGCCGGAATCAGATGGAGCGCAAGCCAGAGACCTGCCAGAAAAGACGTCCAGCGCATCAGGTGTTTCACCCTTCGCGTTCGTAAAGTTCATGCGGACCGGGCGGCTGTTTGTAGCGCTCTAGAATGGCAGAGAATTCATCCTGATGCTGGTTGAAAATGTCGACCAGTTTGGGTTCAAACTGTCTGCCGCGTTGTTCGTTGATGTAGGTCACCACCTCCTCCATCGGCCAGGCTGGTTTGTAATGGCGACGGTTGGCCAAGGCATCAAACACATCGGCCAGGGCCACGATGCGGGCATAAGGGTGGATGGTCTCCCCTTTGAGTTGATTGGGGTAACCCCGCCCATCCCAGCGTTCATGGTGTTGTAGGGCAATGATGGCCGAAGCTTTCATCAAGGATCGATCGGAAAAGCTCATCATTTCATAGGCCAGTGTGGTGTGGTGTTTGACCGTGGTGAATTCGGCTTCGGTCAGTTTGCCCGGTTTGTTGAGAATCTCGGTCGGGATTTTGATTTTGCCGATGTCGTGCATGGGGGCGGCATGAAACAAGGTGTCTTCGTCTTCTTCCGACATGCTCGGGTCGTAGCTGGCCAGCAGGCGGGAAAATTCGGCCACCCGGCGAATGTGCTGGCCGGTTTCGTCCGAGGTGGTTTCCATGAGTTCGGCCAGCAGAAAGATCATTTCTTTTTGGTTTTCTTCCAGTTCGGTGGCAAACCGTTGTGTCCGATGGGTCAGGTGTTGTTTGAGGGTTAGGTTGTTCTGTTTGAGCAGCTTTTTGGCGTGTGATAGTTCCAGGTGATTGCGTACGCGGGCGATCAATTCCTCGCCGTTGAAGGGTTTGGTGACGTAATCCACGGCGCCCAGCTCAAACCCTCTGGAAATGGCATCAATGTCGACCTTGGCGGTCAGAAAGATCACCGGGATGTCCTGCGTTTGCGGGTCTTGCTTGAGTTGCTCGCAGACCTCAAACCCGCTTAGGCCCGGCATCATGATGTCAAGCAGAATCAAATCAAAAGGGTTGCTCTGAACCAGTGAGAGCGCTTGCTGGCCATCGGTGGCGAACGAGAAATCGTAGCCTTCTTCTTTGAGCAGGTTCATCACCACTTCAATGTTATCGGTGACGTCATCGACGACGAGAATGTGGGTTTGGTAGTCCATAAACAACTCAGTGGTTAGGCGATGAAGCGGAAACAATCTGACCAATCTGGCCGAGAATGCGATTGATTTTGGCCCGGTCCGGACGAAGATTGCGTGGGTAGTCAGCCGGGCTGCCATCGCTTAAGGCACCGGCACAGGTCAGGCGCAAAAGAGCTGGATCGGTTTGTTCCCCTTTCAGGTAAAGGTGAATCAGATCCATGGTGGGCGGTGGGAAATCATCGCCGCCCATTGCAAGTCGAACCTTGCCCAGACTGGCCAGTAGCAGCGGAGGGTTGAGTTGGGCAACTTCTTCCTGGTCGATGCCAAGACGCGCGATTTTAAAGCGGTCAGGGGCCAGTATGGTAACGCGTTCGCTGAGGTGTTTTTTTTCCAAACGACAGTGGGGGTCGTAACGTTCAAAATGCTGGCGGGTGGTGAACCGGCCGTACTGGATGAAAGTGCGTGTGGTGCCGGGGGCAAACGAGATCGGCTGGTTGATGACGAGACGATCTCCTGGCTGAATATCCAGTGAGTGGGCGGCGGACAGGTGCGTACAGCCACCGAGGCTAACCCACAGTCCAAGCATGAATCCGCTGGCGATGATGGCGCGCAATGATGCTGGCACGGTCCCTCCTCGTGCGACGTAACCACTGTGTTATAATATAGTATTTTACTATACGTTATTCTACCGTTTTTTGACAGCACCTGAATCTCACAGGTTCCGGCGCTGCACACGCCATTGAACAAAGTCGGGCAGTGAGGGAGATGCATGGATTCAGCCATGACCAATTATGATGTGATTGTGGTCGGCGGCGGGCACGCCGGAACCGAGGCCGCGCTGGCTTCGGCGCGCACCGGTGCCAAGACGCTGTTGCTGACCCAGAACATTGACACCCTGGGGCAGATGTCCTGCAATCCGGCCATTGGTGGCATTGGCAAAGGTCACCTGGTGAAAGAGATCGATGCGCTGGGCGGTGCCATGGCTGAGGCCATTGATGAGGCTGGTATTCAGTTTCGCACGCTCAATGCCTCCAAGGGTCCGGCTGTGCGGGCCACCCGCGCTCAGGCCGATCGCAGTCTGTATCGTCAGGCCATTCGCACACGCCTTGAGAATCAGGTGAACCTCACGTTGTTTCAGCAGTCCGTGGACGACGTTCTGATCGAAGCGGATGAGGTCATCGGCGTGGTGACGCAGATGGGGCTGCATTTCCATGCCCGGCAGGTGGTGCTGACCGCAGGCACTTTTTTGGCCGGGCGCATTCACATCGGCTTGCAGAATTATGAAGGCGGGCGTGCGGGCGATGCCCCGGCCAATCGCCTGGCCAGTCGCATGCGTGAGCTGGGGTTGCCGGTCGGTCGCCTGAAAACCGGGACGCCACCCCGCATTGATGCGCGCAGTGTGGATTTTGAAGCCATGCAGCCTCAACCCGGCGATGACCCTTTGCCCGTGTTCTCCTTTATGGGGCGGGCCGAACAACATCCGCGTCAGATCCCCTGTTACATTACCTACACCAACGAGGCGACGCATGAGGTGATCCGCGGGGCTCTCAATCAGTCCCCGATGTACAGTGATGACGGCGAAATTGACAGCGTCGGCCCGCGCTACTGCCCGTCGATTGAAGACAAGGTCATGCGTTTTGCCGAACGCGACCGTCATCAGATTTTTATCGAGCCGGAAGGGTTGAATTCGACCGAACTCTATCCCAACGGGATTTCCACCAGCTTGCCGTTTGAAGCGCAGGTGGACCTGATTCACACGATTAAAGGAATGGAGAATGCCCGGATCATGCGCCCGGGCTATGCGATTGAATACGACTATTTTGATCCGCGCGGGCTCAAGCCGTCGCTGGAATCGCAACACCTGTCCGGCCTGTTTCTCGCCGGGCAGATCAACGGCACCACCGGCTATGAGGAAGCCGGCGCGCAAGGTCTGCTCGCCGGTTTGAACGCGGCACGACGGTCGCGACAGCAAACCCCGTGGTATCCGCGACGAGATGAAGCCTACATCGGCGTGATGGTGGATGATCTGATTACGCTCGGCACCTCTGAGCCCTATCGAATGTTTACCTCGCGCGCCGAGTACCGTCTGATGTTGCGCGAAGACAATGCCGACCAGCGACTGACGCCAATCGGCCGTGAGCTGGGGTTGGTGTCCGACGAGCGTTGGCTGGCATTTGAGACGAAGCTGGAGGCGTTGGAATCGGAATTGGCGCGCCTCAAGCAGGCCTGGCTGTACCCGCAGCACCCTGAGGCCAGGGAAGCGGAAGCCCTGATGGGGTTGCCATTGAGCAAGGAGCAGACGCTTTTTGACCTGCTCAAGCGCCCCAAGGTCGGGTATCGGGCCTTGGCGCAACTTTCTGCGTTCGGCACGCCGTTGACGGACCCGCAGGTGGTAGAACAGGTTGAAATTGAAGCCAAATACGCCGGCTATATCAAGCGTCAGCAGGAAGACATCGATAAGATGAAGCGCTCGGATGCCGTGGTGATTCCGCCGGATTTGGATTTGGATGCGGTTTCGGGACTGTCGAACGAAGTGAAGCAGAAGCTGCGGGAGCATCGACCCGAAACCCTGGGCATGGCCAGCCGCATTGCCGGGGTGACGCCGGCGGCGATTTCATTGTTGCTGGTCGCGATCAAGAAGTGGCGCCAGTCGTCTGTGAGGCAGGCAAGCTGATGACTGAGACGCAGGCTCAGTCCGCTTTGCAGGCGGCGTTCGCAGAACTGGGGCTGGCTGAAAATCACCAGGCCTGGTCAAAACTGGTTCAGTATTGGCAATTGTTGCAAAAGTGGAACCAAGCGATTAATCTTACCGCCATTCGGGACCCGCATGAGATGTTGATCAAACACCTGTTTGATAGCTTGAGCGTGGCGCCGGTGATGACTTGGAATCGCTTGCTGGATGTGGGAACGGGCGCCGGTTTTCCGGGGCTGGTGCTGGCCATTTTGGCGCCGGAAAAATCCGTGGCTCTGATTGACAGCAACAGCAAAAAAACCCGTTTTTTGATGCAAGCCGTTCATGCGCTGCAACTGACGAATGTTGAGGTGGTGCACGAGCGGGTGGAAGCCCATCGTCCGGCTGTGCCTTACGATGCGATCGTCTCACGCGCCTTTGCCTCCCTGTCGGATTTTTTGACGTTGACCCGGCATCTGCTCAGTGAAGACGGTTACTGGTGGGCGATGAAAGCCCAGCAGGCCGAAGCCGAGCTGGCGCAACTGCCGGCCTTTGCGCGGTTGATCCGGTGCCACCCTTTGCAGGTCCCGCAATTGTCAGCGCAACGCCGTGTGATTCAGCTGGCACCGATCCATTCCAATGAGAAGGAGCAGGCATGAGCCGAATGTTCGCCATTGCCAACCAGAAAGGCGGTGTCGGCAAAACCACCACCGCAGTGAATCTGGCCGCTGCGTTCGCGCGACTGGGCAAGCGTGTGTTGCTGATCGATCTGGATCCGCAGGGCAACGCTACCGTGGCCATCGGGGTGGAAAAGGATGAGTTGGAGGCCTCCGCGTACGATTTGCTGGTGGGTGATGCCAAGGCGCGTTCGGTCATTTTGGCCACCGAGGTCGAAAACCTCGATCTCATCGGTGCCAACGGAGATTTAACGGCGGCGGAAGTGGCGCTGATCGAAGAGTCCAAAGGCCCGAAGCGCTTGCGCAAAGGATTGAAAAAGATTCGTGATGACTATGACGTGATCATCGCGGACTGCCCGCCGACGCTGAACATGCTGACACTGAACGGTCTGGTGGCGGCCGATGGCATTTTGGTACCGGTGCAATGCGAGTACTTTGCTCTGGAAGGGTTGTCCGCACTGATCGATACCATTGAAGCGGTGCAAAGCGACCTGAACCCCGATTTGTATTTGGATGGATTGTTGCGAACCATGTACGATCGGCGCAACAATCTGGCCAATGACGTGTCCAGCGAACTGGTGGCACACTTTGGTATGCAGGTGTTGCAGACCATTGTGCCGCGCAATGTCCGCTTGGCCGAAGCGCCCAGTCACGGCGAATCGATTCTGGATTACGATGCCGGCTCCAACGGGGCCGTGGCCTATCTGGCGCTGGCCAATGAACTCAAGCGTAAAACCCGATTGTAAATTTAGGATAAGTCCATGGCGAAGAAACGTACCGGGATGGGAAAACGAGGGGTGAACGCCCTGATTGGTGGGCGTCAGAAGGCGCAGAGCAGTCTGCATGACTTGCGCATTGATAAGCTCGACATTGATGATCTGATCCCGGGGGCCTATCAGCCGCGTCACCAGTTTGACGCGGACGCAATGCAGGAGCTGGCCGATTCCATTCGGATTCAGGGCATTGTGCAGCCGATTGTGGTCAAGCCGCTTGAAGACGGTCGCTACGAGATCATCGCTGGTGAGCGCCGTTGGCGTGCGGCCAAAATGGCCGGTCTGGAAAAAGTGCCCGTCGTGGTACGCCAGGCGGATAATCAGACCACCTTGGCCATGGCATTGATTGAGAACATGCAGCGCCAGGATCTGAATCCGATTGAAACCGCCTACGGCCTGAAGCGGCTGATGCATGAATTTGAATTAACCCAACAGGCTGTGGCTGACGCGGTCGGGCGTTCGCGCACTGCGGTCACCAATTTACTGCGTCTGCTGAAGCTGCCGGAGAAAGTGCAGGAACGGTTGCATCATGGTCAGCTCAGTATGGGGCATGCGCGCGCCATCATTACCTTGCCGCAGGACGTGCAGTTCACGCTGGCGGAAAAAGCCGTGCAAAAAGGCTGGAGTGTGCGCGAAATGGAGCAGGCCGTGCAAAAACTTCTGGTACCGGCCAAAAAGGGGCGTAAGGCCGAGCCAGCGGTTTTGAGCGAGCCCTTGCAGAACTACCAGCGCTCCCTGGAACAGAAGGCCGGTACGGCGGTCAATATCGCCCAAACCCAAAAAGGCAGTGGGCGCATTGAAATTCGATTCAAGAACGAAAAAGAGTTGGAAGCGCTGTTGCGTCGGCTGACATAGTCGAGTGGCAAAAATGACCAGGCCTGGTCATAAATATAGTGGTTGATCTTCACAGAAACCAATATCTTGTAGTCTAAAAAATTTAATCGGGCCATGACTGGATTTTGTGGCATAAAACCGATATGATTCCGTGCGTTTAGGCTGGACCGAAATGGTCAGCGCCCGACAATCCGAACGTTTTATTGGATGCCCATGCACGAGAACGATCACAACGCCCAGAACGATTCGGAAAAAAAGAACAAGCCCGCTTTGAATTTTTTATTGATGGGCGCCGGTTCCATGTTTACCAGCATGGTGATTGCCGGATTTATTGTCGGATACATCCTGGACGAGTTGTTTGACACGCTCCCGGTTTTTTTGATGCTCTGCGGGTTGCTGGGGTTCATCGGCGGCATCTTGAAAGTGAACAAGCTGCTGGGGAAAATGTCGCTGCTTGATCCACAGAAGCCGGCCGATGCAGTCAATCAGGCGCGAAACAACCCGGAAAACGAGACAAAGCAATGACAACGTCGCAGCCGATGACAAACATCAGCGCCCGCCGGGCATGGAAAGCTCAGCTGGTACTGGGGCTGCTGGCAGTGTTGGTGTTTGCATTCTGGTCCATGGCGCAGGACGCGCTTTACGGGCTGCTGATCGGGCTGCTGAATGTGGCCATGCTGAGCTGGACGTTTCAAAAAGCCAATGCGCGCGCGGCGCAAAACCCGAAAAGCGGGATACAGATTTTATATTTGAGTGCAGTCATACGCTTTGTGCTGTTGGCTGTGTTATTTGTTTTGGGGCTGCAAGTCTTTGAACTGAACCCGATGCCGGTGGTGTTGACCTTTGTGGTCATGCAGATCGGGCAGATGGTCAATCTCAAAGGCAAGCAGCGTTTGACTGACTAAGGAGAAGACCCTTGAGTGCTGAAAAAATGGGAACCGTCGAGTACATCCAGCACCACTTGACCAACAACACAGTGGGCGAAGGATTCTGGACGTTTAACGTGGATACCATCGTGGTCAGTGCCTTGCTGGGCGCGCTGATTGTTTTAGTGGCGGCGCGTCTTGGCAAGCAGCTGGAATCAGGAACCCCGGGTGGCTTTCAGAATTTTGTCGAAAGCATTCTGGATTTTGTCGCGACCAATGTGCGCGATGCGTTCCCCGGTCATAATCCTTTGATCGCCCCGCTGGCGCTGACCATTTTCCTGTGGGTGTGGTTGATGAACTTTATGGATCTGATTCCGGTGGATCTGTTCCCTTACCTGTTCCAGATGATTGTTGGGGATTCGCACGCTTACCTTAAGATCGTGCCGACGACCGATTTGAATACAACTCTGGCCATGGCCTTTACCGTGTTCGCTTTGATTCTGTACTACAACATCAAAGTCAAAGGCGTGACCGGTTTTATTAAAATGTTTTTATTCCACCCGTTCGGCAAGTTTCTGGTGCCGGTCAACATTGTGATGACCTTCATTGAAGAGATCGCCAAGCCGATTTCTCTGGCATTGCGTTTGTTCGGTAACATGTTTGCGGGTGAGCTGGTATTCCTGCTGATCGCTTTGATCGGTGGAACGTTGGCAGTGGGTGCCGCTGCCTTATTCTGGGCACCTTTGCAGGCTTTGCTTGATCTGGGATGGGCGATTTTCCACATCCTGGTGATCACGCTTCAGGCCTTCATTTTCATGGTGCTGACGATTGTTTACCTGGGGATGGCGCACGAGGATCACTGATCCACGCCGATCCGGTAGCAAACTGAAGAATGCGGGGTGTCTTGCATCCCGAAAGGTTTAAGCGCACCTTGCCTGGGTTTCATCTCGACTGAGACGAACGGGGTAAAAAGCTTTTTTAACTTTAACTGTAACTTTAAGGAGTAAACTAAATGGAAGCTCAATTTATTGCGGACATTTATGCTGCGACAGCAATTGGTGTAGGTGTGATTCTGGCAGCCGCCGGTCTGGGTTCTGCCATCGGTTGGGGTCTGATTTGTTCCAAGACTCTGGAAGGCATTGCACGTCAGCCAGAAATGCGTCCGGCTCTGATGACCAACATGTTTATCTTTGCGGGTCTGATGGAATCCTTCCCATTCATTATCCTGGCTTTCGCCATGTGGTTCCTGTTTGCTAACCCGTTCGTTGGTGCCATGCAAGCGGCAATGGGTGCTTAAACCCAGCTGAATCAAACGGCTAATCATTAATCAACGAATGGCGAGGTAACCACTGTGAGTATTAACGCAACGCTTCTCATCCAGATCATTGCATTTGTGCTGTTGATTTGGTTTGTGAACAAGGTGCTGTGGGGGCCGCTGTCGAAGCTAATGGAAGACCGTCAGAAGAAAATTGCTGACGGCCTTTCAGCGGCTGAGAAAGGGAAGCATGAATTGGAACTGGCCGAAAAACGTGCCAAAGAAGTTCTGAAAGATGCGAAGTCTCAAGCACAGACGGTGCTCAGCCAAGCGGAAAAGCGCGGCTCTGAAATTGTCGAGGATGCCAAAATCAAGGCAGCCGAGGAAGCAGAGCGCATTAAAGCGTCCGCACAGGCCGAGATCGAACAGGAAGTCAGCCGAGCCAGAGAAGAACTTCGTAAAGAAGTCTCGGCTCTGGTCGTGGACGGCGCAGAGAAGATTTTGAAAAAAGAAGTCAATGCGGCGACCCACAATGACATGCTTGAATCCCTAGTCAAATCAATCTAAGGGACAGCTATCATGGCAGAACTTATTACTATTGCTCGACCTTACGCCGAAGCCGCTTTTGCGGCGGCCAAGGAAGACAATTCAGTCGCAGACTGGTCTGGTCAGCTCGAAAAGCTGGCCATGATTGCTCAAGACGAAAGCCTTTTGGCATTTGAAAAATCGTCCGAAGCAACGACCGATAAAGTGTTAGACGTGATTGTCGGTGCAATGGGCTCTGATTTGATGAACCCAGTGCACAACATGCTGAAAATTATGGCAGAAAACAAGCGACTATCGGCCCTGGCCGACGTCGCTGATCTGTTTCAGCAGCTGCAGGCAGAAGATGAGAAACGCATCCGTGCGACCGTGATCTCTGCCCAGGCGACAACGGCTGAGCAACAATCAAAATTAAGTGCTGCGCTCAATGCGAAATTTGATGCGGACGTTGAAATCACCTACGAAGAAGACCCTTCTTTGCTGGCAGGTATCAAAATCAAGGTCGGTGACTGGGTCGTAGATGGCTCCGCACAATCGCAGTTAAACAAACTCGGCGCAGCAATCGCCCAATAATGGAGAGGAACAAACATGCAATTGAATGCCTCTGAGATCAGCAACCTTATCAAAGACCGAATCAAAGGGTTTGATAGTGCTGCAGAGTCTGGCAGTGAAGGCACGGTCGTCAGTATTGCCGACGGCATCGCGTTGCTTCACGGCGTGTCAGACGTAATGTATGGTGAGATGGTTCAGTTCGATGAAAACACCTTTGGTATGGCCCTGAACCTGGAGCGTGACTCCGTGGGTGTCGTGGTCCTGGGTGAATACGAACACATCTCAGAAGGTGACAAAGTCACCTGTACCGGTCGAATCCTGGAAGTACCGGTTGGTCCTGAACTGAATGGTCGCATCGTCGATGGCCTGGGTCGTCCGATTGATGGCAAAGGCGCGGTGGACACCAAAGTGACTTCCCCCATCGAGCGCATTGCGCCTGGCGTTATCGAGCGTCAAGCGGTGGATCAGCCAATGAAAACCGGTATCAAATCAATCGATTCCATGATTCCTGTGGGCCGTGGTCAGCGTGAGCTGATCATCGGTGACCGTCAGACGGGTAAAACAGCCATCGCTATTGACGCAATCATTTCCCAGAAAAACACGGGTGTGAAGTGTATCTATGTGGCCATGGGCCAAAAAGCGTCCACGGTGAACAACGTGGCTCGCAAACTGGAAGAGTACGGCGCCATGGACAACACGGTCATCGTTGCAGCGAATGCCTCTGATCCGGCTGCTCTGCAGTATATGGCTGCTTACGCCGGTTGTGCGATGGGTGAATACTATCGTGACCGTGGTGAAGACGCGCTGATTATTTATGATGATCTGACCAAGCAGGCTCAGGCCTATCGTCAAATTTCATTGTTGCTGCGTCGTCCACCAGGGCGTGAAGCTTTCCCAGGTGACATCTTCTATCTGCATTCTCGTCTGCTGGAACGTGCGGCGCGTGTGAACGCGGACTATGTTGAAGAGTTCACCAACGGTGAAGTGAAAGGCAAAACCGGTTCTTTGACGGCACTGCCAATCATCGAAACCCAGGCGGGTGATGTTTCCGCGTTCGTACCCACCAACGTGATTTCGATCACTGACGGTCAGATCTTCCTGGAAACCGGCCTGTTTACCCAAGGGATCCGTCCTGCTGTGAACGCGGGTCTGTCCGTATCACGTGTGGGTGGTTCCGCTCAAACCAAAGCGATCAAGAAAATGGGCGGTGGTATTCGTCTTGACTTGGCTCAGTATCGTGAGCTGGCGGCATTTGCTCAGTTCGCTTCGGACCTGGATCCAGCAACCAAAGCTCAGTTGGAACGTGGTAAGCGTGTCACCGAGCTGATGAAGCAACCTCAGTATTCACCTTTGTCAACGGCTGAAATGGCTGTGTCCCTGTATGCCGCAAACGAAGGTTACCTGGACGACATCGAAGTTGAGAAGGTACTGGACTTCGAATCCGCTTTGCATGCTTACTTGAATTCTGAATACAAAGCGCTGGCAGATAAGATCAATGAAAAAGGCGACTGGAATGATGAAATCATTTCTGAAGTCAAAGCAATGGTCGATGCCTTTAAAGCGAACGGCGTATTTTAAAGAAGAGGTGAGCCATGGCAGGCGGTAGTAAAGAGATTAAAGCTAAGATTAGCTCCGTAACAAATACGAAGAAAATCACCAAAGCCATGGAAATGGTGGCGGCTTCCAAAATGCGCAAAGCTCAACAGCGCATGGAAGCGACCCGTCCCTATGTCGAAAAAGTGAAGCGAGTGATTAACCACGTCTCAGCCGCGCACCCTGAATATAAGCATCCTTATACTCAGACGCGCGATTCTGTTAAACGTGTCGCGTTGATCATGGTCTCTTCTGATCGTGGCTTGTGTGGTGGTTTGAACTCAAACTTATTCCGCAAAGCATTGCCTATGCTGAAAGCTTGGCAGGAACAAAATGTTGAAGTGGAGCTGGCCCTCATCGGGAACAAAGCGCAAGCTTTTTTCCGCAGCTATGGGGGCAATGTGGTGGCGTCTGTGACCGATTTGGGTGACGCGCCTCACATTGAGGACTTGGTTGGAACCATTAAGGTGGTTCTGGATAAATTCGAAGCCGGTGATGTGGACGAAGTCCATTTGGCCTCGAATGAGTTCATCAATACCATGACTCAGCAGCCTACTATCAAACAACTTGTTCCGCTTGAATCTGATTCTGAAGAATCTACAGATGAAACACACTGGGATTATCTTTATGAACCAGACGCGAAGACAGCGCTTGATCTGTTGATGCGCCGCTACGTCGAAAGCACTGTTTACGGTGCCGTGGTTGAAAACGCTGCCTGTGAACAGGGCGCGCGTATGATTGCCATGAAGAATGCGACGGACAATGCAGGCGAAATGATCAACGATCTCAAACTGTCTTACAACAAAGCTCGTCAGGCAGCAATCACGGCTGAATTGTCGGAGATTGTGGCTGGTTCATCGGCTGTTTAAGTTTGTAGTGTTTCAATAAAAGGTTAAAGATTATGAGTGGAAAAATAGTACAGGTAATCGGCGCGGTCATTGACGTCGAATTCAAAGGTGCTGATTTACCAAAAATCTATGACGCGTTAACCGTTGATGAAGTTGGACTGACTCTGGAAGTTCAGCAGCAGATCGGCGACGATCAGGTCCGTGCGATTGCAATGGGCTCTTCAGACGGTCTTAAGCGCGGCATGAATGTGAACAACACCGGTGAAGCGATTTCGGTTCCGGTGGGTAAAGCGACTTTGGGTCGTATTTTCAACGTTCTGGGTGAAACCATTGACCACAACGGTCCGGTAGAAACCGATGAGCGCAACACCATTCACCGTCCGGCTCCGGCATTTGACGAGCTGGCAGCGTCTCAGGAATTGCTGGAAACCGGTGTAAAAGTCATCGATCTGATCTGCCCATTCGCCAAAGGTGGTAAGGTTGGTCTGTTCGGTGGTGCCGGGGTTGGTAAAACCGTTAACATGATGGAATTGATTCGTAACATCGCCATCGAGCACTCCGGTTATTCCGTTTTTGCCGGTGTGGGTGAGCGTACCCGTGAAGGGAACGATTTCTATTATGAAATGGAAGAGTCCAACGTACTGGATAAGGTTGCGCTGGTTTACGGTCAAATGAACGAGCCACCGGGGAACCGTCTGCGTGTGGCCCTGACTGGTTTGACCATGGCTGAATATTTCCGTGACGAAGGTCGTGATGTATTGTTCTTTGTGGATAACATCTACCGTTATACCCTGGCCGGGACCGAAGTGTCTGCTCTGTTGGGTCGTATGCCTTCAGCGGTGGGTTATCAGCCAACTCTGGGTTATGAAATGGGGATGATTCAAGAGCGTATCACCTCGACCAAGACTGGCTCGATAACTTCGATCCAGGCGGTTTACGTTCCGGCGGATGACTTGACCGATCCGGCGCCTGCGACCACGTTTGCTCACTTGGATGCGACGGTTGTACTGAACCGTTCCATCGCTGAGATGGGGATTTACCCAGCGATCGACCCACTGGATTCCACCTCTCGTCAGTTGGACCCACAGGTGGTTGGTAAAGAACACTATGAAACCGCGCGTGGTGTTCAGGAAACCATGCAGCGTTACAAAGAGCTGAAAGACATCATTGCCATTCTGGGCATGGATGAGCTGTCTGAAGAAGACCGTGCGATTGTGGCACGTGCTCGTAAGATGCAGCGTTTCTTCTCTCAGCCTTACTTTGTGGCCAAAGTGTTCACGGGTGAAGACGGGCGTTATGTTCCGTTGAAAGAAACCATCCGCGGCTTCAAGATGATCATCAGTGGTGAGCTGGATGATGTGCCTGAGCAGGCCTTCATGTTTGCCGGTGACATCGACGAAGTGCTGGAAAAAGCCAAAAAATACAAAGGTTGATGAATCATGGCAGTCTCAATGCAAGTCGATATTGTCAGTGCTGAAGGGTCAATGTTCTCTGGTAAAGCGGACAGGGTCTTTGCACAGGCTGCCGATGGTGAAGTCGGTATCCTGCCCAAGCACACACAGTTGCTGTCCAACCTGAAACCCGGACAGGTTCGTGTGGTCAGTGGGGATGAAGAAGACAGCTTCTTTATCAACAGCGGGGTTCTCGAAGTTCAACCGGACGTCGTGACCATTCTGGCTGACACGGCCATCCGAGCGGAAGATTTGGACGAGTCTCAGGCGCTTGAAGCCAAGCGTCGCGCTGAAGAAGCAATGGATCAGGCCAAATCGGATACGGACATTGCCCGTGCTCAGGTTGAACTGGCCGAGGCCGTTGCCCAGATTCAGACGATTACCAAATTGCGTGATCGTTTGCAGAAGACGGGCATGTCTTAAGTCAGTCGACGCTTCCATAAGAAAAGCACCTTCGGGTGCTTTTTTTTTGTCTGTCGCGTGCTCAGCGCAGGCGGTCTTCACATGCTTTATAATCTGTTTATTATTTTTACTTTTTATTTTGAAAGGCGTTTGATTCAGGAAGGATGCTATGGCATTAAAAGTCATTATTTTAGCCGCTGGCAAGGGGACGCGCATGCGCTCGCGGCTGCCCAAGGTGCTGCAATCGCTGGCGGGTCGACCGTTGCTGGCGCATGTGGTGGATCGGGCGCACGCGATCCATGCCGACGAAATCGTGACGGTGATTGGCCATGGTAGCGATCAGGTCCGTCAGACATTTGAAACCGCGGGGGTGAGATTCTGTGAGCAATCAGAGCAGCTCGGTACCGGTCACGCGGTCCAACAAGCGGTGGATCACCTGGATGATGCCGATACAGTGCTGGTGCTTTACGGAGATGTCCCTTTGACGGCGCCCGAAACGCTTAAGGATTTGATTTCACTGGTCGGTTCGGCCCATCCTTTGGCCTTGCTCAGCATGACCCTGGAAGAACCCGATGGTTACGGTCGCATTGTCCGCAATGCGCATCATCAGGTGGAAGCCATTGTTGAGCAAAAAGATGCATCGACAGAGCAACTGGCGATTCGGGAAATCAATACCGGTATGTTGGCCGCCAGAGGCGCAGAACTTAAAAAATGGCTAGGGGCACTGGATGCGGACAATGCACAGGGCGAATATTATTTGACCGACATTGTGAGCATGGCCGTGGCCGATGGGTTTGAGATCGCAACCACCGAACCGGAGCGTTTAAGTGAGGTGTTGGGCGTGAATAATAAGTCCCAACTGCAAACATTGGAGCGGCTTTATCAGCGTGAGCAGGCCGAGCGTTTGATGGCACAAGGTGTGACGTTGTCGGACGCGTCACGCCTGGACATCCGGGGCCAACTTGAGGTGGGGCAGGATGTGTCACTGGATGCCAATGTCGTCATCGAAGGCGCGGTTCATTTGGGTGATGAGGTGGTGGTGGAGCCCCATTGTGTGCTCAAAGATTGCCGGATTGAAGCGGGCACGCGCATTGCCGCATTCAGTCATATCGAGGGCGCCAGCGTGGGGCCGGACTGTACGGTTGGCCCTTATGCGCGATTGCGTCCCGGAACAGTGTTGCAACAGGGCGCAAAGATCGGCAATTTTGTGGAAACCAAAAACGCCCGGATTGGTGATGGGTCCAAGATCAATCATCTGTCTTATATCGGCGACACGACGATGGGCGCTCATGTGAACATCGGTGCGGGCACCATTACCTGTAATTACGATGGGGTGAACAAGCATCGCACCGACATCGGTGATGAGGTGTTTGTGGGCTCAGCGACACAGCTGGTGGCGCCGGTCAAAGTGGGGTCAGGGGCGACCATCGGTGCGGGATCGACCATTACCAAAGATGTACCGGGTGACACCCTGACGCTTTCGCGTAGCCGACAGACCAGTCTGAAAAGCTGGCAAGGTCCACAAAAGAAGGACATTGATCCGCAAACCTAACCAGGCCTGGTCAAAACCGACCCACCTGGGACCACAAGGAGCACATATGTTGTATCACACCTTGGATGCCAAGCAAGCCGAACCGTTTGAAAAGGCGATGGATCAGGCTGGCTGGACGCTGGTGGTCAAAGACGGCGGCCAGTCCAATTTTATTGGCTGGGCTTATATTATCCACTGGCAGAAAGCCGCTGAGGATCAGCCCCCGGCGGAAGTTAAATTGAATTTTGAAGACAACATGGGCGAGCAGACAGCCTGGTTGGAAATGACTCCGTCAGCAAAAGCCGACGTGATGGCGATTGTGGATGGTCTGACGCAATGATGATGTCGTGGCGCGATGCAGTGGATTTAACGCGTCTGAACCGCCCGGTCGGGATTTATCTGGTATTGTGGCCGACACTTTGGGGGTTGTGGCTGGCGGCAGAAGGGGTGCCGCCGATTTGGGTGCTGATCGTTTTTGTACTGGGGACGGTGCTGATGCGCTCGGCCGGTTGTGTGATCAATGATTATGCCGATCGACATTTTGATGGTCATGTGGCACGCACCTGTGATCGGCCGCTGGCGACCGGTCGGGTGAGCGAAAAACAGGCGTTGGGGCTGTTTGTTTTGCTCGGAGTACTGGCGTTTGCCTTGGTATTGACCTTGAACGGTCTGACCATTGCCTTGTCGTTGGTGGGGCTTGGCCTGTCCGCGCTTTATCCGTTTATGAAGCGCCACACTCACTGGCCGCAATTGTTTCTGGGGGCAGCCTTTGCCTGGGCAATTCCGATGTCATTTTCCGCCGTTCAGGCTCAGGTACCGGTTGTGGCCTGGTGGGTGTACGCCACCACTCTGGTATGGGCACTGATCTATGACACCGCTTATGCCATTTACGACAAACCGGATGATCTGAAAGTCGGCATCAAATCCACGGCGGTTTTATTTGGGGATTACGTGCGCCCGGCGATTTTTATGTTTCAGTTGCTGATGCTGGCCGGGTTGGTCGCAATCGGATGGGTGTTTGAGCTGGGTTGGGCTTACGCCATATCGGTCGTCATCGCCGCCGGCCTGATGGGGTATCATCAAATCCTGTTGGGCAAAGGGCAAGCCTCTTCGGCGTTTCAGGCGTTTTTGCACAACCATTGGATCGGTGCGGTGATTTGGCTTGGGTTGGTGGTGGCGTATCTGTAGCCGGCGCTTGTCCGGATCGAGCTTCCATGCTCAGTGATAAAGAGACGGATCCGTGGCGTGAAGATCCTGTGACCAGTCACTCTTTTCAATGGCTTTTTCCAATAAATGCAGAAGCACTTGCACGACTTTGGGGTCATAGCCCAGTTCCAGTCCGGCTCCTTTTTCCGGCTCCAGAGCAATTTTCGGCTGGTCGCTGTCCAGCCCGCGGAAAGTAATTTTGCTCAGAAGGATTGGGTCCGGGCCAATCAGGTCTTTTGCTTCTTGCGGGGCCTCATAAGCCTGCTCAAAGGCTTCTTCCGGCAGGTCCCCGGCGTTTTCACCTGCGTCGTCGGTGCTGTTCGCGGCCCATTGTTTCATTTGCTGAGGGGAAAGAATGGGCTCGCCCGTTTGCGGATGTTCGCCGTGCAGTGCGGGCAACAATAAGGCCAGAAAGCGCCGGGTAATCCAGGCACTGGCCTCAAAGCCGGACTGTGTATGCAATTTAAGCAGAATCCGATCCTCAATCGCGTTATATTGAGCCTGAAGCTGTTGAATGTGGTCGGACATGTGAAGCATCGCTTAATCAAACAAAACGCCATTATACTGACTTTGGGGTGTCTTTGGGGGCTGCCGGGGATCTGTGACGACGCCTTGAAAAGCCAGGAGCCTTCTTCGCGAGAGGCCGAGGTGTCGGAGGCGATCATTCAGCCGGATACCCAGACGCCCATGGACACCGTGCATGCATGGATCGGCTCGTCGGTGGACGGTGTCGGACGAACCTTGGATGGTTTCTTTGGTGCGGCCGATGAATTTGAACAGGCAGGCGGCAGTCGATTGGATGTGACCCTGCCTTTTTCTTATCAGTCAACGGATGGTCTGAGTTCCGCGGTGGATCTGGATGCCCGGATCGCCTTGCCGCGTACAGAGCAACGCTGGCATCTATGGCTGAAGTCGGCCCGAGACCCCTTTTCCGAACAAGCTGGAAACAATGCGAATGCCGGATCATCATCCGACTCGGCAAGGGTTCAGGTTGCCCAACCCACCGAAGAGCGCCAGAGTTCGCTAGGCCTTCAGACCTTTTTTGAGTCCAATGAAAATCTGATCTCCCTAATCGATGTGGGGATCGGAATGGATGAGGATTACCTGCCCTCACTCAGTGCGCAGATTGAATCTCAGTATGTCTGGGATCTGGGGGTGTGGGAGGCGCGCACCCGACCGGCCGTTTTCTGGTCGGGCCAGGACGGTGCCGGCGCCCGGCTGACGCAACTGGTGTCTTATTACTGGACTGAGCAGCGCTTTGTCCGTTCGGAAACCGGGATGGAAGCCTGGCGGGATGACGGGGGGCGTGACGTTTCACACGCCTGGACACTTTACGATCAGGTCAGTTCCACTCAGGGGTTTTCGTATCGATTCTCCGCACAGTGGGACAATCGCCAGGATGGCTGGGGGCTGCGCGCTTACGGGCCCGATGTCCGTTGGCGTCAGAGGGTCTATCGCGATTGGCTGTTTTTGGAAACCGGTGTGTTTGCCCGCCCGCATCCAGGCGAGTCCTGGCAGGCGGCAGAAAAAGGTATTCTCATTGAGTTGGAGGCTCGTTTTTACGCGCCGGAATCGAGGCCGTGAGTCACAGGCGCGCCGCAAGGGTGTCGGTCAGCACTTCGGTTAACAGCAAGGGCGTACCTGCATTGGAAAATAAGGACTGACGTGCAAAAGCGTTGGAGTGAACCCGTGCCAATTGAAAATCGGAACGGATCAGATTCGGGGTGTTGAACAGCACCTCACCCAGGGGTTGGTTGCCCAGTTGTTTCAGTGAATACCAGGGATTGCCGGGCCCTAAGTCGGGAATGACTGTGCGAGCATAAACCCAGGTTTGACCGTGGCAGTGCAACCGCACGGTGCGCACCCAGCAACGACGCATCGGAGCCCGTTGCAGTGCCCTTGCTTCCTGTCGGGTCGGACGTTGTTCCCCTTCGTCCATCACGGCCACGCTCAGGTTTGGACAAAGGCGACGCAAATTCTGCGTCAGTGAGCCGCGGTCGATCAGCCAGGGGCGCAGGGAATCAGGCGGGGCGACTCGCTGGATCAGACGCTCGGGTTGCCAGCTTGCCTGTGCCAGCGTCTGACGCAGGGATTGTACGGTCAAGTCAGGCATGCTGGTATCCCATTTTTTCACCCAGCCAGCGTTGGTGTAAACAGTCTGCTTCGTCAGGCATTTGGTTGAGGAGTGTCATGGCTGCTTCGCGGGCCTGATTTAACCAGGCCTGGTCCCGTTCCAGGTCGGCAATGCGAAACTGCAGGCCGCCGGTTTGTCGGGTGCCGAGAATCTCGCCCGGACCTCGCAGTTTTAAGTCCTCTTCGGCGATCACAAAGCCATCATTGGTTTCGCGCATGATGTTGAGGCGAGCCTTACCGGTCTCTGACAGGGGCGGTTTGTATAAAAGCACACAGTGGCTTTTTTTGGCGCCTCGTCCCACCCGTCCGCGTAGTTGATGCAATTGCGCCAGTCCCAGTCGTTCCGCATTCTCGATGATCATCAGGCTCGCATTGGGTACATTGACGCCGACTTCAATGACGGTGGTGGCCACCAGCAGGTCCAGTTGATGGGCTTGAAATGCCGCCATGACCTGCGCCTTTTCTTCGCCTTTCATACGGCCATGAATCAGTCCCAGACGTAAATCTGGCCAGTGCTGTTGAAACTGTTCGGCGGTGACTTCGGCGGCCTGTGCGTCCAATTGATCGGATTCTTCGATCAGAGGGCAGACCCAGTAAGCCTGAACGCCCTGCTCACACTGAGTGACCAGGTGCGCCATGACGTCTTCGCGTTTGCTTTGATTGAGCACCGCTGTGTCCACGGGCTGGCGTCCGGGAGGCAACTGGTCAATGACGGATAAGTCCAGGTCGCCGTAGGCACTCATCGCCAGTGTACGTGGGATGGGCGTGGCGGTCATGATCAATTGATGCGGATGCGTTTCGCCGTCCAGCCCTTTGTCATGCAAGGCCAGACGCTGATGCACCCCAAACCGATGCTGTTCGTCAATGATGACCAGTCCCAGCCGGTCAAACCTCACTTCCTTCTGGAAAAGGGCATGGGTGCCGACCACAATTTTGGCATCACCCTGTTCGATCCGCGCCAATTGATGACGTTTTTCAGCCGATTTCAACCGGCCATTGAGCCATGCCAGTTCCAATTTCAGCGGTTCCAGCCATTCAGCAAAGTGGTTGCGGTGCTGCTCGGCGAGGATCTCAGTTGGGGCCATGACCGCCACCTGAAACCCGGCCTCGGCGGCTTGAATGGCGGCCATGGCAGCGACGATGGTTTTGCCGGAGCCGACATCCCCCTGAACCAGTCGTTGCATTGGGTGCGGACGTTTCAGATCTTCGGCAATGGCGGCCCAGACGCGTTGTTGCGCCCCGGTCAGCTCGAATGGAAGCGAGGCGAGCAGCTGATTCACTCGCTGACTGGCACCGATTGGCGGGGCAAAACGGGTTTGCTCCTGCTGACGTAACCATTGCATACTGAGCTGATGGGTCAGGAGTTCTTCAAAAATCAAACGCGCTTGAGCCGGGTGAGTGAAGGCTTTCAGGGCGGCCAGGTCGTCATGTGGTTGCGGCTGATGCAAAGTGGTCAGCGCCTGGTTGATGGGGGGGAGCTGCCATTGGCTGAGCAAGCTCTTTGGCAGCCCTTCGTCTAACGGGTATTGCTGCAGCAGCGCCATGGCCTGCTTGATCAGTTTGAGCAGCGTTGCCTGTCCCAGCCCTTCGGTGGAAGGGTAAACCGGGGTCAGTGTGGTTTCCAGCGGTGGCCGGTTGTCTGGCGCAAAAAGTCGGTAGGCAGGGTGGACCATTTCCAGCCCTTTGGGGCCGCCTCGGACTTCCCCAAAGGCGCGGATGTGGCTGCCACGTTTGAATTGCTGAGCCTGTCGAAAGCCAAAATGAAAAAAACGCAGCGTCAGACGCCCGCCGTCGGCGCCGATCACGCTGACCAGAAGACTGCTGTTGCGGCTTTGGGTCAGGTGCTGGGAGACGATTTCGCCTTCAATCTGGGTTTCCTGGCCCGGCACTAATTCACAGACCGGCTGGAGTCTTGTTTTGTCCTGGTAGCGTAAAGGCAGATGAAACAGCAAATCCTGAACGACATGCAGGCCAAGGCGTGCCAGTTTTTCCGCTTGTTTTTCACCGACCCCTTTGAGCGAAGTCAGGCGTTGACGCGCCAATTGCATCGGCGTTCCTCTCTGGCTTTTAATCCAGCTATTTTAGCAAAGCTGATGCAAAAGCGAGGCGGGTTGATGAGGAAAAATGACCAGGCCTGGTCAGATCTGTACCCGGCTCAGGGCGATGGGGTTGAATCCGGTTCGGGTTCCAGCCAGACGTCGTCTTTGAAGACTTCGCCGTGGGCGTTGCGCAAATGATAGCCGGAATCGCCCAGTTCGGTGTTTTTATCCTCCAGCGTCATTTGACCGGTCATTTTGAAGGCGTAGTCAATTTGGTCCAGCCGCAGGGCCTGGCCTTTGGCGGTGGTCACATAGACGGTTTGGTTGGGCGGGGGCGCGGGCACATGAATGCAGGCGCCGAAATAGGGGACCAGCAAAAAGCTGTGAACCAGTCCGTTGCGGATATCGAGGGGGGCGATGTAGCCAGCCAGGGAAATAGTTTTCCCATCCAATGCAGGATTGACAGGAAGATTGTCGAGCTCTTCCTGGATGGTCTGCACAATTTTAAGTCCTTCCTCGCTGCCATCGGGCAGGGTATTGAGGTACTCGATTTCTTCTTCGTATTTGGCCAGCACTTTGTCCGGATGGTGGCTGGCCGGGATCAGATCCTGCCAGTAAATGGTCTGAGCGGTTTCTCCCGCCTGAACGGGCATCAGCCCAGAAACCGACAGAGTACCGATCAGGCTCAGGCGAGTGACCATGGATGGAAGGCTAACTAAAAACGCAAGGACACGATGTCTGAGCGGATGACGCATTAAGGTTGAAGCCCTTTCTGTAAATTCTGGCGGGCCGCCAGCCAGCCCGGCAGCGTGCTGGCCAGTAAGGCAACCGCGATGGCGATTCCTGCCATGCGCAGCTGTGCCATGTCTGGCCATTGAAACTGGACATGGAGACCGTAGTGATCCAGCAACCAGGGTGCGGACAGCGTCAGAGCGGCCTGCAGCAGAAACAATCCCAACCCCAGTCCGGCCAGCATGATTAAGACGGTGTCCAGCCAAAAAAGACCCAAAATCCCGCGCGGGTGCATACCAATGGCCCGTAACAAAGCGATTTCGTGGCGCCGCTGCTGTAAGTTGTTGAGCAGACTGATCAGGATGCCGGTCAGCGCCGCGACAAACACCCCCCAAGACAATAGCATAAAGGCCTGTTCAATGTGACGCAAACTCTGCCAGAAGCGAGCCAGTGTTGCCCCCGGTAGAATCGCCATCAGCGGTTCGGCGCGGTAGGCGTTGATTTGGCGTTGCATTCGAAACGTCTGAACCTTGCTGGTCAGGCCAATCATGACAGCGGTCACTTCTTTGGGCTCGGGGGCCAGTTTTCGAGTCAGCTCGGAGGACAGCTGCAAAGGCGACGGGCGCCCGCTTTGCCAATCCAGATGAATCGCTTCCAGGGCGCGCAGTGAGGTTTGCAGGGTACGATCAAGCGGCGTGCCGGTGGGTTTGAGGATGCCGGCGACGCGAAAGGGTTTGTTGTCGTGAGCAGGCAGATGGGTCTGTGCATGCGTTGGCACGCCATGCGAGAGGATTATGCGGTCACCCAGCTCATAACCCAGCGCACGTGCCACTTCGGCGCCCAATACGACCTCATACAGATCATGAAATGCCTGACCGCTTTCAAATGTGAGGCGATGCGCCTCTGCGTAGCGATAATGCTCAAAAAACACGGCTTCCGTGCCGATCACCCGATACCCCCGGTGTGAATCGCCCAATGACAGAGGGATGGCCCAGTCCACCTGAGGATGGCTTTTAATGTATTGATAACTGTCATAGCCCATGTTGTTTGTAGGTTGGCCCAGATGAAACACGCTGTAGAGCAAAAGGTTGACCGGACCGGTACGCGGCCCGGCGATCAGATCGGTTTGGGCGACGGTATTGAGAAAGTTCTCTTTGGCCTGTTTACGAAGAGTGTCCACGCCAAACAAGAGCGCGACACTGATGGCAACGGAAATGGCGGCCAGCAGCATGGGGGTTTTGCGATGCCAGGCACTTTTCAGGGCCAGTGTCAGAAACGTCATGTGTCATCTCCTGTGGCCGTCTCTGCCGGGTCTGGCAAGCGAAACTGATGCTGAAAATAATGCGCAAGCGTTGGGTCGTGGCTGACAAACACAATGCTGGTATGTCCATTTTGAGCGGTGTCAAACAGGCATTGCATAAACCGGTCTCGGTGGCCGGCATCCAACGCTGAGGTGGGTTCGTCAGCGATGATCAGGTCAGGATCACCGATCAAAGCACGCGCAATGGCAATGCGTTGTTGCTGGCCAAGGCTCAGTTGACTGGCTGGCTGATGCCAGAGCGGTTTGGGCAGATTGAGTTGTTGTAACAGCGACGCAATCCTGGTGTCAGGGTGAGCGCAGTTTTTTTTGCGCTTTGGCGAAAAGGTTAAGGGCAACTGGGCGTTCTGAATCGGGCTTAAAAAAGGCAGCAAATTAAACTGCTGAAAAATAATGCCCAGCCGGTCGGCCCGAAAGCGATCCCGTTGGGTTGCGGACAGCCCCTGCATGTCCTGATCAAGCACATAAATTTTTCCACTGGAGGGCAGTAAGACACCGCTCAAGAGATTGAGCAGCGTGCTTTTTCCGCTGCCGCTGGCACCCTGTATGAAAAGGTGTTCGCCTTTGGGTAAGGCAAGGCGATCAATGTGCAACACATCGGGCCGGCCTTTCTGCCATCCGAAGCGCAAATCATTCAACTCGAAAGCAAAACTCATACGTTCAGGGCGTCAGTTTAATATGTGGGTGTTCAGGTGTGATGCGCTTGGCATTGGCTGGTTTATTCGGCATGAGCCATTCCAGTTCGATCTGTTCCAGTCTGGCCCAGGCTTGGAACAAAGGAGAAAAATCGGCGTCTTTCAATTGAGTCGGTGCCTGACAGTGATAGTGCCAGGATATCTGAATGTCGGCATGATTGGTTTGATGGCTGTCTGCCTGACTTGTCAGGGGATTTTTCCACTGCGCGTGTGTAATGCGACACTTGGCTGTGTTCGTAAAGCGGATGCCGCTGGTTTTCAGGGCTTTATGCCGTTTCTGGATCAGGTCATGTTGCTCGGGTGTCCTCGGCGCATGAGCAAATCCGAACAGTGTGTCGGCCGGGAGTTGGGTTTCCACCAGGACATTGTCGGCATCGACCAGAATCTGCATGGCAGCCCGTCCGTGAACATGGGGGGCGTGTGACGTTGTTTTGTGATGGTGTGCGGGGTCATGCTCGCCATGATGGTGCGATGCTTGCGCCAGAACCGGCGAGGACAACCACCCCAGGCCGAAAAATCCACAAAGGCTCAAACCGGTCAATAAACGCTTAAACATGGGAAGGTTCCTTTTCGGATTGTTGGCAATGGGCGCAGAGGCCGTGTAATTCCAGTTCGGTTTGCTTTAAACGAAAGGCATGCGCTTGGGCATGGTTTTGCATGGCTTCAGAAAGGTGCGGTTCCAAGGGCACCTCCTGAGTGTGTCCGCATTCGTCGCAAAGCAACAGCTGCGTCAAACGGTGCGCTGCGTGCGTATGCGGGTGATCACAGGCCACATACTGGCGACGACTGCTCAAGTGATGAATTAAAGATTGTTGTTGTAAAAAATGCAACGCCCGATAAATGGTCATGGGCTGGGCGCCGCTGACGTGTTTGGTCTGATAATGCGCGAGCAGCTCATAAGCGCTCAACGGCTGCTCGGATTCAAGTAATAATTGTAAAACCCCTGCCCGGATCGGGGTCAGGCGTTGGCCGTTCTGCTGACATACTCGTTTGGCTTGTTGCAGTCGTTCGTCGATTTGAGCCGTCATAATGGGTCCAGTGCATTTTTTGTGATGTTATAACATTTGTGATCGCTTGTCATCTTCGTTTTCAGGTGTCTATGATCTCTTGTGAAATTTCATCACGATTGGTTTCAGCCGCTGGCATAAAATTAGGTGAAATCAGGTTGAGATCGTTGAGATCAGGGGGAGATGAAAATGCGAGTATGGCAAAAATATGGGCTCTATGGTGTGTTGGGCTGGCTGCTGGTTGTCATGAGTACACCACTGAAAGCCGATGATGAGGCGACGTTTTGGCAGGCGTTACAGGAAGGCGGAAAGGTGGTGTTGGTGCGACATGCCGCCATTGATCGCGAATTTGGTGATCCACTCACCCTGGACGATAGTTGTTTTACGGAACGCAATCTGAATGCGGTTGGGCGTGAGCAAGCGCAATGGATCGGTCAGGCGTTTCGCCAACGGCAGATAGAGGTCCGTGCGGTTTTGGCCAGTCCGCACTGCCGTACTCGAGACACCGCTGAAATTGCGTTTGGTGGCTATGAAGTCGCGCCGATGCTACGCGTGATTCGTGCGTTGCCCGAATCTCAGGCCAAGGCACGCTTGGCGCAAACACGGGAACGGATTGCCTCTTTTTCGGGGCCGGGCAATTTGGTAATGGTCACGCACCGACCCAATATTGGCGAACTGATTTACCATCGGCTTGAGCCGGGCGATATGGCAGTGTTGGCGCCGATGGGGATGGAAGAAGGTGAACCGATGTTTGATTTGATCGCTACTTTTTCCGTTTCCACACTGAACCAGTGAGGCCGGTTAAGCGCTGACCTTGTGCCGGGTTTGCAGTTTCTGTAACTGGTCCAAGCGTTCGGCGAGAATGGGGGCGTCTTTTCGGATTTGCTCGGCCAGGTCGGCGGCGCTGGTATTTTCCAGTCCCAGTGCGTAAGCGGCAACCGCCTGCAGGTGATTCAGGGCTTTTGGGGGCAGGTGTGAGCCCAGCGTGAACATGGAAAGTTTGGTCAGAATCACCGCAATGCTGGTCTGGTGCCATTGGCTGGTGGATAAGTTGTAATGCTTGTTAAGTGATTCGGGTATTTGGGCAAAGCTGATTTCCAGCAACTGGCGCAGGGGCACGTCCCGAAGCAGTTCTGAGGCGGCATTACGCAAAGTAAATGACAACTCGTTCATGTATTTGGGCTCAATGGTCTGTGTTAATTGAGGCATGGGATCAGTCCTATGTCAGTGCCACATTCATGCTGTCGAGAATCTCGAATCGTTCGATTTCATGTTGAATCAGGTGTTGGTCCTGGCCGCTTGGGAAGTCAAAGTTGAAGGCATTGCACTCGGTGTGTTTCTGTTGTATCGAAAAAGAGCGGGCCAGGTAAGCCGGCAGTTGCACCAGCTTTTTCTGCTCGGCAAAATAAAGATTGGCCAAGTGTTTTTCCCCTTGCGCAAAGCGCTTGGGTCGAAACACCGCCACGCCCCCGGCGCTAATGTTGGCGGTTTGCGTGGCCCAGACTTTTGGGTTTTGACGCGAATGCATGTCCAGGTTGAGCTCATCGTAGGCATTAAGCACCGTTTCAATGTAGCGGTATAGATGCAATAGCGACTGGACCAGTGGCGAGCGGGCGTATTTGTCGGATTCAAACGCGGCCATGACCGTATCAATGTCAAAGTTTTGCTGAGTCAGCAATCGGTCGCAATGAAATTGAGCATGGGTGCTGTGCTCAATAATTTGCTTGAAGTGCTGATAATACTGCATCAACTTGTCATCAATCATCGTGAGGTACTGACAGGTTTTTGGGGTGGCTTTGAGCGGTGTGAGCAGATGTGCAACCCCTTTCGCATATGCGTGCAGGCGTAGCCAGCTGTCTTTGTCACGATTGGGGGCTCGGCCTTTGGCCAGTTCATCAGTCCAGCGGGCAAAAAAGTCGGCTGATTGCATCAGTTGTTTGAACACCGTTTGCATGTCGGCCTGGTGTTCCTGTACCTGAGGCAACCATTTTTCTACATCCCGTTGGTATTGATTGAGTTGTTTTTTGACAATGGGCGGAAAATAATCAATGCCGAGCGCCATGATGTCCATGTGTCTGATAGGGTTTTTGGGGGTGATGTAAAGTTTCAGCGGAAGGTCGATGCGCTGAAACCGTCTGGATTCGCCTTTCTCAAACCACAATGGCATAAGGATGCCCCATTTTACGTGTCAGTGAGTGTTGATTGGATGTTCGTGTCTTAGCAGGATATGTGCCGTTTGGTCAATTTGACCAGGCCTGGTTCAACCTCAATAAGAAGACAAGACCATGACGGCGTCCATTTCCACGTCTGTGTTTTTAGGCAGGGTTTTGACCGCTACCGCCGCTCTGGCGGGATAGGGTTCCTGGAAATACTCCGCCATAATGCTGTTGACGGTGGCAAAATGGTCCATGTCGGTCAAAAAGATATTGAGCTTGACGATGTCCTGCAGGCTGCCGCCAGCGGCTTCACACACGGCAGAAAGGTTGCGAAACACCTGGTGAATCCGTTCACTGATCTCGCCTTCTTTGAGGGTCATGGTGTCCGGTTGCAGCGCGATTTGGCCCGATAGATAGACGGTGTTGTCAATTTTGACTGCCTGGGAATAGGGGCCGATTGCCTGGGGGGCTTTCTCGGTCTGAATAATCTGTTTCATAAGTGCATTCTATGTGTTTAAAGTTGGAATCTTATCAGCGAAAGTGGCTGTGCTTTCTTTTTAATAATGATAAGGGTTTTTGTGCAAAAATGCGATGCTTATCGTGCGGCCGAGGGCAGACTTCGCTTGCCAGACGGGTCGGCCTTCAGACCCGGTGAATTTTTTCCACAATGGCTAGGCGTTTGAGTTTGCGCATTACATCGGCCAGATGTTTGCGGGAATGCACGCTGATGACAATGTGCATGAGGCTGTAAGAGTCGTCTTTGTCTTCCGAGCGGACCCGGTCGATGTCGGTTTTCATTTCTGCGATTTTGCTGGCAATGGTCGCCAGAGCCCCGCGTGTATTGCGCACTTCTAGCAATAACTCGACATCAAAGGTCTGAGTGATTTGCTCTTCCCACTTTACGTCCAGCCATTTTTCCGGATGATTTTTGAAGTGGCGCACGTTGGCGCATTCCTGACGGTGGATGACCAGTCCTTTCTCGGCACTGATAAAGCCGATGATGTCATCCCCGGGAATGGGGTGACAGCACCCGGCAAAGTTCACCACCATCCCCTCGGTCCCGGAGATCACCAGTGGGTGTGACATGGCACCGATTTCTTCATTGAGTGGGACTTCGTCATCCGAGCCCAGCAGGCTGTCATGAATTTGTTTGGCCACCAGTTTCGACAGGCGCCGTCCCAGCCCGATTTCTTCCAGCAGTTGCTCCCAGCTTTGCAGCTTGAGTTCCACCACAAGGCCTTCGCGAATGGCATCGGTGAGCTGTTCGTAGTGGAGTTGGAATCCGCGTAGAGCTTTTTCTAGGAGGCGCTGGCCCAGGATGGAAGCGGACTCGGATTGCTGGTTTTTCAAAAAGGCACGGATCTGAGAGCGTGCTTTGGCGGTGGTAACAAAATGCAGCCAGGACGGATTGGGTTGCAGGTCCTTGGAGCGAATGACTTCGACCGTCTGGCCGCTCTCGAGGCGTGTGCGCAGAGGGATCAGTTTTTTATCAACCCGGCAGCCGACGGTGGCATGGCCGATATTGGTGTGCACGGCGTAAGCAAAGTCGACGGCAGTGGCGCCAGACGGGAGTGTGATGATATCGCCTTTGGGCGTAAACACATAAATCACATTGGGGAAAAGGTCGATCTTGACGTTTTCCAGAAAGTCGAGCGAGTTGCCAGCGCCCTGCTGGATTTCCAGCAGGTTTTTGACCCATTCCTGGGCGCGAACCTCGACGGCTGAAAGAGCGTGATTACGCTGAGGACTGGGTTCGCCGTCAGACGTCTGCTTGTAAACCCAGTGGGCGGCAATGCCATGCTCTGAGACCTCATGCATTTCGTTGGTGCGGATCTGGACTTCAATGTAGGCGCCATAAGGTCCGAATAACACCGTGTGCAGAGATTGATAGCCATTGGCTTTGGGAATGGCGATGTAATCTTTAAAACGCCCGGGAAAAGGCTTATAGAGTGAATGCACGGAGCCCAGCACCCGATAACACTCATCGGCACTGTTGACGACCACTCGAAACGCAAAAATGTCCAGAATTTCGTCAAAGCTCAGGTGCTTGTACTTCATCTTTTTGTACAAACTGTAGAGGTGCTTTTCACGCCCGACGACCTGAGCCGGAATATGGTCATCCTCCAGCCGTTTGCTGATGCCTTCGTTGATCTGTTCAACGATTTCATCGCGATTGCCCCGTGCTTTTTTCACCGCTTTTTCCAGCACGGCGGCCCGAAATGGGTGCATGGCTTTGAACCCGAGGTCCTCCAGTTCGATGCGTATGGCATTGATGCCCAGACGGGCGGCAATGGGCGCGTAGATTTCCAGGGTTTCCAATGCGATGCGGCGTTGTTTGTCGGGACGCATGACGCCCAGCGTGCGCATATTGTGAAGGCGGTCGGCCAGTTTGATCAGAATCACGCGAATATCGCGTGCCATGGCAAGCACCATTTTTCGGAAGTTTTCGGCCTGGGCTTCCTTGGGGTTGTCAAACTCCAGCTTGCCCAGTTTGGTGACGCCGTCCACCATTTCGGCGACGTTTTTGCCAAAGCGGTCAATGATGTCTTGCTTGCTGTAGGGCGTGTCTTCCACCACGTCGTGCAAAAGCGCGGCGATCAGGCTTTCATGGTCGAGATGAATGTTGGCCAGAATTTGCGCCACCGCGACCGGGTGCCAGATGTAATCGCCACCCGTCTTACGGGTCTGGCCTTTATGTGCTTCGGCACCAAATTCAAACGCCGCCTTGAGCTGGCGCAGTTGTTTTTTTTTCAGGTAGGTGCCGGCCTGTTCCAATAATGGGTCAAGGCTGGTCGGAGTGGGCATGCCTGGGAATTACCCGAAGAAAGGCGGGGTGTCAGGGTCAGACATCACCACGTCTTTGTCGATGGTGTTGTCGGCCAGCTCGCGCAAGGCCATGACCGATGGCTTGTCGTTGTCCCATTCCAGAGTGGGCTCGGCGCCATAAGAAAGTTGGCGTGCTCGTTTCGCGCTTAAGATGACCAGTTCAAAGCGGTTTTCAACCTGGTCCAGACAGTCTTCAACGGTGACTCGTGCCATAGTCGCAATTTCCTGTAAGTTATGGAGTGAACCCGATATTTTACCTGTATTTTACTTTGGGGTTCAACTATTTACTTGATTGACCCCACCTGCCGCGACGTCGAGTGTTAAGCGGAAACAGGTGAGCGATGTAACGTTCAAGCACGGTTTGATTGGCTTCTAACCATTTTTTGGCGTTTTGTCCCATCTTTCGACGGGTGTCAGGATTGGCCATCAAGGCCGACAGTGTGGTCATCAGCTGATCGTAATCCTGGCATTGTTTGAGTCCGTCGGCGTCAAGCAAAGCTCGGGTTTCGGGTTCAAAGTCACGCATGTCCGGCCCTGTGATCAGGCAGGCGCCGAGCGAGGCCGGTTCCAGCAGGTTGTGGCCGCCTTTAGGGGCAAAGCTCCCGCCCATGATGACCACTTGAGCGTGCGCAAACCAGGGCATCAGCTGGCCAAAAGTGTCGGCCAGATGAAGGCGGGTGTCGGGCGTGGGGGTCTCGTTGCGACTGGCTTGAGTCAGTTTGTTTGTCAAGGAACGCAGCTGCTTGAGGAGGGCGCGGCGCCGCTCGGGATGGCGTGGCACAATCACCAGCAGTTGTGAGGGGTTCTGCTGCAACCAGCGACGGGCCACCTGGTATTCTTCGTCGTCATGGCTGGATGCCAATAAAACGTATGGGCGTTGGGTCAGCCTAGCATAGACGGGGTGGGTCTGGACATTGGCCAACTTTAGATTGCCAGGTACCTGCACGTTTTTTGAATCCACGCCCAGCGTCACAAATCGACTGGCTTCCGTGGGATTTTTGGCCAATACCTGAGTCAGGCACTGAAAGGTTTCGCGATAAAGTTGGCGGACACGTTGCCAGAACCAGTTTGGGCGGGGGACGATTTCAGTCGTTAATTTGTGGTAGGTGCGTTGAGACAGTCTGGCATTGATTAAGTGGATCGGTCCGCGCTCAGCCATGGCGCAAAACAAGTGAGGCCAGATTTCTGACTCAACCACCCAGGCCTGTTTGGGGTGAAAATGGTGGAGAAAGCGGCGAACGCAAGAGGGGTAATCCAAAGGCAGGTAGGCGTGTGTGATCTTATCTGCCAGAGGGTGCGAGTTGCGCCAGCTCAACAGAGCCTCCCGCCCCGATGGCGTATGGGTGGTCATCAGAAGGGTTTCGCCTTGTTTCAGGGCGGTGTCGGCCAGAGCGGTGACGGTGCGTACCTCGCCCACCGAAGCACAATGGATCCACAAGAGCGGGTCGGACCACGCCACTGCTTTTGAGTAAATGCCCAGCCTCTGGCGCACATAACGCCAGCCGCCCCGGCGGTTTATGGCTTCGTAAAGGGTAAGCAGTCCCAGAACAGGGCTGAACAGACGCAACAGCCAACGGTAAAATAACCAGGCCTGGTTAGCGTTTGGGCTGTGACGTGGATCGTTGGCGCGGGGCACGGCGTTAAGGGCTGGCTTGAATCAGGTGGTTCATCAGTTCGATGTCGCCGGGCACGTCCACTTCCGGGGAATCCCACTGGCTTTCGATGACTTTGATCCGATAGCCGTATTCAAGCGCTCGGAGTTGCTCCAGTTTTTCGATGTTTTCCAGTCGGCTGGAAGGCAGCTGATTAAACCGATCCACAAACGCCTTGGTATAGGCGTAGACGCCGAGATGTTTAAACGAGTCGTGATCCCAGTAATCCCGGCCGTGGGGAATGGTTGCACGCGAAAAATACAGCGCGTTGCCGTAATAATCACACACCACCTTGACATCTTTCGGGCTGGTGATTTCCGCTTCATTGACGATTTTGAAAGACAGCGTGGTCATATCAAAGTCTGAGGCATCGGGGGTCTGAAACGGCGTGAGCACGGCTTCAATCGATTCGGGGTGGATCAGGGGTTGGTCGCCCTGAACATTAACGATCAAATCCTCGTCCGCCAGGTTGAGCGCTTGCGCGGCGGCGGCAATGCGATCGGTGCCCGATTCGGCCTCGGCGGGGGTCATGACCACTTGGCCGCCGAAGGCTTCGACCGCTTCGCGAATGCGGTCATCGTCGGTGGCCACATAGACCGCATTCAATCCTCTGGCTTGCTGCACCCGCTCGAACACCTGTTGGATCATGGGTTTTCCGCCGATGTCCTTGAGCGGTTTGCCCGGCAGGCGCGAAGAGTCGTAACGCGCGGGAATCAGTGCAATGGTTCGCATCAGGCCGCCTCACATTTTTTCATAGAGGCCACGCAGCAATTCGGGGGTGACGTTGTTCTGCCAATCCGGCCCATACACATTGTCCCACAAGGGCGCCAACCCCGAGGCCACTTGAATCATTTTGTCCATTTCCGCGTCACTCAGATCGGCGCAGACGTTCTCGGGCAGGGTGATGTTGTGTTTGGCCATCATTTTGCGGAAGGTGGCAACGCCTTCGGGATAAAAGTCATCAAGCACATTGAACACAATGCAGTTACCAATGCCGTGATGGTATCCCAGTACATAAGACAGACCGTACGACAGGGCATGGCAGGCCCCAACCTGACTGTACGCAATGGACTGGCCGCCAAAGTAGGACGCCATCATCAGTTTTTCATCGGCATCGGGGTGATCGTCCAGAAACACCTCATGACACAGGGATTGCGACTTTTCGCCAAAAGCACGGGCGAATTCGTTGATGTAGGTGCCATTGAGGGCTTCGACATTGTGGATGAAGCAGTCCATGCCGGTGTAAAACCACTGGTTTTTGGGGACACCCTCCACCAGGTCCGGATCCATAATGATCTGGTCGAACACGGTGTGGTCGGAGTTGATGCCCAGTTTTTTCTCCGGTCCGGTGAGAACCGTGGTGCGGGAAGCTTCGGCTCCGGTGCCGGAAATGGTGGGGATGCCGACATGATGGATGGCGGGGTGTTTGATCAGATCCCAGCCCTGGTAGTCGGCCGCACTGCCCGGGTTGGTCAGCATCAGAGAGACCGCTTTGGCAATGTCCAGAGACGAACCGCCGCCCAGACCGATCACACTGATCGGACGTTGACCGTCGGCAAACGCCTGGATTTTTTCCACCAACTGGTCAATGTAGGTGGTTTTGGGTTCGTCGGTGACGTCCAGCCAGATCAGCTGATCCGGGTCGGCGAGCGGTAAACGTTCAGCCAGTGGCTTTCCCTGATGCACTTCATCCACCAGGAATACGGCAAAATCCTGCTCGTTCCGGCGTTGTTCAGACAGAACATCGTCCAGTTGGTCAAAGCTGCCACGTCCGAAAATCATACGTGGTACGGTTTTAAAATTGCGGTATTTCATCCAATTCCTTTGCGGTTTTCAGTGTGACCTTTTTACCAGGCCTGGTGAAACGTTATGGGTTAAAAATGTTGTGAAACGCTTGAGTGCGTTTATGAATTTCGGCTTCATCCCAGGACAGCTGAATCAGGAAAGAGACGGTCCGGCTCATGATCTCGTCCGACTGGGGGACGGAGACCTGTGTGTAGTCCGGGCGCTGATCCACCAGCTCAATCGGCAGGCGCGCCGAGCTGTGCATGCGATGAATGTGCGACCAGTTTTTGAGGTAGTGCCAGTTGTTGGCATACCAGTAAAACACCCCGCCAATGCCTGCTTCACTCAATTGTCGGGTCACATCCTGTGCCCGCTCGGCCGTGGGCAGGAAGATGCTCAGGAAACCGGCGTTGTCACCATCGGCATCGGTCAGGCGTCGAAAGCTGACTTCGTCGTATTGGCTTAACGCCTCTTTCAGGCGGCGTTTGTTCTGGCGCTGAATGCTTAGAATCCGATCCAGTTTTTGCCACTGAGCCACGCCGACGGCGGCATTCATCTCAGAAATGCGGTAATTGGTGCCCATAATCGGATGATCTTCCGCGCCGCGGTCATTGCCGATGTGGTCGTGCCCATGATCGGAATATTGATGCGCATGTTGATAGATGCGTTCGTCATTGGTTAATACCGCACCGCCTTCGCCGCAGGAGATGGTCTTGACCGAGTCAAATGAAAAGGTTCCGACCTGGCCGATGGTGCCCAGCGCCTGGCCTTTGTAGGTAGCGCCAGTGGCCTGGCAGGCATCTTCAAGGAGGATCAGGTCGTGGCGATCACACACGGCTTTCACCGCGTCCATGTCGCCGCCGGTGCCGCACATGTGCACAAAGTTGACTGCCCGTGTGCGGGGGGTGACGACCGCTTCAATGCCTTCGGCCGAGAGGGTCAGGGTGTCATCGATTTCGGCAAAGACCGGAATGGCGCCGGCGAGCACGATGGCTTCCACCGAGGCGACAAACGTGAACGGTGGCACAATGACTTCATCCCCCGCGCCGATGCCGGCGGCAGCCAGGGCCGTTGACAGCGCGGCGGTACCGCTCGAGACCAGATGGGCGTGTTTGACCGAAAGGGTGTCGCAAATCTGTGCTTCCAGCTCACGGGCTTTCCAGACGTTATTTCGCAGGCCATCAAAGTTATAGCGAAAGGTGAACCCCTGGTCCATGACTTCAGCGACCTGTTGTTTTTCCTGGTGGTCAAACAGTTCAAAACCTGGCATGTATGCTCCTGTTATTTGGTCAGTGCTTGTATCAAGGCGCGGTGTTGTTCAAATTGATGCGCGCGCCGCTGGCGATTGGCCAGAAAGATGTGATGTAATTCGCCCAGTGCGATGTCAAAGTTGTTATTGATGACCAGGTAGTCAAACTCGTCATAGTGACGCATTTCATTGACGGCATCCTGCATGCGGCGGGCGATGATGTCATCGCTGTCGGTCTGTCGGTTTTTCAGACGCTTTTCCAGCTCCGGCAGGCTGGGCGGCAGTATAAAAATACTGATGGCATCCGGCATCAAATCGCGCACCTGTCGGGCACCCTGCCAGTCAATTTCCAGAATCACGTCTTTCCCATTGGCCAGTTGTGACTCAACCGCGGATTTTGAGGTGCCATAATAATGGTCGAAGACTTGGGCGTGCTCGAGAAAGTCGCCCTGAGTCACTTGCTGTTCAAAAGTGGCCACATCGACAAAGTGATAGTTGATGCCGTCTTCTTCACCCGGACGCTGAGCCCGGGTGGTGGTGGACACGGACACATCAATCAGCGGATCTTTGTCTGTCAGCTTGTTGACCAGGGAGGTTTTGCCCGCTCCGGAAGGGGCGGAAATGATAAACAGAGAGCCCGTCATGTCAGGTTTCCTTCTGGTTTGGGTGGCATCAGTGACAAATAAATACCACATTTTATCAGACTTGGTTGGGCCATGTGGCAAACAAAATCCTGCCTTGGCTTCTTGCCGGGGAGGAGTTGGGCTACAATAGAGCGCATGCAGAAACAAAGTATTTTTTTGGTGGGGCCGATGGGGGCCGGAAAGTCAACGGTCGGACGCATCCTGGCGGATAAGCTTCATTACCGTTTTCTTGACAGCGATCATGAAATCGAAGCCAAAACCGGTGTGTCGATTCCCATGATTTTTGATATTGAGGGCGAAGCGGGCTTTCGCAAGCGCGAATGCCGTCTGATTGATCAGTTGACCCAGAAGCCGGGCATTGTCCTGGCCACCGGTGGTGGGGCGGTGCTAAAGCCCCAGAATCGCAAGCATCTGCGTTCACGCGGGTTTGTGGTGTACCTGCGCTCGTCTTTGGAGGCGTTGCTTGCCCGAACCCGCCATGATCGCAACCGCCCTCTGCTTCAGACAGACGACCCCGAAGCGGTGTTAAAAAACGTCATGACTGAGCGCGATCCGCTTTATCGCGAAGTGGCCGATCTGGTCATCCAGACCGAACAGGCGTCGGTGCACAAAGTGGTTCGTCAGATCATGGATCAGTTGACCGAGCAGGCGGTGATTTAAAAGCCGTGTTTCATTTGCGGAAAAGGGATGGGACACGGTGGCTGTGAAAGCGTGAAAGGAGACAGAGTGACGCAAACACAATTGAGATCGGATTCATCTGTGATGGCGCCGGTAACCCTCGGTGTGGAGCTGGCAGAACGCAGCTACCCGATTGTCATTGGACAGGGGCTTTTGGGGCAGGTTGAGCAAGTGCGTCCTTATGTTCAGGGAACGCAAGTCTTGATCGTCACCAATACCACGGTCGCCCCGCTTTATCTGGAACGGGCCCGGGCGGCGTTTGCCGAGTATGAAGTGCAAACCGTGATTTTGCCCGATGGGGAGCAGTACAAGAATCTGGACGTTCTCAATCGGATTTTTGATGTGGCCATCGAGCATCACTTTGATCGTCACTGTACTTTTGTGGCACTGGGCGGTGGCGTGATCGGTGATATGACCGGATTTGCCGCAGCCAGTTATCAGCGGGGCGTGCGGTTCATTCAAATGCCGACCACGCTCCTGTCCCAGGTCGATTCCTCGGTGGGCGGAAAAACCGGGGTGAACCACCCGAAAGGCAAAAACATGATCGGCGCTTTTCACCAGCCCGAAGCCGTGATCATTGATGTGACCACCTTGGATACATTGCCGGATCGCGAGTTGTCGGCCGGGTTGGCCGAAGTCATCAAATACGGGCTGATTGTGGATGCGCCGTTTTTTGATTGGCTGGAGGCGCGCATGCCGCAATTGCGTGCGCGTGAGCCCGAGGCCATTACGGAGGCGATCCGCCGTTCCTGCGCCAACAAGGCCGCCATCGTCGCCAAGGATGAAAAAGAGGCCGGATTGCGGGCACTGTTTAATCTCGGTCATACGTTTGGTCATGCGATTGAAGCGGGCATGGGCTATGGGGTCTGGCTGCATGGCGAGGCGGTGGCGGCCGGGATGATGCAGGCCGTCTATCTGTCACGTCTGCTCGGAGATCTGACCGAAGCCGATCAGGCGCGGATCAGCCGGGTCATTGAGTCGGCCGGTTTGCCGGTGAAGCCGCCGGCGGACTTGTCCGTGGCCGAGTTTCTGCGTCTAATGGCGGGGGACAAAAAGGTTCAGGCCGGGCGGATTCGTCTGGTGTTGCTGAAATCGATCGGGCAGGCTTATGTGACGGGGGATTATGATGATGCCCTGTTAACCCGGACACTGGAGGCGTATCGTTGAAACGGGCCGAACGATTCCCACAGGGCATGCACTTGTACCGTCAGGGTGCCTTGACGCTGATTGAGGTCAACAATGACTTTGCGCGTCTGGTCATGACCACCCATGGCGCCAGTGTGCTAAGTTTTGCCCCAAGGCTGGATACAGGCGAATTGCAGCCGGATTTATTGTGGGTGTCCGAGCGGGCCCATTACAGTGGTGAAAAGCCAGTACGCGGTGGGATTCCTATCTGCTGGCCCTGGTTTGGGGTGTCTGCGGAGCCAGGCTTGCCCGCGCATGGGTTTGTGCGCAACATGACCTGGCAGCTGGTGTCCTCGGACAGTGATGAGCAGGGGCGCACCCGATTGACGTTTCGCATTCACGACACACCCCAGTCCCGCGCTCTGTGGCCGTGGCATTTTGAGCTGAGCCTGGAAGTCCTGGTTGGTGCGGAACTGACCCTGACACTGACCTCCCGTAATCTGGATACCAAGCCGTTTGTGATCACGGAAGCGATGCACAGTTATTTTTCGGTGTCCGATGCCAATGAGGTGTTTGTGACGGGGCTGGGGGACAGTGTTTGCCATGATAAGTTGACAGACTTGCCACCCTATCGTGCCGAAGACGTTTTGTCGATTGTGCCGCCCCTGGATCGTGTGTATCTGAATCAGCCGGGCCAAGTCCAACTGCATGACCCAGGCAAAAAACGCAATATTGAAATTGAGAAAACCGGCGCGACGGCGACGGTGGTCTGGAACCCCGGCGCTGAGTTGATCGGGGGCTTTGATGACATGGACAACCAGGCCTGGTCAAAAATGCTGTGCGTTGAAGCCGGCAATGTGCTCGACCAGTCCATTGTGGTGGCACCGCAAGCCTCGCATGCCTTCCGGCTGCACTTGCGCGCTAAGCCGTTGGCTTGAACAGGGCGTTTGAACCGGGCATAAAAAAACGCGCCGAAGCGCGTCTGACAAACAGCTAATTTCAGTTGGCGTTGTCCAGCTTGACGGCTCAAGCCGCTTCGGCCATGGCCTGGCGCAATTTTTTGATCGCCTGCTGTTCAATCTGTCGAATCCGCTCCATGGACACGCCATATTTTTCTGACAGAGCCTTCAGGCCCGTTTTCTTCTCTGCCAGCCAGCGCTGTTGAAGAATATCCAGGCTGCGTTCATCCAGCTGTTTCATGGCCGCTTTCATGTGACCGAGATCGAAGGCGTTTTGAGACTCTGCCACCAGTTGTGCTTCCGGGTCCATCTCCTGGCTGACCAGAACCGGATAGTGTTTGTTGTCTTCTTCTTCGTCCGCTGACATGTCGACGGGCATGTCCTGACCATAAAGCCGGGACTCCATTTCCAGAACGTCTTTGCGTGTCACGCCCAGTTTTTCTGCCACCTTGTCCGCATCATCATTGCCGAGCCAGGCCAGGGATTTTTTGGCGCCACGCAACTTAAAGAACAGTTTGCGCTGCGCTTTGGTGGTGGCGGTTTTGACGATGCGCCAGTTTTTGATCACAAATTCGTTGATTTCAGCGCGAACCCAGTGGACGGCAAACGTCATCAGACGGACTTTTTCGCCCGGATTAAAGCGTTTGACCGCCTTCATCAGGCCGATGTTACCCTCTTGAATCAAATCACTCAGCTGCAGGCCGTACCCATTGTAAGAGCGTGCAATCGGTACCACGTAACGCAGCGAAGACAGGATCAGGTGGCGTGCCGCCTCCAGGTCCTGGTGGTAATACAGGCGTTCGGCCAGCTCACGCTCTTCTTCCGCGCTCAGCTGCGGAAACGTCTGCACGGTACGCAGGTAGGTTTCCAGATTCTGACCGGGGACCAGGTTTTGTTGGAATGCCATCAGTTGCTTAGACATACCGATCACCTCATATCTAAATTGGTTTGAATACCATTACTATACAAGAATTAGCACTCATGTCAAGCGACTGCTAGAAAAATAATCACGGGATAGACCTCTTTTTTATCAATTGCTTAGGGGGATTAGTTAAGGTGGTTTGTTGGAAATGTCTCAGGCATAAAAAAACCCGCCCGGCGCAGCCGGGCGGGTTGGTTCTGAGCTGTCACCCGGGTTGGGTCAACACGGCTCAGTCGTTATCGTCCATTTGTCCAGATGAATGCATCATTTCCAGCCAAGCGTCGCGGATTTCGGTCAGAATTTCCAGTGCGCTGTCCAAGTAGAAGCTCTCTTTTTCGTAGACCGCTTCCTGGATGGCTTTGTCCGCATAGCGATACAGCTCGTCCAGATCATAGGCCAGCGGGGTTTCCTTTGTCAGGGCCAGACGATCGCGCAGTGCATCCAGGATGGTGGTCATACGACCCAGGTGGAACCCTTTTTCCACATACGCTTCAGACGTATGGCAAAGTTTGGCCAGATTGCCTTTGTCCACCACGCCTTGCAACAGCAGCATCACCGTTTTGGCCGGATCATCGGCCAGGTTTTCTTCGGTTTGCGGGTTGCGGTGATAATCCTGCAGCAATGGGGCAGCGTCATTTTCGACCGGTGTTTGATTCAGTGTTGGGTTCATGGTCATGGTAAAGCTCCTTGTGTTTAGCCTTATTATTTCGTTCCGAAACCACTCAAGGTTATCGTTAACGGTCGATAAGCAGAAGCCGTGCCAAGATGTTATATCAATGTGAACGGTGGTGGTTGACTGGCGCCTACTCGGGGAATGCAAAAAGATGGCACTGGGTTTGCTTGATACGGGCAAAGGCACACACCATCGATGAAATGGCTGGCTTAAAGCCTTCTCACAGGGGAAAACAATGCTGGAATTGGTTCATCCACACATTAATAATGTTCAGGCCCCGGCGACGTCTTGGTCGCGGGATCTGATGGCAGCCAATCAAGACCGAATCCAACCGTCTGAAAACGACGAGTATCGCTCGTCTGGCGGGTTGGGCCAGATACTGTCGCGTTTGCAGAGTAAGTTTGCTTACCCGCCAGACATGGCCCTTCGGATTGAGTCAGAGGTTCAGGCGCGCACGCATCATTTATACAAGCAAGCACACTTTGATTTTTTGACGCATTTGCCGAACCGTGCGCGCTTATATGAGTATTTGAATGAATGCGTGATGCATGCTCAGCGCAGTCAATCACCTTTCAGTCTGGTGTTTATGGATTTGGACGGTTTTAAATTGGTGAATGATTCGCTGGGACATCATGCCGGGGATGAGCTGTTGCGGCTGGTTAGTGCCCGGGTATTAAACGCGGTCAAAGACACGGATATGGTGGCCCGTCTGGGCGGAGATGAGTTTGTTCTGGTGTTGCCGGGGGTGGCAAAAAAGGCAACTCTTGCCGCTGTGTGTGAACGTCTGATTCGGGAAGTGTCTCGCCCCTATTGGATTGAAAACCAGGCGGTCAATACCTCGCCCAGCCTGGGTGTGGCAACCTATGGTCAGGATGGCAAATTGGCCTCGGAATTGATTGACCGGGCCGACCAGGCGCTGTATTACGCGAAAGAACAAGGCAAGAAAACCTATGCGTTTTTCAGTGGCTTGCCTCAGTTGCGATGCCAAGCTGAAAAGCCGTTGCAGGCCTGCATCACACAAGCCGTTGAACAGGGTGATTTTCAACTGTTGGCGCAACATCAGGTCGACATTAAGCGCGATCAATTTGTGGGGGTGTCTCTGACACTGAACTGGCCAGATGCGCCCGATGTGCAAGCTCTTTCGGATTTGGACGGCTTGCTGGGGAATCATCCCGATGCGACGCGGGTGAATGCGTGGCTGTGGGACTCGGTTTGCTATTATCTTTCGCGCTGGCAGCGTCAGGCGCCGGATTGGACGGTGAGCCTCCCCGGGCTTGCCAGTCGGCTGGCATCGCCAGCCAGTGTGGATTTTCTGGTTAAACGATTACAGTCGCATGGCATTTCTCCCGAGCAGGTTCATCTCAATGTCGGCGTGGACGGACTGAACGACGACTCGCATCTAGCGAGCCTGAACGCGTTTTCGCAGGCAGGTTTTCAGATTACGTTGAGTGATGTCGGTCGTTTGGCACTGGACTTGACTCGTCTGGGGCAGGTGTCGCTGTCGGAGATGCGCTTGAATGAGACCTGGCTCGAGCAGCAGTTGAAAACCGTGGAAGGAACGCGCTGCGTGCGTGCAGTGATTGATATGGCGCACACACTGGATGCGTCGGTGGTCGCCACTGGGGTTGATGATGCCGCTCGGGCCGAACGTTTGCGTCAAATGGGCTGTGATATGGCACAGGGCCCTTATTGGGGTCAGCCCACAGCGGTCGGACGTTTCATGTGAAACCGCTTGGGCCGCTTGGACCGTCGTGCATTGCGGCTTGGAGGGTCGCCTTAATCTAAATCGTCGGCTTTGTGGATGATTTCCAGAATCAATTTGGCGGAATGCGTCGCGGCCTGATCAAGATATTGGGTAAAGGTTTGCGCGTTTTCTTTGCCAGCGATGTCCGATAAGGAGCGAATGATCACAAACGGCGTGTCAAAACGATGACAGGTCTGGGCGATGGCCGCCGCCTCCATTTCGCACGCAATCATGTCAGGAAACTTCGCCCGCGTCGCCGCCACATCTTCCGGGTGATGCATAAAACGGTCCCCTGTCGCAATCTGTCCATGCATGTGAGCCACTTCGCCCAGGGATTCAATGGCTTTTTGAGTGATTTCGACCAGTTTGGGATCGGGTGTGAAGTGGTGCGGGCTGCCGGGGACCTGACCGTTTTCATAGCCAAAGACCGAGACGTCCACGTCATGATGCAGGACCGATTGGCTGATCACGATGTCACCCACTTCCTGATCGGGGTGAAAGCCGCCGGCGGAACCGGTATTGATCACGGCATCCGGTTGATATTTTTCAAGCAGTAGCGCGGTACTGATGGCGGCGTTTACTTTGCCGATGCCGGAGCGCAGCAAAATCACATCGGTTTTGTGAATCCGGCCGAGGTAATATTCAAAACCGGCTCGGGTCTCCGTTTTCAGGTCTTGGAGCTGTTGGCGCAACAGAGAGACTTCTTCCTCCATCGCGCCGATGATGGCGAGTCGCATAGCGTATCGGGTCCTAAAAAGAGGCAAAAGAAAGGCCCGGTAAAAACCAGGCCTGGTAAAAAAGGAAGTTAAACCGCGTTGCCCAGCGACTTGAGGGTGGCTTCATCCATGGCCAGGTCGGCATTTTTGTTGACGCCAATGCCCTGATCAATGATATGGCGTGCAATACTCTGGGCCTCGTCCAGTGAGTGCATGGTGTAGGTGCCGCACTGGTATTTGTTCAGCTCGGGAATGTCTTCCATTTTCTGAACATTCAGTACGTCCTGCATGGCCGCTTCCCAGGCTTTGGCCACTTCTTTTTCATCGGGCGTGCCGATGGTGCTCATGTAAAAACCGGTGCGACAGCCCATGGGCGAGACATCAATGATTTCGACCCCTTCACGATTGAGGTGTTCGCGGATAAAACCGGCAAACAAGTGCTCCATGGTGTGAATGCCTTTTTCGCCGAGAATGTCGATGTTGGGACGCGTAAAGCGCAAGTCAAACACGGTAATCGTGTCACCCCCGGGGGTCTTCATCGTCTTGGCCACACGCACGGCGGGCGCTTTCATAATGGTGTGATCGACGGTAAAGCTGTCAAGTAATGGCATATGTTTTATCCTTTTGCTGCTTGAGGTTGGTCAGTCTCGGTTCGCGGTCTGGTTGTATTGATTAAATCTGAACAGTTCATTGTAACGAATCATTGCCTGAAGTTCTTCCACATAGTGTTCGCCTCGCTCGGAATAGCGCTTCAACCCTTCTGCCAACGCTAGGCCGGTAATGGGTTGTCCGGCCTGGCGCTGTTGAGCCCGAATGCTTCTCAGCTCGGAATAAGCCCTGTGACTGTTTAAATTGTGCAGATAACTTTTGACGGAGTCAAAGGGGTGGTCAAACGCGCGCACTTCGTGAGAGGCCCCGGCATTACGTTGTTTCGGTACCAGTCCGCAACCGGGTGTGTAACACCATTGACCGAAATAGTTGTTGGCCTGACGTGCAAATCGTGATGTACCCCAGGCGCTTTCGTTAGCGGCCTGCGCCAATGCAAGAGACGTTGGAATGATATCGATGCGCTTGAGCAGGGCTACCTGGTCCGATGGCTGACCGGGGTTGAAGTCAGCCAAATCATAGCGCTCGGCTAAGCTTGTCAGCCAGGTCTGGTCCGAAGGGCCTAAACGATCCTGATGCATCAGCGTGGTTAATCGTTGTCGCTCAAGCAGAATGTTACGATTCGCTTCATGAATCAGTGGTACAAAATAATTAAAAAATCCATTTTTGCGCTGGATACCAGCTCTAAAGCTTAGGAAGTCCGGCGGTGATTTAAAATGGATATCCTGTGCTGAACCCAAGCTAATAGGTTCTGAAGATTCGTCAGAGCAGCCATGCAGGAGAAGGATCAGAACCACCGGAAAAATTTTAATAGGCATACGTTACGCTTTTTTTATATTCAAAAAGGTTTATCGGTTGTGGGTTGGTTGTAAACAAGCTTTGGATGAGTTTGGAATGGTTTATGCTTTATGTTTGTTTGTTAAAAAATCCAATGCAAAGAACTTGCCAGTTAGTGGGAAGATTTTTTCTTTACAATTTTACTTTAAAAGTAAAACCTGAGGTTTTACAAGCCAATCGTTTGGAATTTAACTCATGCCAGAACTAACCAATGAATTTTATGTGAATGCGTTTTTCAAAGCGTCCCAATTTCGCCTACCAAATCAGGATGAAACAAGCAAATGGACTGATGAGTTAAGCAACGACCTTATTTCAAAACCTGCTCTGGCCTTTTTAGGTTTTCAGCAGCCTCAGTTTGACATTAATTTACAAATTGGGAAGCTTTATCAAGCAGCGTTTGGGGGGGCAATGCCTGATGAGCAAATGCTTGTCTGGGGAGAAGCCTATAGAAATGGCGTTTCTCTTGAACAAATGGCATCAAGCTTTCTTAATTCAGAACGTTTCGCAACAGAATTTGCAAATGCGGGTCGCTCCATCGAAGTTTTTTTGCAAACCCGTTATCAGGAATTAACCGGCCAAGCCATTGATCCAGCTTTGTTGCAAACGGGCCTGCAACTGTATTATTCAGGTTCGATCACAGAGGCACAGCTTTTATTGGAATTATCAAAATACGCTGATGACCACCTGGTCACCTTAGGTCTTTTGGAACAGGCCATTTACCCTGATGGAACAAGCTCCTTGGCTTTGGAGGGTTATTCGAGCGATACACGACTTGCTATTAGTGAATTGTTGGTAGAAAAAGAAAAGAGCGAGGTTCCAGATGCAGCTGACACACAAGGTTTTTTGGAAAAAGACGGCGTCTTGTCCTATTCGGGTGACGAGGAACTCGCTTCAGTAGAAATTGATTTGTCAAAGCAGCTTATCACAATTGATGATGCAACAGCCGGGTTGATTGAAGGCGATTTAACCAATGTTGTAGACATTGATTTAGAGCTTGCGCCCATTCAAGCGTTTGATGTGAAGGGTAATGACACTGACAACCAAATTATGCTGCCTGACCAGGGCGGTCGCATTGCGTTAAGCTCTGGCGAGGATTTCGTTGAATTGAACGCCGGTCAAGATGTTATTGAATTCCCCGTTTCGATTGGTGCCAATGACCTTGATGTCATCCAAAATTTTGAGCGTGGAACGGGCGGAGATCAATTGGATTTTTCCAGCTTCTTGGATGTCGTGAATGCAACCGCTGCAACGACCGCGATTGACTCACAAAGTACTGGCGAGCAAGCTTGGCAAAACGGTGATGTGTTGGTTGTGTCAGGGTATGGATTAAACACGGCGTCCTCAATATCCGGGCTTTTTGGTACTGGTCAAGCTCTTGCTGATCCCACAAGCAGTGGCAAATTGGTTTTGTTGACGGCGGATATAGTTGGTGATGCGAGCGTTTGGTACGTGACAAACCAATTGACACCTTCGTCCGTGACGTCGGATGAAATCACTCATGCTGCTGAGCTTGTTGGCATCAATAACTTATCTCTATTAGGCTTTTCGAGTGACAATTTCAGTTAACTCATAATTCTTAAATCCTGACTCCTAATTTACAACGTCTAATTCGTGAACTGCATTGCCTGCCCCAGTATGGTATGGGGTGTGGCTTGTTCCTTTCAAACTCTGCTAGCTGAAATGCATTTAGTCAGTCCTAAAGTGCTGGCGCTTTTAAATGCTAAATACAGTCATACGGCATCGTAACTCTTTTCCTTTTCTTTTTGGTGCAGCGCTGGACTCAAAGTTAATTTTTAATCTGGGAGTCACTCGGGCGTTCATATATCTTTCATAAAAACTACAAAAGTCCTTAACCATTTCTCTTAGGTCATGTATCTAAAATTCACGGGCAACTTAAAAAACTACTTTTTGTTTTTGGAGAAATTTATGAAGCTTAAACCTCTTAACTTGGCATTGATTGCGGCCCTGTCTGCTGGTGCTGTTGTAATGACCGGCTGTGACAGTGACAGCAACGACACTTCTGTTGCCAGCCAGCCAGTGGAAATGGCGTTTGAACCAATTGATGTGCCTGCAGGGAATGACAAAGCTGCCATCCAGGTTTCCAAGAAAGTGACTGTGAATGGTGAAGATCAAGAGATTGGTTATCAAAAATTGTTGGCCACTGGCGAGCAAGACAATGGTGAAACGTATGGCGCAGTCAAAGATTACTTGGGCAACCCAATCTTGTTTGAAGATGCCTCAGCATATATTTGTAACGGTACCAATGCTGGCGTAGGTTCTGGACTGGATTATGTTTCCATTCTTGAGCGTAATGACCGGTTGTACATGGTTTCGCAGTTTGAATGTCAAGTTGGCGCTATGTATATGAATGAAGTAGAGCAGGACGCTGAGACAGGTGCACTGTCCGTAAAGCCTGGTTCACTTAAATTTATCGACCAATCGGATGAATTTGGTGGGTTTGTACATTGCGCGGGGCAGGCAACTCCTTGGCAGTCGCACCTTGGTTCAGAAGAGTATGAGCCCGATGCGCGCTCTGTTGAAGAGGAAGCGGATCCTGTTACTGGCTTGACGGGCAATAAATACTTTGATGAGACCATCAAGTTCTGGGATGGTGATGCTTCTAAAATCAACCCTTATTACTATGGATGGACACCGGAAGTTAAAATCACTGATGCGGGTGATTATGACTACGCTAAACACTATGCCATGGGGCGTTTCTCTCATGAACTGTCTTACGTGATGCCCGATGAAAAGACTGTTTATATGTCTGATGACGGTACAAACGTTGGCCTGTTCATGTTTGTGGCAGATGAACCAAAAGACCTGTCATCCGGTAAGCTTTATGCCGCTAAATGGAATCAGGTTTCTGATCAGGGGTTGGGTGAAGCCAATATCTCCTGGATTGATTTGGGTCATGCCAACAACGAAGAAGTCCGTAATCTGCTAGATCCGGATGGTGACGTTACAACCAACGATGGCGTTAATTTCTCAGATGTTTTTGAGGTGGAAGCGCCGACTGCTAACGGCACCTGCCCGACCACTGGCTTTACATCAGTGAACACAACGGCTGGTCATGAATGTTTGAAGTTGAAAGACATAAATAAAGACGGCGCGGTTAACGCGGCAGACGGTGCTTTGGCTTCTCGTCTGGAAACTCGTCGTTATGCAGCAATGCAAGGTGCAACCACTGAGTTCCGTAAAGAAGAAGGCATTACCTTTAACCAGCGTGATAACAAGCTGTATGTTGCCATGTCACAAATTGCGAGAGGCATGGAAAGCTACCAGCGTGGCGGTGAAGCCAATGATAAGTATGACATTGGTGGCCCCAACGACATTCGCCTACCATTTAACGACTGTGGTGGTGTGTATGAAATGGATGTGGCAACCAATAAAAACATCGGTTCTGATTACGTTGCATACAACATGAAAGGCCTGGTGGCAGGTGAAGAAAAGGATTATTCGGGTGATCCAGCTCTGTCTGCAAACAGCTGTGATGTTAATAAGATTGCCAATCCGGATAACATCACTTATCTGGACGGTTCAGATACTTTGATTATTGGTGAGGACACAGGTAATCATGAGAATAATATGATTTGGGCCTACGACATCAAAAAAGGGTCTCTGGATCGTATTTTCACCACACCTCTGGATGCCGAGACGACTTCCCCTTTTTGGTATAAGGATGTCAACGGTCATGGTTACATGACAGCGGTTACTCAGCACCCAATGGAAGATCAGGATTCTGCGACTGAGTCACAGAAACAGTCTGAAGTGGGAGTGGTCGGACCATTCAAATTTACTAAATAATATAAATGCTAGTCGGTATTGATCCGGCTTTTTCAGGGGCTCGCTTTGAGCCCCTGTTTTTATTACGACACAAAATAATCTCAAGCCATTAATTGTTTTTTGTCGTAATGAAAGCAGAGCTTCGAAAGTATTAGTGATAAAACCATTTTATAAAGGGGTAGGCAATGCAAAGGTTTTTAATGCTTGGCACGTGTTTCATAGCGCCGCTATGGCTATCAGGGTGTAATGATTCGACCTCTGATGCGGTTACAGACGTTGAGAATGCAGTGGAAGAAGTGGAGCAAGCGGTTGATGATGTCAAGGAGTCCGAAGCCGGTCAGGCGCTTGAGCAAATATCGGCTCAGTCACCGGTGAATGTTAGTCTGATGACCAACCATATTGTCAACAATGATGCCGCCTACATTCCCTCTCAATGCTACACTAAGACTCGAGGTGAGATGGGGCAAGTGCATAATCCTTGTTTTAGTTGTCACACACAGGGTGTGACGCCTAATTATATTGATGATTCAGCGTTTCAGATGGAGTATGATTTTCGTGAGTACAGCCGGACAAACCGCTGGAGGAATCTATTCAGAGATCGAACAGAGCAAGTAGATGCGATTTCAGATCAAGCCATTTTGGACTATGTGAAAACGTCTAATTATTTCGACGAACAAGGTAACATCACACTTGCACAAACCCTAGAAAATGTGCCCTCTAACTGGGATTACAACCAAAATGGTAACTGGGATGGTTATAAGCCTGATTGTTATTTCAATTTCGATGAACAAGGGTTTGATGTCGATCCTAACAACCATGATACTGGTTGGCGTGCTTTTGCGTATTCGCCTTTTCTCGGCACATTCTGGCCTACAAATGGCAGCACGGATGATGTCATTATTCGCCTTCCCGAATCCATGCGCCAGACGCAGCAGGGCCAATATTCCAGAGAAGTCTACCAGATTAACTTGGCCATTGTGGAAGCCATGGTTAAGCGCGAAAGTGTGTCCATACCGACTGTGGATGAAAGTCTCTATGGTGTCGATCTAAACCGCAACGGTCTGGTCGATCAAGCTCAAGAAGTTGTGTACGATTGGGCGCCTAATGAAGGCCGTTTTATGAGCTATGTGGGCTTGGCAAAGACTTTGCAGGAACAGGGTGAACTCAAACTGGCCGGTGGTCTGTATCCAAAAGGAACTGAGTTTTTACACACGGTCCGTTATCTAGATGTGGATGAAAATGATGAAATTGGTCTCAGTGATCGGGTAAAAGAATTACGATATGCCAAAAAAGAATCCTGGAATAACTATGCGCAACTGTACAATGCTGCAATGGGGGAGGAGCTTGAAGTGGCGCAGTTCCCAGATCGTTTGCGAACTATAACAGGTAATGCTGAAGAGGGCGTTGCCAATGGACTGGGTTGGGTCTATCAGGGATTTATTGAAGACGCCCAAGGACAGTTGAGACCACAAAACTTTGAGGAGAGCATGACCTGCATTGGTTGTCATTCCGGTGTGGGGGTCACGGTTGATTCCGGCTACTCATTTCAGCGAAGACTCGGTGGAGAGACATTTCAAAATGGCTGGTACCACTGGACTCAAAAAGGGCTTGAAGGGATTAAAGAGCCAAAGTATGAGGATGGTACTTATCAGTACACGGAGTATTTGATCAATAACCAATCCGCCAATGAATTTCGTAATAATGACGAAGTCGTTAATAAATTTTTCAATGACCAAGGTGAACTCAAACAAGTTGAAGTAGACAAACTGCATCAGGATATTAGTCATCTATTGATCCCAAGTGTTGAGCGTGCACTGGAGTTGAATAAAGCCTACAAAGTAATTGTTGAAGAGCAAAGTTACATTTATGGGCGTGACCCACACGTAAAACCGATTGAAACCGTGTGGGAAGTCGTACCACTAGATGAAACAACGGGTGTAGATGAACCAATCATCAGGAACTAAATGACGCTATCTTTTCTAACATCTTTAAGTAAACATAATATCAGTCATGTTGTCCTGTCTAATGGGACATCATGGCTTTTGTTATTACTATTGGCGTGGTGGACAACCGGTTTTGTTGTTGGCGTGTTATCCAATGAGCCTGTTTTGCCGTCTTCGGTTAAAAGTTCATCAGAGGCAGAGGCTTCGGCGAATTCACAGTCTGACAGGAGTCAGAGTTACCCAGTGTTTACTCTTTTTGGAGAGGCCAAAAATCAAGATGAGGTTGAGCAAGGTGCAGGTCATGACTATGCATCGCTAGAGGAGTCAAACCTGTCTTTGACGTTGGTAGGGCTGATTTCTCACCCAGTTCGACCGGTGGCCTTGATTGCGCAAAGCGGTCAGGTGGAAACCTATGTGCCTGGAGAAGAGATCGCACCAAATGTTGAGTTAATTGCAGTGCATGGGCAGTTTGTGGTTCTTGATGAAAAAGGGCAAAAACGCAAACTGTCCTTACCCTTTGAAACAACACAGCGTGTTAAGCCGTCGAGCAGAGAAGTGCCGCCTTTGTTTGAAAAAAATACGCCTGCTCATCATGATGAATTATCCAAAATGGGTCATAAAATTAAAAAAGATCCTATGACGCTCAATCGGTTCCTACGTTTTAAGCCTACGTATAATAATGGTCTGGTAACGGGGGTTAAAATTTGGCCTAGGGAGAAGGCAGCTCTTTTTCAAGCACTTGGATTACGTGCAGCGGATGAAGTAATTGCTGTTAATGGCCTGTCGGTTTCAGAGCTGTTTCAAGCGCCTCAAAAATGGGCCAAACTCTTAAACCATAACCGATTCGACCTTACTTTACGCCGAACCGGGCGAACACACCAAGTCACGTTTAACCTGTCTTAAAATTTCCAAAACAAGCTATTAACTTTATGAAACCTAATCAATACCGTTCTTTTATTACTTTATATATGGCGCACAACCGTCGTGTGTTCTGGATCGTCATTAGTTTTTTGATCCTGCTCTTATATTCGGCAATGTCGGTTGCCCGTGATGAATCGGGGCGCCTTGAGCAGTCGTTTAAAAACGCTGACATAGAAAAAGTGATTGAAGCGGTGGCACAAGTAACAGGAAAAAATTTCATCATTGACCCCCGCGTGAAGGGGAAAGTGACACTGATTGCTCCCAATTCGATGCCGGTTGAGGATTTACATGAAACTTTGCTGACGTTGTTGCGCGTCCATGGTTATGTGGCCATTGAATCAGACAATGCAACACGCATTATCCCCGCTGACGTTGCCAGAGATCAACTCAACAAAGCGGAGAATTCACAATATAAGCAAGACTGGATTACCCAGGTTTTGCAGGTTGAAAACGTGCCTGCAGCAAAATTAGTGGCGGTTCTGCGCCCTTTGGTTGCAAGAGAAGGACACTTAGTGGCTTTACCGGAGAGTAACCGCTTGGTTGCAACCGACACTAAAGCCAATTTAGACCGCATTCAACGTTTGATTCAGCGACTGGATGTGCCCGCACAGGGCGATTACGAGGTGGTGCATTTAACTCACGCTTCGGCGGAAGAGCTTGTCAGAACTCTGCAAAAGTTAACCTCTGACAACGTGGGCCAGGGGGTTAAATTACAGTTTGATCAACGAACAAATCGAATCATCATGGCGGGAGCAGAGGCTCAACGCTTCAAGCTTCGTGCTTTGATTGCGGACCTTGATACGCCGACTTCCTCGAAGGGAAGCGTGGATGTTGTGTATCTTCGTTATGCGAAGGCAGAAAACCTTGCGCCGGTTTTACAAAAAATTGCGATGAATCGTTCCCTATTAAGTGAGCAATCTGGAGAAAAGTCACCGGGACAAAAAACAGACTCGGAGACCGGAGCTGGAGCACAGCAGTTAAACACGCTTGACAAGCAAATGCTAAAAGAGCGTATCAACATTGAACCTGACAGCCGCACCAATGCACTTGTCATCAGTGCGCCCCCACAGATTTTAAAAAGCCTGAAAAAAGTGATCAAAGAGTTAGACATTCGCCGAGCTCAGGTTTTAATTGAAGCCATCTTGGTTGAAATCAGTGAGTCAAAGCAGGCGGAGCTTGGCGTGGAATGGGTGGCAAATGGCTCCAATGGTGTGGGCTTGATTGATTTCTCTGGCACTTTACCCGCCATCCTAAGTGGTGCCGTCACAGGTAATGCGTCGCAAGTGGCCAGTGCACTGGGGCAAGGAAGTGGCGTAACCAGTGCTGTTGGGCAGATTAGTACCGATTCAAGGGGGTGGGGTGCTTTGATACGCGCGCTTAACAGTGATACCGGTTCTAATGTCTTGTCTACGCCTACGTTGTTAACATTGGATAATGAGGAAGCCGAGATTATTGTGGGCAAAGAGGTGCCGTTTCAAACAGGCAGTTATGCAACCGATAATGCCGGTGCGACCAACCCTTTTACAACGGTCGAGCGCCAAGAGGTCGGGCTTAAATTGAAAATCAAACCCCAAATCAATGAAGGCTCTGAAGTCTTTTTGGAAATCGATCAGGAAGTGTCGAGTGTGTTACCGGCTGACGGAGCGGTTGATTTGCAAACTTCCAAGCGACGTATCAAGACGAACATCATCGTGGGGGATCAAAACATGGTTGTCCTCGGTGGATTGCTGGATGAACGTGAAACACAAGTGGCCAATAAAGTGCCCTTGTTTGGTGACATACCAGGGTTAGGGCAATTGTTCCGCTCTGACCAAAACCAGCGTGAAAAAGTGAATTTAATGATCTTTTTAAGAGCTGTCATTATTAAGGATGGAACTGAAAGTGACTATTACAGTCGCCAAAAATATTACGGCATCCGTCAGGAGCAAACCAATATGCTTGAGCAAAACCCAGGTTTGTTGAAAGGTCAGGGACACCGGCCACGTATGCCAGAGCTAAAAAAATGGGAAGAGGCGACAAAACCAACAGCTCCTGATGCAAATGAAAGCGTACCCAGAGCAATAAAAGATCAAGCAGATTCGATAGAGTATGAGAGTGAATATGAACAGCTTGGCTTGTGAAATGGATCAACTGCCTGAATTGAGCTTTGCGTATGCGAGACATTATCGTGTTTTGTTAACGCTGTCTGCGGATGGTGGTTGGACGGTTTCTCACTCCAATAAAACGCCGCTCGATGCTGTTTTTGAAATACAGCGTTTAGCCGTGTCGCACCGAGTGGAGCAGCTTTTCTTTGAGTGTTTATCTGATGAGCGTCTGGCGTCTGCCCTTGAGCAGCATTACGCTAATGCCCAAAGTGACCAAATGGCCGAGGCTGAGCAAATTGACCTTGACACCGATCTTGAAACCGTAGCGGCGCAGGCAGGTGATTCTGAAGACCTGCTCGATTCGAATGATGACGCGCCTATTATCCGCTTACTAAACGCGATTTTGGCCGAAGCGATCCGAAGCCAAGCCTCTGATATTCATATTGAACCGTTTGAAACACAGCTGCGCGTGCGCTTTCGCTTGGACGGGCATTTGCAGACGATGCTTACACTTAAAAAGAACCTGGCTGAAATGCTGGTTTCCCGCGTTAAAGTCATGACCAAGCTTGATATTGCTGAAAAGCGGCTGCCACAGGATGGGCGAATGGCCACAAAGCTAGGTGGTCGTGCGGTTGACTTACGAATATCGACCATTCCATCAAGTTACGGCGAACGTGTCGTCATGCGTTTGCTCGATAAGAATGCGGGCCGACTGAGATTGGAACAGCTTGGACTCGGTGAACAAAATCTCCAGTCTCTCCAAAAATTATTGGTTCGTCCCCATGGCATTATTTTGGTCACAGGCCCAACCGGTTCGGGCAAAACAACCACGCTTTATGCCGGGTTAAGTGAGATAAATGACCAGTCTCGGAACATTATGACGGTTGAAGATCCCGTTGAGTACAATTTAGATGGCATTAATCAAACACAAGTCAATAATAAAGCAGACATGACCTTCGCAAAAGGGTTGAGAGCGATCCTGCGCCAAGATCCTGATGTGGTCATGATTGGTGAAATTCGAGACAAGGAAACGGCCAATATTGCGATACAATCCTCGCTGACCGGCCATTTGGTGTTATCGACGTTACATACCAACACGGCCATTGGCGCCATTACTCGGCTACGCGACATGGGGATCGAACCTTTTTTATTGGCTTCTAGCTTGTCCGGGGTGATGGCTCAAAGGCTTGTCAGAAAGTTATGTCCTAGTTGCAAGCAGCCTCACCAGGCAGATGAGGCTGAATGCGATTTACTGGGCGCCTCCACTGAGGCACCACCAATGCTCTATCGTGCCATAGGGTGCGATGACTGCCACCATACCGGCTACCAGGGGCGCATTGGTTTGTACGAATTAGTGGTGGTTGACTCCCACTTACAGCAATTGATTCATTCGGATGAGTCGGAAAAGGCGATGTCAGATTATGTGCATCAGTCGATGCCCTCAATTAATCAACACGGTATCAGGCTTGTGATGGATGGTTTGACCTCGATTGAAGAGGTCCTTCGCGTGACGCTGACGGCTGAAAATTAATCATGTTGCAATACCATTATCGCGCTCTCAATTCTGATGGAGAGCAGACAAAAGGTCAGGCAGAGGCCGACTCCGAACGACAGCTTCGACAGCAGCTTCGTGAAAAAGGTCTCATCCCCATTGAGGTTCGGCCTTTGTCGGGCAAACAAAAATGGTTAAGTGCTAACTCTGTCTTAAAGTCAAAGCTTAACATTAATGAGCAGGCCATGGTCATTGGTCAACTGCACACCTTGCTTGATGCCGGCATGGCACTTGCCCCAGCTTTAAAATCAATTGTTGAACAGGTAGAAAAACGACACACACAGCGTTTTGTCGCCCAGGTACTTCACAGCGTGATGGAAGGCTACCCCCTGGCAATGAGCTTTGAAAAAAGTGGATTCGTTATGGATCCAACTTTGATTGCCACCATAAGGGCAGGCGAGGAGAGCGGTCATCTTGCACAAGTCCTCGGGCGTTTATCCGAGGCAATTCTTGAGCAAGAGAAACTTCAAAAAAAAATACAAACGGCTATGATTTACCCGTCCATCATGGTGATCATGTCCATTGCTATTGTGTTTTTTTTAATGGTGTACGTGGTTCCCAAGGTAGTGACTGTTTTTGATGGAACCGGCCAGGAATTGCCCGGCCTGACCCAGGGTTTATTGTTACTCAGTCAGTGGACGCAGCAGTATTGGGAAATTGGCGCAGTTTTATTTTTGGCCTTATTCGCGCTTTATCGTTTTTTGATGCGTAATGACAGATGGGTGTACCGAAAGGATGCATTTTTGCTTCGCATGCCGTTTTTGAAGAAGTTTTTAATTACCACATCTGTTGCGAGATGGTCGAGGACACTCGGGGTGCTCCTAAACAGTGGTGTGACGATGACCGACGCACTCACAATTGCGGCGAAGGTCGTTACATTAAAACCATTGGCCCTCAAAGCACACAAGATGCAAATTAATGTCAAAGAAGGGCAGGCCCTTAATAAGGCGATGAATGAGGCGGGCTTTTTTCCCGGGCTGTTAAAAAATTTAGTGCAAACTGGTGAGGACAGCGGTCAGTTGCCTAGAATGCTAGGCAAAGGTGCGGACCATTATGAGAACGAAGTGACCACTTCTGCTACGGTACTGGTCAGTTTGGTTGAGCCTGTGATGATATTAATCATGGGAGGCGTGGTCTTAACAATTGTTCTGGCAATTATGCTGCCAATTTTTGAAATGAACCAAATGGTGGGAGGTTAACTTGGAAGCAACGAATCAAAAGCAGGGCCGTCAGAGAGGGTTCACTTTAATTGAGCTGATGGTGGTGGTTGTCATTTTGGCGGTTTTGGCTGCGATTGCGGTACCAAGATTGATGGACCGTCCAGATGAAGCTCGTATTGTGAAAGCCAAACAAGATATCAGTGCTATCAGCTCTGCATTAAAACTCTATAAGCTTGATAACTATCAGTACCCAACGACCGATCAAGGATTGCAGGCGCTGGTGGAAAAACCTCAAACGGAACCGGAGCCAAAAAACTGGCAGGCTTACATGGAAAATCTACCTGACGATCCATGGGGACGTCCATATTTATACTTGAGTCCTGGCGAGCATAAAGATTTTGACCTGTATACGCTTGGGGCTGATGGGCGCGAAGGCGGTGAGGGGATGAATGCTACCATTGGAAACTGGTCAGATGAACAGGCCCAATGAGAAGGGGTTTACGTTGATTGAATTAATGGTGGTACTCGTGGTGCTGGCCGTGATTCTAAAATTTGCCACCATGAGTTTAAACAATAATGATCAACGCAGGCTGGCAAGTCAACTTAGCGTATTTAAAAGCCTGATGCAGGAAACCTGTCAAACCGCACTATTTCAGAACCGTTTATATGGGATTGCTGCCGAAGAGGGCGGTATGAGAGTACTGACTTTTGCACCCATGAGTAGACCAAAGACAGAAGGTTCTGACAATCGGGCGGGACCAACGAGGTTTGAATGGCGACCGGTTGAAAACTCGTTTGTGGCATGGCTTTTTAAGCCGGATAACATTCAAAGCACTCAGCCGCTTGATGGGCCTTTTACATTCGAACAGCCCGGCTGGCGATGCTGGCCACAGGGATTGGTCGACCAAGGGGCTGTGACATTTCGTGCTCAAGGCAGAACACAAGTCCTTGAATGGGATGTACAGGGAAATTTTTTTGAACCTAATGCCTCGTCATAATCTTATGCTACCTTTGATTAAAGAGCATAACGGTGCAGTGCTTCAATCGTCTTGCCAATCGGGGTTTACCCTGATTGAAGTGATGGTGGCGTTGCTTGTGGTTGCTGTTTCACTTGGTGCGCTAAGTTATGGGCTCGGGCATGCAGTGAGTCAGGAGCAAAAGCTTAATCAACGTGTGGTTGGGTCATGGGTCGCACAAAATCGTTTAGCCCGTCTGTATCTGAATAAAGCTGTTTCATCTCAGGTTCAATCACAGTCGATGCTTGGGCAGAGATGGCAAACAGAGATCGTTCAGATTGGCACACCGCTTCCGGGCGTTACACAAATTGAAGTACGGGCCAAACAGATTGCTTCTGATGAACCCTCGAAACAACCCACACCACAGAGATCAATCAACATTCGAACCATTGTGTCTTCATCGCTGGTGGGTGGTTCCTGAGGTGCGTTTGGATCAAGGGTTTACTTTAATTGAGTTGTTGATTGCCATGACCATCTCGTCGGTGGTGCTCTTGCTCGCTTATCAGACTCTCAATGAGACGGTCTTGGTTGAGAGCCGTTTGCATCAGCATCAGCAAACCCAACAAGGTATTGAAAAAGCAATCACCTGGTTTGAGCAGGATCTGGGGCAAATGGCCCCCCGATCAATTAAAGATGCCCTTGGCGGAACCTTTCCTGCCTTTCAATATAGAGAAGACATCGGGCTTTCTCTGAGTCGTTTTGCCCAAGGCCCGTCTCTTTTTGAAACAGGCGGGATAGTGAGGGTGGATTACCGCTTGAATCAGGGAAAGCTAAAGCGTCGAATTTGGCCCGTTCTTGACCAGGCCCCAGGGGTTGAGCCCGTTGAAATGCTTTTGCTTGAAGGCGTGCGCCAATGGCAATGGCGTTTTTTGGATGCATCGGGGCAGTGGCAGACCCGCTGGCCTGTGGGGGATTTAGGTGCCAATGCCTTGCCGTTAGCGGTATCCATGATACTAGAGATTGAAAAGCTCGGTCGAGTTGAGCGTATATGGTTGGGTCCGGGAGCGTATTGATGAAATATCCCTTATCCCATCAAAAGGGCATTGTTCTGATTTCGGTCCTACTCATCGTGGCTATTGTCGCTTTAATTGCGCAACAGATTATGACGCGTCAGAGCGTTTCATTTAAAACCTCTTCGTTGCAAATACATCAAGTGCAACGCCAAGCGCTCCAAATGGGCATCGTACAATGGCTAAGGCAATCACTTAAAGGTGTGAATCAATTGAAATCCCATCATCTGAACCAGACTTGGGCACAACCGATGGTTAGCACAGCGTTTGCCGGCGCAGAGGTATCGGGTCAATTACTGGACGCACAAGCCTTTTTAAATTTGAATAGCCTTGGATTAAGTCAAGAAGAACCTATTTCAAAAGCATGGCGCTCAGTCTGGCAGAGAGTTGCGAAGGATGAAAACTTGCCGCACAACATCGATACGCTGTTGCAAGACTGGGTAGATGCTGATAATGAAGCACAGCCCTCTGGTGCCGAGTCTGATGTGTATCGATTGAAATCGACACCTTATCGCACAGCAGACCGTCCTATGGTGTCGTCTCAAGAGTTGACCCTCCTTGAAGGGGTCAGTTGGGCGGATTATCGTCGTGTTCAAAACTGGGTGGTGGCACTTCCTGAGAGAACGGCGGTCAATATCAATACGGCATCTGAGCGAGTGTTAGTTTGGTTATCCCCGATGATTACGCCTCAGGTTGCTCAGGAATGGATTGAGTGGCGTAAATCAGCGCCGGCAAAAGATACGGAATCTTTTCGACAGTTCTTGGCCAATGCCGGTGGGTACGAGCTTGAAATGATACAAAAACGCCTGTCGGACGAATTAATCAGTGTTAAAACCCGTTTTTTTTTGATGAACGCTCAAATTCAGCACTCGGATTTAGAAACAGAGTTGTTTGCTTTATTTGAACGTGCCTCAACCCCAAATCAGCAAGAGATCAGCGTAATCCAAGTTTGGCATAGTGCATACAATGCATCGACCATGTAAAGATAATTGAGACTATGAAATTGATATTGAAAAAAAAGCCTCTCAAGGCCCGATCAAACATACAGGTACTTGGGCGCTTTGATCCTGCAGGTGGTTTGGAACGGTTTGAGTCGAAACCGTTTCAGCAGGGTGTGATTCTGCTGCCCAGTGAGGCTGTTCGCATCATTGAGGTAACCATCCCCGGCAAACGAGAGAAATTATGGCGCTCAGCGTTACCCTATGCTCTTGAAGAGCAGCTGGCCGAACCGCTTGATGAAGTTTACATTCATGTTCTAACTCGCCATTCCAAGGGCGAAAAAGCTGGTCAGACATTGGTTATGGTGGTGTCTCAATCGATTCTTGATCATTGGCATAAAGAGCTTGAAGCTGCTGATTTACTAATCTCGGGGGTGTTTTTGTGTCCAGACTTTATTGCGCTGCCCGAGCCGTCTGAGCAAGAAGATCATTGTGCCAGCGTGGAAGAAAGGGATGGCTCTAAACGCTATTTGGTCCGCACTGGAACTTATTCTGGTAGGGCCTGTTATGCTTCGGTCTGGCCTGTGGTTTCTGCCTCCTTGCAATGCCATAAGCCTATCAATGCGCTGGATGATTTTTCACGAACTTGTCGGCACCTTACGCTGGCTGAAGACACGGTTCGAAAGACCAACCTCCTGCAAGGACCTTACGCGGCAAGGGGGCAACCTGGTCGGCAATGGTTCAAAATTTGGCGTATGCCTCTCATGTTGGTCGGTGCCTTAGTCTTTTTGTGGGCTTTACAGTATCAGTTTGAAACGCATCAGAAAGTTAAGCGTGCAAACGCCTATGAAAATTTGACCCAAACGTTGTTTCAACAGGCTTTTCCCGAAATCAAACGCGTTGTAAACATTCGGGCACAAGCTAAATCACGTATAAAACAACTGACGTTGGAAAAAGACCGTCCACGACCGGTTTGGCAGCTTGGCCGGATACAATCCATTCTGATTGACTTGTCGGTTCATGTTGAGTCGCTCGAGTGGAAGCCAGGAAAATGGACGTTTAAAATTCGTTCACAAGATCCTCAAGCTTTTGAAAAAGCGATTGAACAGTTGAATCAGCTCGCACTGCCCAATCGTTCATTAACGGCCGAATTAAAATTGAAAGGCATGGATCAGGATTTTGCCTCAGGAGAAATTTATGTGGCAATCGATTAAAGACGTCAAGCACCGGCTTGATGCTCAATGGCAACAGCTTGAACACAGAGAGCGCCGGTTGGTAGGACTAATGCTAATGGTCGTGCTTTTGGCCTTTTTTTATTGGGCCTTGTGGCTGCCTCTAAAAGCCGAACGTGAGAACGCTCTGGATCGACTTTCTTATGAGCGTGAGCTTTATTACTGGCTTTCAGGTGAGGTGGCCAGTATTGATCGGCAACGTCCGTCCTCGGCCCCTAATCAAGTGACGCTGACGTCTCAAACCGATTTGTTAACCTTGCTCCAAAAAGCAGTCGATCAACAAGGACTGTCTGAGTCGTTGGACCAACAGATACCGCTAACTGAGAAGACTGGTTTAAAAAAAGGTGTCAGGCTTCGCTTTAGTTCGGTGTCAAGCCAAGCCTTATATCAGTTGATGGCTAATTTGGAATCTAGAAATCTGAGTCCGGCGCAATTGGTTATCACAAAGGGCAATGAGCCGGGTCAAGTAAACGTAACATTGGACTATCGACTTTGATGGGTAACACAGATGGTTAATCGTACGTTTCTTCGGCGTCTGTTGGTGCTCTTGCTGGTGGTCTTTTTTTCTCTTCTTTGGCACTTCCCAGCAAACTGGTTGATTCAGTCTGATTCAACGGTCGTTAATGGCCCTTTCTCATTAAAGGCAAGTGGTCCTTGGCACAACGCATCTGCTCAAATTCGTTACAGAGAACTTAGAACGTTGTTCAGCGCTGATTTACAGTGGCGCCTATCTTGGTCTTCGCTTTTGCGGCTGAGCCCTAAAGTGAATTATCAATGGGCTGGTGCATTAGGTAATGGTCAGGGGGCGTTCATCTACCAGTCTCTGGCAGCTCAAGTTAAATTGGTGGCATCAGACGTTAAGGTGTCTATCCCTGAGGCACTACGGGTGGCACGAGAGGTGTGGCCATGGCTGGGAACTTTCAATGTGTCCAAAGGTACGCTGCTCATAGATTCTTTGACGTTGAATCTACCGATCCGGTCACAAGTGACAGGCGCTCAAGTCAGTCATTTACATGGGAAGGTGCTAGGCTTTAATGCCTTTGAAACCACCTTCCCGTCAATCAGTTTACAGGCCCAGGCACCTGAGGCAAACCAGATTGCTCGACTAAGTTTTGCTTCTTTGTCTGAAAAAAGCCCTCTATCACATTCATGGTCGCTAAAGGGGGATTTCATTTTAGATAAAAATCATCGCTGGCAGACTCGCTGGCAAGCGCAGGGCAAAGAAATTCCGGAACTGGTGAGCGTTTTCTTTAATTTATCACCAGAGAAGCCAGGTCATTACAAATTGAATGCTTCGGGTTCATTTTAAGGGGAGTACTTTGCGAAGTGTAGGTGTTTGCTCAGTGAGACACTGAAACTAATTTACATCTTGGTGAGAGGCAGGCGTGCGCCACCTCTTTTTCAGGTGGCGTGTTTTTATGGAAAATATGAGAGTTTACGGTTCAAGGCGCTTAAGTTGCTTCTCAATTAAGCGTTTAGGCATCGGGATGTAACCATCTTTGACGACGATTTCCTGGCCTTGCTTTGAAAGTACCATTTTCAAGAACTCTTCAACCAAAGGGTCAACCGGTTTATTTGGCATCTTATTGATGTACACATAAAGGTTACGAGTCAAAGGGTAACGACCGGTCAAAGCATTGCGCACTGTGGGAGGAATGAAACGACGTTTTGAGCGTTTGCTCAGAGGAACGGCTTTCACGCTTGCCGTGCGATAACCAATCCCGGAATAACCGACCCCATTAAGTGATTTAGAGACCGCTTGAACGACCGAGGCCGAACCAGGTTGTTCATTCACACTGGACTTAAAATCCCCTCGACATAGTGCGTTCGTTTTGAAAAAGCCATAGGTACCGGACACAGAATTACGTCCATACAATTGAATGGACTTATCTTTCCACCCGCCCTTGAGGCCAAGATCTCCCCAGGTTTCAACGTCATCACGTGCGCCGCATTTTCGAGTTGAAGAAAAAATTGCATCGACTTGAGGAATAGTTAAACCTTTTATGGGGTTATCCTTGTTGACGTAGACGACCAAGGCATCGATGGCGACGGCGATTCGCGTGGGTTTGTAACCGTTTCTGCGCTCAAACATGGCCGTTTCGGTTGGCTTCATAAAACGTGACATAGGCCCAATATTGGATGTGCCTTCTGTCAACGCCGGTGGAGCCGTAGAGGAACCAGCCGCCTGGATTTCAACACTGACGCTTGGGTACAAGCGTTTAAACTCTTCTGACCACAAGCTCATCAAGTTGGCTAGGGTGTCGGAACCTACCGAGACGATTTTTCCTGATACGCCGGAAACGACTTCGTATTCTTCAATGGTTGGGTCAACGTTGGCGTCCAGACTTTTTGCCGTAACATTTGTAGCCATAGTCGCTGTTAAGATGGCAACAAAGGCACTGTGTGTATAACGCATAAAAACTCCCGTTTGTGTTTCTTCTTTTCGAAGGGTAAAACAAAAAAACCCCGCGACGCGGGGTTAAAACGACTAACAACGTTTTTGTTTGGAATTATTCACCAAAATCAACATTGTTCGCTTCTTGATCTGTCATCCAGGTAGACAAAGCCGTGTCCGCCTCAGCATCACTCAGGATGTTGGCAGGGTGCTCTACCTCGTCTTTGTTCATGGACAACTTGACTGAACCACCGTTGTTGGCAAATTCAGAGTCAGTAAATGTCAATCGCTCGTAAGTGCCAGACCAGGTTGTTTCACCGGTATCGGCATTCGTGATGACACCATCTTCGATAGTACCGCGGTCACGGATTTCCATGCCGGAATCGGCAACGAAACCAGAGACGTTGAAGTTATTAAACGTACCGGAAACGCCACGACGCAATACCAGGCCTGAATCTGATTTATCAGAACCGACAATGGTGAAATTGCTCAGAGTCATAACGGTCGCTTCTTCTGCGGAAGTATCGGCATTGATGTATTTGTTGCCATCAGCATCTTTCGGATCGTGCCCGTCAGCTTCGATACCACGGCTTTCACCTGGCCCACCAGCAGAATAGGTTTTGGACATAGAGATAAAGATGTTTTCAGCAGAACCTTTCCAGCCTTGGTCAACGTCAAAGGCGTCATCACCGATGTCGGTCAAAGCCAAGTGATCAACGCTTGCTGTCCCACCGAAGAATTCGATGCCATCATCGTGTGATTCATCGATCTGGATGTAGCTGATATCTGTCGCTGAGCCCACACCTTGCAAGGTCAGAGCATTCAACTCGTTACCGTTACCATCAATGTCATAACCGGCACCTGTGATGACAACATATTTCATCACACCCGAGTTGTCTTCATTGTTGGTACCACCATAATATCCAACGCCACCTTCACCCAGGACTTGTGTCCCTTTGAAGTCATAGGCGTTGCCCTGAAGTACGACACCACCCCAAGATTGACGGTATTCTTCTCCGGTTTCAGCCCATCCGGTTGAACGGAAAACAATAGGAGAAGTCGCTGTACCTTGTGCGTCAATTTTGTTACCACGTGTAATCAACAGGTAATCAGTTTCAGAACCAACGATCAAAGTACCTGGTTCAATAGTCAATGTTTTGCCCGAAATGGTTCCACCGTCTTCAGCATTACCGTCGCCAACTTTTGTACCACCATTGGCAAGGACATAAACATTATCTTTGGTCAAAGTCAGGTCATCTGAAATCGTGCTTGGCAGTTCACAAGCATCCAAACCTTTCAAGTCAGTACCTGTATCGGTGGTGCCTGTTGGACAGCTGTCGTCAGCGGCCGCATCGGTCGTCCAGATATCCGCATTACCATGAATGTTCACAGTCCATCCATAGGTCCAAGCACTACTGCTCAAAGTGTTGTCAGAGTTGATCATCGACTCGGTGAAGGCACCGGTTGTGATGTTGCGCTGAGCACCGACTGTCAGAAGCTTACCGTTGCCGTCAAGAGTGATGTCACCCGCATTGTCGACGGTGATGCCCGCTTGAGCAAAATATTGATCGGCATCGCCATGATCCGTGATGGTGTCACCGTATAGTCCTAGGGTTGCGACTTGGTTGGTGGTTGGGTTGTAGCCCAAATACGCGTCTACTGAAGGGTAATAGCGATATTTGTATCCACTGGCTTCTTGCAAAGCCGCATCGCTGTCAGGGAATTCAGAGAACTGTTGTTCTGCCCAATCAAACAAGTCGATGATGTTTTGATCGGTGGCTGCATGAACAGGTGCAATCATTGCACCGCTGATCGCGGCTGCAATTACTTTCAGTTTAAAGCTCATAGTTACTCCATAATTTATGAACGACCACAAAATGCATTTGAAATGTTACTGTTTGCGGAAATGGGTTTTGTTACGGTTCGGTTATGGTTTTTTTACATATATTACAGTTTTGTTTCGCTTGCCAATTGTGAACACTTTATTTCCAAGTGTAAGACAGTGATAGACTCGCGCTGATGCCTTTTTGGTACTCACGCTGTATGTCATCATTGATTCTTAACTGGTAGCTTCCATCCAACAGGTTTTTGAGTTTGAGTTTTAATTTCAACTTATCTTCAGCGCCCCAGTAAACTCGTTGGTTATAGACAAAATCGAGCGTCGGGGGCGTGACCAAATAAGTGTCTTCGACCCCATAATCATCTTGCGGACTTAGTTTTGTCCCAGCCGCATAAATGGAGTCCCCCTTCATGTTCAGGACTAAGTTGGCATTGATTTCTTTGACAAGGTTTTCATAACCTAAATTCAAGTTGAATACCCAAGGTGCTTGACCCTGCAGCGGACGTTCTGTATTTGTGGACAGGTTGTTTTCAACATTGGACAAATCAATGCTGGAGTCAATTTTGGTGAAATTTGTGTCGATGTAAAATGCTGGGATACCTCGTCCAAATATACGACGAAGCCAAAAACGGGTCTGAAATTCAATGCCCTGGTTTGTGGCCTCGCTGACATTTGAATACGTGTAGGTATCCAGACCCTCGGTCGCATTCGGGGTGGCAATGACCTCAATGGGTAAATCAAACTGCTTTCTAAAAATCGCCACCGAAATATTTTCAAACTTATTGAGGTATTTTTCCCAGCGTAAATCCATATTTTTAATGGTGGCAATTTCCAAATCAGGGTTACCGGTGTAATAGTCACGTGTGTCTGGATCAATATATGTGCTTTGAGACAACTCTTTAAGGTCTGGCCGATTAAGCGTTTTGGAAAAAGCAAAACGAACTTGTTCACCCTCACGGTATGGAATGGTCAGACTCAATGCAGGAAGAATGTAACTTTCTTCTAACTTATCGGTTTCAGAGTCTTTTCGGTCTGCTGAGGTGAAAACTTCAACCTCTTGGGTCGAGCTTTCAAAGCGACCGCCGGCCATAATTCTAAGATAATCGGTCACTTCAATATCCGACATCAAGTAAGCGCCTTTTATGCTTTGTGTCGCTTCATAAGAATCGGATGGTTGTGTGGTATTTTTTAGGTTGATTTGGTCAAAGTCAGTGCCGAGATTTTCTTTAGCAAAAATATCTTCGGGGTTATCACTTTGTAAAACTTCATCACTGTCTGGGTTGGAACGAAAGCCCGAAGCGTCCCAGCTGAATTTATATGTGTCTGATGCCCTTGATTTGGTCTCAAGCATGAAACCGGATTTGACCATTCCCGCCATGCCATAAAAATCATAGAGCGGGTACTTAAAATCCAAGGTTGTTGAGGTGGCAAAATCTTCGAGTTCTTCCCACATGCGAATATTCCCATCGCCTCGATACTGGAAGGTGTAAGGGGACAGCTCGCCAGTTTGTTCATCATGATTGGCAGACTGTTGATAGGTGTAAACTCGCGTATCAGGACTGTTGCGTTTGGCTTGTGAAAGGGTCGTCTGCCATTCGACTTCTAAATCATTCGCGCTTGGGAAGACGTGAGTGCCATGAAATTGCTGACTTAGCAATTGACGGTCTTCCCACTGCATGCTGTATTGCTCAAAGTTGTTGGAGTTATCAGAGCTGTAAGAGGTGTCATGAATTATGGTGTCACTCGTTGATCTTGATAAAATCGTAGTGGCATCAAATTTATGATTTTCGCCTTTCTCATAAATCAAAGATCCCATCATGCCAAGATTGCGGGTGTACTTTGTGATGTATTTTCGTTCTTTTTCCGGTGTAAATAATTCTGAGGGCACCGCGACGTCTTCGCGCTCTTCTTCACGATAACGTCCTTTTCGGCTGTAATTGAGGGCGAAGTTATAGCCCCAGCCTGAATTCCCACCGTAGGCTTCATAACGGTCACCAAGGTTGATTTTGAACCCTAAATCAGGGCGTAATGATTTGTTTTTGACGTTATAAATATTAGGCAGGTTTTGCGCTATGTCATAGAGTTCTTCGTCTGCATCTCGATTTGGGTCAAAGCGTTTGGGCGGGTTGGCGATGAAATCTGGCGCTTGGGAGGGGATGGTCCGGGTACCATCGTCTTTGCCTAACCAGTCAAGTGAGCCGCCCTCGTAATCAAAGCCGCTTTGAAAGGTGGACTGTGAATTGCCGCCAGTTGAGATGGAGACTTTGCGTTTTTTGCCAAGTGGGATGGCTTTGGTACGCATCAAAACGGTGCCTCCACCAAACGCACCGGGCAAATCAGGCGAATAAGTTTTTTGCACGACAATCGATCCAATCATACCGGTAGGGAACATGTCTAGAGGTATGACACGCTTGGCAGGCTCTGGTGAAGGCAGGCCAGCACGATTGAGCCGAGTGGCAGAGTAGCGATCTCCCATACCGCGAACATAAATATATTTTCCTCCCACCAGTGTCAGCCCCGTGACGCGGGATAATGCCGAGGCGGCGGATGAGTCGCCCGATTTTGAAAACTCCTCGGAAGAAATGACTTCAGCGACCCCTGAAGTGTTTTGTTTTTCATCCATCAGAGCCAAAATGCCCCCTTCAATGGCAGGAGCGGTGACAATGAACTCTTCGAGTTCGGCAGCAGCGGGTGTCATTTCAAGTTCTTGAAACAGGGTTTGGTCTTTTTTCACTTCAAGGCCCTGAACTGTCATGGATGAATATTCAGGGTGAATCACAGACAATGAATAATGACCGATGGGGACTTCTACCTTAAAGTAACCGTCTTCGTTTGTTTTGATTTCCTGTTGAATCCCGGTGAGATATACATTGACATCTGACACCACCGCACCGGTCATGAATGAGTAAATGTTGCCCTCAACAACGCCCGTTGCCAGTTTTTCTTCTTCGGCGCCGGCTTTGTTCGTGTCAGTCGCTGATTCGGTTGCGTCATCAATTTTTAGAACGTCATCACTTTTGGCGCTTTGTGCTAGAACCTTGCCAGCTTTTGCCTGTTCGGTAATGGGGATGATTAATTCAATGTCATCGCCTTCAACCACGTTGACTTTGATCGTGGTTAATGGGTTTTCCTCTGCTTTAAGGGTGAGGGTCTGTTGCCCTACAGGAAGACGGAATTCAAATGCACCTTCAGCATTGGTTTGACCGAGCTTTTTATCGCCTAGAAAAACCTCTACATGAGCTTTGGGGAGACCGTTTTGAAAGGTAAAAAGAGACACTAAGCTCTTTTGGACCTGATGATTAACCGGCTGCTCTGGGGTTGCATAAACCGAAGGCGCGTGCGTCGTTGAAGCCGCTATGACGGATAGAATGGCTGTCAGAAGGAGTTTAGGTTTCAATCGGCCTGATTTGTGAGTCATGGATGTTTGTCGAGGGCTCATTACATGCATCTCCATTTGTTCTCTTGGCAGCCTGACATGGCACTTCGAATCGCGTTGGCTTTTTTAAAGATTCTTGGATTCTTGATTTGCTGTAGAAGGCGCTCGGTGTTGTCAAAATCGCCTGCTTTGAACTGCGCATAAGCCAATGCATACTTGACATTGTCATCAGTCAGAATACCACTTCTTTTGAGGTCTCTTTCCATGGCTGCGGCTTGTTCAAATTGACCAAGCTCCAAGTAAATGGAAAGGCGTTGTTTGAGCTTGTCATCCTGATCGACAGAGCGGGCATTTAAAAATAAGGCACGCGTGTAGTGTTTTGCCATTTTGTTCAATTCAGCCGCCTCGGTCATTAAGGGGTTTTCCACCATTGCCACAGGCTCCATTAAACGTGCCGCATTGAGATACTGACGTTTTTGCGCGTAATAATTGGCAAGCGCTTTATTCGCTTTGATGTCGTTTGGGTATAGTAACTTTACCTGCTCCAAAAACTGTCCGGCTAGGTCAAACTTGCCTGCTTTGCCCAAAGCGGTACCAATTGCAATGTAATCCCTTGGGTCAGGTTTGAAAGACTCAACATAGTTCAGACCCAAGTCGGCCGCTTTTTGATAAAAACCGTATTCAATCAAAGAAAAGATTTTTTGCTTTGGAAAACGTTCGTCATACGGGTAAAACTCTTCCCCTTGATTTAACGCATCCCAAGCACGATAGGGTTTTCCAAGCTTTTGATAAGCATCTACTTTCATAAAAATTAACGCCGCGTTTTCTACTCCTTCATCGATGGCTGTATTGACTTGATCGATTGCCTTTTGGAAATCCCCGTTCTGGTAATAGGCCTGAGCGAGGTATTTGTAAAAAACAGGTTTAGTTTGTTCACCCTTGATTAAGATCTCAAAATGGGGAATGGCTTTTTTGTATTGTTGAATTTTGAGGTAAGTGATGCCACTGAGTGTGTGGTAACGAGTTTCATTAAAGTCATCGTCTTTTTCTTTGGCTTTGGCAAGATCAATCTTTTCCAAAATGCCTTGCGCCCGAAAAAAGTGTTTGTCTTTAATCATTAAAGCCGCTAACGATAAGGGGTCATCTTTAATTTTTTCTTTGGCTTCTACTGTGCCAAGCATACCAAAGGAGATAAAGATCAACGTCAGACACAAAACAGTGAATGAGCGAAAAAGGTGAGTTGAGTGCTGTGACATGTGAAAAACTTAACCTACTTCAAAGCTGATGGGTTGATTCATCCAGATGCTGACAGGTTTGCCGTCATAACGTGCCGGAGAAAACTTCCACTTTCTCACGTTCTGGATAGCGGCACTGTCAAAGGTGCCTTGAGGGTCAGACTCGATGACCTTTACATCGGCGACATTTCCTTCTTTGTCAATCAAAATGCTAAGCATGACAAAGCCCTCGATGCGTTTGGCCATAGCCCTGGCAGGGTATTCCAGAGGCGGTCGGCTGATAGGTCTTGGCTTTTGGTCAACAGTTTCCCCTGTCATGACGGCATTGGAGGTGTCACCGAGTAACTCTTCATCCACATCAGCACTCGCATCCATGTCGTACTGCCCCCCCATGCCGAAATCAATGCCAGAAAGTCCGGCCCCAAGGCTGCTCATTATGGGGGCGGGCGGGGGCACATCCGTTTGTTGAGGTTTCGGCTTGGGTTTCGGCTTGGGTTTCGGCTTTTCGGGGGTTTTGACATTTTTGACCACCTCAAAAGATAAAGCCCGTTTTTTCTTTTCCTCCGGCTTTTCAGGTGTCAGGCTGTTCAAATAGAGCATGGCTGATAAAATCGCTGCACTACCGACCAACATGCCAACCATGCCTCGAACTTTAAAGCGCCAAGTGTTTTCAACGAATGGCATGCCCACTGCTATCCCCCCTCGGCTTCAGTGACTACGCCCACGTCTTCTGCCCCTGCCAAACGGCACTGGTCGACGACCTCAATCAGTTTTCGAGAAGGGACACTCTCATCGGTCACGACCAAAACTGTTGAATCGGTTGATGTTCTGAGCATGTCGCGCAGTTTTGACTGAATCATCCAGACGCGAATCGGCTTTTCATCTAAATAAGTGTCGCCTGATTGATCAATATAGACTCTCAATGCCTGAGTAGAGGAAGGCGTGCTAGATGAAGCCTTGGGTCGATTGATTTCAAGGTCCATGTCTTTGACAAAAGTTGCGCTGACCATGAAAAAAATCAACAGGATAAACACCATGTCAATCAGTGGTGAAATATCGATATTATTGTCTTCCTGGGTACGTTTGCGATAACGAATCATCTGAAGTCCTTATGACTGACTTTGACGCAGTTGCGCTTGAGTGTATTGGTTGATGAGTTCAGGGTTGCTGCTGAGAATATCGACGACTTGCTCGAGCTCTTGTTCAATGAGCAGCTGACGCCGATTAATAACACTGTGAATGAGCAATCCGGGAATGGAAATACTTAAGCCAAACTGAGTGGTGATAAGTGCCTGTGAAATCCCGGCCGCAATACCTCCATCCTGACTCATAAATGTCATGCTTTGAAGGGAGTCAAACGTTTCAATCATCCCTGCCACTGTCCCTAGCAATCCAAGCAGGGGGGCGATGATGATAAGCACAGTTATGGCGCGCTTATAGCGGTTCATCTCGAGCCTGTAATCCCAAAATGCGACATCCAGATTAGCCCTGATGGCGTTTGGATGGTTTTTCGCCATCTCAAGGCCAAGCGCGATCGCATCTCCAATAATCGAGCGGCTTGGGCGGCCCCGATTTTCGATGGCATTGTCAATTAACTGCCTTGGGTTGTGGGTGTTTTTTTTGACAATGGAGAATCGGTAAGTCAGGGCATACCACAGGAATAAGGTAATTGCCAGAAGTGGGGGCATGACATACCCCCCCATATCCATGAATGACACAAACTCCTCAATGATGGTGGATGGATTCCACATGTTGCTGCCCTCTTATCGGCCTTGCGTGTTTTGATACTGGTTTACAATATGCAATGCTGATTTCTCAAGGGTATCTTTTATCTTATTTGACCAAGATCCCAGAATGGTGCCGACAACCAAAACAGGTATGGCGACAATCAACCCAAGCTCCGTTGTGACCAGGGCAATGGAGATGCCGCCTGATAAGAGTTTAGGATCCCCGGTGCCAAATTCAGTGATGACATCAAAGGTTTCAATCATCCCTGTTACTGTGCCGAGCAGACCCAGCAGTGGGGAAATGGCTGCGATGACCATAATCAGAGAATGGAAGCGATCAAGCGCTGTGTGCTCATGTAAAATCGCCTCAGATATGGCGTCTTCCACATGCTCACGGTCTCGCTTTATGTTGTTAAGTGTTGAGGTAAGCACTCGCTTGACTGACCCGTTGCACCCTTCGGCCAATGTCTTCGCATCCTCCAGCTTGCCAGCTTGAATATTATTGGAGATTTCAGAGACAGTCTCCGAACTGACCTTGCCTAAGTTAAACAGGAACATGCCGCGGAAAATGGCCAATAGTGTTGCAATCACACCCAGCGTAACGATGATCCAAGCGATGATGCCACCACTGTCAATGGTGGTGTAAATGTCCTTTTCTTCAACGACTTGGACTTCTTTAGTGGGGGAGTCGAAGATAAACAGTTCGAGTGTTTCAGGCATTTGGCCACTTGCCAAATCTTTAATGTTTGATGGTGCTTTAGCCTCTTTCCAAAGCATGAACTCACCACCGCCAGCTGGAGCAAGCGGACCGATAATGCTGTCAGTCAGACCAAAGCGTGCAATGCCCCCCAGGTGAACAATCTCACCAGAAACTTGAGTGCCATCTTGTAAGTAGAAGCTGCCCTCAGCTGAAGTGATGCTTGCATTTTTATTAAGCAAGGCAAGGCTTTCTTGAATGACTTGTTCGATGGAGTCTGCCTTGTCACTTCCATCTGGGTGCAGGGTCGCGTTTGCTTGGTCCAATGTGGCCTCAAAAACCGTTTGGCTTGATTCCTTCGCCAACGCCTCTTTATCAATGGTCACAATTTTTTCGTTTAAGTGCTCGATCTCCATTTCGGCCTCAAAGGCCGATTGTTGGTATTGCTCTAGCTCCTCTTTCAGGTCTCTTTTGGCTTTTTTGTTTTCAGCCTGTAGCGTTTTCAGGCGGTTTTCGAGAGCCTTTTTTTCTTTTTGTAGGAACGTATATTCTTTGTAGAAAGCCTTCTCTAGCTCGTGTTCTTCCTGAGCATGAGCCATACTCCCCAAGAAGACAAAAGCAAAAAAGCTTGTCACGGTAATAAAGCGACTCAATAGATTAACGTTGGAACGGTGCATGAAAATTTCCTCAGTTCTGGCTCAATGGGAGAGTGAATAGTCCGGTTCTAACTTGCTTGTTGAGTGACTCAAACAGGTTTTCTATTTGTTCACTTTGATTGTCGTTTTCTACAAGGACGAATCGGTTGTCTTTGAGTTGCCCGTATTGGCCTTCAGGTGTTTCAAAATAAATATTCATCATGCCAAGACGCGCTACATCAACGAGCTTTTTATGTTGTTGCCCTTCAATAAGGATGGATTGTTGATAAAGACCATTCTCTTCAGTGAGTCGAATTTCGTCTTCGACCAGTGCCCAAAGTTTGTTAAAACCACGCTGCGTTGAAATTAATTCTTCATTGACTTGAGATTTCACCTCTTTGATGTCAGCTAAACGTTGCGCACGCTTGAAAGGAATCGAGTTTTCTACGTAATCAATTACTCGGTCAGCCTGAGCCATGAAGATTGGCTTTAACGCCTCTGAGTTCTGCCCAAGTTTTTGATTTTCTTCTATCTTTTTTTCAAGCTTGGTTTGAAGTTTCAAGATTGCTTTTTCATTGCGCTCAAGTTCGGCTTTTGCATCATTTTTCTGTGACCATAAATAATTCATTTCTTGCTTGTGTTCGTCTTTAGTAAAGTTGATTTCATTGTTCAATTGTTCAACTTGAGCACGAAGTTCAATAAGCTTTTGCGTTAAATTCTCGATTTTTTCCTCTTCAGCATGCGCAGAGAAAGCGGGCAAAACCCCTGCAAAAAAGAGCGCCAGCAAACGTTTTTTTTGAAACATGATTATTCCTGATTCAAATGATTTGAAAGTCATCCATTGTTCATATCGAGAGCGCCACAATTGTTAATCTTTTGTTCCATTACTGTTACAGAGTCATGACAGTTTTAATTTAAGTGACCAAAATGCGATGAATAAGATTTGAATTAGCGCGTGGTGATGACAGGAAATTATGAGGCTTTCTAAACGGTTAGTACATGAAGCCAGGCGCTCACGATGAAGGCCTGCTTTCTGAGCTTCAAATAACTGCCGCCAGTTGAGGCTTTGCGTTATGACTTTGCCATTGATTGAAGCCAGTTATGTTTCTTAGGAAGTGCTAACAGGGTGGTTTGGGCGTTCTTAATGGCGCTTGTTAATTTGCATCTCGTTTTCAGCGCAAAGAGTGCTAATTTGTTTTCAAGGAAAAAAGTGGTGAGATAGCTTGATGGCTATGCAATCAGAGTGTCGTAGTCATATATAGTTCGAGAAGCCGAAAGGGTGTCTGAGCCACCAGCAAATTCTCCTCCTACAGGGTTACTGATTTCAAGCGAAAACGTCTCTGGATTTTCGATTATAGAGTCACCAAGTATTTCAATAGGAATAACGGCAAAGTCTGTGTCGGGGTAAAGTACCAAACGTCCCTGGACGGGTAAATAATCTTCACCGGCTCTCGCTGTGCCATCAATGGTCTGATAGTCCACGCTGATCCAATGTTCATCATTGCGCACGCCATGAAATTCCACTAAAAAATAGTTAATGATGGTTTCTCCCCAGGCTGGTTCGTTGATATTAGTTTCTATCTTTTCTGGTGTCTGAGGTGGTTTTTGGTAGTGTTGCCGGATGGTTTGATCAATCCAACTTTGATGCTCGCTATAGGCTGTCTTTTGCCAATAACCTTGTTCTCCAAAAGAGCTGTTGTCATAAACATCAACATCTGGTGCAGATTGATATGATTCAAGGCTGGACGTATAGCTGGCAATACCGGCTATTTGCCCGTTGATGAATGCGGGACCACCGCTGTCTCCGGGTGTCATCAACCCTTCAAATTGCCCCACACCGAGATCGTCTATGCCTAAAAATTGTCCAAGTGCATCCTGTGAGCGCTGTCCGTTATCGAAATCAGCTACCAAAATTGAGTCAGGTTGTGGCCGCCAGGCCAGGAGTTCTCCCAGCTCATTTTTTAATACGCCAGCATCTGTATCGAAACGGTTCTGAGCGATCAGCTTTTTATCAAAAAATACATTGGTACTTGTCCCATCAATACCGGTTCCAGGCGTGCCATAACCACTAAATGTAAAGATTTTTCCAATGGCATCATCTTGTCGGTATAGGTCGTAACGCTTGGCAAACGCTGGCGCCTGTTCAGTAAGGTGGACAATTGCCAAATCCTGATTGTCATTGATGAAGTCGTAATTGGGGTGTTTTGTGATCTTTGAAGCGTCTCTTTGAGTTCGTGTGCCGTTGCTCTGCTCAAATGTTACGCTCACTTCTGTCGAATTACCAAAAATGTGAGCAGCCGTAAGAATGGAACGTCCATCATAAAGCAAAGCTCCAGTTCCTCGGTAACCTGTGTCAGTGGAGATTTCAACAACGCCTGTTGTGAAAGGGTAGTTGTTAGCGTCGTATAGATCATTGTTAAAGGTCTTAGTGGTAGCGACCATTAAAGCGTCCTTTTCGAATTTTTATCAATAGTAACACTTTATTGAAAAATTAAAGATGACAGCTCAGTGATAACGGGGTAAACCCCTTCAAAAGCATAGAAAAAGCCTTCTGCGTCAGCGTTGTCGTGACAGTGACCTCTTTGGTTTATACATGCTTTTAAATTGTGGAATCTGAGGAGGGGCTCAATCATGATTGGTATATTAGCTTCCTTGGTCTGAATGAACCGTCACTTTTCCCTAGGGATTACGTCTCCTATCTGTGCCATCAGCAGCGGATCAAGCATTGGGTATTTCGTAAATATGTAGGGTTTTATTATTTCAAAAATATTTTGAGCAACCAATCATATAGGGCGACATGCTTCTAGTGGGAAGAGTCTTAGAAGTGAAATGAAATGGGCTTAGGTAGCAAAAAAAACATCGGCCCCCAAAAAAGGGGCCAAAGATTTTGGGTTAAATACCATCCAGTGAATTTGAAGAAGTGTCGTCGTTTTGAACTCCGACAATCTCTATTTCTTCTGAAGTAGATTCAGTTTTTTCTAGGCCATTTTCTTGCCAAAAACTAGAAATTGTCTCTTCAGTGATCCCTTCGAACATATCATCATCGTCCAAGATGTCGGCCAGCATCGAATCAGATAGACCGTTTTCACGACTGGCTTCGAAAATGGTCGCGGGGGAGCCAAGGTTTTGAGCAATGAAACTGATGATGTTACCAGGTGATAGCCCAATGTCGCTGAGGAAGTTTGCAGTATCTTCATCAAGGTTAAGCGGGGAATTGATGAAGCCATTTACAGGTCCGTTGCCAGGCTGTCCATCAGCGAGATTCTCGGAATCATCATCTGAATCGTCGTCGTCCTCGGAATCATCATCTGAATCGTCGTCGTCCTCGGAATCATCATCTGAATCGTCGTCGTCCTCGGAATCATCATCTGAATTGTCGTCGTCTTCGGAATCATCATCTGAATCGTCGTCGTCCTCGAAATCATCATCTGAGTCATCGTCGTCCCCAGAATCATCATCCAGTTCTGAGCTGTTAAAACCGTTGGTTTCCCAAAAGTTCTCAACCTGTTCCGTAGTCACGTTCTCCAAAGCTTGAGCAAGAAGCGCATTGGTTAGCGTGAGCGACATGGCGTAATCAAAGATTGATTCTGGTTTATCCAGGTTGCTCATAATGAAGTCTCGGATGACTTGGCCTGGAGGGATTTCTGGGGCAGCATTATTTGAAGCATTCTGACTAGCGGCATTTGCTTGGAAAGGCAGTTGTATGTTTTGTTTCATGAGAAGCTTCTCCTTCGTCATAGATGAAGTCATTTGCGGCATAAGATGGCATGACCATGAAAACACCGCGTATGATTTCAGAAGTGCTTAATTATTTGATTTTCATCATATCATAAAAGGTTGAATAGAAGGAAAGTTGGATAAAGGTAGAGTCAATATAGCTATTATTAAATGGGCATGAAAGATTTCAGCGAGTAGGTCGAGAAAGGTGCAGTCGAGCTTGAAAAAACATAAGCTCCCCATCTCTCTGAGGAGTGGGGGCATTTTAAAGGCAGGTCAATCTGGTAAATTTTCACGTACAGATCGGCTGTATGCGCTTCTTGCTGTCTTGGCAATGGCTAATTCTGCTTCATACTGTTCCAGAAACTGGTCACAGCGTTGTATAGAGCCTGCTTGATTTTTGGCTTCTTCAGAGAAGTCATCGATTGAATAACTCGCTCCGTCAATAACCAACACGTTTTCTTGAGAACTAGTGGGTTTTGGAAGGATTTTTGACAATGCAGCACCGTAGACAGTCCGTGCTGTTTTGGTTGATGCAATGTCTGCTTCCAGCGTTTGAATCTTTTGGTTCATGACGTTCATTGAATTGAGTGAATCAAGTGTCTGTTGTGAAAGGTCAGATTGCTTATATTTTTTGCCGTCGATGGTGATGGTTCTGTCAGCCATTCGTACTCCAACATTAAATTACTTAATTATGATAGATGCTCTTTGACCCTGAGTTATAACTGAGCCTAAATGAGAGACGACGACCATAACAGTTAAATGTTTCAAGCATGTGTCATGCGCTTCATTTTTTGAAACGGACTTAGCCGACAGGTTTTTATGCCGCCCCTTCTCATTCATCAGCAGAATGCCATTTATGATTCGTTCAGCCCTTTGCAATCGGCTAAAACTCTTCTGTTAAGTGACTGAAGAGTAAAGTATGTTATTATCTGCCGTTAATTTTGCCAAAGCACCGCGGTGCCTCTCAGGTCTGGCTATAAATGCAGACTAAACCTTAGAAATAAATGAGTTCGATTTTCATGTTAGTAAGATCAACAATGCAAAAGAGATATCAGATGCGGCAAATTGGACTATGTTTGCTGGCCGCTTTTGGTGTCACAATGAGCTCGTCGTCAAATTTGTGGGCTGAATCAATTGATTTGACGCAAGCCTACCAGTTAGCTTTGGAGCAAAACAAATCACTGCAAGCACATCAGGCAAACTTGGCAGCCGAGTCTGAAAAAGTGCAACAGGCTTGGTCGCAGGTGCTGCCAAATGTCTCTGCTTATCTTCGTCGCGGTAAAGCGGAATATACGACAAGTTTTGTAGAAGATGAGCCGGCTGATTTTACTCGCTCTGGCATCTCCCTGGTTCAGCCACTTTTCTCCATGAAACGTTTTGAAGGTATTAGCGCTGCCAAAGCAGGTTATCTACGTTTTGTCAAAGACTTCGATTTGAAACGTTTCCAGACCGGCCTTGAAACTTTGCATGCGTATATAGATGCCGCTAAAGCTGAAAAATTATTGGCATTGAGTCGAGCGGAGATCGAGGATCATAAAGTTCGGATGAAGCGTGTGGAAGCTATGCTTGAGCGTGGTCTGGCAACGGAGGTAGACCGTCTAGAAACACAATCAAAGTACGATGAACTTAAAGCTCAAGAAATTGCTGATACCAACACTCATAAAGTGATGCTCAAAAGGCTTGAGCAGTATGTCGGTCAGCGTCATTTAAGCATTGTGCCCATTAATGATGAATTGTGGCGGATGTCTAAAACGATTTTGGCGCACAAAGGTTGGGTTGAGCGCATAGAAAAGACCTCTTTGCAGGTACAGGTCGCCCAATCTGCCCTGAGAGAGTCCCAAGAAAACAAGGAACTGAGTCAGGCAGAATATTGGCCAGAAATCAATGCAAGGGTTGAATATCGCAAAACCGACTCCTATGAAACAGGGATGGAGAATGAGTCCCGCGCGGTCATCGAAATGTCCATTCCTCTTTATGAAGGTGGGCGAACGAATTCAGCTGTTCGTCAGGCTCAGAATCAAATAGATAGAGATTCATTTTTTCTGTCAGATGAACGGCACAAAGTATCCGTTCAAGCTGAGGAGGCTTTGTCAAAGATTCGTGGGTCTTATGAGAACATCCAGGCTTATCGCCGCTCGGTTGAATCAGCTAATGCATACCTAAGCGCTGCAGAAAGGGGACTTTCGTACGGCTTAAGGAGCGTGTATGAAGTTCTGGAAGCTAAATCTCGGCTTTATAATATCGAAAAAAAGCTGGTCGCTGAGCAGCATGAAAATTTAAAAGCACAGTTAGAGCTTTTATTTTTAACAGGGCATTTCGCACCCGGTGATATTGCTGAATTGATCCAGCGCCAGCAGCTCCCCAAAGGCATCTTTGACGCGGCCTCTTAGCACTTTTGCCTGCAACGCTTCATAGTTTATCGAGTTATAGAGAGAAATATGCAAACCAAAAATGACGACCTGACTGAAATTCAAAGGGCCTTACAGCAAGTAAAACGTTCTTTCATAAATGTGGGCGTATTCAGCTTTTTTATCAACATTTTGATGTTGGTGCCCCCTATCTATATGCTCCAAATTTATGACCGAGTGTTGACCAGTCGCAGTGAAGAAACCTTGCTGATGTTAACCCTGATTGTGGTCTGGTTATTCATTACTATGGGGTTGCTTGAATTTGTCCGTTCTCGGATGTTAATCCGTATTGGTAATAAACTCGACAACTCTTTGAACGAAGATCTGTTCTCTTCCATGTTTAAACGGTCGGTGAATGAACCTGGGCAGGTGAATGCTCAGCCGTTAAACGACATGACCTCACTTCGTCAGTTTATGACGGGTAATGGTCTGTTTGCTTTTTTTGACTCTCCTTGGTTGCCAATATACATCCTGATATTGTTTTTATTTCATCCCTATTTTGGCTTTTTCGGTATTTTTGCAGCTATTGTGTTGTTCACCTTGGCGTATCTGAATGAACGCACGTCCAAAAAATTATTGGAAGAGGCTAACCAAGAAAACATGCAGTCAACAAACTATGCCAGTGCCAGCGTAAAAAATGCAGAAGTGGTCGCTGCGATGGGCATGGAAGACAATCTGAAAAATAAATGGTTTGAAAAGCATTTGAGCTTTTTGAGTAAACAAAGTCAGGCCAGTGACCGAGCCAGTATTCTGACAAATCTGTCAAAAAATCTACGCTTGATGTTCCAGTCTCTGATTCTAGGACTAGGGGCTTGGCTTGCCATTTACAATGAAATTACTCCGGGGATGATGATTGCAGGGTCTATTATTCTTGGACGAGCGTTGGCACCGCTCGACTTGTTGATTGGCTCATGGAAGGGTTTTAGTTCAGCACGAACGGCTTACAGACGTCTCAATGAGATGTTTGCGAAATACCCATCGCAAGACGACAGCATGCCCTTGCCTGACCCTGAAGGACGTTTGAGTTGCGAAAATATTATGGTCACGCCCCCAGGCGGGCGGGCACCGGTGGTTCGAGGCGTATCGTTTGAGCTTGAAAAAGGTGAAATGCTCGCCATTATCGGACCGAGTGCAGCTGGCAAATCTTCGATTGTTAGAGCCGTACTTGGTGTTTGGCCATTGCTGGCTGGCAAAGTGCGCTTAGATGGCGCGGACATCCACAGTTGGGATAAGCTTCATTTGGGACGTCATGTCGGTTATTTGCCTCAAGACATTGAGCTGTTTGCTGGAACCATTGCAGAAAACATTAGCCGTTTTGGTGAGTTGGACCCTGACAGGGTTGTGGCATCTGCCAAAATGGCCGGTGTGCATGAGCTGATACTGCGGCTGCCTCAAGGGTACGACACAGAATTAGCCAGCGGTACCAGTGGCTTGTCAGGTGGGCAGCGTCAGCGGATTGGTCTGGCGCGTGCATTGTATGGCAAGCCAAAACTAGTCGTTCTTGACGAGCCAAATTCAAACCTGGATGACCAGGGTGAGCAGGCATTGGCCGATGCCCTGAAAGCGCTTAAAGAGCAAGGGGTTACGGTGGTGATTATTTCCCACAAAAAGCCCATTTTAAAATTGGTTGATAAATTATTGCTCGTGGTTGACGGGCAGCCGAAAGCCTTTGGTGCTCGAGATGAGGTTTTGACAGCGTTACAAAACGGTCAATTATCCTTGAGCAACCAAAGGTAAGGACGTAGCGCTAAAACGTATCAGAGCATCAATTCTTTTTCATCACAGAGCAAGGCCTCCTTTAAGGGGGCACAATCAATGGACACACGATGACACAAAAGACAAACGACCTTAAAGAAAATGTGGACTTAAGCACTGAGACTCGCCGTGAAGTGCCTGATGTGTATGAGGGAGAGGCTCAATCACGCCCGCAAAGTCATGATTACGACAGTTTAAGCGTAAAACAACAGCCCGACCTTCCGGGGGTTAAAACGAATGACCATACCTATTATCGTTTTGGTTGGTTGGTAGTCTTTTTAGTCTTTTTTGTTTTTGGAACCTGGGCCTCTTTTGCTCCTCTTAATAGTTCTGCTGTGGCACCCGGCGAAGTTCAGGTCGAAGACAGCAACCGAACAGTTGAGCATTACGAGGGCGGTATAGTTTCTGAAATCTTGATTGAAGAGGGTGAAATTGTTGAAAAAGGGCAATTGTTGCTGCGCCTTTCGCCTACGCAAGCAGCCTCTGAACTTAATACAGTTCAGTCCCAATTGAACAGTATTCTAGCCCTTGAGGCACGCTTAATTGCAGAACGAAATGGTGACTCGACAATTACCTTCCCTCACTCTTTGAAAAAACAAGCCAGCAATAACAACGACGTGCAAGATTTGATTGAGGGTCAGAAAGCGTTGTTTGAAGCCAGGCGCAAAGGCTTAAATCAAGAGCTTAAGATTTACGGACAACAGATATCAGCACTTGATGAGCAAATTTCAGGTTTGCGGGATCAAGTGAGCAGTTTAAATGACCGAATATCTTCCTATGAAGAGGAGGTAGCCGACTGGCAGGCCCTCTATGAAGAGCGGTTTGCTGATAAGGTCCGTTTACAGGAAATGAAACGTGAATTAGCACGTCTTAAAGGCGAGCGCTCGAGTCATCAATCAGAAATGGCCCGTTTGAAAGTAAAAATTGCTGAAACAGAATCTCAAAGAGTTTTGCGTCAGCAGCAATTTTTGCAAGAGGCAGTTGCTGAACTGAAAGATGTTCAAACCCGAAAATTTGAGCTGCAAGCGCGTAAAACGGCGTTACTTGATCGATTGAAACGGGTAGAAATTCGCTCCCCGGCCAGCGGCAAGGTTAATGGGTTGAAAGTACATACCATCGGATCGGTGGTGCGTTCTGGTGACCCACTGATGGAAATTGTGCCAAAAACCCAGAAGTTTATTGTCATGGCCAGAGTCAAGCCTCAGGACATTGATAAAGTTCGTGTCGGTTTGAAAGCCGATGTCATGTTCAGTGCGTTCAATACACAAACAACGCATGTTATCACCGGTGAAGTCACAAAATTATCTGCAGACAGTTTTGTAGATGAACAAAGTGGCGAGAAATATTTTGAAGCTCGAGTTCGTATTACGCCCGAGGGGGTTAAGCGTATGGAGGAAGATGGCATTTTCATGTTACCTGGTATGCCGGCAGAAACAATGATCAAAACGGGGGAGCGAACATTCTTTGGCTACCTGATTAAGCCCGTTTCAGACATGTTTAAGCGAGCGTTTAACGAAGATTAAATTTTTACTGACAAGACAATGAAGGCTCACGCTGGTTAACGGAACCAACGTTAGACTGTTAAAAATGGCGACTTTTTTACTTCATGGCTTCTTATGGCCGCTTTGCTGGTCGGTTTTACCAACCGGACGGCCAAACAATCCCGGCTTGTCTGATGCGCTGCTAAGTCCATGCTTGGAAACAGTTAAGATATCGCAATTTTGCTAGGGTTGCTTTGCGGTGCTTTCAGATGCTTGAATAGCGATTTTCGAATCGTTTTGATTTATTCAGGCGGATAAAAAAGTTTAGTGCATCATCACCCGAGCCGACTAAAAAATTCTCGCTTGTATCCTCCTCCATTCATCGTTTCTGCCCATTAAAATCCCGATTGCCTCTGCAATGTTTTGAACCTGATTGTTCGCGGAACAGTTCAATGGATCAGTTCTGACAGTGATGCTGGTAAATGGGGAGGCCCCCTTAAGAAGGGGGCGACCTGTGCAGTGGATCAAAGTCATTCAAAATGGCCCAGGAAATGGATTGGATGACGTCGTCATCAATGCCGTGCTGTGAAAAAACGGTCTTCCATTTCTTCGAAATGGTCGCTTTCATATGATCAAAAATGTCTTTGGCGTCTCTTTGGGTGAGTGAAAACTTGTCGTGCTCTGATAGCAGGTTCTCTTCCGTCGGTGCGGCACCAAACTTCCCGGCCCTGATAGCCAAGTCTTTGCGATGACCTTCGCCGGCGACCACATCAAAAGCAGGGCTCAAACGCCACTGGCCATCCACCCAAAGAACACCGTGGTTCAAATAGTGATCGTCATGGTTGCTGACCATGGCGTTGAACAGCATCCGCTTGAAAATTTCGTGTGAGTCTTTGCCTCCATTGATGCGTTGTAGGGCCAATGCAAAATCGCCATAAGAAACATCGGCGCAATGGTCTGCCGCCAATAAAGCTTTCATGCTTAAAAAGGGCCGTTTGTACTGGCCAACGTAATCAAAACGTTTGGTCAGAAAAATGCCTTGAGCCGGGCGCACCTTGACCATCATGGACTCTGCCGTTTGAATGCCCACCTCCTTCGCAAGTGCAAGGGTACCGTGTTCAATTTGTGCTTTGTTCTCATAATCCTGAATGGTCGGCAGTTTGGCCAAATAGGGCTGATTGTTTTTGATCACGCTTAGTTTTGGGCGAGCACCACCCTGGCTGGCTCCCTGCTTGAAAAGTGCTGAAAAAGCCGGTGGGAATTGTTTGCGTCGTTCAAATTCTTCCTTGGCATCCAGAATGTCTTCCCACTGAAAAGGGGGCAAAATACGTGAATCGGCCAGAACTGGGAAGGTCATTTCCTTGCTGAAGACAAGTTGGCCAATCCGGTCCTGCTGATTTTCCAATAACTGTTCAAAGGGCGTTAGTTTTCGATTGGCTTGAGCGTTTAAAACAACCTTGCCCCAAGCTCCGGGTAACGCATCACCAAAAACGCTTAAAATCCCCGTAAAACCCTCTTCTAGGCTAGTGAATTTTGCAAAAAACGTTTTCTCAACCAGCGGAAGGTGAACTGGGTTTAAAGCCAAGGCCGTATCGTTATCAAGGTAGCTTTTGGCGTACTTGAACTCGTATCCATCTAAACGTTTTTCAAGCCTGCCCAGCAGCTTGGTATCTGATCCGAACACATACAGCTTTTGTAGTCCCATCAGAATTCTCCTTTCTCATCCGCTTGATTTTTATTGCTGCGGATTCTTTTCGGCAAAGAACCAAATGCCAGACTTCTGGCCAAAGTATCGTTTTCGGGTGATAGCGCCTGGCAAAGGACCTCATCCAGTCCCAGTGCCCAAATGATTTTCATCAGGTTTTCGCTGTTCACGGATTGGCCGGATTCAATTTTACCAATGGTCTGGCGAGTCACTCCGGCGCGTTCGGCCAGTTCAGACTGTTTCAAGCGCCTTGCCAAACGAGCCTGCTCCAGGTGAAGACCGATGGACATAAGAATCTTTGCGTCAGGCTGCATGAACTGAGTTATCCAAGTTAACAAAAACTAACATAAAAGATTTATAGGGTAATTAAGTATAACACAAGGTGTGTTAAGTCCAGACGAAACAAGCTGCACATGAAAAGAATCTTGACGTTAAATGCCTGTACGAGCGTTTGCTTGCTTCGCGCTGCTTAAGGGGTCAACGTTGGCTGTTCAAAGAACATAACGGTTCAATTGATATGAGAAAAAAGTCATAGTCATTCGATGAAAAAATTATTAGAAAGGCGCTGTTAACTTGTTGATTAAATTGCATTTACCCTATTTTTGGTTCTTTTGAAGAAAAGCGAGATAAACCTTTTAAATTCAACCAGATAAGTGATTTGGCTTTATTGCATTTCCATTCTCAAGTATTTGATGGTGAAAGAATCACTGTTTCGGGTGATGCTTGTTCAGTGGTTTGATCAAGCCTCAGTGTATAAAAAAGTAAGCATAAAAACTTATTAAAGTAGCTAACCTATATCAATAGATATATAAATAAAAGAAATATTAAAATTTAGTTTACAACCATGGTAAATGAGTGTACTTTTATTTTTGCAGTTACGAATTTTTAATTTTAATGGAGGTAATGATGTCTTATCCAAAAATGAATAATCCAAAAACTGGTAAGCCTTTTGAAAGGGGCAATAAATGTCCTTTTAACACTCGGTATTCAAATTATGGTGATGCTGGATCAAATACAGATCTTTATTTTAACCAGTATTGTTGCTCTAGACCTGATAAGTATTTTCGAAATTATGCCTATATGCATTTTTGTGAAGCGGCTGTTCTTGAGCGGAAAAAAGAAGGTAACCGTCTTACAATGCAAAAACGTTCAACCTCAATGAGCGTCTCGCAAATGCTAGGGCACAAAGTAAAAAATTTCTACCGAAATAAAAAAAGAATTGACCGACCATATTGCTCTGAAAAAGAGCTTGTAAAGGCGCTTGAAGAAGATTGGTACCGTCTACCTTCAGTTGCGCAACATTCAAACGTAAAATTATGTCCGGTTCTTTCGATCAAAATGTTTATGAAATCGGACAATGTGCCTCAAGACCATTACGCATCCATCCATCGACTCAACAATGCTTTGGGTTATACCCCCGACAATGTGGTATGGATTTCCTACCGAGCCAATCGATTAATCAGTGATGGAAGTTATGAGGAGTTTGAAAAAATATGCCAGTATTTGAAGTAGCATTATGATAACCAAAGTAAACTCAAACCTTTAAAACAAAAGGTAGTGTTTAGAAACCTGTGTCATTCCGTTAATATCTTCACAACGTTCGGGAATGACACATGGCAGAAAAGTTTGATTTTGATCAGGCCTTGGATCAACTTCGTTCAGGCCAAAACCTTACCGGACAAGACGGTGTTCTTACCCCTCTGATTAAACAGCTCACCGAGGCCGCTCTCAATGCGGAACTGGATGCGCATCTCAAAGACGCTGACAAACCCAACCGCAAAAACGGCAGAACCCGTAAGACGGTCAAAAGCGCCGCTGGAGCCTTTGAGCTAAATACCCCTCGAGATCGTGACGGTTCGTTTGAACCTAAACTGGTAAAAAAGAACTAGACCAAGCTCAGTGATGAAATCGATCAGAAAGTGCTCAGCCAGTTTGCACAGGGCAACAGCTACCGGGACATACGAGGCCATATCAAAGACCTCCCGGTATTGAGCTGTCAGAGGCTGCCATTACCGCCGTTACCGACCAATTGATCCCAGAGCTGAAGGCTTGGCAGAACCGCACGTTGGAGTCGGTCTATCCGTTTGTCTGGCTCGATGCTGTGCATTACAAGGTGAAAGAAGACGGACGTTACATCACCAAGGTCGTCTACACCGTGCTTGGCCTCAACGTTGAAGGTCACAAGGAATTACTGGGCCTCTATCTTTCCGAAAGCGAAGGCGCCAATTACTGGCTGTCCGTGCTGAATGACTTGCACAACCGAGGCGTAGAAGACATCCTGGCCGCCAGTGTGGATGGACTCAAGGGCTTTGTCGAAGCCATCAATACCATCTACTCCAAAACCGAAGTGCAATAATGCATCATCCATCAGATTCGCAACAGTGACCGTTATATCGCCTAAAAACACCAGAAAGAGTTCATGCGGGACCTCAAGCCTGTTTAGCGTGCGGCTAACAAGTCAGCGGCAGAAACGGCGCTGGATGATCTCGATGCCAAATGGGGTAAGCAGTACCCGCTGGTGTTCGATTCCTGGCGGCGCAAATGGGAGCGCCTGAGCGCTACATCCGGCGGATCATGTATACCATCAATGCGGTGGAAGCGGTTCATCGTCAATTCCGAAAGCTGACCAAGACCAAGGGTGGTTTTCCAATGAGAACAGTTTGCTCAAGCTGCTTTACGCTGGCATACTCAACGCATCGAAGAAATGGACCAAGCCTATCCCGAATTGGAACTTGGCCTTATCGCAACTGGCGATTCACTTCGAGGGCAGGTTGGACCATGTTCTAGACCTATGATTTTATGCTGCTGACACAGAATTCTGAACGCCCTCAAACAAAATATTAAAGAATCACTCGACCTGGTGCGCCAGGCCAAAATCGCCACGGCCTATGACTTTCCAATGATTTTGGTATAATCATTTTTCATAAAAAGTGTGATTTAATAATCTTTTTTCATGACTTGTAAGGGTTTTTCATGAAATTAAGGCTTCCGACTACCGATTTGTTTTTGGCGGGCTATAGCGCCCTGGTTGAGCGATACGATTTGAATCTGCCTTTGCCGGATCGTTTATTTGCCATCGGCACAACGCATCGCAAAAAAACACTTGGCAATTGGGAGATATTAACACCTCGCCATCATCCCGGTGAAAGCGATTTTGGCCATTTGACCTTTGCCTTCAAATACGAAGGCTTGCACTTATGGGTGCTCAAAGCTTTATTTCAAAAGATGGACCCGGGTGATATAGAGCGGCTTGTGTTGAAAGAGCCGACCAGCATCTATGCCCGAAAGATTTGGTTTTTGTATGAATGGTTATTGGGCACACGGCTTCATTTAGCCGATGCCGAGCAGGGCAATTACACGCCGATTGTGAACACCAAGTTGCAATATGCGGGACCAATAACCAAAGTCAAACGTCAACGGGTTGATAACAACCTTCCGGGAAATGTTAATTTTTGTCCGCTGGTGCGCCGCACCGAAAAGCTCGAAACCTTTGTTGCAAAGAACTTAAGCGAAATCGCGGCGCAAAAAATGGGGGCATGTCATCCGGATGTTTTAAGTCGTGCCGCGGCTTTTTTGTTGTTGGCCGACTCCAAAGCATCTTACATGATTGAGGGCGAGCAGCCTTCGCCGAATCGCATCCAGCGTTGGGGACGTGTCATCGCACAAGCGGGCCAAGCCCCTTTAACATTGGAAGAACTCGAACGTTTGCAGGATGAAGTCATCGCTGACTATCGATTTGTGATGCCGGGTTTTCGGCTTGAAGGTGGCTTTGTCGGGCATCATGATCGAGTCACAGGTCTGCCATTGCCAGAACACATCTCCGCTAAGGCGCAAGATCTGGGCGGATTAATGCAAGGCTTTCTGCAGGCCTATCAACAGCTCATTCACAGCGACTATCCACCAGTTTTGTTGGCCGCCGCTTTGGGGTTCGGTTTTGTGTTTATTCATCCGTTTGAAGACGGTAACGGCCGATTGCATCGTTATTTATTGCATCATTTTTTGGCGGCCAGTGGGTTTGTAAAGCCGGGCGTTGTTTTTCCTGTCTCAGCGGTGATTCTTGAACGGATAACGCAATACAAAGCCGTGCTGGAAGCCTTCTCAAAACCTAGGTTGGCGCATATTGAGTGGAAACCTACGCTCAAAAATAATATTGAAGTCACCAATGACACAATGGATTTGTATCGCTATTTTGATGCCACTCAACAAGCCGAATTTTTGTATGAATGTGTTGAACAGACTATCCAAGTTAGTCTCCCGCAGGAAGTGGATTATCTAACTCGATATGATCGTTTTGTCACCCAGCTTAAAGCCATGCTTGAGTTACCGGATGTGCGGTTAAATCTATTGCTTAAATTCTTACAACAAAACGCAGGTCGTTTGTCAAAGCGCGCATTGGAAAAAGAATTTTCCAAATTGACGTTCGAAGAAGTTGAGCAGATCGAACGGCTGTATGCATCTGTGTTTCAGCGGTATAGCAGTCATTGACTGTATTCCTTTCTTCTTGCGAGGAGCGAAGCGACTTGACGGGTTCCAATCAGATTTTACGGACGCACATCCGAAAAGAGGCATTATGTGCCCGTAAGGTGGTGTGGTTGGCATAAAAGAGCTATTACGATGATCTCAATCTTTCCACAAAATCCAAACGGCCGTGATTTTGTCACCGGTGACCTGCATGGCAATCTGGACGGCCTGTTATTGGCGATGGAAAAAGTTGCCTTTGACCAAAGCAAAGACCGGCTGTTTGCGTTGGGTGATTTGATCGATGGGGCAGAGCAGTCGCGCGCTTTGATTGAAAAGTTGGAAAACGACTGGTTCTTTTCGGTGCGTGGCAATCATGAGCAAATGCTGCTGGACCGGTTTGATGCACTGATTTATAAACCACCCAGTATGCCGCAATTGCAGACTCAGGAAGAAGCTTGTCAATCTCATCGAAAAAACGGTGGCGCTTGGTTTGATGCCTTAGATGAGGATCTGCAAACACAGCTCTATCAGAAACTATCAAAACTTCCTCTTGCCATCGAGATCGAGTATGGCGCCCATCGAGTTGGTCTGGTGCATGCAGAAGTCCCGGAGCAGTTTTCCAGTTGGTATGAGTTTATCTTGGCTGTCAAAGAGAGGCCTGATGTTCGAGAACAGTCTCTGTGGAACCGGCTTGCCATTGAAAGCGTTTATCATGTGGCTGAGGATCGCTTTTGGGAAAGCGAATTTACAGATGCACCGCGCTGGGTGGCAGGCATTGATCTACTCGTACATGGGCACACGCCGGTACCGGCACCGGTTGTTTGCGGCAATCAGGTTTGGATTGACATTGCCTACGCTCAAGACAGTATCCGTTTTTTTGAGATAAGCGAATTGTTGAAATACAAAGCGTTCAACCAACAGTGAACACCTCCCAGTTATCGTAGGGACGTCTAATTTTTAGAGGTCCCAGGAGGGCAAAAGGGGGCAAATTTAACCCCTTGTTGATCCCTGCTGACATGGCTTTTGACTGGTCGCTACCTACCCAAAGTCTTTGCAAGCCAGCGAGTAACGCGGGGCAATGGTTTAGTTTGCTGAGGTGTTTCGTCCGTGTTTCTGGCTGGTTTGCTGCTATGTTTTGATTGGTGCTGTTTGTTTTTCTTAGGGGTCGGCCTGGTTTTGGTCATAGTTGGAGGGAGCGAAAGCTTTTGTTCCAGTGGTTGCCCTAGCATTCGATTGCAGGCATGGCGAATTAAAGTCTCCACGTCTTTTTTATTTCTGGAATCAAGCAGACTTTGCTGTCGCAATTGTTTTTCTAAGCCAGCAATAAACGGCGGCAAATAGTGCTTTATTAATCTGTCTTTGCGCGGATTTTGATTTTTTTGAGCAGTGGATGCAGAGTGGGTCAGACTTGCGTTGACTGAGGCCGAGGTTTTGTAAAACCACTTACGCCAGGCTTTTTCCAGTCTTTCTTGGTTGTCTGTGAGCACCCTGATGGTTTGGGCCTGCTTTAAAGCCTTTTGCGTCGTCTTGGCGGTGGAAAGTGTCGCACGTTCCGCCACAATCAGTGCATGCGCCACCTCAGTGTGTTCGAGAAAGTCCATGGCATCGGTTTCTGATAGACAGTAGCCTGTTTGCAGTATGAGGGGCTCTCTAGTGTCAATCGTGTGCCCAGATGACAATTGTAAGTCTGACCCTTTCATGCTAATAATTTCCCCGTGCACGGGCTTTTTAAGTGGGGCGCTGACTGTTCCTTTAAACAACACCTTCTGGTTGAGACTAAAGGTTTGTTGTCTTGACTTAAAAAACTGTAAATTTTTCAGTTGACTGGTCGAGAGTTTGTGGCCATTACTGAGAACGATTTTCTTGGATTTTGGGTCGATCGAATTGATCTTCAAAAGAGGCCGGTGTTTGCCGCTATTTGACCTGACCCACAAGCCAGGGCTGAAGTGGGGTAAATCCTGTTTGGCCGAAATAGTCAATTTTAATGGAGACAGAGTTTGTATTGTGGCGTACGTGGAGCGAGCTTGGTTGTGATTTGTTGATTGCGCTGCTAAGGTTTGATTTATTACCTGTCTGGTATCAGAGCGTCCACAGATCAGTAGAGCTTTTTCCCGCTCAGGGTCATTCAGCGACCAATAGTTGGATAAGGTCTGCTCGACCAACCTTGAGCGCGTTTTAAAGTTTTCAAGGCGTGTTTTGCACGCGAAAGCTTGCTCAACGCATTCAATGGTGAACTGCTTTAGGCCATCAAGCACTTTGTGTTCGATCCCTTTGTCAAGATTTTGCAGGATGGCCTTGTGGGCTGGGTTTTTGGTTGAGGGGCGTTTTGTCGGCTCATTGAGGTGAGTGTGCTCGATTCCTTGATGGATCAGCAGCTTTGAGGGGGAGTCTGTTTTAGACAGCTCTTTCAATTTTTGAGGGTTGCCGACCAGCAACAGTCGGTCGCCTGGATTTAAGCGGTCAAACAGCCCCTTTATTTGTGAAAAGCGCAAGGTCTCTGCCTGATGGCAGACGACCAGCTTTAATGCAGAAGGCGATTGATGCTCGAGTAATTCCCGTGTCAAATGCTTAGACATTGCAGTTCCCTTCAAAAGAAAGTCATCAAGGGTTTGGACGGTTGTGTCAGGCCATGCGTCAAGCAATGTTTTAAGCTTTGAATCAACGGTGGATAAATGGATGAGTTCAAACCCATGACTTTCAAATGGTTGGCTTAAAACTTCAAGAGCGGCCAAGGTTTCAGAGCCCTGGTCATCAAGCAGTACGCTGACCTGGTCGGTACTGGCCAATACCTGATGAATCGCTTGGCGCTGGCGGTCCGTTAATGTCATGTCTGTTAGGGCTTCATTGCAGTTGATCGCCATTTCAATTTCTTCATTTGAGCAAAGACGTTGCCCATTTCTTTGCGTCAACAGCATAAAACCAGCCACTTCTCCCTGAAGGCGAACTTGGTTTTTACTGGTGTATCTTTCGCTTGGCAAGCGTATGATTCGTGAGTCCTCTTCAATCGCTTTGCCAGCCTGTTGAAGTGATAACTTTCCTGCTGAGCAGTAAAGAAGCGTCTCAAATAATTTTGCATGAGAATAGGCGTCTTTTTGGGGTGAAAGCGTCTTTAAAGCTTTTCCAACGGCGGTTTTTTGCACTTCTTTGATTTGTGTACTTTGGTCTATGGATTTTGCTTCTTTTTGTCGGCGTTTGGCCTCAAAGACCAGTTGATCAATGGGCACATCATGGGCGCTCATCAAGTGGTACCAGAATTCAGGTAAGTCGTCACTTTGCTCGTTGGTTTTGTGTTGGCGTGTGGCTTGGACGGCCAGTGCTTTGTCATAAGAGGAGGCGGTGTGACGTGATTTGTTCATTTTTGCCAGGGCCTCTTCAATCTGTCGGCTTCGGGCACTGAAAAGATGGATGTTCTCCGGTGTGATGCCAGAAATCTCAAACCCGTCTTTTGTGCTGTACGTCTCATACCCGAGTTTGTGCACTTCATAGCGAAGGGTGCTCTTGTAAACTTGACTTAGTAAATGCTGCTTTTCCTGGTGAGTACCAAAATCCAGCTCCAAGCTTTGCCAGAGTCCCCGAGAGTTTTTGGCCAGGTTGGCAATCAGGCAATGGGAATGAAGTTGGGGGCTGATGAAGGCCGTGATTTGTCCATTTTCAAGTTCCATATCGACGGGGCGACTGTCATGGTGGGTGAACACGGCTGCGATTAAGTAGGGGGCTTTTTCTTTTTGCTCCCCGTTGATGCGCCGACGGGCATACATCATATTTTTTTCTAGGATGCCCATAGCGACCCGAATTGCCTGGGTGTGGCTTTTCATCAAGCGCGGGTCGCCGTTTTTGCACAAGGTCAGTATGGAAACCGATTTGGGCGCGCTGAAGGTGATGTCTTTGCCATAACGAGTATTGGCTTGATTGCGACGATTAAAACATTGCTTGTCTTCGGCTCTCAAGACCCACAAAAGGTCTTTGTTGCTGACGTCACCGGTTAAGCCTAGTTCTTGGGCGCCTTTTCCGAGCCAGAACGCATTTGCAGACTGGTTGTTGGCAAAGTCGCCCGATTTTCCATGCTTTTCGTTTCTTAGGTAGTCAACAATTCGTTGTGGATTGCGGGTTAAATTTTGCGTAGACATCATGATGTGATCTCCTTTTTATGATGGCTTTTAAAAATATTTAAAGGTCAATAAAAACAGCGTCTTGAGATTGACTTTTCTTTAGTTTTAGCAAAAAACGTTTGCAAATACAGTACTTGGTTTAAAAAGGCATTTTTCTAAAAAATGGGGCGGTGTCAGTTGCCGTTTGGAAAGGGGCTTTCGGCGACGATGAGCAAAAGGCAACCATGAGCTTGGGATGCATCGGGTGAAAAAATTAATGCGGTGGTGTGCAAGCTGGTACGCAAGCTGGTACCGACCATCTTGAAAGGAAGTGTTTTTTAATGCGGTAGCAGCACTTCTGCATCAGGGGGAGGCAGTCCCAACCATGATTTGAAATCAATCGCAGCGCCTGAAATGTTTTATCGGAACACTTACACGTTCTGGTTTTGAATACCGTGTTTGTATGGTTGAAAAACATCGGGACTTGATTTTGGCCATCAAGCTGAGGAAAGAAGGTGGCATGTCGTGCTTGAGAACGCTTTGGAGTCTTAAAGTGAAGTGTTAAATTGGTATTTTTTGCGCCTAATCTCTGCATGCTTGTTGTTTAGAAACAAAAGCGTTACTTCCCACAAATTTTGTGTCATACATGGTGATGTTACTTCCCAATTTCAGTTGTTTGAAAGTCGGGTTGTTACTGCCCGCCTGAGCGCTTGATAGATAGCCTTGAAGTGGTGGTTCATGCTCACACCCCAGTGCCGGAACCAGTCATCTTTGGCAATCAAGTCTGGATGGATACCACTAATTTGACAGGTTCCGTGAGTATTCTCGAAATGCACGACCTGCTTAGGCTTGTAAATCAAAATTAGATAACCACTGGCATCTTTCTTCTGTGAACGCCGCATTTAGCAGATCATACTGTTTCATTGCCTCACTAAAACGCGTCTTAATTTCTGATAGATCCAGTTTTGCGTGAGACAAAAAGTTTTTTAATGCGGATTTGTTTTGCGCATTGAAGCATTCCGACAACTCAATAACTGCCAAGTCAATGAGGGCAAAGGCATACAGAGTAATGTTGGAAAAGGAATTGACTGTCTGCGCGTCTTTGAGCGCATCGGGGGGGGGCGGAATCAATTGTTGCTCGGTATAGCGTTTGATTTCAGTGTCAGGAGGCAGCAGGTGGCGAAAAAACTGGGTGCCTGAACCAAGCGTCAATTTCAGTGAAGTCTATTTTAGACTGATGGATGAGCATGCTTGATTTGCCCAGCAGATAAACCTCGATTGGAGGCTGACCTTCCATCTTTTTCAGGTCGTATTGGTTGTTTAGTTGTTCTATGGTTTCGAGTAGGTGCTGCTTCATGACTTAAGTCTAGCGTATTGATTTATTGTTCCTGTAAAAAACAAGCCATCAAGAAGCGTGAGATGGAAACTGGCAAGTCCTATTCCACCGAAGCATTGAACTGAACGGACGTTGTGTAAAGTGCTTTGGTGGTTGGGTTGGAAATATTGCGCTTGTATCACAATGTGTATACAACAGAGGGACTTATCAGGAGGTTTCTAATATGAGCTCCAAAGTTGTACATATTCGGCTGGATGAAGAGATTAAAAACGAGGCGTCTTGAAACTCTGGCATCCATGGGGTTGACGGTTTCTGAGGCAGTGTGTGTGTTTCTGACACAGGTTGTGGCACAGAAAAAAATCCCATTTGAGGTCAAAAGCCCCAATCAGGAAACGCTTGACGCCATGGCTGAGGCCGATGACATCTTACAGGCAAAAGAGGCTCGTTTTTCAAACTCGAAAGAGGTATTGGACGCTCTTGAGCAAGGCTAAAAACAAACGCACTCATCTTCCCCGGTCCTCTGACTACACAAAGCAGTCTACACAAAGCAGTTCCAAAAAGACTGGCAGCGCCTGACCCGATCCGGCCAGTTTGACCTGAAAAAGGTCATGATGTGGCTGATTGAAAATGAAGAGGCCCCTTGGTCCTGAATGGAGAAACCATGAGCTTGTTGGCAACTGGCAGGGGTTTCGTGAATGCCATGTCGGCGGTGACTGTCTACTGATCTACAAATTACACGAAAGGTCAAAGTATGAGACCATCATTTTTACTCGGGCGGGAACGCATTCTGAGTTGCTCAAATGACTTCAGAGCATTGATGACGATACCAGGTTGAGTTCTGCCAATACCCCACGACAATAAAATGCATTTTATTCGTCTAGTGTATTCGAAAACTAAAGGACGTCAGAGCTCTCAATGATCATCCCAAACGCCTTGAGGGCGTTTTTTGGGATGTCAGGCCTGAGAGTCAGGCATCTTTCGGCAACAGCTCACTCAAGGCCTTGGCATAGGCATTACGGGCTGTTTGTGCAATGGCAATCTGTGTTTGCAGGCGTGAAATTTCCTGATCAGTCACACGCAGACTGGTCAGTTGGTTTTTCGCCTCATCAGACAACTTGTCCAGGTTATACTCTTTTCCATCAATGGTAATGTTCTGTTCGGCCATTTCAGCTCCTATTTTACTTAGTTAAAAAAGTTGAAACCTTTTCTTGGTTGCTTATTTATTCGTTTCAAGGTATGGCGACTTAAAATTTCAAACTGTCTTCGTCATCGTCCCCAAACAACTGGTCCAGATCCACCTCTTCTGGCTTGGTTTTTTTCTGTTCGGCCTCATGCAGTTTATAAAGCTGGCTCAGTCCTTTTAATCTTGGCAGGGACAGCAACTGAGAATAAGCCAACGCCAGTGCATTGGTCTCAGATAGCAGGGTAAGCGTTTCACCGGGGAGGGATTTGAGTTTGGCTTCATCAATCTTAAACAGGCCTTTCACGGGTTTCTCAGACGCATCCGATGTTTTAGCTTGAATGGACCAGGGAACGATCAAATCAGCCTTTACCAGTTCATTGACCGCATTCTGTGTTGCCTGACGGTTTTGATCACATTGCTGCAAAAATTCCACGACCTTTTTCATCGGTTCTGACAGCTCCCCTTCCTCCGAAAAAAGCGCTTGTCCTTGAGCGTTTTCGGGTTCAGCCATAAACAAACCAGACTCAGTGTCCACACACAAGACCGAATCACCGGTTTCAGTTTTGACCATCTTGAAAGGGTAGCCCCGATAAATGGAGGGCACATACGGCACTCGCCATTTGCCCTGTGCATTCACAAACAGATTCAAACCAGGCTGCAAACTTTGAATGGTCACTAGCTGAAACGTGTCGGAGGCGTCTTTGACAAAACCGATTGGGTAAAAAGGCAAGGCATTGGCCATTTCAGCCATCAACAGCGGGGCGGTGGTGTCATAGTTGGCGAAGCCATAGTCTCTGTAAGCTTGCCATTTTGCGTTTTGGTGGGCGGATTTCTGTATGGGTTGCCAGGTGGGCATGTGCACTCTCAATCTTATTCAATTAATTTGAGGATTTTAACACAGTAAATCTTGATTTTAGTTCTGGGCGGCAGGCTCATCAGCTCATGTGAAAGAAACGTGACAGGAATCTAGGTAAGAAATACTGTTGGTATTCCGCCATATCGGCTATGGTGATTATGCGTGGGATCTGGAGGCGTTAGAGGGCTTCATGCACCGACATGAAACCATCTGGGCCGGTGTGCCCAAGTGGCCAGAGCAAGTGATATGAGACAGGCGTAAAAAAAGCCGCAGGGCGCATGGCTTACCCGGCGGCTGACTGCTTTTGAGGCACGGGAGCAGTGGAACCCGTTTATCGAGTCATGTAATGAGCACCCATCAAGGCTTTAATCTTGATCAAGAGTCGGGTTTGTGGCTAATCGGGTGGGGAATTTAAGTTTTTTTGCAAAAACTAACCACTCCTGAGAATATCCTCTCTTCATTTAAGTTTTGGAGAGACGATATGGCAGTTGTATTGAGCTTGCTGGCCTTTCTAGCAGGCGTCATTGTCGGCAAGTTATCAGTCAAGTATTATCGACAAGATCGGCAATTGGTTGTTATGAGGCGGCTTCAATTAAAAGCCTTGTCAATGGAACTCAAGGAATTGCGAGAAAAGGTCGTTTGCCAGGATAGTCGCCGCGTGCCACCGTCCAAACGAAAGCTCACCAAAAAACGACCCACCTTGAAAGGCTATCAAAAATTACTCATCGCAAAGCTCAGACAGCGATGGCCTTGGATCACACATTACAATCGATTTACCCCTGAAACATTCATAAACTGGCTTCAGACAAAAGCACGTCGTGCCCATGCAAAAAAAGTCGAAGAGGGCACAAAAAACGGACGACCATCGACACCGACTTATGTCATTGATGCAATTTTAGCGATCAAACGTCAAAATCTAAGATACACCGCGGGTCACATCGCTCGAATGATTTCTGGTGGTGAGTTGAAATATCAAATTAGCAAAAACACCGTGGCAAAAATTTTAAAACAACACGGGTTTAAACCAAGACCAAAAGGGAAACGTCCACCCAGAGAAAAAGAGCAGGGCTGGATTGAGGCGTTGCATAATCAGTTTATCATGGCCATTGACTTCAAATGTGCTTATGACATGCGAGGAAACCAGTTATTTATCTTTAACTTGATCGACCATGGCCGTCGTGTATTGTACTGGTCACGAGCCACTTATAACCCCACATCAGGCTGGGTCGCACAGCAATTGCGTAATGCTTTTATGGACCTTGATACTTTGCCAGAAGCGATTGTCATGGACCGAGACAGCACTTTTCAGCCCATAGTCAAAGAAACACTTCCAAATATGGGCATCAAACCCATCCGCATCGGTTACAAGAGCCCTTGGCAAAATGCGGTTGTCGAACGGTTTCATCGAACTCTAGTTGAAGAGCTGCTCAGATATGTCCAGCCATTCAGTGATCGGCATTTAAATCGGCTTCTCACAGAATATCGCCAGTATTACAACACGGCTCGGCCTCATATGAGCAACGAGGGCGAAGCGCCGGTTGAGAAGGTTATTGATGATTTACCTGCTGTAAATGACCCAGACTATTTTCAAAACCCCAGAAAACTGGTTCGTAAAAAATGGCTAGGTGGCTTGCACTCTAGCTATCGCTGGACGTCCTAATAAGGCCTACAAAAACCAGATCAGTTGGGCTTTCGGTGCCGCAGCCGAGAATTCTTTGTATCCTGAATTTACAGTTATTCCTTTATTTTCACCAATTCGGCAAATCAAAAGAAAGGCGGATCAGATTTTACGTTTTTTAAAGACAATATTTTTAATTTAGCAAGATTTAATGTAATAAGAAATACGTATTAAGCTGGTATTAATTACTTTTTGACCATCACAGTTTCCCTGGCCAGGAAAAAAAACAATCTCACCAATCAGTCAACCAAACGCCTCACACAACGAGAAGTCCTAAATAGAAGGGAAAGGGCAATGGCGAATTAATGATCGTCCTCTGACAAGCCTTGTGTGCATCCATTTTTATTGAATTGTTAATTTCAGCAATCAAGATTTTCTGTAAAAAGACTCAGACCAATTTCAAAGTCCCCTTACAGAAAAACCCCGCTGGGCGAACCATGCGGGGTTAAGTGCTTTAACCTATCCGGAGATAGGCATCCTTACCTTGGGGTAGGGATTAGGCGACGTTGGTTGCGTCAATTACAGCATTATCTGTAGTTGTCAGGTTACCAATCAATGTGATGTTGTCTGCTTGGATACCATCGGCATCTGCATTAACCAAGAACGCATATGCGTCACCTGCCGTGCCAGCATCGTTGATGATGGCAACGTAGTTTTCTCCATCTGCTTCACCAAGGTTTGCTTCCAAGAAGGCAGCAACATCATCAAGGATAGTGGCAGATGTAATACCATTCGCTGCATCTTCGGTGAAAGTTGAGATCTTAGAAGACCCAGCACCATCGGAGCTGTCAGCAAATACATATACAGAACCGTCCTGCGCATCAGCAGTTTTCGCTGCGTCAGCGGCAATGTCGGTACCTGTTGTGTCAGTAATGCCAGTCATGCCATCAAAGCTTAGGAGACTTGCTGCATTGCCACCCTGAGCGATTTCAACAGTATCTGTACCGCCGTTATCAATAAAGTTGATTGTAGCGTTACTTGTATCATCTGTAACAGTGATGAAGTCATTAAAGGCTCCACCTGTTACTGTTACCGCACCAGTAGCGGCAGCAACTGTAAATGCTGCACCATCTGCACCAAGCTGGACCATTTCGGAAAGATCAGTTCCAGTCAGAGCCGAACCACCATTTTCCAAAGTGATCTGATGGTTTGTGGTGATGTCATATTTACCGGAGGTTGGAGTGACACTTGACAGATCTGCACCTTCGTCTGCTGCTGCTGCACCGGTCAGAATAACTACGTCGCTTCCAGAAGTGAAGTCTGAAACGGTCGCAGTCGTTTCTGATGTTGCTACGATAATCGCATCGTTACCAGAACCGGTTGTAATGGTGCTAGCGCCGTTCACAGCGATCACATCATCTTTTGAGCCAGCAACGGTGGTGCCAGTGTGAGCAGTAAAGTTGGCAGAGGCTGTACCCAGCTGAACATCACCGCTCAGGTCAGTTGCAGTTGAACCAGTCAGAGTGATGTCAAAGTTACCAGCACCATCAAAATCGTAAGCGCCGCTTGTGACTGTCTGGCTTGTCAGGTCAAGATCGCCTGTTGCAGCACCTGTCAGGATGATGGTGTCAGTGCCTGAAACAAAGTCAGAAACGGTATCACCATCTTCACCTGCGCCCATTTCAAAGCTGTCTGCACCAGCGCCCATTTTAACAGTGTCTGCACCAGCTCCACCTACGATGGTGTCGTCACCGGCACCACCTTCAATGGTATCGCCTGCGGAACTTGCTTTCAGTGTGTCATTACCAGCTTCACCATAGATTTTAGAAGCTGTGTCAGCTCCGCTCAGATCAATGGTGTCGTTGCCGTCGCCGCCGTAAATTTTATATGCTTTACCAGCGGTTGCAGCAGTGATAGAGTCGTTGCCTTTACCACCAACAGCAGTTGACGCCTCGGTAATTTCACCAATCGTCAGGTTACCAGTCATTGTAGAAGCAGTCAGTACATCGTCTGCAGCGTTGGTCAAGGTTGTGATTTCCAAGTCCTCGGAACCTTGTACAACAACGGTGTTGGTTGCAGCATTCAGTGTCAAATCAGTGATTGTGATTTGAGTTTCTGCTGTGCCATTATCATCTGAGTCTGTATCGCTCGCTTCATCAGGTGTTGCTTCCAGCAGCAGTGTGTCAACTTTTGCTCCTGTAGTCAGAGCATTCGTTCCAAGGTCGTCAGAGATGTTAGCCAGCAAAGTTCCAGTAGTTAAGTCACCGTCAGCATTGTCGATATCAACGGTTACCGCACCAGTGTTAGTTGCATCGGCAGTGAAGTCAACGGTTGTGTTTTCATTAACAGTGAACGAAACCGCACCACCCAAGTCTGCGGCTACTTCTACGACATCAACCGCTGCTTCAGCATAGTCATCAGCATCGGTAATTGTGTCAAATTTGAATGTTGACGTTCCAGAAGTGCTGGAAGTAGCAGCTACACCGTTCAATGCTGCTGAGTCGTTACCGGCTGCGGCAGCCACGTGGACGGTGATGTCCTTAGAACCGGCCAAAGTCAGTGACTTGGCGATCTGAGTAGCTGTATCCAGTGTAACGGTTGTGTCAGCAGTGTTTGCAGTGATGGTAACTGCTGCTTCAGTGTTGGCTCCATCGTCATCCAGGTTGAAGTTACCAGCAGTTGTGATACCAACTGTGTCGCCAGCACTTGCCAGAGTGTTAAGGTCCAAAGTGTTGGAGGCAGCAATGGTGATGTCGTACTTATCAACACCTGCGGCTTGACCAGTAATGTTGGTTGCAGATGCATCACCAGAATCGACGTAAACGGTGTCACGAGTACCGGAAGCCAAGGAAGTCACATTCAATGTAGCAATGTTGGAATCTGCGACAATGTTTGTGGCGTTTAGAGAGTTGGCATTAGTGACCGTTGCAGTACCGCTACCCAGCTCTGTGTCCAGAGTCAAAGTGTTTGTACCAGTGGTATTCGTCAGGTCATAACCAGTGGTTACATACTTGCCAGTGATGTTTACGTTCTCAACGTTCTGAAGACGGGCATCAACAGTCGCTGTTGTAACAGAAGCATTCAGTACGTCGGAATCATCGGAATAGTTATCAAGGATGATGTCACCAGACTGGAGAGTGTTCTGAGTAGAAGCGTCAAACAAGTCAGATTGAGCTGTACCGTTCAGTACGTCATCTGTACCTGTAGTCAACGTGAAAGTTTCACCGTCTACGATAATTTCATTCAGGTTGTCGTCAACCAAAGTAGAAATGGCTTCGTTGGTAGAAACATCGGTATCGGCATCAATATTATTGGTAACCTTAGAAAGTTGAGTCAGATCTGTGTTATCAGCATCAATTTCTACGGAATAATATTCGGCGACAGCTACTTTGTTGTCCAATGTTTTAGCAACATTAGCAAAATCGCTGTCTTCGCCAACGTTAGCAAGGTAGTCATTTGCTTCAACAAACAAAGCACCTTTCGATGTGCCCGCGTTTAAGCCACTCAAGAAAAAGTTGTATGCTTCTTCACCAGCTGCTGTTGAAGTGTCCAAGCCGTAAGTAGCTGCCATTTTGGTGGCCGCATCTTCATTGGTCATAGAGCTAGGATAAAAATCTTCACCTTGAAATGCTGGTGTACCTTCCAAGACAGAAGCGAATGCGTTCAAATCTTGCCCAACACTTTCGAAAATGTCTTTGAGCTCTTGCAGGTATCCACCTGGAGCAGCATCAAACATCGTCGATGCGAGCTTGATGATTTGAGTTTGTTGTTCTGCTGTAATCGCCATTCTTTTCTCCTTTGATGATTAAGCAATATCGATAGTACTTAAAAGTCCTATGTCCAATAGGATTAACTCGATTATACAGTCAAAACAAGTCATTTTTGTGACATTCGTCACAAAATAAAATGTTTTTGCTGATTACCAGTTTGCTTTGAGGCCCAAGTTTAAGCGGTTTGATTTCCACTTGAAAATCGCTAAGTTGCTTCGCTGCCTCCAATGTCCAAGCTGGACATAGGGCGAAAGTGATTCATATTCTGCCAACTCTAATTGCAACTGTAAACCAAAAGTTTGCAAATGTCTGGCTTTTCCATTTTTTAGTAAAAAACTGTAAGGCTCTTCATCCCTCTGCTCTTGCCAAAAAACGCTTGAACTGAGGGCAAATGTATCGATTTGTACGTCATGGTTAAGATAGCCAAATAGTCTTTTTTGATCCCCTCCCGTTCGGGTGGGGGCTCCTTTGTCCAATGTGGCTCCAAGTCCATATTGCCAAGATGTACCGCTCACTCGACCAAATGCGCTGACATTAACCATGTTGCTATCAAAATGGTTTGAATCTGGGTATAAGCGCCTGGCAAAAGATGCTTGTGTTAAGAGGTCCGGTGACACGGCAAATATGACTCCGAGCTCTCCCTGATTATAGTGATTGGCATGATAATGATGAGTTTGTCCGTCAACAGAGAGCAAGATCTTATCAGTAATGGCATAACGATAACGCATGTTCAGGTGTTTTGTCGTGTTAACGTGCGGGTGCTTGAAATCTTGAATGAAGGCGTCAACTTGCCATTGATGGCGGTTGCGCTGATATTGAAGGCTGTACTCGCTTTTTAAAAAATCTGACGACATGGTGGGAGCATTGTTATCAACCGTTAGAACCCCCTGTGGGAGAGTTAGTTGAAACTGTTCAATATAAGAGGTTCGAGTTGGGTTGGTTTCATGACCGATTTCGACAGAAATAGATTGTTCAAGCTTGCCCTGTGCGTTTGAAGCTTCTTGCTTTTGACCGCCCCGACACTGAGTTAAAGTTAAGGCATAGGCTTGTCGCAAATAAGTATTGGACGGTTCTTGGAGTAGGCGCTTTTCAAGAGTTTGAAGAGTTGTGTGGCAGTTACTGGCTTGGGAGTGAGAGGAAACAAAGCACAGTATGAATCCAAATAAAGTTAAAAGGACAGTGTTGAGCATTGTAGCGAGCAGTCACTCCTGTTTTTAGGGGGCGTTTTCCCAGAGAGTGCGCACATTTAAATGCCCCTGTTGATCAAAGTGGTCAAAAATGTACCCGGCATGTTGACCATCGTTGCTCAAGGCACCGGCGATTTTATTGCCCTCTGTCGTCGTAAAGGCAAAAATGCCGTCGTCACGCGTCATTTTATGGTAAGCATTGAGTAAAACTGAATCACCTAAAGACCGGTCTATTTGAAGGTGCGTCTCAAGCTCATTGGTATCAAAGTTCACTGCTAAGCGGCTTTTACTGATGTTGAGATTGTCGCTCATGTAGCCGTCTGAAGTGCTAATTTGAGCTTGCGCCAGACTAAATTGCCCAACGCCTGGTGTAGGGTGGTACTCCCCTGTTTTGCGCCAAAGCGCAAATTTATTGTTCCCGACGGTGATTTCTTTGTCGAGCTTAGCAAGTTCATAAGGGTAAATGGTCAAAGACCCTTGCTGCGACCATGAGCCATAGAGCATGTCGAGCGACTGAGCGGGTTCGCGGTCAAACGAATCTTGTGACAACTTTTCTTCATTGAGCGCTAAAAACTGTTTGACTAGACCTGGATGGTCGGCCAGTATACTGGCGACCTGGTGTGCCTGAGTTTTTGGTGTGTTGCCATTTTTGTGGCCCTTCTCAGCTGCTTGTGGAGTGTTATTCGCCACGAGTACGTTATCATCAATGGGAACCTCCGTCGGCATCAGGCCTTCGGAAACTTTCAACATAAACGGGTCAGAGGCACGCAAGGCTTTCGTCAGGTGTGTTTGACATTCGCCAAGTTTATTGGGCAAGCAATGTTCATCAAATGGTGCGATGGCAACGGCGCCTTCAATGACTCGTACGAGCGAGGTTTTTGCATTGGCTTGTGTGACAAAATCCGTGCCGCGAATGCCAATGGCTGCAATTGGGGTGTTGAGACGGAATTTATCTTTGTGTTGCTGTCCTGCTTGGCCAGATACCTTGCGGATGGTGCCCCGGTGTAAGTTAAGGCGCATGCACCAATCAGCGGATGGTCCCTGGGTTTTGTAGCACTCAATCTCTAATTGGCTGTTTGGGCGAATTGAGACCAGGGCCTGGTCGTTGAATTTAATGTGTACATGGCCTGTTGGGCCAGTCTGAATGACGTCGCCTTCATAAAGCTTTAAATCATCCTTGATGGGAGATGTGTCATTATTGCGCACCAAAATTGAATCTTTGCCAAGCTTGAACTGAACGGTGCCAACAGACTGATCTATGGGGGTTTTGTCTTGTGCATGGGCAGATGAAAACGCCAGCATGAATACCAGCACACTAAGCGCCATGAACCAAAGCATAACATGTGTCCGCCCAGGGCACTTTATGTTGCTGATGCCGTGTTCAAATTGCATTGGTTGCATGATAGGGGTCATCTTGTAAGCCTTCTCGCTGGATATCAGGCGCCATATTAGTTTTTAGAAACTTGGCTGTCACAAATTTTAAGCCTAGTTCAATTTTAAACGTAATTTCTGATAGTATAGCGATTTTTTTACGGGGATTGGTGTGTTTCAGCTTGCCCAAGCCGCGATACGTTCGCGTTTTTTGATCAAACAGATGGTGGTTCGAGACATCCAGAGTCAGTTCAAAGGCTCTGTACTAGGGCTTGGTTGGGTGATGATTGGCCCGCTCCTGATGCTTGGTGTCTATACACTGGTGTTCAACGGTTTTTTTCGCTTGCGTTGGCCGGGCGGGGAGTCGTTGGGCACTCTGGGCTTTGCTTTGCATGTGTACATCGGGTTCATTGTCTTTAGTTTTTTTTCAGATTTGATAACCAAGTCTCCGAGCTTGATTCTCAATCAAAGCAACCTGGTCACTAAAGTGGTGTTTCCCTTGAAAGTCATTCCGCTAACCAGTGTGCTGGCATCCGGATTTACTCTGATGGTTATGATGGCCATTTTGTTTTTGTTTGCCGGTCTGATTCACCAAGTGCATCTGACCTGGTTGTTGACCCCGCTGGTTGTGGGGTCGCTGGTGATGCTGGTCTTGGGGCTGGTTTTCTGGTTTTCAGCGCTCGGGGTTTATTTGCGTGATTTAAAGCAGGCCAATGCATTGGTGGCTAGCTTATTTATGTTCCTCTCTCCGGTGTTCTATCCGGTCAGCGCGGTCCCCGAGCGTTGGCAGGACGTTTACATGCTCAACCCGCTTGCCCAGCACATGGAAATGCTGCGTGATTTGGTGGTCTATGGTGAGATGCTGTCATTGAAGGCCTTTGGCTTGACCGCTTTGGTCAGCCTGCTTGTGCTCATGTCAGGAGTTTGGGTGTTTGACAAATTGCGCCGAGGGTTTGCCGATGTCTTATGATGTGTCTACCGCTGAACCGGTCATTGTTGCCAAGGACCTCGCCAAATCCTATCGTCAGTTTGATCATCCTGCCGACCGGTTAAAGCAGGCGCTTTGGGGACAGCGCAAAACCTATTATAAAGGGTTCGACGCGCTAAAACCGGTTAGTTTTGAGCTCAAACGCGGTCAGGTGCTTGGAGTGGTGGGTGATAACGGTGCCGGTAAAAGTACCTTGTTGCAATTGGTGTGTGGTACCTTGTTGCCCTCAAAGGGCCACGTATCGGTGCACGGGCGTGTGGCGGCTTTGTTGGAGCTGGGTTCTGGGTTTAACCCTGATTTTACAGGGCGTGAAAATGTCTATCTTAATGGTAGTATTCTTGGGTTGAGTCAGGCTGAAATTTCACAACGGTTTGATGAGATTGTTGCGTTTTCCGGCATTGGTGACTTTATTAACCAGCCGGTAAAGACTTATTCGAGTGGGATGATGGTGCGACTGGCGTTTGCCGTAGCCACGAGCGTGGAACCTGATATCTTGATCATTGATGAGGCACTGTCTGTGGGCGATGGGGCGTTTGCCCGCAAATCATTTGACCGCATCATGGCGTTAAAAGAGCAGGGTACAAGCATTTTGTTTTGCTCTCATAATCTTTACCAGGTGGAGGCCATCTGTACGGAGGTGATGTGGCTCAACCAGGGAAGGATTGAGGCCTTCGGTCCGCCGGGGGAGGTCATCAAACGCTACGAAGCGCATTTGTTTGAAGTCGAAGCCGGCCAAGATACGCAGCGCATTGACCATCGTTCTCCCGACACATCGGATGAAGCACTGCTACCCGGTCAAGGTGTGCATCCAAAATTCACGCATGTTCAGGTAGAGCTTGATCAAATGGCGTCGACCCTGACAGAGGTGCCAGAGGGGCAAACCGGTCAAAGTGTGCTTAAGGTCCATGCTCATTGGCGTTGTGTGGGCGATTTGCCTCCGCCGTCCTTTGCGGTGACCCTCCATGCCTTGGATGGGCGAATGGTGGCCAGTGCTGGCACGCACATTGACCAGGTTGAATTGCCATGCAGGCAAGGGGCGGGGCAAGTGACTCTGAGTTTTGATGATTTGGCGCTTCTTAAAGGGGAGTACTGGGTTGAGGTATATTTGTTGTGTGAAAACGGTGTGTTGTTTTATGACCAGCGTGTGCCGGCCGCGCGTTTTAGGATGACCCAGCCTGATTTTGCGCTGGAGCAAGGCCTAGTGCATCTTCCTAGAAATTGGAACAGCGAATGAGGCTGTTAATTGTCACGCGTGAGTCGGCCAGTGACCGCATGTACGGGTTGGGCAAAGCACTCAATGCTTGGGCGAAGGCCTTTGAGGCCCGCGGCCATGAAGTTGCTTATTTTTCAAAAGTTGAATGTGAGGCGGTTCACCGACGCTGGCAATCTTTCTGGCAACGGCTGTTTGCTTTTCGAGGTGGCGTGGCACCTGCGCTGGCTGAGCGATGGCTTCAGGGGTGGCAGGCGGCCCGGCAGGCGAAGCGTGTCGGGGCGACGCATGTCTGGCTTCAAGACCCTTGGCTGATACCGGGGTTTCGCTGGGGCCTGCGTGTTTATCACTGGAAATCGTTTTTTTTTGATGAGACGATGCTTCGCTGGGGTGTATCTGAGCATGGTTTGGGCAGTTTTACCTGGGCGGTGGCTCAAGATGGGTTGGACATGTCTGTCAGAAATTATCGGCGCATGCTTGCGCTGGAAAAGCGCGTGCTTGCCAAGGCACACTGGGTATGGACTCCTTCAAACGCTGCCATGGGAGCTTTATGCCGAGATCTACAAATGCCAAACCGGCCCTTGTCATGGCGGGCTTATCCTTATGGATGTCCCGGTTTGGCCCAAAAAGCACAACCGAAAGCTTGGCAAAATGATGAGTCCCCGGTGATTCTTGCAGTCGGACGCGTTGCACCGGTGAAGCGTTTTGATGTTCTGGTTGATGCTTTGGCGATTTTAAAGAACAAGCATGGATTGACGGCGACATTGAAAATCGCCGGGGATGGTGCAGTTGTACCATTGCAAGAGCAGGCGGCCCGTCTCGATGTGTCCGAGCAACTTGAAATTGGCCCGGAGCCTGACATGCTACCGGTCTATGAGCGGGCAAGCATTTATACCAGTGCGTGCGCGGTGGAGTCTCATGGGTTGGCTAATCGGGAAGCGGTGGCGTTTGGATGTCCAAGCGTGGTCGCCGCCGGTGGCGCCGCTTGCGAGGTGCTGGGGCTTGGGGCATGGCTGGTGACGCCCACGCCAGAGAAGCTTGCCTGGGCCTGGGCGCAGTTGTTAACTCAACCTGATTTGTATGCGTTTTGGGCGCATGCGGCTTGGCGTGAAGCGCAAACCTGGCCGACTTGGCAGGAAGTGATCAAAGATTATGAAGCGTTTTTGCAAAAGCTCTAAAGTTGAGAGAGCCCCTTTTCCTTGTCCATTGGATGTAAGCAGTTTGGGTGAGGCGCTGGTATTGGTGCCTCACCCGGATGATGAGAGCATCGGGTGCGGCGGGTTGTTGCGTCAACTTTATGAGCAAACCATCCCAACCACAGTGGTGTTGGTCAGCGATGGCAGCGGCGGGGGAACACTGCCTGAAGGGACCGACCACAAGCGCGAAAAAGAATTTCGCCGTGCCATGGCATTATTGCACCCCGATGCAAAATTGGTGTTTTGGCGATTGCCTGACGGGCAACTGGAGAATTCGCCTGAGCTTTTGCCGCGTCTTGAGCGGTTGCTTGCTCATTGCACAGCAAAGACCGTTGTCTGTCCTTGGCGAGAAGATTTGCATCCAGACCATGCGGCCATTGCCTGGGGGCTCGAACAAAGTCTGGCCTTTACCTCGGTTGAACAGGTGCTGTATTATGAAATCTGGACGCCGTTGGTGGCCAATCGTATTCTTGAGGTAAGCGAACACTGGTCGACCAAAAAACAAGCACTTTCTTGTCATGTCACTGCACTCGAGTGTGGTGATTATGTGCGTGCTATGGAGGGGCTGGCGACCTACCGTAGCCTGTTTACTCAATCGATGGCCCGGGCTGGGCATTATGCTGAGGCTTATCGGTCAGAGGCGGTTCAATCGCAGCGCTATGTCCAGCCTTTGTGGCACCGATTACTTTGTCGGCTTTCCCGGTACGGGGCCAAGCAAAATTGAAAAAAATGCTCTCTGGTGGGCGTCGGTTGCGATGGGTCTTGGTTCTCTGGGGGCATATCACTATTCCCTCCTTTAGGCGGCCAGCGGTTGGCGCCTGCCCGCCACAAACACATAAATAAAAAACAGCAAACAACCTGACAAAACATTTGGAAGCAATGCCTGAACATTTCCCTACATTTACCACACTGATGGCCTGTGACGCTCACGCCAAAGCGGTGACGGCTTTGTTTTCTGAAACTTTTGAGGCTCAGGTGCCAGATAGTTGGTGGAACTGGAAATATGGCGGTCGCGACATTAAAGGGGCGGTGTCGATGACGCAGGACGATGAGGTGATTGCCTTTTACGGTAGCCTGTCTCGCCAGGCGATGTGGCAGGGACGTTTCTATGATGTTAGCCAGCAGGCCGACGTCATGGTCGCTCAGCCCTATCGTTATGGCACCCGACAATCCGGTCCGTTTGTAAAAACCAGTTGTTACTTCCTTCATCGTTGCGTGGGGGAAAACAAACCTTTCGCCACAGCGTTTGGGTTTCCAACACCTAGAGCGCTGACATTGGGACGACGACTTGAGCTGTATCGTCAGTCGCAACCGTTTTACGAATGGTCAATGGACGCCGACAAGATCCCCAAACCTCAGCGCTTCTTTTCTGGGCGGGGGGAGATGGAAGACCCCGCTCGAGGTGCCGTGGAAGAGCTGGCAAAGCATGCGCATGCTTTGCCGCGCGAATCGGAAGATTGTTTTGTGCTGGTGCGTCATGCGTCGTACTGGCATTGGCGTTTTTGGGCTCACCCTCAGCACGCTTATCGTCTATTGGTGGTGCGTCGATTTGGGCGGTCGTATGCGGCGATGGTGGTGCGCGAACACGCGCATGCGCTTGAAGTCATGGATTTTCTGGCGCCCTCTTCCAAGGCGGTGGCCAGGCTCATGAGGTGGGCAGGACTCTGGGCGCGCAAGCTGAACAAGGACAAGGTCATGGGGCTTGCAACGCAGGCCGTGCTTGAGTCGCTCCCCGATTGGGGAGCGACTTGCTCAACTATTTTTGGTCACATTGCACTGCCGCACGCCTCGATTGAAGACCAACTCACCTCTAAGATTGATGGTCATTTGTGGTTGACAGGCGGAGATACCGATTTTCGGTGACAACCTAGGTGTTCGCTTCAACCCACTGCTGTATTGACCAGGCCTGCTTAAAAACATTATGTGCCCGCGCTTTTAGCAGCGAGTACAAGCTCCTTTCCCCTCTTTTATTTTGTGTGCCCCATTAACCAGGATTTGATGCGTCGTTGCGTGCTGTTTGGAATGAGTGCGATAACACGGCCGGTAAGTTTTGCGCTTCGGGCTCGATAAGCGATGCGCAGCATGAGCTCTTTGAGTTTGTCTTTGTAGGTGACCCTTTTTTGAGCGTACGGTATCCATGGTTCGACGCCATCGAGCTTAGGCATCGCGGCTTCACCAAGGTTTTCGTAATAAGGGGAGGACAAAAGGGTCGGCATTGACTCCGGTGTCCATTCTTCGTGCTGTGCTTCCGTCGGCAGACGGTCACCAATGGTCAAAAACCACTCACACCAATCCTTCGGTGAGAGGTCCACAGGCAGCTGCCATGAAAAAGGTCGGTCTTGGATGCGTTGCGCGACGGCTCCCACATCGGTGGTGACGACCGGGTGGCCACCAGCCAGCACCTGGCTGAGAGTGTAGCAGTGCGTTTCAGGGAACTGGCTGGGATACCAAACAAGATGAGGGTCCCAGTCTTTTAGCATCTGGCCGAGCGCTTCATTCTGGTAAGGGCCGGTGTGTGTGAACACCGGTGTGTCTTCAATTGGTTTGTGCACAAACCCGAACAGTTTGAAGTGAATGCGTGTGGGATGATTTTGCGCCGCTTTGACCGTATCGAGCAAGATCTCGGCGCCTTTTGGCGGAGAGATGGCGCCGACAATGGCCACACGAAGTGGTTCGGATGCTTTGAGCGCTGGCATGCGCACAACATTGGCGGCTGTCATGCCAAGATCCGGGTGCGTGTGCACTGAAATAGAGATGTCTGGAAAGTAGTGCTGCAGGCGCCTTTTTACGCTTGCGTTTGGGCAAGTGATAAGACTCATTTTGTTTAAAAACGTCTGATGTCGGTCACGCCAGTGGTGAATGTCAACGCCTTTAAAACCAGGGGTTTGCCCGAGACACTGCTTGCATTGCTCGGGGCCCTTTTCTCCGCAATATTTATGATTAGGCAGGGTGAGGGTGATTTGGGGGCAAAAGGTGTAGTAGTCGTGTGCGGTAAAAATCTTGGGTAAATTTATGTCAAGAAGTGTCTCAAGCAACCCGTCGTTTATATCGATCAAATGGTGAAAGTGTAACAGTTGGATGTCGAGTGCTTTGATTAAATCCAGCAGAGCGGTTTGATCCGCATCGGGGTCAAACCAGAGACGAAAGGCTTCGCCCCGGTCAAAGGCTTCAAATAAGACCTGGCCTCCCTGGTCCGGGCGCAACATAAAAAAGCGGTGGGTTGGGCCAAGTGCATCGGCCAGTTCACGGCAGTGTTTTTCGGTGCCGCCTCCACGGTTATGACTGATAAAGAGCACATGGTTTTTGGGTACCTGGCGCCAGCGCGCCCAATCCACCGACCAGCGCCATTTTAGAGCCGGGTCCTGTTGAATGTGGCGATGTACCAGGGTGTTGTAGTCCGGGTGCAAGGATAAAAGCGCTTTCATGGCGTTTTCTTTGCGCTCGTTATGCGAGTCGCCGAAACTCACATTGCCTTTGTGCCAGACAAAAATATTCGCACCGAGCACGTTCTTCCATCCTTTTTTGAACGCCCGTTGCGAAAAGTCGTTTTCTTCCCCATACCCTTTTCCAAAGACCTCAACATTAAACAGGCCAACCTGCTTTAGGCAGTCGCGTTTGATGTACATGCAAAACCCAACGGCCGATGGAATGTCGAGGGTTTTGGGTTTTAAGGTATCGCGAAATAATTGATCGAGTTGTGCAAAGCCCAACCCGGCAGGCAGCTCGTTGTCCTCACAAAATTTTGGGTAGCTGCATATGGTGGCATTGTTGGAAAAGGGCGTCACCGTGCCGATTTTTGAATCCTGATAAGCGAGCGTGTGCAAACGGTCCAGCCAGTCATGTGCCACCTCTGTGTCGCTGTTTAAAAGAATGACATCATGCTCGTTCGACAACTGCATGCCTTTGTTCACCGTGGCTGTAAACCCCAGGTTTTCCGGGTTTTCAATCAGCTTTATCAACGGATGTTTGGCAATGTCTCTCAACCAGGTGGTCAATGCCGGTTCTGGAGAGGCATCATTGATTAGGATGATTCGGTGCGCAGTTTCATTGGTGGCTTTGAGCACACTGCTGATGCACTCCTGGGTTTCTTCCAGGCCTTTGTATACAGGGATAATAATGTCAATCATGGTGGCGGTGTCTTTTAAACTGAAAAGAGGGGGGAGCACTTGAGCGCGCGCGCGCTCTTTGTTTGAGGTGAGTGCTTGCTTCGGTGAGCACGATTCGGGCAGATGTTCGAGATACCAGTCGAGAATCTTTTTGTGATAGCGAAGACGGTCATTTTCGCTTTGATAGTGCCGAACGTCTTCTGTGGCTGTTTTAAGCAATGCGTCTTGTTTTGTGAGTTCGTGTTCAAGTTGATGGATTTTTTCCCGCATCAGCAAGTGGTTGCCATCAAACCATAAAATCCCTTCACTGAGCTTGTACTGTGTGCTGGGAACGTTTAACCATTTTTTTAAAATCTGGGTGTGTGCTTGGGCGGCTGTTTCAGCCTCTCTGTTGGCAGACAGAGTCGATTGGCCTTGAAAGACATTGTATTGGGCACTGACACCGGGTGAGTGAACAAACGCGCCCTTTTGGGAGAGCTGAATCCAAAAATCCCAGTCTTCCATCAGTGCCAATCCCGTATCAAAAGAGAGCGGGCCTTCCAGGACCGGCTGGGTTCGAAAGAGGACGGCATGAATGGGTAAAAAGTTCACCGCAAACAATCGGGCCGGCTCCCAGGGCGCATCCAGCACTGTCTGTTTAGACTCACTGTGGGTTTGCAAAACATCGCTATAGGCGGCCACGGCATCAGGTGTGTTCGTTAACGCCTCGTAAAGCTTGCTCAGATGTTCACCATAGAGTTCGTCATCATCGTCCAAGAACAGGGCATAAGGTGCAATAATGCTTTTGAGCAATTGATTGGCGGCTTGAGCACGGCCATACGACTGTTCGCCTGAGGCATTTAACAGAGTCACATCCAGTGTGTCATTTTCAGGCAAGGATGCCAGGGGGCGATGTGGTTGACCCGAGGCATTAAGAACCATAACCGCTACATTCGTGTAGGTCTGAGCAGCGACCGATTTCAGACAGGCATCAAGCGAGTCCCTGTCCATGCTTCTTACAAGCACTTGGATTAGCGGCCATGAATCAGACAAAATTTACCCCACGTTGACTTTACGTTACTCACGGATTATGAAGGCAAGAATTTTAGCAAAAATTCGGGTTGAAAACTCGTCCTTTACTGGTTAAATCCTTGTGGCGACATCAGTTGTCGAGTTGGCAAACGCCTTTGTGCGCTAGAGCGCACCTACTTTAGAATGTCTCTAAAAAATCGCAGCCCCTGGCCAAGGGGCGCCCCATTAAATTTATGCAAAGGCAGTGTTGTCAGATTTATTTGACGGTGACTATATTTGTTAATGTAAAGTTTAGTCATTCCAAGATTATTTCATCACTTTCTTTATTGCATTGAAAAACTGTGAGGAACCATAAAAAGAGTTTGTAGGTACAATTTTGAACTTGTCATGTTCTTTGGATGCACCAAACCGTTCAGGTTGAGCTGACATAAAGTAAGGAGAAATGAAAACAGCTCCATTTTTGTTATGACGAACCATCGCGTTGGCAATTTTTTTCACCCCAACTGGGCTCATTGGATGCATTTCAGGCACGCCATATCGAGTATGACCATTTTCTTCCAACCAGTTGAAAAAATAATCGCTGTATATGATTCCACCATATAAATTAACGCCCAATGTATAAAAAGGGTTTGCTTCAAGCGACTCCTCTGCGGCAAACAGCTTTGAATTCCAGGACGCATTAAAATCCGATCCAATTTGATGTGAAAAAACTTTTTCTTTGGGAATACAGCTGTTGGTTATGATTTTTGCATAAGTCTCGATTTCTCGAGTGACTTGCATTTCCCTGTATTGATTCCATAGTTTTGCCAAAGGGTTATAAAAAACAGCAGCATCCTGTTTTGGGTAGTCGAGCCAATAGTTAAATTCTTCTGGAATATCAGTAGCCGCTTCCCGAAGGGTAAACTGGGGGATGGTTTTAGGGGAGCGCTGTTGTCTGTCCATTACGTTCAGGGCGTAATCGCCTAAAACACTGGTTTTTCCTCGGCTAAGAAGTCTTAGTTGTACGTGGTGTTTGCCCGGTGGCAACGACGAAAAATCAAGGTCATAGCGATACCCGACGTCTGATTCATTAAGTTCTGGAATCGCTTGTGCCACATCCAACCTTGTCAAGCCAGTCTTAGCTTGTCCCACAAACAGGCCGTTGAGGTAAACGTTGATATCGAATGCCACCCCTTCCTTATCATACGCCCAACCAAAAAACGGTATGACTCCATGGGCATGGGCATCAAGGTGGTCAAAAAACGTGCTTAACTCCTCTTTGGTAATGTTTTTGGAAGGAGGGGTGACTTGTTCAAATTTTTCGAAGTTCGAAGACATAAAGGCATTTAAACGTTCGATTTGGCCAAATTTAGATTTCAGCCATTTCTTAAACCCTTCTTTTGATTTTTCTCCGTAGTCAGTGATTTGGTAATCTCCTGCGTACCCCATCCCACCCGCAAAATTTGGGAAAAAATGATGTACTTCACCAAGGGTTGTAACAGCCCTTATTTTCTTCTGGTCTGTTTCAGGCAGTTTACACACTTCTTTAAGGATTGCGTTCATCGCCAGGCGGCGAGTTTGATCTATAAGCGAGGTCTTATCGTTCAGTACCCATGGGTATGTCGTTGCGGAGAAGTATTTGTCGATCGGGATGCTATTATCTGCTAATCGCATGAGGTTCGTTGAATCTTGGCTAATCTTTTCGACAGCTGGTTCCTGGTCTTTGCCTGAAAAATGGTTCGAAAATAAATAAAGAACCATTGCCCTGTCTGAATCTGAGATGATTTTGAGGTCCCGTATGATGAGGTCTCGCTTGACTGAAGGTTTTCCACCTGTGAATTTGATGTATGAAAGCAGTGGCATTCCAAACGTATAACCCAGTTCAAAGCGCCCGTCACTGCTTTTCTTATGCCCAATTTTTCTGAGCTTTTCGTCAACCACACTGCCTGCACTCTCGTTTCGTTTAAGGCAAATTGAATTTGCTTCTTGTAAATTCTTTACTGACTGGTCCGAGTATGCACTTTGGCAACCTCTTAGTCCTTCGAACATTGGGGCGATCAATGTTGTATCAGAGGCGTTGGCGGCAAATGACATAACAAAAAGAATGATTGAACCTGTATGTTTGTACATGTGGATTCCTAATTTTTGAGAAAAATGCAAGATGAATAAAGATGTTATTTGGCCTGTTCAGATTCCTCAAACAATGGAGGGTTTGCAAAAAACTGTCGAGCTTCCAAAGGGCAGGCATCCCAGTGCGAAGCCTGCTTTAAGCGTTGATTTGGAATGCGCATGCAGGTAGTTTGCGAAATCAACACATCCGTTTGATAGCGTTTAGTGAGGTCATGCAGTGCATGAGCCCAGTTGACTGTCTCTCCAATGGCCGTGTAGGTGTGGCGCAACGATGTCCCAAAATCACCCACTAGAGCCTGTCCTGTGTGGATGCCAATGCGTACCCTGATATCGGGCCAGTCTGGGTGATTTCGGTTAAAGGCTTCAAGTTCTTTAAGCAGGATTTGTGCACTTTGAAAGGCACGCTCCGCGTGGTCCGTTTGGTCTAAAGGCGCGTTCCAAAATGCCATGGCCGCATCACCAATGTATTTGTCTAAGGTTCCTTCTGTTTCATGAATCGCCCGGGTCATTAGGTCAAGCACCTTTGTGGTCAGCTCACCGAGTGTTTCCGGTGGCATGTCCGCGGCCAAGGCTGTGAAACGTTCAATGTCGGCAAATAAAACCGTAATCTCACGTTTTTGTGTTTTTAAGACATCCTCTTGCGAGTCGAGCAGTTGGTGGGCCACACTTTCTGCAAGATAGCCTTTGAACAGTCGTGTGATTCGCTGGTTTTGTTTGTCCACCGACCACCATTCCCATAGCATGTAGGTGCTTAAAAACAGGACTATCGCAACCAATGGCAGGCTGCTTGATAGGTTGGGGTGCTGGTGAACCAGCCAAGCGGAGATCAGAAACCAGCCTCCAATCAACCCGGCACCAGTTAAGAGCGAGACGTGTGGTTTGTAGCGTCTTAGCGCCCACAAAAGGAGTAGCAGGCTTGATGTGGCATAAAGCGCCGTGATGCTGTGTGCGTAACCGGCTTTTATGGGGGGAGATTGACTTAGCAGTGAATGAAGCAGTTCGGCATGAATGATCACGCCAGGAAGCCAGGAGCCAATGGGTGTGTTGACCTGGTCTGATAGACCCAGCGCACTGGAACCAAGGAGAATAAATTGGCCATTAAACTGGCCTTTTTCCACATTGTCCATCAGTAAGTCATAAGCCGACACACTTCGCCAAGCTTTGGGTTCAGTGCGATAGGGAATGGAAAAGTACGCGGGGTTTGATTCGAGGTGTCGCTGATGGAGTGCCCCCCCCGTGTGCAACACCATCGCATGTGCCAGTGATGGCCAGACTTTCTTGTCCCAGGCAATGTATTTGGGCAATTTTCGAATGACCCCGTCTGAGTCGATGAGGGGGGTGATGTGTCCAACGCATTGGGCCGCCTCTGAGAGGGACTGGTGATTAGTGACATAGCCTTTGGCGCGCAGGGACTGTGGTGTCAGCGGCAAACCTTGTGTGAGCTTGCCGATTTGTCGAATTTGGTTGCTATCATTGAGATCAAAGGCGCTGGCAAGGCAGATGGGGTGTTGTTTGATGGCTTGGGCCAGGGCTTGGTCACCGTGGCGGTTTCTCGGCTCAGGGAAAACCAGGTCCAGCCCCAGGACCTTGGGAGTGTGGCGTTCAAAGAGCCGATTGATAAGTTTGGCGATGACTTCCCGAGACCACGGCCAAGGGCCGATTGCCTGAAGACTGTTTTCATCAATGTCAATGATGGTAATTTCAGCAGGCGTTTGATCCGATGTGCTGAGGTTTAATAGTGCGTCGTTTATCGAGTTGTTTGGATACTGTAAGATAGATGGGGAAAACGCCCCCACCCAAATGAACACAAAGATCAATGTGAGCAAAGACTTTTTAAGCAAGGGCGTGTCATCAAAGGGTAAATTGGGCATTGAACAGTTTTAATGAATCTCTGAAAAGATGAAATCACATTACGATCTCAAAGATTTTGAGCTGCTCGAAGACGTCTCTCAAGACCTCATAGAGCAACTGAAAACAAAAATTAAATATACCAAATTTAAGAAAAAGGATTTTGTTCTTCTTAAAGGGGATGAGAGTAATAGCATCGTTTTTATAATGCAAGGTGAGGTCGATGTCATTGATGAGACGCAGGCCGGCCAAGACATCTGGCTGGCAACGCTCAAGGCAGGGATGACTTCGGGCGAAATGGGCCTGATAACTGGGTCGGCTCGGGCCGCACACTTGGTGGCCAAAACCGATGCGCACGTCGGGTTTCTTTACAGGAAAGAAGCGGTTGATTTGATTCTCAATCAGCCAACCATCGCTTGGCGAGTAATGCAGCAGATGGCCAATATGATTCATCATAACAATCGCCGCTTGGCAGTCTTGTCCTTGCCCGATGCTCGTGAACGGGTGGAGGCCGTCTTGTTGCAGATGGCTTCTCGTTATGCAAATGGTATGACGGTGATTGAAAACCTGCCCTCGCAATCCATCGTAGCTCACCTGGCCAATACCAGTCGTGAGACCGTCTCTAGAATCATCAACCAACTGGTGAAAGAGAAAGTCATTGAAAAAGATCGGCGTCGGTTGATCATTCGCCGGCCTGAATGCCTGGAAGATTTAAGTCAGTAGTTCTTTGAGGGTGAGCCCATCTAGTTAGACGGTGTGTTCTAGAAGCTGCTTGTAGGCGTCAAGAATAACGGGCCATTGGTAGTGTGCCTGAAATCTTTCGAATGCGTGTTGTTTCAACGCGGAAAGTTTAGACGATTTTGATTGTTCTTGGATGGCAACAAGTTGTCGGCGGCAGGAAGGCTCATCATGAAAATAAAGCCCTGATTGCTCCAGAACGCCTTGGTTAAACTGATTCTTATGAGCAAGTATTAAATTGGCGCAGGCCATCGATTCGATCAATGAAGGGTTGGTTCCACCCACGCTATGTCCATGGAGATAAGCCAACGCATGATAGCGCAATGCCTGAATGGTCTCTGAGTCGTAGATACCACCGGTGAAGATAATGCTTTTGCAGGCATTAGCACGTAAACGAATGGCGTACTCACTTTTTGTGTAATCGCCGACCACGACCAAAGGCACAGACTGGTCGGTTTGACAGTAGGCGTTCAAAAGTGTGTGCAAGTTGTTTTCAGGTTCGGCTCTGGCAATGATTAAAAAATAGCGGTTGGGCTCAAGCCCAAAAGATTTCAAATGAGCCAGAGACGGTTGCTTTTTGGGAGCCTCGGCGCCATAGGCAATCATGCTGACCTTGTCTGGCGACACGAATCGCTTCAAATAATTTTCAATCCCTGGGTGGTCGGCAATTAAATGTGTGGCTGTGCGCATGGCCAGTTGCTCATTGAGTTTTAACCAGGCTTTGGCATACCAGGGCCATTTCTGCCTTTTCCATTCAAATCCGTCCATGTTAACGAGATAAGGGCGCTTGTTAACGTTTAGCCAAATATTAAAGACTGCACCGCCATATCCGAGCGTTAGCACCAGCCCCTCTCGGTCAAGCGCATCCTTGATGCAGCGATAATCAAAACGAAGCGTGTTCCAGGCGCTGTCTTTAGGGACCTCGATGGGGATGCGATGAATCCCTCGCCAATTCCTCATAAAAGATCCAGACTCATGAGGGGTAACTTGGCAATAAACGCTGACGTGCCACCCTTGGGAAACAAGGTGTTGTGCAAGCGCCTGGGCAAACGTCTCAAAACCGCCATGAGCTGCGGGAATTCCTCTTATCCCTGTGATGAGCAGACGTTTTGAGTGATTGGTTGACGTCATCGGGAATGCTTATTGATCTTGAGAAGAGGGTGTGGTGCTCAATGATGTCACCGGTTTTAAGTGGTTCAGACATTCTTCAACGCCTTCTAGCCAGTTTGGAATGGCGTAGTCAAACCAGTGACAAAATTTTCGGCTATCAAGAACGGTGTATAGTGGGCGTTGGGCCGGTGTTGGATATTGATCGGTGGAAATAGGGGACAAAAACACGTTGGGGCTTTTGGGTTGTTTAAAGATTTGGAACGCTAGGTCATACCAGCTAGTGACCCCTTCATTGCTAAAGTGAAATAATTCGCTTTGGCAAGACGAAAACGCGGGGTGTTGGAGCATATGCAAAATGGCTTTGGCCAGATGCGTTGCGTAAGTAGGGCTCCCGACCTGATCAAAAACAACATCCAGTTGAGGCTTGCTGAGACCTATTTTTTGCATGGTTTTGATGAAGTTGCGGCCGTACTCGGAGTGGACCCAGCTGGTACGGATGATGCAGCCCGGAGGCGACAGGGCATGAATCGCTTGTTCACCTTTGAGCTTGCTTGTACCGTATTGGTTAATAGGGTTTGGAAGGTCATGCTCACGGTAAGCGCCAATTTGGTTGCCATCAAAAACATAGTCGGTACTGATGTGCACAAGTGGAATGTCTTGTGATTGACAGAATTGAGCCAGTTCATGAACGGATTGGTGGTTGATTCGATCAGCCAATTCAGCATCTTGCTCGGCTTGGTCCACGTGTGTATAAGCAGCGCAGTTGATGATGCCGTCCACCTGCCTGGATTGCAAAAAAGATAGCACTGTTTCAGGTTCAGAAAGGTCAATGGCTTCTCGCCCGTAAAACGCAAAACTTACGCCAGAGATTTTTTGATCAGTAAGTACTTTTTGAAGAGACTGGCCAAGTTGACCGTTTTTTCCAAGTACTAAGAACTGTTTTATGGTTGATGTCATAGTACAGGCCAGTTTTGATCGAATTCGGTTTGAATGTCTCTAAGTCTCGGGTGTTGGGTGTCTTTTTGAGACAATTGAATGTCATCTACGGGCAGTTGCCAATCGATGCACAGGTCGGGATCATCCCACGCCAACCCCTTATCATGGTTTGGTGCATAGTAATTATCGACCTTATAGCTGAACCGGGCCTGTTGACTGAGGACAACAAAACCATGCGCGAAGCCTTGTGGGATAAATAGTTGTTTTTTGTTTTCACCCGAGAGCTCAACGCCGACCGATTGGCCGAAAGTTGGGCTGTTTTGACGAAGGTCAACGGCCACATCAAGCACCCTGCCCTGAAGGACCCTTACGAGTTTGGTTTGAGCAAAAGGCGGCGCCTGGTAATGCAGCCCGCGTAATACACCTCGTTGGGAGAAGGATTCATTATCTTGAACGAAGCTGATTGAATGCCCTAGCTTTTGTTCAAGAAGGTCAAGACGAAAGGTTTCGCTGAAATAACCGCGTGCGTCACCGAAAACCTTAGGTTCAATCGTGAAGATCCCTGGCAGCTCTAGGTCTGTGAACTTCATGAGAGTTTTCCTTCGCCAGCCCGTTGGAGTAAATACTGGCCGTATTGGTTTTTTGCCAAGGGCTTTGCCAAATCCAGAAGTTGGTTTTTTGTGATGTAGCCCATTTCAAAGGCAATTTCTTCAAGGCAGGCCACTTTTAATCCCTGACGTTTTTCTATGGTTTCAATGAAAGCTGAAGCCTCAAGCAGGGTTTCATGTGTGCCGGTATCAAGCCAGGCATAGCCTCGGCCCATCAGTTCGACCTTTAAGCGTTCTTCTGCCAGAAACAGTTGATTGACGGTGGTGATTTCGAGTTCACCTCTCTCCGATGGCGTCACTTGTTTGGCCTTGGTGATCACATCGTTGGGATAGAAGTAAAGGCCGGTGATGGCGTAATTGGATTTGGGAGCCTTGGGCTTTTCCTCAAGACTTAAAACATTGCCATCGTCATCGAACTCTGCAACGCCATAACGTTGCGGGTCCTGCACATGATACCCAAACACTGTTGCTGCCTCTTTTTTCTGAGCGTTTTGAACTGCCTGACTCAGTAATGGGGTGAAATCATGACCGAAAAATATATTATCGCCCAGTACCAGGCAGACATCGTCTTTGCCGATGAAATCTTCGCCTATCATAAACGCTTGGGCCAGACCGTCCGGAGAGGGTTGAATGGCGTATTCAAAATGAATCCCCAAATCCTGCCCACTGCCAAGCAGAGCTTTAAAGCTTTCTTGGTCTTGAGGGGTGGTGATGATCAGAATCTCGGTAATGCCTGCGAGCATCAAAACGGAGATGGGGTAATAAATCATTGGCTTGTCATAAATGGGAACCAGTTGTTTTGATACCCCTTTGGTAATTGGGTAAAGTCGAGTACCTGAACCGCCAGCTAAAATAATACCTTTCATAGTAAACCTTGATTATTGGGTTGTTTTATATGTTTATGTGCTCACTGCGTTTTGACACCATGCCTGGTTATCTAGATACCATTGAACCGTTTTTCTGAGACCGGATTCAAAAGTTTCTTTAGGCTCCCAGTTAAGTTCGCGCTGAATTTTGGAAGCATCGATGGCATAGCGCATATCATGGCCGGGCCGGTCGGTAACAAAGGTGATAAGGTCACGGTATGAGTGAAGGGAGGACTGTTTAAGGTGTTTCGTTTTTTGACTTGATGGCGGCGCCAATTCGTCCAGTAGGTCGCATAACAGATAGACCACATCGATGTTCTTTTTTTCGTTATGACCGCCAATGTTGTAGGTGTCACCGATCCTCCCTTCGAGTGCTACCCTTAAAAGGGCTTCGGCATGGTCGGTGACATAAAGCCAATCACGTATTTGATTGCCCTGGCCATAGACTGGTAATGGCTCGCCTTTAAGGGCGTTTAAGATCATCAGTGGGATGAGTTTTTCCGGGTATTGGTAAGGGCCATAGTTGTTTGAACAGTTGGTCACAACGACTGGTAAGCCATAGGTACGATGCCAAGCGCGAACCAGGTGGTCGGAGCTTGCTTTGCTTGCTGAGTAGGGCGAGCTCGGTGCATAAGGTGTCGTTTCCAGGAATTTGGGCAACGCATGGTCTGATGAAACTTGGTCTGGATGAGGTAGGTCTCCAAACACCTCATCCGTGGACACATGATGAAAGCGGAAACAAGATCGCTTTGGTTCTCCAAGGCTTTCCCAATAAGTGCGCGCTTGTTCGAGGAGCGTATAGGTGCCAACAATGTTGGTCTCAATAAAGGCGCTAGGCCCCTCTATGGAGCGGTCAACATGGGATTCTGCTGCCAGGTGCATGACCACATCGGGGCAAAAGTGTTGAAATAAATCCGCGACAGCTTTGGAATCACAAATATCGACTTGGGCAAAATGATAGCGTTCACTCTTCTCAATGGGAGAAAGGGACTGCAAATTTCCAGCGTAAGTGATTTTATCAACGTTAATCACTGTGTGAGGGGTATGCTTGATTATGTGTCGGACAAGGGCTGAGCCAATAAAACCTGCCCCGCCTGTAATCAAAAAGGTTTTTGAGTTCATGAAAATTCTGAGTTTCGGCGACGGTCATGATGCAGGGTTGACCTGCGTGCATCTAAAGCCCATGAGCGCCAGCTATTTAGGTTATTAAAAATTTTGGCGTATTTTGATGTATACAGGGTAACAGCGGTTTTTTACTTGGATGTGAAAATCTCAAGCTAATGCTGTTGGACGCATTATAGCCAACTAAGCACCAGGAGGGTAGGGCAGTGCCCAGGCAATTATGCTGCCGCGTATATTTCAAGTAGGCAGTTGCTTTTTTCAGTTTTCATAAATAGAGCTTCAAGGCGCCTGATTATCTCACCGTCATGAAAGGGGGATGCCTTTATCACGGTGAGTTTGATCAGTGCCACTGTCTTTTTTAGAGTGAGCTACCGATGGATTGAAGTTAACCGAATTCATCATATATCAGACCGTTGGTGGCAATGCCTGCCAGTCCGATATTGTCTGTGTTGATGGATTGGTTTGCAGCGAAGACACCAAGGCTGTCTTGGGTGAACTGACCCTGTTCGATCAGGTCAACGTAATAATTTAAATCGCTTTGCTAGATGCTGGTTTGGGTTAAATTTTCATAAAGAAGAGTGACTACGTCCTCATTGGAAGCGTTTTGTCCCAGCGCCGTTTCAAGCGCGGTGCCCATAAGCTGTTCATACGGCCAGCCGTTATCGAGATAGTGCAGACCAATGCCTGCATACTCTTGGTTGGTGACTGCGTCCGCTCCGAATACAGCGCCTAAAATTTTGGCAGTCTGACCAGCGTGTCCGTTGTCGATGTCCAGGGCCACTTTTTTATCGGCAAACTCCAAACGCTCGACATTAAGAAGTGCATCACTTCCATCACGCTGTTCATGGTTGTCACGAACCACAGTGCCTGAAACCAGAGTGCCATTGTCTAGCCTCTCATCGGTGAAACTGGCCGTTTCAATGGTATATTCGCTGAAGTTGCCGCGGTAAATGGCTGTATCGATGCCATTGCCACCATAAAAATGGTCCATTTCTTCGCCTTCACCACCATTGCCCTGAAAACGGTCATTTCCCTCAAAACCGCGCACCTCATCTTGGACGGGCTGGTCAAAAGACCCAATAAACCGGTCGTTGCCGTCGTATAGGTTCTCATTTTCAGATTGTAAAAAGTTTTCCAAGCTGATGCCCTGAGACCAGGTTTCTTCAAATACTAAGGTGCTACTGGCATCATATTTTTTGATGGTTTGGATGGTACCTGAGACATCTGATAGCTGGCTGGGTGTGGAAAAGCTTACGAAATAGCCCGTAAAGTGAAAAGCAGTCCCTCCTTGCTCGGCCGAGGCTTGAGCGACGAATCCTGTATCCGAGTATGAGTTGACTGGCAAGGCCTTGATTTGGTTGATGGATGCGTTGGCAGCCTCAAGGCTGTCAAACTCCATGTTGAAGACATCTTCGCTTCCATAGGCTTTTAGTGTATACATCAGCTTTTCCTTTTTGTACGACATTTTGCATATTTTTTTTAATACGCAAGCTTTTTTCCTGAAAGCTTAGCCGTAGGGCAAGACTGCAGGAGAAACTGGTGTATAACGACAAATTTGTGGCTTCGTTACATCCCTTTTTGCGCGAAGATGATGCGTAGTGTTTTGACAGCCGTCTCAATCTCAAGCCATAAAGACCAGTTTTTAATGTAATACAGGTCATACATCAGTTTCTGACGCGCATCCTCACTGTTTTGACCATAAGGGTACATAACTTGAGCCCATCCAGAGATGCCAGGCTTGATAAGGTGTCTTTCATGGTAATAAGCGATGTTTTTTTCATAGTCTTTGACGAGTAATGTCCATTCAGCTCTCGGTCCAATTAAATGCATGTCGCCCTTTAGAATATTCCACAGCTGCGGTAGTTCATCCAGTCTGGTTTTACGCATGAACATCCCAAAAGGGAAAATGCGGTCATCATCGGGTCTGGTATAGTGCGAAACGCTATCATGTGGGTGCATGGTCCGAAATTTGACAACCAAAAATGGACGCCCTCCACAGCCTGTGCGTTCTTGGCGGAAAAAAACCGAGCCAGGCGACTGGCTTTGAATCTTGATGATGGCCACCAAAAAAACTGGCCAGGTCAAAAGCAGTAAAGCTAGCGATCCACCCAAGTCTATGATTTTTTTCCAAGTATTTTGGGCGCGCGAAAAGGGCCGAATATCATTTAGGTAATTTAGATTTGTGTGGTCAGCAGGGATAAAGCATTTTCGAAGGAAGTTTTCCATGAAATCATTAATGGATAGGAAATTCATACCATTGATTTCAAGCCTAGTCAGGTATTGAACCAGCGCCGATGGCACTTGGTTTTTTAAGTTTAAAACGATGAACTCGGGTGCAAAGTCTTCAATGTTCTGTGCTAGGTCGGCCTCGTTGGTGAAACGGATATAGACACGGTGCTTTCGAAGGTAGTGGCGCTCATGTTTGTTGAACTGGTAATGTCTTCCTAAAAAAAGGATTCTAGTTTTGGGGCGTTTGATTGCCTTGAGGGTATGAATAGCAGTGAGCTTTAGTCCTAAAATGATAAAAGGCGTAACCAGTGCCCAGGCGACGAATAAGGACCTGGAGATATCGTACGTATCTTGAACTAAGAAAATAATGAGCAAGGCCAACATGGCACTGATAAACCAGCTGTTGAAAGTCACGCTCAATTTTTGAGTCAGCGTCATTTGAGTAAAACGCTGATACCCTTTTTGTAGGTGCACCTTAATCAGAATGGTCAAGCCAGCTATGCCCGCAATTGAGCCATACGCCACGAAAGGCTCATTCAATGATGGCAGAAACAGGACTGTAAGCCCCCAAATAACCAAAAGAGGGGTGAGTAGGTCGATCAGTGCGAAAGGTAACAGCAGGGTACGGTTAAGAAAAAGCAAGCGGTTATCCGTTTGATTGTTGGTTAGGGCTTGGACAGTCTCCCACGATTATAAAGAAAAACGAACGACTTTTCTGCTTCGGGTCATATGCACATCGGTTGGACTTCTCTTACGAGGTTGAAATTTTTAACTCTTCACCCTATTTAAAAAATAGTGAAATGCCAATGATCCAAAAGTCCTAGTAAAAAAAGGAGGTGCAACATGGCTCGATTTATGACAACGTTTGATCCTTTCAAGGAAATTCGTGATATGCAGTCTCGTCTTCAGCAAGCGTTTCCGGCAGAAACGGCGGAAAATGCCAATGTGGCGGGGTTCGTTCCCAGTGTAAACACACGCGAAGGCGAGTACGCTTATCACATTGAGGCGGATCTGCCAGGTGTGAAAAAAGACGACATCCAGGTCGAAGTTAAAGATGGGCGAGTGGCCATTTCAGGCGAACGTAAAGCCAAAGAGGAAGTCGCCGAAGACGATTATTATCGCATGGAAAGCCGTTACGGCCGGTTTGAGCGCAGCTTTGCGTTGCCCGATAATGTGGATGAAGAGAACGTGAGCGCACGCTGTGAGGACGGGGTGCTGGAGGTGATCTTACCCAAAAAACAGCCCGACACCGACACTAAAAAAATCACGGTCGAATAAGCGATTGATCTGAAAAAACGGTGATTTGCTCTGTGCCCGGCCTGCTTGTCAGGCTGGGCTTTTTTGTCTCCAGTGGGCGTAAACCGGCAAGAAGCGATGAATAAGGTTTTTTTTTGACAGCGCAGTTGGGTAGAATGGTCCTACTCTTATGTAAGCATTTAAGGCAGTCATGAAAGATACAAAATTACGCTATGCCACCTTGTTGCAGTTGGTTGAAAAGGCGCAGGATGGCATTGTTGTGGCAGAAAAAGAAGATCACGACACGATTTTGATTTATGTGAACCCCGCATTTGAAAAACTGACGGGATATTCATCGGATGAAATTTTGTATCAGGACTGTCGTTTTCTGCAAGGCGACGACACGGAAAAGGATGCGGTTCGCGTATTGCGCTCGGCCATTGACAGCAGTGAACCGGTGCGCACGATTTTGAAAAACTATCGTAAAGACGGCACGCCCTTCTGGAACGAGTTGAGTGTGACCCCGTTTTATGATGAAGTCGATCAGTTGACCTATTACATCGGCATTCAGAAAGACGTGACAGATCTGGTCCGTTTGCAGGATGAGCTGGCTGAAGCCCAGGCGCGCATCGCAGAGCTGGAAGGGCAGTTAAGCGCGTCGTAACTCTGAACAGGAACGTTCAGAAAACGTGTTGTCTGCGCTGATTGGTATGAGTTAGGCCGGTATCAGCGGAAAGTGGTGGGCCAGAAGGGCCTGGCTGGCTGAGCCGGGAGACTGGTCGGTGAAGAAATACAGTTCAAAGCTGCCGTGTTTCTGATGCCAGTTGTGCCAGGGGTCAAAGTCACAGCGGCCGCTGGCGTCGACAATGCCCACCCCCATGCATTGCAACGATTGCAGCAAGGTCACCAATGCCCCATCGGGCGTCACAGGTTGGTGTCGAACAATAGGATAATACCCTTTGAGTACCAGTTTGAGTGCGCTGATCAATGCGTACACGGGGGAGGTGTCTGCCTGAAGGCCCAGTAAAATCGGACGGGATGGCTGAGCTGTTGTTTCGCGCAAGGTCAGGTAGAGACGGCTGTAAAGTCGCGGCAACAACGCCGTTTCCCAGAAAATGGACTGATCCGAATCCGCTGTGCTTCCCTCGCTCAGACTGATTTGATGCGTGGTTTCCGCCAGGGTGTTTTGCCAGACCGATTCCGGATAATCGGCAAGCAGTCGGTCAATTAATTGTGACAGCCCCACCACGTCCTGTTCGGCGCAGAGCGCCAGTAATCGCCGGCCCATTTCCGACGGGGTTTTGGGGGTGGTGGTTTCGGGGCGCCGGGATTGCAGCAGGCTTTTCACCCGACCGATGGGAATGCCCTGCTGGGTGAGGCGCACCACTTCCTGCAGCGTATCAATGTTTTCCTGGGTGTAAAGGCGGTGACCGGATTCGGTTCGAATCGGTTCAATCAGACCGTAACGCCGTTCCCATGCACGCAGGGTGATGGCGTTCACACCGGTCAGTCGAGAGACTTCACGAATCGGAAAAAGGGCATTGTCATCAATCGGTTGGCTACTCATGGCGCTATCTTAGTCAATAACCCTGGCAGGGTCAATGAAATCTGTAGAGGGTTGGACAAGTGTTTGTATAGCCCGATCGCTGGGGCATGGAAACCAATCATGATTGAGGCCGCTGTTTCATTTGTTCGACCCTTGCCAGATGCTGTTCGCGGGAGCGGGTTAGGTCAATGCGCGAGGGCGGGTAGGGTACCTCGCCGCTTAATAAATCCGGTTTCGTGTCCATAGGCAGGCGTCGTTGTGGGCCGGGTAATGCCGCCAGTTCCGGGACCCAGCGTGCAATGTATTCCCCCTCGGCGTCGAAACGTTCGCTTTGGCGCACTGGATTGAACAGCCGGTAGTAGGGCGAGGCGTCGACGCCAGAGCCTGCGACCCATTGCCACCCCATGGTGTTGTTGGCGGGATCGGCATCAACCAAAGTGTCGGCAAACCAGGCCGCGCCATCCAGCCAGTGGATGTGAGCATTTTTGGTGAGCCAGGAGGCGGTGAGCATGCGCACCCGATTATGCATCCACCCGGTTTCCCAGAGTTGGCGCATGCCGGCATCAATGATGGGCACACCGGTCTTGCCTTGGCACCAGGCCTGGTAATTTTCCCGGTCCGCTTCCGACAAACTGTCCCAGGGGGGATAAAAGCGTTCAAATTTTGGTTGGAAGGCGTGGTGTTCGCTTTGCGGGAAGTGCCATAAAATGCTGCGGGCAAATTCGCGCCAGGCAAGCTGGCTCATCCAGGTATGAGAGGATGAAGGCAAGGTGTTAACCGCCTGATCAGCGATGAGGTCAAATAGCAGTGCCCGGGGGTGAAGGTGCCCGAAATGCAGCGCCGCAGACAGTCGGCTGGTGCCATCGAGGGCGGGAAAATCGCGCTGGTCTTTGTAATCGGAAAGTGTCTGCGCTCGAAAACGCTGCCATTGTTGCCAGGCCGCCGTTTCGCCAATGTCCCAGTGTTTGAGTATCTTCAAAGCCCATGGGTGCGTCAGAAGCTGTTGCAGCGACTCAGGCAGTGCCCGCGCCGCTTCGGGGGCGGGCAGACAATGCTTGAAAGCGCTGGGGTCTGGAGAAGGCACCGGTTCAAGCTCATCAAAGCGCCCCTGCAGGGATTTAAAAAAAGGGGTATAGACTTTGTAGGGCTTACCGCTTTGGTTGGTCAGGCGCGCGTAGGGCAGCCAGTTTTCGGTTTCAAATGGGGTCAGTGCGGTATGGGTACGACGGCAAACGGCTTCGGCCTGGCGTTGCAGGTGACAAAACGGCGTCCCCGGTTGGAAGGTGTAAAACACATCGTTGATGGCGTGGCGTTCAATCAACTGGTTCAATTGCGATTGAAAAGGGCCTTCAAGCATCCAGAGGTCAGCGCCCAAGTTCTGAAGGTCTGCTTGAAGCCGGGGCAATGCCTGGGCCAGCCAGGCGTTATTGGCGGCGCCGATGGTCTGTTCCGGGTCGTGAAAATACGCCACAATGACCCGGCTGTTGTGTCGCCGGGCACGATCCAGCGCGGCGGCCAAGGCGGGGTGATGCCGAGTGCGCAGTTCGCGTTGCAGCCAAACAAGGGTGGTCATCGTTTTCTCCTGAAATCAGCTCAAGATCCGTCCAAAGGGGCCAGCAGCTCGGCTTTGACATCGGTGGACAAGGCATTGTCTCCCAGCCACAGACTTAAATAGGTGGCTTTGAACCCTGGGGTGCGGTCATGAAAAACCGTACGGCCATTGAGGCGCAGTTGCAAGCCCGCTTCGGGTTGGTGAATCAGTTCGTAGCAGTCTCCGGCGTTGACCGTCTGGTAAGCCGCATGCAGGCGTTCCACCGCCAGACGCTGCTCGGGCGGGAGGTGCTTGGGCAGCCCGGATTCGGCGGCGCGGATAAAATCCGCCGGGGTCAGTTCACGGTGATAGCACAACTCCAGTTTAACGGGCGTCGGATCGCTCAACAAAGTTTGGGCGATGGTTTGTGGACCCACCCAGAGGCGGGCGTCATAGAGATCGATCCACCCCAGCCATTTGGCCGTGCTCTGACCCATTGGCTGCCACAGCGTTTGCCCCCAGACCAGGCCTGGTAAAAAAAGCAGGCCAAAAACCCAGCGTACGAGAAGCGCCCGACGTCTCATGCGCTATCGGCCTTTGCGTGATTCGACTTGCGGAAGAACAAAGTGACCTCTCCTACCTTGAAGCCCCATTTGGTGACCGTGGCGCGGTTGATCAAGGTATGCGCATCCTGCAGGAACATCCAGTCGTCAAACTGCACATGAATGCTACCGTCTTTGTAGGGCAGGTCCAGTGTGTAGGCCCAGTTCAGTGCCGGACCGGCCGCTTTGCCATGTGCCTGGCCGATGACATCGCCTGCGGTGCCGGTGTAGACAAACGGCGCGGTCTCCGTGATTTTCCAGACGCGGGTCTGTTTTTCACCGTCGTCATACACAAAGCGTTCGTCCAGGGTGAGTTGGCGCTGTCCATCCTGCTGGGACACGCTGCCGGTGATGGCCACTTGAAAGCGACGAATCACCTTACCGCTTCGGTCCTGGAACTGTCCCCAGGCCTGAGTGTCGCCTTTAAAATACGCCATGATGTCCAGTTTGGGCGTCTGGCCGGCATAGTGATCGACCGGAACGGCCGAACAGCTGAGCAACAGCCAGGGAAACAGCATCAGTGCTGTGAGTCGTGTCAGTCGCATAAAGGGCCTCCGTTACAAACGTTTTTCCAGTGTGATTTGATACACATTAATGTGTTCGGTCTCAAAGCCGACTCGACAATAGTCCAGATAATAACGCCACAGGCGCTGGAACGCGGCGTCATACCCCAGACTTTCCAGGGTGCGGCTTTGCTGGTTAAAGCGCATGAGCCATTTCTGCAGGGTGTGCGCGTAATCCTGGCCGAAGGCAAACTGGTCAACCACCTCAAATCCGTGATCCATGGCCAGGTGGTGCAGCTGACTCAGACTAGGCAAAAGCCCGCCCGGGAAAATATAGGCCTGGATGAAATCCACCTGGTTCTGATAGCTTTCGGCCTGATCGTCATCAATGGTGATGATCTGCAGGGCCGCTTTGCCATGCGGTTTCAGATTTTTCTGCAACTGGGCAAAGTAGGTTTGCCAGTATTCCTTGCCCACGGCTTCGAACATTTCAATGCTAACAATGTGGTCGTATTGTCCGGTTTCGTGGCGGTAGTCCTGCAGGGCGATTTGTGTGTTTTCTGCCAGGCCTGCCTGTTGCAGACGTTGGTCGGCCCAGCGTTTCTGCTGCTGTGACAGGGTCAGGCCTTTGACCTGATGGCCTCTCTGCGCAGCGATGTCCGCGAACCCGCCCCAACCGCAACCGATTTCCAGAATCTCATCCCCCGGCTGCGCATCAAGCTGGGTCAGCAGACGCTCGTATTTGGCGTTTTGGGCTTCGGCCAGATCCGAGCTTTGGTCGAATAATGCACTGGAATAACTCATGGTTTCATCGAGCCAAAGCTGATAAAAGTCATTGCCCAGATCGTAGTGCGCCGCAATGTTGCGCCGGGCATTGCGCAGGCTGTTATGACGACGGCGGTGACGCCATTTGTGCCAGCGCCCCACGGGCTTGTCGTTGTCCAGAAGGTTGCTCAATGCTTCGCGGTTCTGGTGAGCGAAATGCATCAGATGATACAAAGACGGTGTGTCAATGCTCTGTTCCATGTACGCTTGCGCGAATCCCAGTTCGCCCTGGGTTTTGACCAGCCAGGCAAAGCGCAACATGCGATGAATGGTGAGGTCGGCATGGTGCCCGGACTGCTCACCGCTAAAGCGGTGCGTCTGCCCCATGTAAGACATCGATAAGGTGCCGTGAGTGATCCGGTGAAAGGGCAGTTGCGCCAGCCCTTTGCGAAGCAAACGGGCAGGCAGCAACCATTCAATGGGCGTGGTGAGGTGTTTCAAAAGCATAAGCGTCTCCTTGCGAATGCGCATTGGCCACAGCGTTGCGTGGCGTCATGGGGGAATGGCTGTAAACAATGTGAATCAGGGCCTTGGGCGTTTTATGAAAACGGCCGCCTTTGAACCAGATTTTGAGGGCCCACCAATGGATGCGCCAGAGAGTGCGCAGCGAGTCCAAAGGAAAACGTCGGCGGACCTGACGCAAGGTGGCGTTACTCAAAGGTTGTGCCTTGCTGGCCTGGGTGGCGACCAATGTCGGTTGACCGTTCTCCGATTGGTAAATGCCGAGTTTGTAGACGTCGCCCGGTGGGGAAAAACGAAAACGATAGCGACAGTCCATGCCCAGAAACGGCGACACATGAAACACCTTGTCCGCTTCGGCCTGCAGGCTGCGACGGGATTCAGACAAGAGTGGGCGGCCTTTGTCTGACAGCACATAGTGGTGGTATTGGCCAAAGGTGTTGCTCACCTCGCCAATGATGGCGATCAATCGGTCCTGGGCGTCATAGGCGTACCAAACTGCCAGTGGATTGAACACAATGCCCAGCATCCGCGGCGCACAAACCAGTTCCACGCGCGCGGGCGGCGTCGAGTGCCCGTATTCTTTTAAAAAGGCATCAATCCATTCCCGCCAGCCAACGTCTGGGTTGCGGGCCCCAAAATCACGGGTATAAAGACTGATCCAGTCAAAGCGATTGATGCTGAGCCCCTTCAAAGGCAGCGCCTCGGCGTCAATGCGATCAATGTCGACTTTCAGGTGAAACGCCGGGTAGCGAAAGCGGTAAGTAAAGGGGCGCTTTCGCTCGTGCATGATCTCGCTGAAATACGCCTGGCTGCTCATGGTTTGAGTCCTTGCGGCTCGACCATGGCGGCGGTGGGTTCCTGCCAGTCAAGTCGGCGGGCAGGCTCTGTGGTGGTCGTGGGGTGTGCCTGCCAGTGTGCCTTTTCACCGGGTTCACCCTCTTCCCAGGGAAGCCCTATGCCAAAATGCGTGGCGATGTCGACCGCGCTGCGCAAACCGTCTTCATGAAAGCCGTAACCGGTCCAGGCACCGGCAAACCAGAGGCCGTGCAGTCCCTGAATTTCGCCCAAACGTTTTTGAGCGGCCATGGCAACCTGGCTGAAAACCGGATGATCGTATTCAATGGTTTGAATGACTTTGGCCGGATCGGGCGCTTGCGTTGGGTTGAGGGTGACCAGCAATGGGTGTTGGCTTTCAATGCCTTGCAGACGGTTCATCCAATAGGTGACCGCCACCCGGTCCTCGCGGGCGCCATCCTGACGCAGATAATTCCACGCCGCCCAGGTTTTTTTGCGTTGCGGCATCAGCGCCGTATCCGTGTGCAGGTAGGCTTGATTTTTCTGGTATTCAAACGCTTTCAACAGGCCGAAATCAGGCCGCCATGCCGGGTCCAACATGGTCAGAGACTGGTCGGCGTGCGAGGCCAGAACCACCTGGTCAAAGTATTCGGTTTCGCCACTGAGGCGGGTGACGGCCACCTGATGCGACTCAGGCTTGGGGTGAACACGAGCGATGGGCGTGTTGAGCCGGTGGGTGAACGCCTGTTTTGCCAGGATTTTTTCCACATAGCGGCAACTGCCACCGCAGACCGTCTGCCATTGAGGTCGATCGTTGATGTTGAGCAGACCGTGGTTGTCAAAAAACTGAAGAAAACTGCTGGCCGGGAAATCAAGCATGGTCGCGGTCGGGCAGGACCAGATCGCCGCGGCCATGGGCAGTAAATAATGATTGCGCATTTTCAGAGAAAAACGATGGTGGTCCAGATACTCGCCTAGCGTCCATTGCGCCAGTTGCTGACGATTGAGGCTTAAGTCGCGTTTGGCAATGCGATTGAAGCGCACAATCTCGGTGAGCATGCTCCAGTGACCGGGCGACAACAGATTGCGACGTTGGGCGAACAGGGTGTTGAGATTATCCCCCGAGTATTCGATCTGTCCCTGGTTGATCGAGACCGAAAAACTCATGGTGGTGGCCTGCGTGGCGACATTAAGGTGTCTGAGCATCGCCGTCAGATGAGGATAATTGGGTTCGTTGTACACAATGAATCCGGTGTCGACCGCATGCTGACCAAATTGAGGATGATCCATGTGCACGGTATGCGTATGTCCGCCGGTGTAGTCATTTTTTTCAAACAAGGTCACCTCATGCTGCTGGCTTAAAAACCAGGCACTGGCTAACCCACTGATACCACTGCCGATCACGGCAATGTTCTGGCGATCTTTCTGCGTTTTCGGGGGCGTGGGGAAGGTGTTGGGCATCCCTGGCATCTTGGTTGTATTGCTTTGCATCAAATTCTCCTTTGCCTGATCGACATTCTTTGATAACATTTATACATAAGTTGTACATCAATGCAATCTTTTTTCAATCAACCAACGGGAGGCGGCATGACGCAACCGAATGTTGAACCCGCTGACGCGGCTAAGACTGGCCGTGCATCGGCCAGGCGGGTCTGGGTGGTGGGCGCGAGTACCGGCATCGGGTTGGCACTGACCGCTCGGTTGCTGGCGGGCGGCTTTGCCGTGGTGGCTTCCTCACGACAGGCCACGGACAATCGGGCGCTGCAGGAACTGGATGCGATCTACCCCGGACAGTTGGCGTGCGTGGATCTGGATGTGACACAGCCTGATACGCTGGCGTCAGCCGTTGACCAGGCCTGGTCAAAATTCCAGGGGCTGGACGTGTGGTTTTACAACGTTGGGGTCTATGAGCGGGTATCGTTTCAAAACAGCCGTTTTGAGGATTATGCTCGGATGAACGCAGCCAATTATTTGGGGTGTGTGGCGCTGATGCATGCGTTGCGCCCGCATGTTCTGGCTGGCGAAGGCCCTGTGCGCTGGATTTGGAATCTGAGCATTGCCAATCAGATCGGTTTGCCTTATGGCGGTGGCTACAGTGCCCCAAAAGCCGCGTTGTTGAATCTCGCCGAAGCACTGGCGCCAGAGTTGTATGCGCTGAACGTTCGTCTGCAGGTGGTGAACCACGGCTTTGTCAAAACCCGCCTGACCGCGAAAAACCCATTTCAGATGCCGGCGCTGATGCGTCCCGAGCAGGCGGCCGATCATCTGTATGCATTGATTGACCGGCCCTTTGATCGACCGGGTCGCTTTGAAACCCACTTTCCCAAGCGTTTGACTTGGGTGTTGAAACTGCTTCGCCATCTGCCATACGCCTGGCAACTGGCCTTAACCAAAAAGATGATAGCCCATGACTGATGCCATCCTTGTGACGTCTGAACCCACCATGGAATCCACAATGGAACCTATGAACGCCGCCCCGCCCCCTTCTTTTTTGGATGCGGACAACCTTTACTGCCGTGCCATGTTGGCTTATGTGCATGCCTTTGAGAACCTGACCGCAGCCAGTTTGTTCGATGAACTGATGCCGTTGTTTGCGAGCAATGCCTATTTTGAGGATCCGTTTAATCAGGTCGTGGGGCGAGCGGCGATCAGCGAAATTTTCGAGCATATGTTTGAGCAGACCATCACGCCCCGTTTCGTGGTGATGAATTATGCCTTGAACGGTCAGATTGCGTTTCTGCGCTGGGAAATGAGTTTTTATGACCAGTCGCTCAAAATGCACCGGATTGTGGGCACATCCAAGGTCGCGTTTGATCAAAAAGGGCAAGTGCTGTCCCACGTTGATTACTGGGATACCGGGCGCTATGTGTATCAGAAAGTACCGCTTCTGGGGCGCTTGATCCGTTGGATTAATTCAAAATTAACCCCGCATGCCCCGAAGCGCTGAGGGCTACTTGCGCCGACAGGCGCTTTGGTATGGGCTGCCCGGATTTGTCCTCACTCTGCTGGGCGTGCCTTTGTATGTCTACCTGCCCAATTACCTCCACGAACATTGGGAGGTCGGACTGGGGGTGATCGGCGTGGCTTTGCTGGCGACACGCTTGCTTGACATGCTCACCGATCCGCTGGTCGGCGCCTGGTCCGATCAACGGCAACGGCGCCTGAGTCGGCGCGGGCAAATGTTATTGGGGGCCGGGGTGTTATTGCCGGGCCTGTATGGCTTGTTTTTTCCGGTGGACGCCTGGTTGCAGGCCCAGCCATTCTGGTATCTGTGGGGCGTCGGTAGTGTGACGTTTCTTGGATGGACCCTGATGTCGGTGCCGTATCAGGCGCTGGTCAATGATGCGACCATGGAGTCGTCTGCCAAAACGCAATTGACGCTTTCGCGTGAGGGATTCGGCATTGTGGGGGTGGTGTTTGTGCTGGCCCTGCCGACGCTGCTCTCGGAGGCGCCCACCGCTCAGGTGGTGTTTGAATGGACTTTCTGGACAGTGGGGTTGGCATTAATCGTCTCTTTGCTCGCTCTGAGCCGTCTGCGCCTGCCGGCAGCCAATGTTTCCTCGACGGTGGCCCATTCTGGCTTTGTGTCGTCACTCTCCGATTACCGCCACCTGTGGCATGGCTCTCCTGGCGCTTATCGCTTAATGGGCCCTTATTTTTTGAATAATCTTGCCAATGCGTTTCCGGCGACGCTTTTCTTATTGTTTGTGAATGACGCACTGGCTCTGTCCTCGCAGGCCGGTCTGCTGCTGTTGGTGTATTTTGCCTCTGGCCTGTTGGCCCTGCCTTTCTGGTTGTGGTTGTCTAAGCGTGTGGGCAAGCTGGCGGCCTGGCGCAGCTCCATTCTGCTCGCGGTTATTGGGTTTTTCGGCCTTTACTGGGTGGAATCGGGTGATTTTGAGACCTACCTGCTGGTGTGTGTGGTCACTGGCTTGAGCCTGGGCGCTGACATGGCGCTGCCGGCCTCGCTTCAGGCCGATGTGGTTCAGCGTCTGCGCGAGCAGGGTCAGGATGTGGCCAGCCGCCTGTTTGGCCTTTGGGGGTTTTTGACCAAACTGGCACTGGCGTTGGCGGTGGGGCTAGCTTTACCCTTGTTGGATTTTTTGGGTATTGGTAGTCAAGCAGCCATTGCAACGATAGCCCTCTGGGGGTTTTATGCATTTGTGCCTGTGTTGTTAAAAGTGATCGTCTTAATCTGGCTTATGAAGAGCTTCCAGAAGTGTGTCATTGAAGCCTAATGCTGGATGAGTGTTGGGTAGATGATAAAGAGTGGGGTGGGAAGTTCAGTTAATCCGAAGGGGGCTAAAAGTAGCCCTTGTATGCTGAGTTTAATGTTTGCAAAAACTTGTTTGCAACGAGGCACAGATAGCGCCTCAATGCAAACGGTCAGGATCAGTCAGGGGGCGGTTAGAAAACGGCCGTCAGTTGTAACGTAATCCGGTCATCAATCGAGTCAACAATTTTATTAACGGTGGCATTGGCGTTCGGGGCATCAATGCTTCGAATTTCATAGTTGGCTTTTAATGAGGTTTTTTTGTTGAAGAAATATTGAGCTCCCAGAGCGGTGGTTTCAAAAGTGCGTTCGGCCGCTGCCCCACCTGTTCCTTTGGCGTCTGTTGCACTGTTGAGACGATCATAGCGCACCCCCAGTTCGACATTTTTCATCGGGCGATAGCCAACACTTAAGTAATAGCCATCGGCTTTTTGGTCAGGCAGAACAGAGAAGGTCGCGCCATCGTCAGGTGTTCCAGCCCCACGTGTTCCCCCGAAAATCATTCCGTCAGCAGTCATGTATTCACCTGCCAGACGGTATTTTCCATTAAAAAATGTCGCCCCCACGCCAGTACGGGTTCGATCTTGATCGGTCTCTTTTCCAGGTGCACTGGGTGTGCCGTCGTTGTAGCTCCGTTCGCCGTTATGATGCCATGCGTAAAATTTCATGCCCTTGCGTCTCGGGCCTTTTGATTTGCCAAACACTTTTTCAGTGGAGGCATAAAAATAGGTGTCACGACTCGAATCCTTATCCGTCATCGCTAACCCACTGCCGTTGCCAACCATTACCGCGTAGCTTGTGTCCCACCCTTTCAGATTAAAGGTGTCAAACACTTGTACCCCCATATCACGGAAAGCGCCGACCGGGCCGTTACGTCCCGTGTTCCCACTTTGATAGTCGTATGTTCTTTCCAGCAAAAGGCGGTTGGTTGCATTGGTAAAAACGTTGTAGTTGGCAACGAAAGCGGCTTGTAAAGCCTCTTCTGAACCGGGTGTTTTAAGCAGACCGACTCGGATGCGTGCTCCCGGAATGTGGTTCAAGGTCACACTTGCATCGGTAAGCTGGCCCTGAGATGCGTTTTCTCCAGTGGTGATCCCGTTATTACCGACCTCTGCCAGAATAAAGTAATTGACATTTTTATCCAATGGCAGGTTGTTGCCACGAACCCCCAGGCGCGCGCGTTTGATGTTAAATCCGCTGGCCGTATCCAGTTGAGGGGCCATTTGGTTGAACGCTGCGGGCTTTCCGGCATAGGGCCCGGCTTTGAGTTTGGTGTCTGCGGTATGGTGGTAATCCAATTGCACAAAGCCCCATACCTTCGCTCTGGGGGCTTGATCTGCGCGTTCAGTTCCCTGAAGCATCAGCCAGTTGGTGGCGTGAACGGATGTGGATGCAAAAGTCGCCATCATAGCGAAGGGTAGAACTTTCATGAGTCGCTTTTTTTTCATAACTCTCATCTCCATTGTTAAGAGTGCGTTTTTCATTCGGCGGATGAAATTTTTGCCGTGATTGGACGAAATTAGGGCTTTAAAATTTGATAGCCAGCAAGGTTTAACTGAAGAATGCGCGCAGCACCCGCAGGCACAAGTGATACGCCTTGAGTCAGGTTGGGTTTTTGTCAGAGAATTTTTGTAAATTTTTTCAAGGTGTTGGCACAGCCACTAAAACGGACGCCGGATGCCATCAGGGATTGGATCCGAGAGGTGTTGGCGTTTCCTTCCAGCATTAATCTCATGCCGGGGCCAAAAGCCACGATTTCAAGATCCAGATCTCCAGCATCGTAGTGCTTCATTAAGTTATTGGCGACATTGAGAACCAGTGTTTGCTTGAATGGATCTGGATCACTGATTTGCAACACCACTTTATGGGTAGCAAACGTTTCTGGAATGGGCGGTTCTGCTGCTGCCAATGCATTAAGCGAAAAAAGCATGGACATTGTCATGCCCAGAATTAATAAAAGATGCTTTTTCAATAACATGGATAACTTCCTTGATTGAGTGACTTTACTTATTAACCTCGTACTTTATTAAACCACTAACTTTCATATTACTTTCAGCTTTGTGCAATGTTTATTTATATGCAACTATCTAGTTTTCTAATATTATTAAATAATTATTTTCTTATATGTTAGGTGCATACTGTATGTGCTCTCTGTTCCCGGCTTGAGCAGGGCTCTCCTGAAACGGTCTTAACTTCTTTGCGCATAACCCTCTCTTTGGTCAGTCACAAAATGAATGTACTGATGATGAATCATTGCTTTCATCTTCTCCATCATGACTCATTCTCTGGTCGGTTCTTTTTATGTTTCCTGCTCGTTGCTGTTCACGCTCTTTTACCAAAAAGAAAAAAAAGTTCTTGAAAAGAAAATAAAAGTGGTTAGTATATGAATAAAAGTTTCTCAGGAGGAAAAAAATGGGGGCTCAAAAAGCGTTTGTGTTGACCATTCGGTGTCCCGATCGGGTGGGGATTGTGGCGGCGGTGTCGAGCTATCTGGCTGAATCCGGTTGTTTGATTACCGAGGCCAATCATCATGCCGATCAAGTCCAGGGTCAGTTTTTCATGCGCAATGAAATTGCCGATCTGGATGGGGATCTGGCCGCTTTCAAAGCAGGATTTCAGGCCCTTGCCGACCGGTTTGACATGACCTGGACGCTTAGGCCGAAACAGGACAAAAAGAAAGTCATTATTATGGTCAGCAAGCAGGGGCACTGTCTGGCGGACTTGCTATACCGCTGGAGCAGCGGGGAATTGCCCTTTGAACTGGTGGCGGTGATCTCCAATCATACCGACCAGTCATCGCTGGTGGCCTGGCATGACATTCCTTTTGTTCATATTCCGGTGTCGCCGGACAATAAGCCTCAGGCTTTTGAAGAGATGGTCAATTGGATTGAGCATTACCAGGCCGACACCATTGTGTTGGCGCGCTACATGCAGATTATCCCGCCGGAACTGTGTGAACGTTACCCGGGGCGCATCATTAATATTCATCACAGTTTTCTTCCTTCTTTTATCGGAGCCAAGCCTTATCACCAGGCGTATGAGCGTGGCGTCAAGCTGATCGGGGCCACCTGTCATTATGTGACTCAGGAATTGGATGCCGGGCCCATTATCGAGCAGGATGTGGCGCGCATCAGCCACAGTGAGTCGGCGCCGGAGATGGTGGTAATTGGCAAAGACGTTGAGAAAGCGGTGTTGGCGCGTGGGTTGAAGTACCACCTGGAAGATCGGGTGATCATTTATGGCAACAAAACCGTCGTGTTTGCGTAAAGGGAGAAAGCCATGCCACTGGGATTATTGAAGTATGCCTGGAAAAGCCCGGAGTCGATGCCGCGGTTTTTTCCCGATGAAACGCCGCTGAAAAAACACTATGACGCCGTCATCATCGGTGGCGGCGGCCACGGCATGGCCTGTGCCTATTATTTGGCCAAAGAACATGGTCTGACCAATGTGGCCGTGTTGGAAAAGGGCTACATCGGCGGTGGCAACACCGGGCGCAATACCACCATCGTGCGCTCGAATTATCTGACCTCGGAAGGGGTCGCCTTTTATGATGAAAGCCTGAAACTGTTTGAAGACCTGAGTGACGAATTTGACTTAAATATTTTTTATTCCACGCGTGGTCATTACACCTTGGCGCATTCCGATTCGGCCCTGCACACCATGCGCTGGCGGGCTGAGGTGAATAAATTCCATGGCATTGATAGCGAAGTGGTGGATGCCGCACACGTCAAAAAACATGTGCCTTATATGGACACAAACTGCGGGGGGCATTTGCCGGTGATGGGGGCGCTTTATCACGCGCCGGGGTCGGTGGCCCGTCATGATGCCGTAGCCTGGGGCTATGCTCGCGGCGCCCAATCTTATGGGGTGGAAATCCATCAAAAAACCGCCGTAACCGACATCCGTACCGTCGGTGATCGGGTCACAGGGGTTCAGACCGATCGTGGTTTCATTGAAACGCCTCGCGTGATTTCCATGGTCGCGGGGTCCACTCCGACGGTTGCCGCCATGGTCGGGCTGAAAACCCCCATCGAAATTTTTCCGTTGCAGGCCTGTGTCACTGAGCCGGTGAAACCGTTTATGGACACCATTGTGGTCTCCGGCAGCTTGCATGTGTACGTCAGTCAGTCGTCACGCGGCGAGTTGGTCATGGGGGCCTCGGTGGACCCGGCGCAGCTGCATTCGACCCGGTCGACGCTGGATTTTGTGGAAGGGTTAACCGATCAGATGGTGGACCTGTTTCCGTTCACCAGTCGTCTCAAGATCATGCGCCAGTGGGCGGGCATGAGTGACTTGACCCCCGATTTTGCGCCGATTATGGGCAAAACCCCGATCAAAGGGTTTTATCTGGACGGTGGCTGGGGCACCTGGGGGTTCAAAGCCACACCGGTCAGTGGCAAAACCATGGCGCATACGGTGGCGACTGACGAGACGCATCATTTAATTCAACCATTTTCTCTCGATCGGTTTGAGCGGTTTAATCTGGTGGGTGAAAAGGGTGCGGCGTCGGTCGGACATTAAGGGCAAGGAGAAGCTATGAAATTTGTGGAATGCGCGCCCATCGGTCGCCGTGCTTTGAGTGAATTTGTCTATGCCGGACCGGTCCGAAAAGAGCCTCGAAACGAAACGGTCTCGGACGCGGATTTGTCTGAGTTTCTGTACTACCACTGGAATCAGCCCGCGGTGCAGACCGAATTGTGGCAGCACCGGCCGACGGGCATCTGGTTCTACTTTGAACGCGACACCGCAACCGACCGGATCGAGCGTGTCTATCCGGCAACCAAAGGAGCCGCCCAATGAATCGACGACTTCCGCCCCAGCCTCATGAATGGATTGATCGCACGCGACCTGTGTCTTTTACGCTGGAAGGGCAGACGTTTAAAGGGTTTGACGGCGATGTGATCAGCTCTGCCTTGTGGGCAAACGGCCAGAGCGTTCTAGGGCGCAGTTTCAAATATCACCGTCCCCGTGGCCTGCTGTCAATGGCCGATCATGACATCAATGCCATGTACGACACACCGGAACGACCCAATGTGCGTGGCGACGTCACGCCCATTGAAGCGGGGATGTCGCTGGCACCGGTCAACACCTTTGGCACCCTGGCAAAGGACAAGGGGGCCTGGCTGCAGACTGTGAGCCGCTTTCTGCCGGTCGGGTTTTATTATCAGACATTTCATAAACCCAAGGCGCTGTTTCCATTTTGGGAAAAGATCATCCGGCGCATGGCGGGGTTGGGCCAAGTCAATACGGATTGGCCAGCTGAACGCAGCGTGAAACGCTATCACCATACTGATGTCGCCATCATTGGTGCCGGAGTCGCGGGCTTGAGTGCCGCCAAAGAAGCGATGAATGCAGGGCTGGACGTGCTGTTGGTGGATGAAAATCCACACATCGGCGGATCGCTGGACACCCATTATCCATTTGATGAACACGCCGATGGGTTGCGCGAAAGCGTTCAGGCGCTTGAAGCCTCGCCGAACTTGACGGTTATGACCCGCAGTTACGCTGTGGGCTATTACGGCGATCACTGGCTGGGGGTTAAAACCCCATCAGGCCTGGTCAAAGTTTCTGCCAAATCCGTGGTGGTTGCCACCGGCGTGTTTGAGCAGCCGGGGGTGTTTCGAAACAACGATTTGCCGGGTGTGATGAATGCCAGCGGCGCCGAGCGATTGGTGGCCCGATATGGCGTGGCACCTTGTCGCGTGGGCGTGGTACTGAGCGCTAACCCCGAGGGCGTGCAAGCCGCCTTGAATATGATTCGGGCAGGCGTGACCGTCAAGGCGCTGCTGCACACCGGGCGATTGAGCGCTGATGTGCGTGCCAGCCTGACCGAAGTTGGCGTGCATGTGTACGAAGGGGTTGAATCCCCCGAAGCCCTGGGTAAACAAACCTTGCAGGGCGTGCAATTTGAGGCCGGTTCACAGACCCATCAGCTCGAATGCGACGGGCTGATGATGAGCTTTGGCTGGGCCCCGGCCGGTGCTTTACTGTATCAGGCTGGTGCACGCTTTTCATACAGTGAGTCCCTGGCTCAGTTATTGCCGGTGACCTTGCCTGAAGGTGTGTTTGCCTGCGGCCGGATCAATGGCGTCTTTGATTTGCAAGACAAAGCACAGGATGGCGCCCGTGCCGGGCGCCAGGCCGCCCTTTTTGCCAAAGGCCAGCCGTTGGACCCAGGCATTGACGAGGCGGGCTTTCGGGCAAAACAAGCGCACTCCCATCCTTATCCGATCTGGTCCCACCCCAAAGGCAAAAACTTTGTGGACATGGATGAAGACATTCAGCTCAAAGACTTGAAAGCCGCCATTGCTCAGGGGTTTGATAACGTGGAATTGCTCAAACGCTATTCCACCTTGGGCATGGGCCCCAGCCAGGGCAAACACAGCAATATGAACGGCATTCGCATTCTGGCGCGGCTGACTCAGAAAACAATCGTTCAGGCAGGATCGACCACCGCACGACCAATGTTTCATCCGGTGCCTGTGGCGGATTTGGCGGGGCAGCGTTTTCGCCCGCGCCGACAGACGCCGATGCATGACTGGCATGCGACGCATCAGGCTCAGTGGATGGAAACCGGCCCCTGGTATCGGCCCGAATACTATGCCACCGAATCGGATGCGACCGCCTCGATTGACGCGGAAATCGACGCGGTTCGCCGCAAGGTTGGCCTGATCGATGTGTCCACGCTTGGCAAGCTGACGATTTTCGGCCCGGATGCGGCGGAGTTCATGGACCGGGCCTACACCATGCGCATGGCCAACATGAAAGTGGGCACCACCCGCTATGGATTGATGGTGGATGACAGCGGCGTGGTGATTGATGACGGCGTCGTGGTGCGCTTTGATGAGGAAACTTTTTATGTGACCACCACCTCAACCGGCTCGGATCAGGCGTATCAGCTTTTGACGCGCAAAGTGATCGAATGGGGCCTGGACGTCATCGTTCTGAACCGGACCGGACAGCTGGCGGCGATGAATCTGGCGGGTCCTTTCAGTCAGGCACTGTTGCAGGAGGTGGTCACCCAGCCGGATTTTGATCTGTCATTGACAGGCTTTCCTTATCTGGCGGCGCGTGAAACCGAGGTCTGCGGTTGTGCGGTGACGTTGGTTCGGGTCGGGTTTGTGGGCGAGCTGGGGTATGAAATTCACTGCCAGCAGGCCGATGCCCTGACGATCTGGCAAGGCCTGTTTGCAAAAGGCGAGCGTTATGGGTTGCGTCCTTTCGGTGTGGAAGCGCAAAGACAATTGCGCCTGGAAAAAGGACACATCATTGTCGGGCAGGACACTGACGGCTTGACCCATCCGTTTGAGGCCAGCCTGAAGTGGGCGGTGCATTTCAAGAAACCGTATTTTATCGGTCGTTCGGCCTTGCAGCGGCACAAAGCGCGAACGCAGCGCCAACTGGTCGGCTTCGAGCTGCCTTTGCATCAGCCATTGCCGGAGGTGTCCAACCTGGTGATTGCAGGCGGGCAGATTCGAGGCCGCGTGACCAGTGTCGGGCGCAGCCGAACGCTGAATAAAATTGTGGGCCTGGCCATGGTGGATGTCGACTGGTTGCAAAACGCAACCCTTTTGCCGATCCGGTTGAGTCACGGTCCGTCGGTTGAAGCCAAACGGGTCAGCTTGCCGTTTTATGATGCGCAGGGCGAGCGCCAGAACCAGCCATTGTCTTTGGACGAACCACAGGAGGCGAACCAATGAGCGCCCTGACGATGCAGCCCCTACCCAAATTCACGATGTGGCACCTTAAAGACCCCGAGGTCGAAGCGGTCATGGCGAAGGCATTGCCCGATTCGCTGGCTCTGTTTACTTATCAGATTCTGGCGGATGAGTCGCTGGTCGCACGTCTTGGCAGAGATGAATTTCTGGCCTGGGGGCCACAGGCTGAACCACTGATATCAAATGATTCGATTCGTGCATTCCAAAGGGGGGATGCGGTGTTTGAACTGTCTGGAGATTGGCGGGCACTGTTGGCGGAGATCTGTATTCACGATTTCCGACAGACCAGGCCTGGTGATTTTCTGATGACAACCGCGGCAGGGGTCAATGTATGGCTATTGATTCCGGATGCGCAGGCGCCCCTTTGGCTTGGATGCGATCCAACCTATGAGGTGTATCTGCATTCGGTGCTTGAGCGACATACCCGATCCCTTACCAGCAAACAAGGAGTGTAAGGATGACACTGGAAGAAGCTCAAACTTTTCTGGAAACGCACCAGGTGAAATACATTTTAGCCCAGTTTGTGGACATTCACGGCGTCGCCAAAACCAAATCGGTGCCGGCCAGTTGCCTGAGTTCGATTGCGGACGAAGGCGCTGGTTTTGCCGGCTTTGCCGTCTGGGGGCTGGGCATGGAACCGCACAATGCAGACTACATGGCCAAAGCCGATTTAAGTACGTTGACGTTGATTCCCTGGCAGCCCGGTTATGCCCGCGTGGCCTGTACGGGTCATGTGAATGACGAACCGTATGAAATGGACACGCGTCACATCATGCTCAAGCAGATTGAGCGTTTGAGCCAAAAAGGCTGGACGCTCAATACCGGGATTGAGCCGGAATTTAGTTTGCTTAAGCGCAGCGAAAGCGGGCATCTGGTACCGTATGACGACACCGATACCCTGGACAAGCCCTGTTATGACTACAAAGGGTTGTCGCGTTCGCGTGCCTTTCTGGAAAAATTCGTCGATTCGTTGCAGCAGGTCGGGTTTGATGTTTATCAGATTGATCACGAGGACGCCAACGGCCAGTTTGAAATCAACTACACCTATTCGGATGCCAAAACGTCGGCCGATCGCATTACCTTTGTGCGCATGGCGGGCAGTGAAATCGCCAACGAAATGGGCATGATCTGCTCGTTTATGCCCAAACCCAATGCCAATCGGACTGGCAATGGCTTTCACTTTCATCTGTCGATCACCGATGAGGCCGGCAACAACCTGTTTAAAGATGACTCAGACAAGAATGGGATGGGGTTATCGGAACTGGCGTATCACTTTCTGGGCGGCTTGATTCATCACGCCAAAGCCTTGTGTGCCTTTGCCGCACCCACGGTCAATTCCTACAAACGTCTGGTGGTGGGGCGGTCTCTGTCAGGGGCCACCTGGGCGCCAGCGTTTATAAGCTACGGCGACAACAACCGTTCAGCCATGGTTCGCGTGCCTTATGGCCGTTTGGAGTTTCGTTTGCCCGATACCGGCAGCAATCCGTATCTGGTGACCGCCGCCATCATTGCGGCCGGACTCGACGGTGTGGAAAAACGGCTGGATCCGGGCGAACCGCACAACATCAATCATTACAACCTGTCGTTTGAAGCGCTCAAGGAAAAAAAGATTGAGACCTTACCTCAATCCTTGTCCGAAGCGCTGGATGAACTCGAAGCCGATCCGCTGTTTGAGCAACAGTTTGGACAACGTTTTCTGAAAGAATTCATCGACATCAAGCGAATGGAATGGGTCGAATACCAGCGCCACGTCTCGGACTGGGAGCTGGATCGTTACGCGGAATATTTTTAAAGGAGCCTTAATATGTGTGGGATCGTCGGGTTATACCTGAAAAACAAAGCGCTGGAAGGGCAACTGGGTCAGTTGTTCGAGCCCATGCTGGTGTCGATGACCGGACGTGGGCCGGACAGTGCCGGGTTTGCCATTTATGGTGACGAAGTGCCAGAAGGCATGATCAAAGTGACCTTGCAACATGCCAATGAGCACTATCCCTGGCATGACCTGGCCAACGAACTGGAACAGGCTCTGGAAACCGATGTGTCGGTACTGCACAACGCCAATGCCGCGGTGCTCAAGCTTGAAGCGCAGGAAGACGCGGTCAGAGCGGTGATCACTGCATTTGACCCAACCGTTCGGGTGATGAGTGTGGGCCGTTCGATCGAAATCCTCAAGTCGGTGGGTCTGCCGCAGACCATTGCCGACAAATTCACTCTGTCCGGCATGAAAGGCTCACACATCGTCGGGCACACACGCATGGCGACTGAAAGTGGGGTCAGTATGGAAGGCTCGCATCCTTTCTCGACCGGTTTGGATTTGTGCCTGGTGCATAACGGCTCTTTGTCCAACCATAACCGACTGCGTGAGGCGCTGAAAAAAGAAGGCATCGTGTTTGAGACCGAGAATGACTCCGAAGTCGCCGCCGGTTACCTGACCTGGCGCCTGCGAGCAGGCGACAGTCTGCAGCAAGCGCTGGAAAACGCATTGGATGCTTTGGATGGGTTCTTTACGTTTACCGTGGGCACCAAAGATGGGTTTGCGGTGGTCCGTGATCCCATTGCGTGTAAGCCAGCGGTGATGGCCGAAACCGACGATTATGTGGCGATGGCCTCTGAATACCATGCGTTGGCGTCTCTGCCCGGGATTGAGCATGCCCGGCTCTGGGAGCCGGATCCGGGCAAAGTGTATTTCTGGGGTCGGGATTAACCGTTTAGACAGGCGATGAGTAAGAGAGGTTGCCATGAAATTTGATTTGAAAAAAGACAGTGTCCGAGCGGTCAACCAGGCGTTGCACGACTTGGCGCAGCCCGCCGATGTCAGCGTGGATCACATCAGTGGGGACCACAATCTGGCGGTGGGCCTGAACCGGCCGCACAAAGTGACGCTGAATGGTCACGCCGGGTATTACTGTGCGGGCATGAACCAGCAGGCCGAGGTCACCGTCCACGGCAATGTGGGCCAGGGGGTCGCGGAAAATATGATGTCGGGCAAGGTGCATGTGTTTGGCAATGCCAGTCAGTCGGCGGGTGCCACCGCACATGGCGGCCTGCTCGTGATTGAGGGCGACGCCGCGGCACGCTGCGGGATCTCCATGAAAGGCGTCGATATTGTGGTCAAAGGCTCGGTGGGCCATATGAGTGCATTCATGGGGCAGGCCGGGGCGCTGGTCGTGTGCGGCGATGCTGGCGATGCGCTGGGCGATTCGCTGTATGAAGCTCATATTTATGTCAAAGGTTCGGTGGCCTCGCTCGGCGCGGATTGCGTTGAAAAATCGATGCGTGCCGAACACCTGGAAGAATTGACTCGCCTGTTGGAAGCGGCAGGCAGTGATGAGGATCCCGCCGATTTCAAACGCTATGGTTCGGCGCGTGAGCTCTATAACTTCAAGGTTGATAACGTCGGCGCTTACTGAGCGCGAACCCGAATTTAAGGAGTCTATTATGACCATGAAAAATCCAGGCATGATTGAATCGGCCACGTTTAACCGGGATGTGATCCACGAGATTCAAAGAGCCGCCGACACCGGCATTTACGACATCCGGGGCTTTGGTGCCAAGCGCCATGTGCCTCACTTTGATGATTTGCTGTTTTTGGGGGCGAGCATGTCGCGGTATCCGTTGGAAGGCTACCGCGAAAAATGCGGCACCGACGTGACGCTGGGCACACGCTTCGCCAAAAACCCCATCAAACTGGACACAGTGGTGACCATTGCCGGTATGAGTTTTGGTGCCTTGTCGGCCAATGCCAAAGAAGCGTTGGGGCGCGGCGCTAACATTGCCGGCACCTCGACCACCACTGGCGATGGCGGCATGACGCCGGAAGAACGCAAAACCTCCAAAACCCTGGTGTATCAGTATCTGCCATCGCGCTATGGCATGAACCCGGATGACCTGCGCAAAGCCGATGCGATCGAAGTGGTGTTGGGCCAGGGTGCCAAACCCGGCGGGGGCGGGATGCTTTTGGGTCAGAAAATCACCGACCGCGTGGCGCAGATGCGCACCCTGCCCAAAGGCATTGACCAGCGCAGTGCCTGTCGTCATCCTGACTGGACCGGGCCGGATGATCTGGCCATCAAAATCGAAGAACTGCGCGAAATCACCGACTGGCAGGTACCGATCTACATCAAGGTCGGGGCCACTCGCACCTATTATGATGTCAAGCTGGCGGTCAAAGCGGGGGCGGACGTGATTGTGGTCGATGGCATGCAGGGCGGCACCGCCGCAACTCAGGACGTGTTCATCGAGCATGTGGGTATTCCCACCATGGCCGCGATTCCTCAGGCGGTGAAAGCACTTCAGGAAATGGACATGCACCGCAAAGTGCAATTGATTGTGTCCGGCGGGATTCGCAGCGGCGCCGATGTCGCCAAATGCATGGCGCTGGGCGCGGATGCGGTGGCGATTGGCACCGCGGCACTGGTTGCGCTCGGTTGTAATCATCCCAAATGGGACGCCGATTACCAGAAGATTGGTTCGGCCGCCGGGTTTTATGACGACTACCACGAAGGCAAATGCCCGGCGGGGATTTCGACTCAGGATGAGGGTCTGGCCGCCCGTCTTGACCCGGAAGATGGCGGACGGCGCTTGGCGAATTATCTGAACGTTTTGACGTTGGAGGCACAAACCCTGGCCCGCGCCTGTGGTAAGTCGCACCTGCACAATCTGGAGCCGGAAGATCTGGTTGCCCTCAATGTCGAGGCCGCCGCCATGGCAGGTGTGCCTCTGGCTGGCACCAGCTGGATCCCCGGTCGGGAGAGCGCTTCCTCATGACCGCAACCCGACTGGACGGCAAACAGGTTGCGCAAACCATCCGCCAGCGCATCAAGCAAGGCGTCGATCAGCGGCGTGAAAAAGGCCTGAAATTACCAGGCCTGGCTGTGGTGCTCGTGGGCGATGACCCCGCTTCCAGTGTGTACGTCAACAACAAAAAAAAGGCGTGTGAAGCCGTTGGCTTTGTCTCCAAATCCCATCATCTGCCCGCTGACACCTCTGAGACGGATCTGCTGGCTTTGATTCAGACCTTGAATCAGGATGTCGCCATTGATGGCATTCTGGTACAACTGCCTTTGCCCCAACACATTGACCCGGAAACGGTGATCGAAGCGATTGACCCCGACAAGGATGTGGACGGATTTCATCCCTATAACATCGGTCGTCTGACTGTGCGAATGCCCACGCTGCGTCCCTGCACGCCTTATGGCTGCATGACGCTGCTGGAAAATTATGGCGTGACGGTGAAAGGCAAACATGCTGTGATTGTCGGGGCGTCCAATATTGTGGGGCGCCCCATGTCGCTGGAACTGTTGCTGGCGGGGGCCACCACCACGGTCTGTCACCGTTTCACGCAAAACTTACAGACCCTGGTGGGCATGGCCGATATTCTGGTAACGGCGGTGGGCAAACCGGGGTTTATTCCCGCAGACTGGATCAAGCCTGACGCGGTGGTGCTGGACGTTGGCATCAACCGACTGGAAGACGGCACACTGGCCGGTGACGTGGCTCCCGAGGCTGCGGACGTGGCCCGTTATGTGTCCCCGGTGCCCGGCGGCGTCGGCCCCATGACAATTGCCACGCTGCTTTCGAACACCCTCCAGGCGTGTGAAGCACGCACTTAACCTTCCTGTTGTTTCATCGACCTGACCGCATCGGCGCCTAACCAGGCCAGAATGATGCGGTCGTTTTCTTTTGGTTGCAAACGCTTTTTCTTTCCTTGCTTTTGCACAGATTCATCAGCCTGATGGATCAGATATTCTTGGAATAAACGCCCAGTTTTGCAGGGTGGAACCCCTGTGCTGGATAAAAGTGAATCGCGGGCAGATTGTCCGGGTCGTAAACCAGCTGCATGCGATTGCATCCCGCTTGTTTGCACCAATCCGTTAGGGTTTTAACCAGGCCTGTTGCGATGCCTTGGCGTTGGCAGTCCGGTGTCACGACAATGTCTTCCAGCCAGGCCGATTTGGCACCACTGGCGGTTGAATACACCCACTGAGCTGTCCCCATGCCCACCACACGACCGGCTTTGGTGGCCACCATCGCGCAGGCATTGGGGGCGTCGATGATCGCTTGCAAGGCCACTCTGTGGCGGGCTGGGTCAAAGGTAAAGGCCGCTTCAATCGAAAACAGCCTTTGCAGCAACGCAATCATTTCGTTCACATCGTCCAGGGTTGCGTGTCGATACGTCATAAAAATGCCCTCTGAATTACGGATATAAAAAAGGCCGCACGGGGCGGCCTTAAAAGGTTGGCTTGCGCCGAGATTATTTCTGATCGAACTCAGGATAGGCTTCCATCCCACATTCTTTCTGGTCGAGGCCTTCGAGCTCTTCCTCTTCGGTTGGGCGCAGTCCGATCAGCTTGTCGATGATGAACAACACAACCAAAGAGGCGATGAACATCCAGGCGAAGGTTGCGACGGTACCGATCAACTGACCCATGAAGGTCGCGGCAGAGTTACTGAACAGAACGGCAAAGATCCCCCAGATACCGGCGGTCCCGTGTACAGAGATCGCACCCACTGGGTCGTCCAGTCGCATTTTGTCCATAAAGATGACGGACATCACAACAATCAGACCACCTACGGCGCCAATGATAATGGCCAGGCCTGGTGTAGGGGCCAAAGGTTCAGCGGTAATCGAGACCAGACCGGCCAACGCACCGTTAATTACCATGGTCAAATCGGTCTTGCCGAACTTGAATTTGCTCAACAGGGCTGCGGCGATCATACCGGCTGCCGCGGCGGCATTGGTGTTAACGAAAATAGTGGCAACCGCATTGGCTTCATCCACGTTCGCAACTTTCAGTTCCGAACCACCGTTAAAGCCGAACCAGCCCATCCACAGGATAAACATACCCAAAGTGGCCATTGGCAGGTTGGCACCAGGGATCGCACGGACTTCACCGTTCGGGCCATAGCGTCCCATACGGGGACCGACTAGGATGACGGCAGCCAAGGCAGCGGCGGCACCGGCCATGTGAACCACAACGGACCCGGCAAAATCCTGGAACCCAAGCTGGTCCAGCCAGCCGCCGCCCCATTTCCAGAAGCCTTCCATCGGATAGATGAAACCGGCCATGAACACCGCAAAAATCAAAAACGGCCACAGCTTCATGCGCTCGGCAATGGCCCCGGATACGATCGACATGGTCGCTGCCGCAAACACCGCCTGGAAGATAAAGTCTGACATCGCTGAGTAATAAGGCGCGCCGTCACCACCGGCCATCACGGCTTCAGCTGTGTTATCGGCACCCAGCATGAACGACAGATTAGGCAGGTAAGCGCTGATCGGATCGCCCGGGTACATGACGTTGTAGCCTACAATCAAGTAAGCGGTACAGGCCACACTGTAAAGCAGTGCGTTTTTGGTGAGAATTTCCACCGTGTTTTTGCTTCGGACCAGACCGGCTTCCAACATGGCAAAGCCAGCGGCCATCCACATCACAAAGACCGCACTGACCAAAAAGTAGAACGTATCCAGTGCGTAGGATAGTTGTAATAAATTTCCGTCCATTGATATGACTCCAGAATGTTATCTAAAAAAGTTTCAGGCCATGTTCAAAAGAAACAACCTAATAAGATTCGGCCATGCGAGCGCCAATCTTTTCAGGTTATTGCTCTGACTACAGCGCCTCGTCCCCTTGTTCGTTGGTTCGAACCCGGATGGCATTTTCGACCGGCAGCACGAAAATTTTTCCATCGCCGATTTTGCCCGTCTGAGTTTCCCGAACAATGCATTGAATGACATCGTCCAGTGCTTCGTCTTTGACCACGAGTTCAATCATGACTTTGGGAATAAACGCGATTTCGTATTCAGCGCCCCGATAGATTTCGGTTTGCCCTTTTTGACGACCATAGCCTTTCACTTCGTAAGATGTCAGTCCGTAGGAGCCCAGGTCAGCCAGGCATTCGCGTACATCTGAAAGTTTGTGAGGGGCAATGACCGCTTTCACCAGTTTCATAAGCGACCTCCAAAAATATATATAAAGTGAAGCCCTGCCACCTGTCGCCAGACAATAGGGCTTCGTGGTATGGAACAAATACCGGCAAATGCTTAGAAAGTTTCGTGCCAATAAAAAAAGTTTCTTTTATTGGCGATAGATAGGGTAAGAAGCGATCAGAGGTTGGTTAAATGAAATGAGTTTTGTGTTTTTTTAGTGCAATGTTGAGTTTTTGTGGTGCGAGTTATGCATTGGGTGCATCATAGTAAACGATGTTCAGAAAGCGGATCGGCACTTCGATCAACTCTTCCGGGCCGTGAGAAATGCGCGCGTCATAGGACAAGGCGTCCCCGGGTTTGAGGTGATAGGTCTGTCGGCCATGGCGATACACCATCTCGCCTTCAAGCATGTACATAAAGACCTTGCCTTCGTGACTGAAGGCGGGAAAGACCTCGCTTTTGTTGTCCAATGAAATCAGAAACGGTTCCAGGGTTTTCTGTGGGCCGGTGTCATACGCCAGCAGGTGGTAGCGGTGCCCGACCTTTGTGCCGCGGCGGACCACTTCCAGCCGTTCGTCGGTTTTGACCAGTTGTGCGCCGCCTTCTTCGGAATCAAACGCTTTAAAGAATGACGAAATGGGCACGCCCAGCGCATTGGCAATTTTTAAAAGGGATTCCAGGCTGGAGGATACTTGAGCGTTTTCAATTTTGCTGAGCATGCCGCGACTGATCCCCGTTTGGTCCGAGACGTCAGCAATGGTCAGGGATTGTTTTTTTCGGGTTTCGTGAATGACTTTGCCGATGTATTGATCCAGAGACTGGGAGGCGCGTTGTGTCATGTCTAATTCCGTTTGCTCAACTTTATGCTTATTCTAGCGCAAATGGCGCTAGAACGGGCTTGGCTGTGTCGAATTAGTGAATTTTGTAAGCGAATTAAGTTTTGTTGATTCGATTGATCAGGAACAACAAAATCACCGCACCAACCGTGGCCATGACCATCGCGCCCAGTAAACCACCGGTTGTGATGCCCAGCAGGCCGAACAGGAAACCGCCCAGTATTGCCCCGACAATGCCGACAACAATATTACCCATCACACCAAATCCCCGGCCTTTCATGATTTGACCGGCAAGCCAGCCTGCGATGGCCCCCACAGCTAGAAATATGACTAAGTCTAAGATGTTCATGTAGCCTCCAAACTTATTTTTTGGCGAAAAGATAAAGGCCGACCACAAAACTGGCCGCCCCCATAATGTAATGCAGCATCACCCTGTCTGTTGCTGCACCTGTTACGGCTTCGGTGATTTGGGAGCCAATGGAGTCTGATAACTGGTAACCCCATATGCCAAGTCCGGCACCGATCACCATTAAGGTAATACCGATTAATTTGATTGTATTCACAGAGTTTTTTTCCATAAACGATGACTCCATTGCGACTGCCTGGCTGTGTGCCCCGGTATTTTATATGTTTACTAGACCAACACTGCCAACCTTACACCTTGACGTATTTCTTTGCACGGGATAAAAACGGCCAAAAACGGTTTGACAGTGTGAAGTCTCCTCTCTATAATACGCGCATTCACATTTTGGCCTGATAGCTCAGTTGGTAGAGCAAGGGATTGAAAATCCCTGTGTCCGTGGTTCGATTCCGCGTCAGGCCACCATTTTCTTTTCGAAGCGACTCGCTTCAATTTTCCTTGTTTGCGGAAGTGGTGGAATTGGTAGACACGCCAGATTTAGGTTCTGGTGCCGCAAGGCGTGAGAGTTCAAGTCTCTCCTTCCGCACCATTCAGTTCAGATTTTCTCCCTCGATTTAACCGTCTTCAACCCGTGTATTTTGCCATCTGGCGCGTTATACTGTTTTTATTTGGTAATACGTTTTTCGGCTTATGGATGAAGCGTCAACACGTCAATGCATCGATCAAAAACTGACGCTTGCCGGTTGGGTGGTGCAGGATAAAAACCGTCTGAACCTGCACGAAAGTCTTGGCGTCGCCGTGCGCGAAATGGACACGGACACCGGCCCGGCGGATTACATGCTGTTTGTGGCCGGAAAGGCCTGCGGCATCATCGAAGCCAAACGTGAAGGCACTGCGTTGGGCGGCGTGGCGGAGCAGTCCGGTCGCTATGCCGCGTCTAGCACCGCGCACATCAAACGCTGGGCCAACCCCGGCGAGCCGTTGCCGTTTTTGTACGAAGCCACCAATCAGGAAGTCTTTTTCCGCGACGAGCGCGATCCCAAGCCGCGTTCGCGCCGCGTGTTTCACTTTCACCGCCCCGAGACCTTGCATGACTGGGTGCAGCAAAGCGATACCTTTCGGTATCGATTGCAAAATTTACCCGACCTGGATATCGAAGGCTTGCGCGACTGTCAGGTGGACGCCATTACCGGCATCGAAGCCAGCCTAAAACACAATAAGCCGCGTGCGTTACTGCAAATGGCGACCGGCGCAGGCAAAACCTTTACCGCCGTCACGCAGGTTTACCGGCTGGCAAAATTCGCTCAGGCCAAAAGCATCCTCTTTCTGGTGGATCGCGGCAATCTGGGGCGGCAGGCCCTCAAAGAGTTCCAGAACTACACCGTGCCCGGAGACGGGCGAAAATTCACCAGTCTTTATAACGTCACCCAACTGGGCGGCGCGGGCATTGGCGATGACATCAAGGTCACCATTTCCACCATTCAGCGGCTGTATTCGCAGTTAAGCGGCAAAGAGCTGGACGACGAAACCGAAGAGCACTCCACCTACGAAATCGAAGCCTCCGGCGATCAAAAACCTAAAGAGGTGCGTTACAACCCCGACATTCCCATTGAGCAGTTTGACCTGATCATCATCGACGAATGCCACCGCTCCATCTACAACCTCTGGCGGCAGGTGCTGGATTATTTTGACGCCTTTCTGATCGGTCTGACCGCCACGCCCACCAAAAAAACCATCGGCTTTTTCGGTCAGAATCTGGTCTCGGAATACACCCACGAAGACGCCATCGTCGATGAAGTCAACGTCGGTTACGACATCTACCGCATCAAAACCCAGCTTTCCGAAGAGGGCAATACCCTTGAAGCGGGCACCACCGTCTCGGTACGCGACAAACTCACCAAAGCCCAACGCCTGCAAAAACTGGACGAAGACGAAACCTATCTCGCCAGTCAGATCGACCGCAGTGTGATTGCGCCCAACCAGATCAAAACGATCATCAAAGGCTTTAAAGACCGCTGTTTGCCCGAGTGTTTTCCGGAGCGGCACTGGGTCGGCGAAGAGGCGGATCGCCGCATGGAATGGGTGCCCAAAACCCTGATCTTTGCCAAGGACGACGACCATGCCGACCGCATAGTGACCGCCGTGCGCGAAGTGTTTAACGAAGGTAACGACTTCTGCAAAAAAGTCACCTACCGGGTCGGCAAAAAGACTGCTGACGAAACCATTGCCGACTTTCGCACCAACCCGCGTTTTCGCGTCGCCGTCACCGTGGACATGATCGCCACCGGCACCGACATCAAACCGCTCGAATGCGTGCTCTTTATGCGCGACGTCAAAAGCCAGGCCTACTACGAACAGATGAAAGGGCGCGGCACCCGCGTGATTGACGTGGACGACTTGCGCAAAGTCACGCCCGACGCCGTCGCCAAAACCCGCTTTGTGCTGGTTGATGCCGTTGGCGTCACCGAAACCGACAAAACCGAATCCAAGTCGCTGGAACGCAAACCGTCCATCTCCACCAAAAATCTCATGGAACAGATCGCTCGCGGCGACCGTCATTCCGACAGCCTGCGCTCATTGGGCAATCGGCTTATGCGTCTGGACATGAAACTCTCCGACGCGCAACGGGCGCAAGTCACCAAAGTCGCCGAACAGCCGCTGGCCCTGATCGCCGGGAAGTTGATTCACGCCACTAATGACGAGTCATTGGTTGAAAACGCCTGCCAGACCACCGGCAAAATCGAAGACGACTTGACCGACGACGACATTCAGCATGTGTTTGAGCCGCAGGCCGATGCGCTGGTTAAACCCTTTCACAACCCTGATCTGCGCGAACTGCTCGAAGACCTGCGCCGCGACACCGAACAGATTGTCGACGATACCGCCGACGAACTGATTGACGGCACCGGCTATGACGTGGAAAAAGCCGAGCACCTGATTGAAAGTTGGCAACAGTTTATTCAGGACCATCAAAACGAGCTGGACGCCATTACCCTGATCTATCAAAAGCCCTACCAGCAACGCCACCTCAGTTACGACCTGATTGAACAATTGGCCGACGAGATCAAACAGCCGCCCTATAACATCGCCCCGCTCGAAGTCTGGAAAGCCTACGAACAGTTGGAAAAAGCCAAGGTCAAATGCGTGCCCGCCAAGGATTTGCTCACCCATCTGGTCAGCCTGATCCGTTTTGCCACCCAAAACGTTAACCAACTGGAACCCTTTGACCAAACCGTCAACAAAAACTACCAGGCCTGGTTAAAACAGACCCGAGAAACCGGCGCCCAATTCAGCGACGAGCAAACCCAGTGGCTGGAACAGATCAAAGACCAGATCGCCCAAAACGCCGAAATGACGCTCGAAGACTTTGAATACACGCCCTTTAATGAAAACGGCGGGCTCATCAAAGCCAGACAGCTTTTCGGCCAAGACCTCAATAAAGTCATTCAAGAACTCAACGGCTACTTAATCGCCTGAAACCACCAGGCCTGGTAAAAAAGAGACTATGGACGTACAAGAAACGACAATAAAAACACAAGGGAACGAACTTCCAGAAGGGTGGAAACAAACCACACTTGGTGAAATAGGCGAGTATATAAATGGAAGAGGTTTCAGGAAAACTGAATGGTCTGATACCGGGCTTCCGATCATTCGGATTCAGAATCTCACCGGCTCAAACAAGGATTGGCACTACTTTAATGGTGAGTTAGATGAGCGACATATAGTGGAAAAGGGAGATTTATTAATCTCTTGGTCGGCAACATTAGGTGCATATTTGTGGACAGGTCCTAAGGCCGCATTAAATCAGCACATTTTTAAAGTGCGCTCCTACGTTGACAAAAAAATTCACTATTACTTGATTCAGCATATTCTTTCTGACTTGTATCGACAAGCTCATGGCTCGGGAATGGTTCATATAACAAAGACAAAGTTTGAAAAAACAAAGGTCTGGATTCCTGAAAAAGAGCAAGCACAACGGCATATGGTCGCCAAAATCGAAGAGCTGTTTTCGCATATTGATGCGGGCATTGAAAACCTGAAAATCGCCAAAGACAAACTCAAACAATACCGCCAATCCGTTCTCAAAGCCGCCGTCACCGGCGAACTCACCAAAGAGTGGCGAGAACAAAACGCCGACCAAATCGAACCCGCCGACCAACTGCTGCAACGCATCCTAAAAGAACGCCGCCAACGCTGGGAACAACAGCAACTAGAACAACTCAAAGCCAAAGGCAAACCACCCAAAAACGACAAATGGAAAGAGAAATACAAAGAGCCAAGCCTAGAAGGTGGCGCTTTTTTTGACTCTATTCCTGCGAGCTGGGCAACTGCTACTGTTGATGCGATAGCATCTGATGTTCGTTATGGTAGTAGTTCCAAAACAAACGATGATGCATCTGGTGTTCCTGTTATTCGTATGGGAAATATTGTTGAGGGTGAGTTAGATTATTCAAACCTAAAGTATTTGCCCACCGATCATAACGAATTTCCTGAACTTCTCTTGAAGGGTGGAGATTTATTATTTAATCGTACTAACAGCGCTGAACTTGTCGGTAAAACTGCAGTATTTGTTGATATAGGTAAACCAGTATCACTTGCTTCATATCTGATCAGGGTTAGAGTTCTTGATGGGATCTACTCTAAGTTTGTAGCCTATTTCATTAATTCAGTAATCGGTAGGAATTGGATAAAAAGCTGTGTCAGTCAGAATGTCGGTCAGGCGAATGTGAATGGAACAAAATTAAAAGCATTGCTTGTTCCTATTCCACCAATAGATGAACAAAAAGAAATAGTCCGAATTGTCGAAGAAAAAATCACCGCCGCTGACCGCCTAATGGCCGAAATCGACACCAAACTCACCCAAGCCCAGCAACAAAAACAAACCATCCTCGCTTCAGCGTTTTCAGGAAGATTATTGAGGTAAACATTATGAAACAGTTCCCGAAAGGCTCAGAATGGCAAAAATGGGATTTACATATTCATACGCCATTTACAAAGTTGAACAATCAGTTTTCTAATGACTGGGAAGCTTATGTTCGAGCAATAATAGATCAAGAGCTTTCAGTTATTGGGGCTACAAATTATTTTTGTTTTTCGGATAATGAAATTGAAAACACAAGATCGAAGTTGGAAGGCGGGGGCTTTGAGGGCGTAGTTCTTCCAAATCTCGAATTTCGACTTAATCAGCAAAATAAAGATGACGATTTTATAAATATTCACTTATTGTTTTCTGAAAGTATTTCAACTGACAAAATAAATAGAGCCTTTAATCGACTTCCAATTACAAATACCACATCAGATGGAAAACCTATCTATTGTATTGAGGAAGATCTTGAAAGTTCGGGAGTTAGCATTGACACCATCCTTGTTGAGCTAAGCAGTTTGCTTGACTGTGTTGATCAGCATTTTCATATAGGTAGTGATGTTTTAGTTATTGGCTGCCCAAATGGTTATGGTTCGTATAGGCCAGCAAGAGGGGACGGTCGGGGTAATAATTATGCAATTGAGATTGATAAAAAGCTTGGCGCGTTGTTTGGAAATCAAGACGATAGAGAGTTCTTTTTGCAACCAGAAGGATCAAGGTTTGACGGAAGCATTAAGAAACCTGTTTATCATTGCTCAGATGCACATAAAATAAGTGAAGTCGGTCAAGGCTTTACATGGATTAAAGCTAATCCAAATTTTGAAGGCTTAGTTCAAACACTCTTTGAACCCGAAGAAAGAGTTAGGATTCAACAAGACAACCCTTCCTTAGATTATGCAAAACCATATTTCTCATCCTTAAAATTTTTAGGTTCTGTTATTGATGGAGGCTCTCCTAGTTTTTCATCAAGTGAAATTCCTCTGAATGCTAATTTAGTCGCATTGATTGGTGGCCGAGGTACAGGGAAAAGCATACTATTTGACTGTGTTTACAAAACCTTTGATCAAACAAACGAATTAAAAGAAAAAAGGATTCAGGCAATCTCACCTGATGATTTCGAGGTTTCGTATCTTAAGCCTGATGGAACCAAAGAATCTTATGAATATGGAGAAGTTGCGAATCTGGATTATCTACATGTGAGGCAAGGAGAAATCAAACGTGTTGCGGAAACCTCGGAAAGTTTGAGTGATGCTTTGAAAAAACTACTTGGTATTTACGGTGAAAATGATGTGCCTCAATATGACACCGATTTTCGTTTGATTCTAGAAAAGATTCACAAAACCAAATTCTGGTTTGACGAAGTTGATTCAGAAGGTAAAAAGCTTAACGATGTTTCCAGAAATAAACAGATCATTCAACAGAATAAAAACTTGATTGAAACGATTACTACAGATGGTAATAAGAAAAATATTGAGAAATTTCAACAAAGTTCCGAAAAGGCTAATCAACTAAAATCTTACTTAAGAAAACTTTCGGACTTAAAAGCAAAATTAGAGTTTTTTGAGAAAGATACAAATAACGAAATTGATTTAATTAATGAAAGTCAATTGTCTGATCCAAAGTTGACAAAAGTTTCCTTCAATCACTCATATCAAGAAATTAATAGCTTAGAACGGAAGTACTTTACCGAAATTGCAGATATTGAAGTTCAAAATGACGACATACGTAATGATTTGAGGCAACAGGGCGTCGATCAGGATGTCAGTACCTTGTTGAAAAAAGTCGACTTCTATAAAAAAGAAATAGATAGTGCAAAATTTAGAATTGATGAATTTAAAGTAAAAGAAAAAACACTAGTTAGTTTTATAGACGAAAGGTCTGCGTTAGTAGAAAGAATCAAAGTCGACTTGGAAGAGCAATCGAGATCAATTACGACTACTTTTGAAGGTTTAACGGCTACCAATGGTGAGTTAAACGAAGATCAACAGTCATTGATTACTGATTTACTGAATGAGATAAACATTGAAGGGAAAATATATTTTGATGTGAAAGTTTTCTATCAAGGGCTCAAGCAATTACTGCATGGCTCAAAATTCAGAAGCAGTGATTCGGTATCAAAAGAAGAGAAGATACAGCAAACATTTAATGTAAACAATTTTGATGATTTTTTGAATTTAGCTAGGAATGAAAAAATTATTGACCTTGGTGATCTGGAAGATATTAATTTAGAGACTTTTTCAACTTTATCAGATTACTTTGTTAGAAATGGTTTTAATATATTTGAGTATATTTTCTTACATGAGCATCGGTCTAAATATCTATATGTCAAACCAGTTATTGAATACCTTGGAAAGTCACCTGAAAAATTATCTGTGGGTCAACGAGGAACGTTTTACGTTTGTATGAAACTTGCCACGGATGCGTTTGGAAGTCCTTTTATTTTTGATCAGCCAGAGGATGATTTAGATAATAAATTCATTATGAATCAATTGGTTCCAATTTTTAGAAAGATCAAAAAATACCGACAAGTTATTATTGCAACGCATAACGCAAACCTTGTCGTCAACGCAGATGCCGAGCAAGTGATTGTTGCTGAAAATGATGATGAAGTATTGTCTTATAAATCTGGAGCTATTGAGTGTACCGAAATTAGAAATGATATTTGCGAAATACTTGAAGGCGGACAATCCGCCTTCGAAAAGCGTGAACAAAAATACGGCTTTTAGTTTTAGGAAATTACATGCTTGATAGAACTGTAGAATTTTTGTATGAACAACTTTCTTATCATAAAAGAAAAGCTAGAAATCACTTTCTGTTGTTATGGTTCGTTGCATTCATAATTTTTATTATTGTTTTGCTAAATGCTGGTTATGTTTTGGAAGTGCTAAAAGGTGTTGTGGATGTACAATTCTATTTACAAACCTGTTCTTCGTGTCAAAGTAATTTGGCAAATAGTGAAATGCCAGATCTTGTGACGCTGATAAATGAAAATTATTTTGTTTACGCTGCAATTTCAGGTTTTGTGCTGGGTATGGTTTCATTGATGGGGTTGCTAAGGTTCCACATAAAGAGAATATCTCAATTGGAGATAGATATTAAAGAATTTAGCTTGGTAAATTCTTTGTCTGACAATGAGTATTTTGATATACAGTCCAATAAAGATATATACGAAAGGTTATTTTCTTCTGGTAATTCAGAAGTACCAAAAATTGATGCTTTGGGATTAGTGAAAGATAGTTTAGATAGATTAAATTTTACAATTAGAGATTTAATAAAGAACAAATAATGACTATTCCTGATTTCCAAAGCGTGATGCTCCCGGTTCTAAAAGTTGTTTCCAGCGGCGAGGTCATGAACAAAAACGATGTGGTGGAGCAGGTAAGCGAGGCGTTTAGGTTGTCGCCTGAGCAGCGGGCGGAATTGTTGCCGTCCGGTAAGCAGACGGTGATTAAAAACCGCATTGGCTGGGCGATGACCTATTTGAAAAAGGCCGGTCTGGTCAGTTCACCCAAACGGGCGCATATTCAGGTTACGGATTTGGGTCGGCAGGTATTGGCGCAACATCCGGAAAAGATCAATGTGCGCTTTCTGAAGCAATATGAGAGTTTCCGTCAGTTTCATACGGCCAAACCCGCGCAAAAGGCCACCAGCGAGTCAGCCCAAACCGATGACCTGCCGGAAACCCCGGATGAACAGCTTCAGCAGGCCTATCAGTCTTTAAACGCCAGTCTGGCGGAAGAGTTGTTGGAAAGCGTCAAGCAGGTCTCCCCACAGGCGTTTGAACAGCTGGTGGTGGATTTGATGTTGGCGATGGGCTATGGCGGCGCGCGCATGGAGGCGGGGCAGGCAACCCAGCTCACCGGCGATGACGGCATAGATGGCATCATCAATGAAGACAAGTTGGGGCTGGATTCGATTTACCTGCAAGCCAAGCGCTGGGAAAACACCGTGCATCGCCCGGAGATCGACAAGTTTATCGGCTCCTTAACCCGTCAGGGCGCGAGCAAGGGCGTGTTTATCACCACCTCCGGCTTTTCCGACGGCGCACTGGCCTCGGTTAAGAATGGTCTGAATTTGTCGGTGGTGCTGGTGGATGGACAGCAACTCGCCGAACTCATGATCGAGCACAACCTGGGCGTGAACATCAAAGAGACCTACCAAGTCAAAACCCTCGATTCCGATTACTTTGACGGGTTTATAGGCTAATGGACGGTTGAATGCTTGGCGAAATATCTTCTGGTCTATCGATTGTTGAGTTTCTTACCAAATGGTCTAAAAAATTCTGGCCGTTGAAAAAACAACCGCCTGAAAATATAGCGACCCGCTTTTTTCTGCTTTTTGAATCTCACGGTGTTCATCAAAATCAAATCCCGTCTTTAATCGGTCATGGTTTGACCATCGCAGATGTTCAAACTGAAGAAGCTTTGTTCCCGCGCTTAAATGATGCGATTTTGAATGATGTCTGTGAACTGTTTGCTGTTCGTCGTGAATGGTTGGACGGTGCGGATGACCAAATTTATCCATTGCATGATTTTTATAAATGGCCAGAGCAGTTTTCTGAGTTTCTGGATGGTTTATTGGTTGATAAAGCTGCCTATGAAGTATCGGGCGTTGTCCTGGCTACAAGGCATGCCAATAGGACAGGTAGCGCTTTAATCATTTTAGAGGAACCGGTTGGCTTGATCGGTGATAAATCAGTTTGTCGTTATCACCTCTGTCATAACTGGGTGTTCAGTTATTGGAAGTCGAGAACGTATTTGTCGGCTTGTGTAGCGATTGCTTGGAAAAAGAAGGTCTGTTTAATGGGAAGGTATGTCGATCAGTCGGTAATCGATCAGTACCAAGATGGAAGGACCCTTCTTGAATATTCGATCAATACTGCGCTGCCTTTGAATGGTGCTCCGTGGTGCCCGGAAGAGATGGCTTTAAAGCCTGAAATTTTTCTTGATGGGATTGATGAAGATGGTTTTGGAAAAGCAGCCGCGTTGAATCTATGGCTGGCTGAAGAAAAGAAAGGCTTGATGGATACGGGGTTGGGTTATCTCAAAGTGAGGGATGCTTTTGAAAACAAACTGGGCGAAATGCAATCCAGTCACCTTAACTAAAGAGACTGTTTTACCTAATTCTGAATATTATACGGTATAGCGTATAGATTGATTTTTATACGGTATAGCGTATAATTATGTTTTTATACGGTATAGCGTATAAGAGGAATTGTTGATGAGAGTGAATTCGCCGAAAGAGTTGGCCGTCTATCTTCAGGATCGGCGTGTGTTAAAGAATGTTTCACAAGAGAAAGCGGCGGATTTGGCCAGCGTTCGTCAGGCGACAGTGTCCGCTTTTGAATCCAGGCCGGAGTCGGCCAAGCTGGAAACGCTGTTCAAATTATTATCGGCTTTGGATTTGGAGCTGGAGGTGGGTCCCAAAGGCGAGGCTGATCGATCGCTTGAGTTGGATTGGTGATTGAGCTGTGCAATCTCAGAACCTGAATCATTTGTGTGTCTCGATGAACGGCTTGCTGGTCGGCACGTTATCAAAACTCAAAAACGGAGCCTTGCGTTTTGTTTACGCTGAAGAGTGGTTGAATTCCCAGTTTGCCCGTTCATTGTCGCTTTCTCTGCCGTTGGCTCGCCGCCCCTATGAAGGGGATGTGGTTTATAACTTTCTGGATAACCTGCTTCCGGATAATGAAGCCATCCGCGCCAAAATGCAGGTGCGCTTTCATACTTCCACCACTCAGCCGTTTGATTTGTTAGCAGCCGTAGGCCAGGACTGCGTCGGGGCCATCCAATTGTCGTCCGAGTTTGAACCGGGTCTGGCTGAACTTAAAGCAAAGCCTTTAAACGAAAGGCAAGTCGCAGAATTGTTAAAAGGCTACGCCAGCAGCCCTTTGGGAATGCAGGAGGCCGAAGCGGATTTTCGAATTTCCATTGCCGGGGCACAGGAGAAAACGGCGCTGCTAAAAATGGACGGTAACTGGTATTTGCCGCAAGGTTCGACGCCCACCACGCATATCCTCAAATTGCCGATTGGGGTACTGGCGCATCACAATTTGGATTTGTCCCAAAGCTGTGAAAATGAATGGCTCTGTATGCAAATCGCAAAGGGGTTCGGGTTGCCAGTGGCTCAAACAGAGGTACTGACGTTTGAAGACCAAAAGGTGTTGTCGGTCGAGCGATTTGATCGAAAGTGGCTGGATGGCAAGCGCTGCATCCGCCTGCCACAGGAAGATATGTGCCAGGCTTTAGGAGTGGCCCCTGCGTTGAAATATGAAAGCGATGGTGGTCCGGGGATTAAATCGATCATGCAGGTTTTGAGGGGTTCGAAAAATGCACAAGCCGACCGGGCGATCTTCTTTAAAGCGCAAATTCTGTTTTGGTTATTGGCAGCTCCCGACGGACATGGCAAGAATTTCAGCTTGTTTATTGAACCCAATAACGGCTATCGTCTAACGCCTTTGTATGATGTGTTGTCAGCATACCCGTTAATCGGTGGAGCGGGGCTGCAAAAACAGAAGATAAAAATGGCGATGGGGTTGTATGGGAAGCAGCGTCACTTTAAATGGGATGGCATGATGCCGAGGCATTTTGTGACCACAGCTAAGGCAGTGGGGTATTCCGAAACATTGGCTGTTGAGCACTTAGAAGAGATGTTGGGGAAGGCTCATAAGGTGGTTGAGTCTGTTCAGCGGACATTGCCGGAGGGGTTCCCGAACCAAATTGCACAGCCGATTTTTGACGGTTTAATCAAGAAAACAGAGGTCGGTATGCGATACCTCGAATCCATTGCAAGTAAATAAGGGATCCTATGTCGAATGTAACGGTTTCGAAGACGAAGAACCTGGCGACCAGCCAAGAAACACAGAACTTGGCGACGAGCCAAGAAATCGTCAGCCGGGTTTGGAACTACGCACACGTTTTGCGCGACGACGGCGTGGGCTATGGCGATTATGTGGAGCAGATCACGTATCTGATCTTTCTGAAAATGGCGTTTGAGCGGGCCGAGGCCGGTTTGGACGATGGCGGTGTGCCCTCTCAATACGATTGGTCGCATCTGGTGAAACTGGACGGCGATGCGCTGGAAAACCAGTATCGCCACACCTTGGAAAACCTGGGCAAAACCGGTGGCATGTTGGGCACGATTTTCCGCAAGGCGCAAAATAAAATCCAGGACCCGGCCAAGTTGGAACGCTTGATTAAGATGATCGACAAGGAGTCCTGGTCCACTTTGCCGTCGGATGTAAAAGGCGACATCTACGAAGGCCTGCTGGAACGCAACGCGCAGGATGTCAAAGGCGGTGCGGGGCAATATTTTACCCCGCGTGCGCTGATCGATGCCATGGTGGAAGTCATGCAGCCCAAGCCGACCGACACGGTCGCCGATCCGGCGTGTGGCACAGGCGGTTTCTTATTGTCGGCCTATGAACACATGGCGCCCAATGCGCAGTCCAAAAAAGAGAAAAAACACCTCAAGAATGACGCTCTGCGCGGCAATGACATTGTGGACTCGGTGGTGCGTTTGTGTGCCATGAACCTTTATTTGCATGGCATTGGCGGTGACACTTGTCCGATTGTGACTCAGGATGCCCTGGCGAAAGAGGTGGGTGCGCACAAGGTGGACATGGTGCTGGCCAATCCGCCTTTCGGCAAGAAAAGCTCGATTACGGTCATGAACGAAAAAACCGGCAAGGCAGAGGCGGAAAAGCTGACCTACGAGCGAGAAGATTTCTGGGCGACCACCTCCAATAAACAGCTTAATTTTGTGCAGCACATTGCCAATATGCTCAAGGTCAACGGCAAAGCGGCGGTGGTGTTGCCGGACAATGTGCTGTTTGAAGGCGGCGCAGGTGAGACGATCCGCAAGAACCTGTTGGAACGCACGCATCTGCATACCTTGTTGCGATTGCCGACGGGGATATTTTATGCCAATGGGGTCAAGGCGAATGTGCTGTTTTTTGACGCCAAACCGGCAAGCAAAGAGCCTTGGACGCAGGAGCTATGGGTTTATGACTACCGCACCAATGTGCATAAAACCCTGAAGCAGAATCCGTTGAAAAAATCGGATTTTGACGAGTTTATTGAACTCTATCACCCCGAAGACATCAGTCAGCGCAAAGCCACCTGGAGCGAGGAAACCCCGGAAGGGCGTTGGCGTGCTTACCGTTACGATGAACTGATGGCGCGGGATAAAACCAACCTGGATATTTTCTGGCTGAGAGACCAGTCGCTGGAAGACTCTGAAAACCTGCCGGCACCGGAGATTTTAGCCGCGGAAGTGGTGGAGCAGCTCGAAGCCGCGTTGGAAGAGTTTCGTCAGATGGAAGGGGCTTTGTAGGTTTTTGGACCTCCTGTTTTCACCAGGCCTGGTGAAAAAGACAGGAAGACGACATAGGTTTAGCACTCACCGATGTCTTCATTCCAGATGTCCGGGGATTGTTGGATGAATTGTTGCATCAGGTTTTTGCAGCGGTCGTTGTTGAGCACCACGACTTTGACGCCTGCGTCACGCAGCCAGTCCAGATGCCCTTCAAAGGTGTCGTTTTCCCCCACGACCAGCGTGCCGATATTAAATTGTCGAATCAGGCCAGAGCAGTACCAGCAGGGTGCGAGAGTGGTGACCAGTATTTTATCCCGGTAGCAGCGCTGGCGTCCGGCTTTGCGAAAGGCATCGGTCTCGCCATGCACGCTGGGATCATTATCCTGCACCCGCCGGTTGCGTCCGCGGCCCAGTAATGAACCCTCTGCGTCGAACAGCGCTGCGCCCACCGGCACGCCGCCCTCATTAAAGCCGATTTCGGCTTCTTTCAGCGCTGGCTGAAGCAGGGCCTGATAATCCAGATCAGCGAGCCTGTTCAATCTCGCCCCAGCATGCGCTTGAGGGTGTTGTCTTTGTAAATGAAATGGTGTTTCAGCGCACCGGCGATGTGAAGCAGGATCAAAGCCGGGAATAGAATGTTGCCGACAAAGGCGTGCACGGTTTTGGCAACGTCACCAATGGCTTCGCTCTCGGGGACCAGAGCTGGCAGGGTAAACAGCCCAAAAAAACTGACTTCGTGGCCACCGGCACTGGACATGGCCCAGCCGGAGAAAGGCATAATCAATAAAGACAGGTACAGCAGCCCGCGTACACTGTGGGCCAGCACTTCTTCCCAGCGTTTGGCAGGTAAAATGGGTGGGTTGGGCGAGAGTTTAAGCCAGATCAGCCGCAGGATGATCAGTCCCAGTACGCCGATGCCCAGGGCCTTGTGCACGTCATACAGCTCAAATTTGTCGGGTGAATCGGGCAAGCCTGTCATGTAAATGCCCAGGCCGATCAAGCCGATGACAAGAATGGCGCTCAGCCAGTGGTTGGCACGTGTGACCAACCCGTAGGCGCTGTCATTGTTGTAAAGTCCTTTCATTTTTCTTTCTCCTTAGCCATCAACGTTTGAATTTCATTTTAGCGAAGCCAGTTTTGAAAAGTGCAGAAAAAATGCGTAATAACTGTGCAAGCCTATATGGCATGAAAGGGCGAGTGGATTCATTCTCTTAAGTCTGCCCAAAAAGGTTTTAATTGAACCGATGGCAGAAATCTCTGTGGTCAGGGAAGAGAGTCGATAAAATGATGCCATGATTTTTAACCTTCAACCTCGCGTGTTCATTCGCTTCTTGATTGCCAGTTACCTCATTATTATGTTGTTGGTGGCGGGTGCCTTCGGTTTGTTTTTCTATTTCGAAAAAAAGATCCAAACTGCGTTTGATGCCTACATTGTCAGCACAACCAATCAGAACCACATCGAAACACTGATGTCGGGCGCAACCCAGCGCAGCGTGCTGATGACCAAGATGGTCCATGCCAAAGACATTTTTCGGGTGGATGAGCTGCACATGAAAATGCTCGAGCAAGAGCAGCGCATTATTAAAAGTTTGATGGCGTTGCGTTCAGAGCTTCATAAGCAATCCACCGCGCAAAAACTCAATCAGGTTGCGGAGGTGATGACGCAAACCCGTTCTGTTCAGGAATCGGTATTTCAGCAGTTAATGCAAGGCAGCCGCGAGCAGGCGTTTGATACCTTGGTCGAAAAAGTGTTGCCTGCTCAGGATCAGGTTTATTCACGCGTGACCGAGCTCAAACAAATTTTTGCGCGGCAGGCGCTGGCGGCACAAACCGACTTTTCCGATCAGGTGAGTGCCTTTCGGCAGATGTCGTTGCTGACGGCTTTGCCGACGCTGGTCGTACTGATTCTGGTCGGGGGCTTGAGTGTGGTGCGAATTCGTCGATACGCCCAGGCGCGGGAAGAATTGCTGGCCACACTGGAACAGCGTGTTGAGGCGCGCACCCATGAACTGATGCTGGACCGCAACCTGATGCAGAACCTGAACGAGGCGATCGGGATTTTTGATCAGGCCGGTCACCTTCAAATCAGTAATAAGCCCCTGACACGCATTCGTCAGTCGTTGCCGTTGCAAGACCTGCAGTCCGTGTGGGAAATGCTGAAAAAAGGGTTTGGCGGCTTGGATGTGGCCCAGGTACAAGAGGCGTTGCGGATGCATCACAAATGGCGCGGGGAAGCCGCGCTCAGCACTGGTGCGCAAGGCTACTACATGATCGACATGGCGCAACTGGATGATCCCAGTTTGCCGCAGCCGTATTTTTCGTTGATTTTGACCGAGATCACCGAGCTCAAACAGATTCAGAATCAGTTGACCCTGACGGCGAAGTACGATGCCATCACCCAGCTGCCCAACCGGCATCATTTCAATCATCAGATTGAGCACCGGATTCATGAATCGCCGGATGAACCTTTTCATTTGTTCTATCTGGACCTGAATGATTTCAAATGGGTCAATGATCATCTGGGTCATGCGGCAGGCGATGCCTTTTTGCAAGCGGTCGGTCAGGCGTTCAAAAGGCACTTGTCGGGCGAGGCGTTCATTGCCCGCATCGGCGGGGATGAATTCGCGGTGATTGTGCCCGGCTCTTTGAGCAAGGATCGCCTGTGTCAATTGGCCGAACAGTTTCTGGCGACGATTGCGGCCATTAATCTGGAGCAGAACACCGGTCATGATGTCGGGTGCAGCATTGGGGTCAGCCATTTTCCAGAGCACGGACAAACCCCCGAAGCGTTGTTGAAGAAAGCCGATTATGCAATGTATTTTGCCAAGTCTTCGGACGATGCCCGGCATTGCGCGGTGTTTGATGAGTCGATGGAAGCGGCCCTGCAACACCAGAGCGAGTTGGAGGTCAATCTGCATGACGCGGTCAAATCACAGGCGTTCACACTGCACTACCAGGCTCAGTTTAAGCTGTCTGATTTGAGCCTGTCGGGGGCCGAGGCCTTGATACGCTGGCCAAGCGAGGAAGGCATGGTGTCGCCAGCGGAATTCATTCCCATGGCGGAGAAATTCGGCCTGATTGATCGCATTGGCGAGTTTGTGCTCGAAGCGGCGTCCACCCAGTTACAGGCCTGGCAAAAAACACCCTTGGCGCTGCCCAAAATGGCGATCAACACCTCCTGCTCGCAATTGCTCTCGCCTAACTTTCATGAGCAGGTGATGGCGGTGTTGGCGCATCATCGGTTGCAACCCGCTCAGTTGGACATTGAGGTGACCGAGTCGGTGATGATGCGCAACATTGAACACCATAGTTTTGATAACGAAACCACAAGTCTCCAACAGTTGCAGAGTGCCGGGGTGGAGATTTCCATTGACGATTTCGGCACCGGGTATTCGTCACTGGCTTACATCAAACACCTCAACATCGATCGTATTAAAATCGACAAGCGTTTTGTGGAAGATCTGGATCAGAACCCAGAGTCACGTTCCATAGTGGGCGCGATTATTACAATGGGACACAGTTTGGGGCTGCGAGTGTTGGCCGAGGGCATTGAAACCCAAAGCCAGCTCGATCAGTTGCGTCAACTGGGGTGCGATGAAGGGCAGGGCTTTTTCCTGAGTCGCCCGGTGGCCGCCGAGACCTTTGCGGCGCAGCACTTACAGAGTCAAGATAAGGAAGCATAAGATGTCGGAGCGAGCGTTCCAACGATTACTGCTGGTCGACGATCACCCTCAGGCGTTGAAACTGTTGAGTCGCCTGGCGGAAAAACTGGGTTATCCCTATGACACCGCGGTGGATGGGCAGAAAGCTTACCAACTGATTGCCAGTCAACCACCGGGGTACTTCAGTGCGGTGGTGACGGATCGGATGATGCCGAATATGGATGGCATGGCACTGCTCAAAGCCATTCACCAGTTGCCCGGTTGTGAGCATTTGCCCGTAATTTTGCAAACCGCGCTTACGGATGAGCAGTCGATCCAGGAAGGCATTGAAGCCGGTGCCTTTTATTACCTGAACAAGCCGCTCAACCTCAAAGTGGTGGAGCAGGTGATCGCCTCGGCGGTGGCGGACTTCCAGACGCATCAGGCCCTCCTGGAGAGGCTGACACGGCTTGAAGACACACTGTCGCTGCTGAGCGAAGCCCGTTTTCAGTATCGGACCCTCGACGAAGCCACTCAGCTTGCCGCAGTGGTGTCACGTTTTACCCGCCAGCCCAAGTCAAGTGTGATCGCCTTGTATGAACTGATGGTCAATGCGGTCGAACATGGCAATCTGGGCATTCAATATGACGAAAAAAGCGAACTGATTGAAGCGGGCACGCTGAAATCGGAAATTCATTCACGCCTGCAATCACCCGAATACGCCGATCGTTTTGTCACCGTCAGTGTGGTTCGGCGGGGCGCAGAGATCATTGTGGAAATCACCGATATGGGGGATGGCTTTGACCATCAGCCCTTTATGACGTTTACGGCTGAGCGAATGATGGATACCCATGGGCGCGGGATTATGATGGCCAGTGCCCTGGGAGAAGCCAAGTTGACCTACAGCAATGGCGGGCGGACGGTCACCTGCCGTTTTGAACAAAATGACGAACCGGGCTGGCTGGATGATCAATAAGCTGTATCAGAAAGGTTGGTATGAGTGGTTGCTGGCCGCCGGGTTTATTTTTATTATGGGCTCGGTGTTTTCTCTTTATCAGGTGCACCGTGATTACGAGGCAAGCGAAAACGAGCGCTTTAATACCTTTGCCCTCGAACAAAGCAAGCTCGAAATCATTTCCAAAATGTACGGGTTGCGCAATCAGCTCAAAGTGCAGCTGGAAGCCCTGACTCAACAGACCGAGCCCCATCGACGCGAAGCGTTGCAGCGTCATCTCAACATCACCCGTAAAAGCATTGTGGAAAAAGGCCAGCAGCTGCGCGCGTTGGAAACCGATCCCGAGCGGGCCGGTATTTTGCAGCGCCAGCTGGCGGTGTTGAATGAGGGGTTGGCCGAACAGCTGTATTTTCAGTCGTTGGTCAATGATTTTGACGCCATTCAAGCGGCTCAACGCGTGCTTTATAACCGGATTTTGCCCATCCAGAATCGCGCCGACATGTTGTTGACCGAATACAATGGCCGCGTGCTCGACTCGTTCAATCAAGTCAAAAGCGATCTGATCGACTATCAACAGACGAAAAGTCGAGAGATGACCGAGTGGATTTTCTGGGTGGTGGTTTGGGTGCTGACCGTGAGTGTTCTGGTGTTCTGGTTAGTGATCCAGGCTCGCCGCCGAGGGCGGCGTCACGCCCAGGAGCTGAGCGATCAGGTTGCGACGCGTACCCACGAACTGGAGCTGGCCCGGGCAGAATTGCAGCGGGCACTGGCCGAACAGGAAGCCATTGTGGACTCGGCACCGGATGCGATCATCAAAACCGATTGCCACGCCAACATCGTCGATGTCAACCCGGCGGTGCAGACGCTGTTCGGTTATGCCCCGCAAGAACTGCTGGGGCAGAATGTCAAAGTGCTGATGCCCATTCAGGCCCGGCGAGCGCATGAAGAGCATGTGCGTCAGTTCGATGCTTCGCGTCTGAAGGTGACTAATATGATGGGGCGCAAAGGGCGCGTGGAAGGGCGTCACAAAAATGGCCGGGTGTTCCCGGTGGAAGCGGCCATCGGTGAAATCAAACAAAGCGATCAGCGTGGCTTTACCGTCCTGATTCGCGATGTCAGCCGCACCGTTGAAATCGAGCGGGCCTTGATGCAGCAAAAAGACATTCTCGAAGTGCTTTGGCAGGCCACCAATGAGTTCATGGTCACACGAAACCTGCGCAAGGTGGCTGACTTTCTGCTGGACAAAGTGATTGCGGTGACGCAGAGCGAGTATGGCTTCATCGGCGAGGTGCATTATGACGACGAAGGCCAACCCTATCTTAAGACGCTGGCATTGACCGACATCGCCTGGAATGAGGAAACCCGTGCGCTTTATGCCAGTTATGAAGCCAAAGACGAAGGGCTTGAGTTCACCAATCTGGACACCTTGTTTGGTGAGGTACTCACGAGCGAATACGTGGTCATCAGCAATGACCCGGACACTGATCCGCGTGCCCGCGGACTGCCCGAAGGCCACCCGGCCCTGAATGCGTTTCTGGGCATCCCTGTGTTCTACGCCAATCAGCTGGTGGGCATGGTCGGGTTGGCGAATCGGCCAGAGGGCTATGACGACTCGCTGGTGGAATTGTTACAGCCCTTTACCCAAAATTACGGGGCGCTCATTTATGTACGCCGAATGCTGTCGGTGCAGGAACGCATGCACGAAGAAATCGTCAATGAGCGCAACCATGCGGAAAAAGCCAGTCGGGCCAAATCGGAATTCCTCTCCAGCATGAGCCACGAGTTGCGCACGCCGTTGAATTCGATTCTGGGCTACGCTCAGTTGCTCGACATGGATCCGCTGAGCGACGAGCAACTGGAAAACGTGCGTGAAATCGTTCAGGCCGGCGAGCATCTGCTGGATCTGATCAATGTGGTGCTGGACCTGTCCAAGATCGAAGCCGGTAAAGTGCAGCTCAACTGTGACCCGGTGTCTTTGTCCTCTGTGGTGGATGAAAGCCTCTCGCTGGTCCGATCGCTGGCCGAGTCGGCTGACGTGGCCCTTATATCGCCGGACTTACCGGAGATTGAAGTTCAGGCCGACCGGGTACGCTTCAAACAGACCTTGCTGAACCTTTTGTCCAATGCCATCAAATACAATCGCTCGGGTGGAGAGGTCTCGCTGGCGTTGGACGAATCGACCTCCCAGGGTGTTTCTCCGGCGATGACGCTCTGGGTGTGCGACACCGGTTACGGCATAGACCCCGACAAAGTGTCTCAGCTGTTTGAACCCTTCAATCGTCTGGGGCGCGAAGGTGGCGTGACCGAAGGCACCGGTGTCGGGCTGGCCATCTCGAAAGAACTGATGACCCTTCAGGGGGGCGATTTGATCTACCGCCCTAACACGCCGCAAGGCAGCTGCTTCGGTATTTGCCTGCCCCGCGCGACTTAATTGAATCGGCCGTCGCGCCCAAAATGTGGCGACACTGCGCTCTTTTGGTGCTGCCTCTCGCTGTCTTTTTTACCAGGCCTGGTGGTTTTTTACCTTATCCTTTTGTTTTATTAGCTTTTTTTCAGTTGGGAACAGGCTTCGCATAGGGCGTTTGAGACCACAATAAAAAAAATCAATGGTCGATTTTTCAAGGGCGTGTTTTCTTTGCGAAGAAACTGTGTGAAGATGAAGTGAAACTCCCAACGGAGGGCGTATGACGCTGGATTGGCAGGCGCACCTGACAGAAACGCAAGCGACGCGACACTGGTTGCATCAGCATCCGGAACTGACCTGGCAGGAAGCGGGCACCGCCCGTTATGTCCGGGCCAGACTGGATGAGCTGGGCATTCGTTGGCGCCCTTGCGCCGAGCATGGGTGCGTGGCCACGCTGGCGCCCTCCGCCAAAGGCCAGCACATCGCCCTGCGTACCGACATGGATGCGCTGCCGATTACGGAAGCCACCGGGTTGGATTTTGCCTCTAAGACAGAGGGGATCATGCATGCCTGCGGTCACGATGGGCACATGGCAGCCCTCTTGGGGGCGGCCAAGTGGCTCAAGACCCATGAGGCGGCGCTTCCCGGTCCGGTGTCTCTGGTCTTTCAACCGGCTGAAGAAGGCGGGCATGGGGCCAAAGCCATGATTGACGACGGGGCGCTGGATGGGGTGGACGCCATTTACGGCTGGCACAACTGGCCTGCACTGCCGCTGGGCACCGCGGTCTGCCCTGAAGGCCCGGTCATGTCGGGTAATGGTACCTTTCACATCACCCTCAAAGGGCGAGGCGGTCATGCCTCGCAACCCGAATCCACGTCCGATGCATTGCTCGCCGCCAGTGCCCTCACACTCAACCTGCAGCAGATTGTCAGTCGCCGGTTGCCGCCTCAGGTGGCGGCGGTGGTCAGTGTGACCAGCCTTGACGCCCAAAATGCGTTGACGGTGATTGGTGACCGCGTTCGGCTTGAAGGCAGCATCCGTTTTGCCGACCCGGCTTTTCAAACCCCGATTAATGAGGCGATTGATGCGATTGCACACGGCACCGCTCAAACCTATGGCGTGACCGCGCAGGTTGAAATTCGTCCCCGCTATGGCCCGACCTTGAACCATGCCAAGCCGTCGGCCCTTTATCGCGAAGCGTTGCAGGCCGAGCTGGGTTCAGAGTCGGATCAGGTGGATTTGCGCCTGCCGCTGATGGCGTCGGAAGATTTCAGTTATTACCTCAATCAGATTCCGGGTGCGTTTGCACTGGTGGGCATGGCCGAGTCGTCTGGCAAAAATAACCAGGCCTGGTATGGCGAGCCCTGCCACAGCCCCAATTATCAGTTTAATGACCGGGTATTGGATTCGGTCATGCGTGTGTTTTGTCGCCTGGCCGGGGTGCCGGTGGTTTGAAACGTCGTGTCAAAGGAGAAAAGAATGGATTGGTTTGAAGACTATGAATCTGAAATTCGTGCTTACAGCCGTGCTTACCCGGCGGTGTTTGTCAAAGGTCAGAACGCCAAGCAATGGGACGAAGACGGCAAGGAATACATCGATTTTTACGCCGGCGCGGGCGTACTGAATTTCGGGCACAACAACCCCAAGCTGAAACAGGCCATGATGGATTATCTGGCCGGGGACGGGGTCTTGCACAGTCTGGACATGATGACCGGCGCCAAGCGGGACTTTATTGAGGGGTTTGTACAGACCATTCTTAAGCCGCGCAAGATGGACTACAAACTCCAGTTTATGGGACCGACCGGGACCAATGCGGTGGAAGCCGCGCTCAAGCTGGCGCGCAAAGTTACCGGGCGTGAAAATGTGATTGCGTTTGCTCAGGGCTTTCACGGGATGACATTGGGGGCGCTGGCCTGTACGGCCAATGGCTATTTTCGCCAGGCCGCAGGGGTGCCTTTGACGCATGTGTCTCACTGTCCGTTTGAAACCAATACGGGCGGTGGCATGGCCATGCTCGATACCTTGCGTGCTCTCTATGAAAACACCTCCGGCGGCGCGGAAAAACCCGCAGCAATTTTGGTGGAGGCGATTCAGGCCGAAGGCGGGGTCAATGTGGCCTCGGCCGAGTGGTTGCAGGGCCTGGAGAAACTGGCGCGCGATCTCGGGGCCTTGTTGATTCTGGATGACATTCAGGCCGGTTGCGGCCGCACCGGGCAGTATTTCAGTTTTGAGCAGGCCGGAATCGACCCGGACATCGTGACCCTGGCCAAAGGCATTGGCGGGCTGGGCACGCCAATGGCGATGAACCTGGTCAAGCCCAAACACGACCAGCACTGGCAGCCGGGCGAGCACACCGGCACCTTCCGCGGGCAAAACCTTTCATTTGTCGCCGGGCGTGAAGCCCTGCGTTATTTCGAAGACGATGGCCTGATGTCCGAGGTACGCGACAAAGGGGAAATTATGGCCGGCGCCCTGCAGCAGATGGCGCAGACCTACCCGGACAAGGGCTTCAGTGTGCGCGGCAAAGGCATGATGCAGGCGTTGGATGTCGGAGACGGTGCCCTGGCCAAAGCGGTGGCGCGGGCCTGTTTTGATCGCGGCATGCTGTTTGGGCCTTGTGGTGTGGGTGGCTCGGTGATCAAGTTGATCCCGCCGCTGACCATTCCTGAAAACGAATTGATTGAAGGCCTGGAAATTTTGTCCGATGCCTTGGCTGCGTGTGTAAAGGGGTAGACCATGAAAAAACGCGATGACATGACGTTCCCGTATGAGGAGTACGAACGACGAATCCAGGGCCTGCGGGAGCGCATGGCCAAGCGATTGCTGGATGCGGTGATCATTTCCGACCCGGAAAACCTGATGTATCTGACCGATTATCAGACCACCGGTTATTCATTTTTTCAGGCGCTGGTGGTGCCGCTGGAAGACGAACCCTTTATGATCACGCGCAAACTGGAAGAATCCAACGTCCACGCACGGACCTGGGTGGAGATCACCCGGCCTTACCCGGATACCGGTGACGCCATCCAGATGTTGATTTCCTCTTTGCTGGAGTTCAATCTGGTGGGCAAATCCATCGGCTACGAGCGCAATTCTTACTTCTTCCCGGCCTATCATCAGGACACTTTCCACACCAGCTTTACCAAAAGTCGCCTGATGGACTGTTTTGGGATTGTGGAAGAAGGGCGGGTCTGCAAATCCGCCTGTGAGCTGGAGGTGATGCAGAAAGCGGCCATTGCCACCAAGGCAGGCATGCAGGCTGGTATCGATGCCTGTCAGCCAGGGGTGACTGAAAATGAAATTGGGGCCGAGATCAGCCGTGCTATGTTTGCCGCCGGTGGCGAGATTCCGGCGGTGATGCCTTATGTGACCTCGGGACCGCGTACCATGATCGGTCATGCGTCCTGGGAAGGGCGCGAAGTTCAGCCGGGCGAGCATGTGTTTCTGGAGATCGCTGGGTCCTATCGTCGTTACCACACGGCGATGATGCGCACGGTGGTCTGCGGCGAGCTTACCGACAGTTTTTACAAGGCACAGGAGACGATGAAAACCGCGCTGGCCCATGCGCGCAAAGAATTGCGTCCGGGCATGACGGTGTCGGATGCCGACAACATGCTGCGCAACATCATCGCCGACAACGAGCTGGGCGCCAAGCTGATTACGCGTTCCGGGTATTCGATCGGCATTGCCTTTCCGCCCAGCTGGGACGAAGGTTACATTTTAAGTTTGTATCAGGGGCACAGTGCGGTACTGGAGCCGGGCATGACGTTTCACGTGATTCCCTGGATGTGGGGCGTGGATGGGGACAAATCCTGCGGGATTTCGGACACTTTCTACATCACCGAAGACGGCTGCGGGTCGTTTTTTGAAGACGTACCGCAGGATTTCAGTGTCAAAACCAACACCATGCTGGATCGGGAAAAGCTCAACCAGCCTCGTCCGGTCCTGCCGCCAAGTGCGTTGAATCTGGACAGCAATCCCCCCAAGTCACCCGGTAAAAACGCCAAGAAAAAACACAAAAAATCGAAATAAGGAGACGCCTATGTTTGTCGCCACCAACCCGACCACGGGCGAAGCCATGGAAGGCTTTCCGGCCATGGATGCGGCTCAGATTGATTCGGCCATTGAATTGAGCCAGCAGGCTTTTAAACAGTGGCGAACCACCTCGTTTGATGAGCGTGCGGATTTGTTGAATCAGGTCGCTGATCTGATGGCGAGTGACGAGGAACGTCTGGCTCGGTTGATGACCGTGGAAATGGGCAAACCCATCAAAGAGGCTCGCGGTGAGGTGCAAAAAGCCGCTTGGTGTGCCCGGCATTATGCCGAGCATGCCGCCGACTATCTGGCGCCACAGACGCTGCAATCGGATGCGTCGCACAGTTATGTTCAGCACTTGCCCCTCGGGCCGCTACTGGGGATTTTGCCTTGGAACGCGCCCTTCTGGCTGGCGTTCCGGTTTGGCGCGCCGGCATTGATGGCGGGCAACACCTGCCTGATGAAGCATGATTCGCATGTGCCCGCCTGCGCCGAAGCCATTGCCGAATTGTTTGAAAAGGTCGGTGCCCCACGTGGCCTCTTTCAAAACATGCGCGTGCACAACGACCAGGTAGCTCGCATCATTGAACATCCGGCTGTGCAGGCAGTGTCCTTGACCGGGTCCAGCTTTGCCGGGTCACAGGTGGCTTCACTGGCGGCCAAGCACATCAAACCCGCGGTGCTGGAGCTGGGTGGCTCCGATCCCAGTCTCGTGCTGGCCGACGCCGATGTGGATAAGGCGGCGGAAGTTTTGGCTTTGTCTCGCATCATTAATGCCGGACAGTCCTGCATTGCGGCCAAGCGACTGATTGTGGAAGCGCCGGTGTATGACCGGTTTGTGGACAAGTTAACCGAGCATTTGGCGGCCCTCAAGATGGGCGATCCGGCGGAGGAAACCACACAAGTGGGGCCGATTGCACGCGACGATTTGCGTCAGGGGCTGCACCGTCAGGTGACCGAAACCATCCGTCAAGGGGCTCGATGCCTGTTGGGCGGAGAGATGCCGTCCGGCCCGGGGTTTTTCTATCCCGTGACTTTGTTGGCGGATGTCACACCCGGCATGCAGGCGTCCTGTGAAGAAACGTTTGGCCCGATTGCGGTGGTGATGAAAGCCGACAGCGCGGAGCAGGCATTGGCCATGGCCAATGACACGGAATATGGTCTGGCGGCGTCTATCTGGACTGCGGACACGGCTAAAGCCGAGGCCATGAGCCGTGAGATTGAAGCGGGACAGGTGTCGATCAATGGCATTGTTAAAACCGATCCGCGTCTGCCCAGTGGCGGAATCAAGCGTTCGGGCTATGGTCGCGAACTGGGGCCGCACGGCATACGCGAGTTTGTCAACGTGCAGCAGGTCTGGGTCGGGCCCGTGCAAAGCTGATTGCGAGGGGCTGAAACCGATATAGCCAGGTTGTTTGGGTGGGTTTTTCACCAGGCCTGGTGATTTGTGCTTTGATCAGGTTTTTTATCGCGCTTTAAATTTTATGCTTGTGCGATACTTGAGGTGTTCATTTTTTACGTGTGTAAAAAACGAACCAAAAAAGCACACCCAGCACACGCTTTCTGTGCGTTCTAGGCTTTGCCACAGGGCTCTTGCGAACTCGCTTACGCTCGGACAGCGCAAGGCCATTTCCTGTGACAAAACCAAGAAGCACAACGAAATCTTTGTGATGGGGACTTTCCCAAGCATTGCTCATTGCACCACTTGTTATGAACCGTTTTGCCTGTTCAGTTTGAAACCAACCGGGCCTGGTCAAAAAGACGGCTGCCATCCGGTTTCGATTGGTATGACAAGACCCAATACCAACTTAAACAAACGGCACTCAACCGCCGGGGGGTGTCAGGGTCCCATCAGAAAATTTCGTCGTGACGCTGGGTGAGGGCGCTGGGTCACCGCTTGCGCTGTTCGAGCGTAAGCGAGTTCGCAAGCGGCCAGCGACAAGCCCTAGTGACACAGAAATTTTCTGCTGGGTGTGCTTTTTTTCGTCTCTTTTTTGCACAAGCAAACGAAGAACTCGGCGCCCGCAGGGGTAAGCCGAGAAAAAAAGGGACATATATGCTCTTGCGCTGTAAAAAAGCGTGAGCACAAAAATAATCTTAGACACAAATCAAAAAACCACCAGTCCTTGTGGTTTTGGATGCGTTTTTGGCAGGAGAGCGTTGGAATTTTTGCTTGACAAGTCAGGGGAGTTCGCGGATAATCCGCGGCATCCAGTTCAAGCGGATGTGGCGGAATTGGTAGACGCGCAGGGTTCAGGTCTCTGTGGGGTAAAACCCGTGGGAGTTCAAGTCTCCCCATCCGCACCATACGAAACGCCCCGGTGATCCAACGATCATCGGGGTTTTTTTATGTCGTCTGTTCACTGTTTTGAGTCGGGAAGTCGTTTTCGGATTCCGGTTCAAAACTGATGCGATCACGCCCCTGGTCCTTGGCCGCGTACAAAGCCAAGTCCGCCCGTTTGAGCACCGTGTTCAGTGATTCGCCCTTGTGACGTTCAATGCAGCCGATGCTGGTGGTGATTTGAATGTCCTGATCGGAAATGCGTTTGGCATGCAGGGTGTCAAGCAGTCGTTTGGCCAATACCGATGCCTGATCGCGATCGGTATTGGGCAGTAGCATAATAAATTCCTCCCCACCCATGCGTCCGGCCAGATCGGATTTACGCGCGTGTTCAATCAAATGATGCCCGAATGCGGCAATCACTTTATCACCATAGTTGTGGCCGTAGTTATCATTGATGCGTTTGAAATGGTCCAGATCCATGGACAGTACACTGACCGGCTGGTCATTGCGGTCTGCCAGTTCAAACAGCCATTCTGCTTTTTGCTCCACCCCTCGACGGTTCAGCAGTTCGGTCAATTCATCATGGATGGCAATGCGGTTGATTTTCAGAAAGACTTCAAACAGCCAGATGAGCAGCATCAGGACCAGAATCAGTGAGGTAAAAAATAAGCCCTGCAACGTCATGGAGCGCAATACGACCTGAGTGTGCCCGTTCGGGTAGAGGTAGTGCACCAGATACAACTGGTCGGTGATCACGGGCATTACCATTTTTTCCGGGCTCAACCCCGGCTCGTGCCGCTGTGCCAACTCGTACAAGGGTGCGTCCAGGGCAACTTGGGTGCCTGGCTCAAAGTCATAGGGGGCGGAAATGATCTGATTCTGGCCGTTCACCAGAAGTGTCGCGCCATCCAGACGGTTTTCCAATGTTTTGCGTATGGACGCCAGCGTATGGTCCAGTGACACCACGCCGTAAAAGACATCGTCCACATAAACCGGTAAGGACAGCGAAATCATAAAGCCTTTGCCCGCCGCGTCCTGATAAATGGGCGAGATACGAAACTGGCGCTGAGGGTTGTTTTCCGGGGTGGCAATGGTCCAAAACGGCTTGTTATATAAATCTCGGCTGAATTGAAACTGGCTGGGTTCCACCGCCGGGGCAAACAGAATAAAGTCATGTCTGGAGGTGTAGTAGGACCAGGCAAATTCAATGTGATTGATGGGATCGGTCTTAATGTCGATGTCCAGCGCCAGGGCCGCATCCACTTCCTGACGCACTTGTTCGCTGATGTCCGCGTAGTTTCCAAGGCCCGATATGTTGGCCTCTAGGCAATGGTCTCGATCGGTCAGATCATAGGGTGACAGACCCCAAGTCTGCTCGTATTGCATGAACCGGTCCGAGCAGTAAGTTTGTAAATGCCCCATTTTCGCCAGTTCAATGTTTTTCTGCATTTGCTCGGCCATGCTGTAGGCCAGCATGTAACTCAAGCCGATTTGGCGTTGGATCAGGGTGGTTTTTTCACTGAGCTCTGAATAAATCTGCTGGTGCGTGGTGCGTTTGGCATCTTCATACAGCCAGAACATGCCCAACAACCAGCAAAACAGGAGCGTCCACTGCAAGTATGGCTTGATTCGCGGGAAGTTGCGCGTAAAGGCACAATTGCGATTGAAGAAACGATGTAGTGTCATGATCCTGCCTGCACCCATGTTATATGGATGATTGAGTTGAATTTAGCGTAACGTTTTTGGGGTCATTTTGACAATAAAAGTTACTGATTGTGGTATTGCAAATGTCACGTCTGGTCCGGGGCGATCAGTTTTGCGTAATCGTCGGCGGATAAAGGTCTGGCACAATAATAGCCCTGATAATAGTCCGCGTCATGCTGTGTCAGAAAGTCTTTCTGTTCACGGGTCTCGACGCCTTCTGCGAGCACTTTCATCTCCAGCGAATGCCCCATGGTAATGGTGGCTTTGAGGATTTCCTCGGTTTGCGGGTCCTGGCCGATGCCGTCGATGAACATTTTATCGATTTTGAGCACATCAATGGGCAGGTTGCGCAGATACGCCAGCGAGCTGTAACCGGTGCCGAAATCGTCCATGGCGATGGCAATGCCCATGGCCTGTAATTGGGTGAAACGCCGCGCGGCGCGTTCCTGAGAGTGCATCAGAGAACTTTCTGTGATCTCAACTTCCAGATAATGCGGTGGCAATTGTGTGGTGGCCAGGTTGGTTTCAATGGACTTAATGACGTTGACATCCTGGAACTGGCGGCTGGAGAGATTAATGGCCAGTCGGCCCGGATTGAGTCCCTGGTCCAACCAGGTGCGTCCCTGATGACACACGGTTTTGAGGACCCAGTCACCAATGTCGATGATCAGGCCCGTTTCTTCGGCCAGGTCGATGAATTGATCCGGTGAAATCAAGCCTCTCTCAGGGTCCTGCCAGCGAATCAAAGCTTCGGCGCCAATCACTTCACCTGTGTGCAGATCAACCTGAGGTTGATACAGCATTTCTAATTCGTTGTTGATCAGCCCCTGTTTCAGGCGGGCTTCCATATCAATACGACGGTGTGCCAGCTCGGTCAGTTCCGAGGTGTAATAGGCATAGAGTTCATTGTTGGCGCTGCTTTTGATTTTATGCAGGGCTGCATCAGCGTTCTGGATCAATGTGGTCGCATCGGTCCCATGATACGGGTACAGGCTGATGCCGATGCTGACGTCGGCATTGAGGATTGTGTGTTCATTCAGTTGGAAGCTTTGGTTGAGACTTTTGATCAGGGTTTCTGCCTGTCTTGCCGCATCTTCCTGGTGAGGCAGCTGGGGCATCACCACCACAAACTCGTCGCCGCCGAATCGGGCCAGCATCTGATTGGCATGAAGGTTCTGACGCAAGCGCTTGCCGACGGCCTTAAGCAGGGCGTCACCAATTTCATGCCCCAGGCTTTCATTGACGTATTTGAACCGATCCAGATCCAGCATGAGCACCGCAAACGGTTGGGGTTTTTTTGGGGCCAGCAGCTGATTGAGATACTCGATCAGTTGATCGCGGTTGGGCAGCCCCGTAAGCGCATCGTGGCTGGAAAGGTAATTCAAGGCCGCTTGCGAGTCTTTCAGTTTGGAGATGTCGCTGAAAACACCGATGTAGTAGCGCACCTGTCCCCGTTCATCATCGACCTGAGTGATGCTGAGCAATTCAGGGTAGGTTTCGCCGTTTTTGCGTCGGTTCCAGATTTCACCCTGCCAGGTGCCGTCCTGTTTGATTTTGCGCCAGATGTGCCGGTAAAAATCGCGATCATGTCGGTTTGATTTGAGAAAGGCCGGGGTCTGTCCGCGCACTTCGCTCAGGCGATAGCCGGTGATGCGCTCAAAGGCCGCATTGACGTTGAGAATGTGCTGCTCGGCATCGGTGATGATGATGCCTTCCTGAGTCGCGTCATACACGACTTGCGCCTGTTTTAGTTGCTCCTGTTGGGCTTTTTCATTGGTGCGGTCCTGCCAGGTGCCAACCACTTCCACTTCCTGGCTGCTCAACCGGAACACCCGAAATTCATCCCGAATGATGCGGACCTTGCCATGTTTGTCATAGAAGCGAAATTCATGGGCAAAAGTTTTGCCGCTGTCTGACGAACGCTGGGCGTTTTGATGGAAACGCTCGGCTTCGGTCTGATCGGCTTGATGCAAATGGTCACGCCACCAGTCTGGCTGGCTGGCCTCCTTGGCCGAGAAACCGGACAGGGCTTTGATGTTGGGGCTGACATAGTCAACTTGCACGGCTTCCTCGGTCCCTCGAAGCACATAAAGCACGTTGGGGCTGACGCTGAGAAAATGTTGCAAACGGTTGTTGGAAACCGTCAACTGCATCTGGTAGAGGCGTTCCTGCTGGCGCCAAAGCAACCAGATGGCGTAACCCAGGGCGCTCATGATGATCAGGCTGATCAAGACCACCCAAAGCAAAATAACGTAAAGCTCCTGCAGTAAGTATTTGCGGTCCATGGCCGCCACCACCAGCCAATCGACGGTTTCAAACGGCGTGACCGCGACCAAGGCTTGCTGGTGATCGCAAAAGGTGGTGGTGTGCGTGCTGGCGGTCATGGCCTGAAGCTGGGGTTGAAAGGTTTCCAGAAAACAGCTTTTTTTTAAAAAGTTGTCCTGGTTGCCCTCTTGGGCAAACAGGGGTTGATAGGGCGCATCGTCCTGCCGGTGCATGAGTGCCAACTGCAGGGTTTTCCCTGTTTCAGTCAATGGGGCCAGCAGTTTGCGAATGAACATTTCCGGTCCGGCGTGAACCACAATGTAGCCCAGTGTTTGGGTGGAAAGCGGGCCCTGATACGTTTGAATGGGAATGACCCAGTCCAGGTGGGTATGGGTGTCATCCACGTTGCGATAAAACGAGGTGGTTTGTACCTGTCCGGACGCCGCCGCTTTGGCCAGGGTTCGTTTGAGTACCGGCAACTGTGCAACTGTGTCTTGAAATGAGCGGCCAAATTGGAGGCGGGTTTCATAGTTGGCATCCAACAACTCTACCCCTTCGTATTGGTAAAAGCGGTGCAGGTCTTTCAGGCGTTGACGAATGATGCTGTCCTCTCCCGGAGTCTGGGCCGACTCATTCGACAGGAAGCTTTGCAGACGTTGGTCAAGCAGCCGATCGTTCTGGATGATCTGCGCATCGGCCTGGCGTTCCTGGTACCAGCGGTGAAGCTGATGGGTTTTGTTTTGCGCCAGTATTTTTAACTGGTCCTGGGTTTGCCGCTCCAGTACGGGGGTTTGCAGGAAAACGATCATGGCGGCAATGATCGGGACCAGAGCAAGCAGACCTGTCAGCGTAAAGATCAGGCCTCGGTTGAGCGGTTTGATGTTGGATTCATCCAGTTTTGGCGGTGGCAGCCAATAGGTCAGCAGCAGAAACAGCAGGCCGGCGGTGACCAGCACAAACGCAAGGCCTTTGGCGGTCTGGCCATGGGCGCCAAACACGGTCTGCAGAATCTGCGCTGAAATCAGTTGGTCCGAGACCAGAATCCAGACCCCGGCCACGGCCGCATAGAGCAGCGAAAGCTTCAGTGCTTTGGTTTTGGGGTGGACGTTGGCCGGCATCGTTTTGACTTTCCTGGCTAGAAGAGATTTGAGTGCAATTCTTTATATCACTTTATCTTACTCAATTTTTGCAAGATTTTTGGGGGGATTGCCCAAATAAGACGTTTGAAGATCGTATAATCAGATAAACATGATGGACCAAATGTGGGTTGAATCAACAGACCAGTATGAACGAGGAGGTCGGATGAAACAATGGATGCAATGGTTGGCTGGGGCTGCAATGTTTGTCAGTAGCACGACGTGGGCTGGCGGTGAGGCCATACATGTCGAAAACGCCGGGTTCGCCACGCCCGAATCGATGGAGTATGTGGCCAGCCAGGATGTGTATCTGGTGGCCAATATCCATGGCAGCCCGTTTGCCAAAGACGACAATGGCTTTATTTCCAAAGTCAGTCCTGACGGTCAGGTCATGGAACTCAAATGGATCGATGGGGCCAGTAACCAGATTCATCTGAATGCGCCCAAGGGCATGGTCGCGACCGATGAATTTCTGTTTGTCGCCGACATTGACCGGGTGCATCAGTTTGACATCAAAACCGGTGAGCAGATCGCCAGCATGATTTTTTCCGGGGTGAATTTCCTTAACGGTCTGGCGCTGGCGGATGAAGGCGGTTTGTATGTGACCGACAGCGGGGTCGCGCCGGGATTCAAACCGGCGGGCACGGATGCCATTTATCATGTGACCTTTGACGGCAAGATCACGCCGATTTATCAGGACAGCGAAATGGGCGTGCCCAATGGCGTGGTGTCTGACGGCGGCGGTTTGGTCGTGGTCACCATCTTCTCCGGCGAAGCGTTTCGTCTGGACGCCAGCGGAAACCGGACTGAGCTTCCCAAGCCTCCGCATAATCGCATCGATGGGCTGCTGAACATGGGCGAAGGTCGTTTTATTGTCTCCAGCTGGACGGGTGAAGCGATCTATGAAATCGATGCCGGTCAAGGCACGGTGACGGAGCTGTTCGGCGGGTTAACCTCGCCAGCGGATCTGGGGTGGGACACCAAGCGCAATCGTTTGTTGATCCCGTTGTTTAAAAAAGACGCGCTGGTGATTCAGCCGCTCTGAATCCCGTTTGAACTGGTTGGACGGGGTTAAAAATGACCAGGCCTGGTGATTTTTGATGATTGCTTTGGTCAGGTTTTATGTTGTGCTTTAATCTGGATGGCTGTGCGATCCTGCATGCGTTCATTTTTTACTTGTGTAAAAAACGAACCAAAAAAGCACACCCAGCACACGCTTTCTGTGCGTTTCTAAGCCCTGCCACAGGGCCCTTGCGAACTCGCTTCGCTCAAACAGGCGCAAGGGACATTTCCTGTGACAGAGCTAAGAAGCACGACGAAATCTTTGTGATGGGGACTTCGCCAAGCATTCCTTGTGGCACGATTGGCTTGTTATTCGTGAAAAAAACACCAGGCCTGGTCAAAAAGACGATTGCTATTGTGCCCGGTTGTCATGACAAGATCCAATACCAACTGGAAACATCGGTGCTCAACCGCTGGGGTTGTCAGGATCCCATCAGAAAATTTCGTGGTGACACTGGGTGAAGGCGCTGGGGCACCGCTTGCGCTGTCCGAGCGAAAGCGAGTTCGCAAGCGGCCAGCGACAAGCCCTAGTGATACAGAAATTTTCTGCTGGGTGTGCTTTTTTGGTTCGTTTTTTGCACAAGCAAAAAATGAATGCATTCGAGATCGCAGAGGAATCAAAGTTGTAAGCGCGACAGAGAACCTGATGAAGCAGCTCCCTATCGGGCCAGGTAGATAGTCGGTTTTTTTCACGTTAAAAAGGACAGTACTATGATCAGTGCGTTTTGGTTGAGTTTGCATGTGATCGCGGCCCTGATCTGGGTCGGCGGCATGTTTTTCGCCTATCGGGTGTTGCGCCCCTCGGCGGTGGTCAGTCTGGAACCACCTGAGCGCCTGCGCTTGTGGCAGCAGGTGTTTCGTCGTTTTTTCTTTTACGTCTGGTTGAGCATTCTGTTTTTGTTTGTCAGCGGCTATGGCGATTTCTTCGGTCGGTTCGGCGGCAATGGCCCGCATTACTTGTTAACCATGATCGGCATCGGCTGGCTGATGCTGGGGTTGTTTGCCTGGTTGTATTTTGTGTTTTACAAACGCTTTTCACGTCAGGTGGACGCCGAAGACTTTGCCGAGGCGGGCAAAACCTTGAACAGCCGAATTCGCCCGGTGATTGCGGTGAATCTGACCCTGGGGGTGATCGCGTTTATTCTAGGCGCGGCCGGGCCCTTCATTCAATAATGGAGCGATGCCGTCTTGAGGGCTGATCCCGCACCGAAAACAAATGCGTCGTTGGCGCATTGGCAACGTTTTGTGAGCGAGTCACTGGGCGAGGCCGTGGCGCTGGAGGCGCAACCCCTGGCTTTTTCGGACAGTTCGCACCAATTGTATCGGGTGTTTGAAGGGGCGCGCAGACTGTCGGGTCCGCCCGGGTATATGCTCAAGATTCCGAACCCGGACGGGGTGGCCCAGGCTCAATTCTGGCAGGGATTCGAAGCGCTTTTCGGCGCCACCTTTGCTCAGCAGACGCGTGATTTGCCCGGTCTTTACCAACGTGCTCGCACTCTGACACCGCTGGCGGTGCCTACGCTCAGTCAGGCCTGGTCCACGCAGGATGGTTTTACGGTTTCGCTGACCCGATTTGTCCATGGCATGGAGCCTGACACAAAGGATTGGACACGAGCCATGCCACCGTTGGCGCAGCATCTGTCGGCCATGCATCAGGCGCCCATGGATCAGGCGCCCATAGATCAGCTTGCGCGTGAGCACTGGCCGCAGCAAGTCGGCCTTTGGCTGCGGGCGTTTTTTGAGGCCCCCGAGCAGGCAGCGCAGTGCCGGGCATTGATCCAATGGGCACAGACCGCGGGCCTGGGCGCCAGCCTGACATCGATTTTAACCGAGGCAGAAAGGGCCTTGCAGTCGGAAGAGACTGAGTGGGGCTGGAGTCTGCCGGACTTACGCCCGGATCAGTTTTTGTGCCCGCCTGCCTCGGGCTCGTCGGCTCCGTCAGATCAGGCAGCCGACAGCGCTTTGACCTTGGTGGATTGGGACGCGTTGACGCCCGCCCCCATCGTGCTGGACTGGGTGTTGTTGGAATATTTGTGCGATGCGCCCGAGGCGCAGACACTGGCCCGAGCGTATCGTGAAGCCGGTGGCGCCCAGAGCTTGAACAAACTGGAGGGCAGTCTGCCTCGGGTCCGGTGGGTGTATCGGTTGCTGCTGTTTAGCCTGAATGTGCTGGGTGAAGATTCCCTGAATGCTTGGCTGCAGCGTCCCGCGCACTTTGACGCCATTGAAAAAAGCCAATGACCGCCATCACAAAATACACCGCGAACATCAGCACCGTGAAATAGAACCCATTGTCCCAGTACAACCACATGGCGGCGGAATTGATCACCAGCCAGTAGAGCCAGTTTTCCAGGACTTTGCGCGCCATGAGATAGGTGTTGAGCATGGAAAAAACGGTGACGCCCGCATCCAGCCAGGGTGCACGGGACAACTCAAAACTTTGCATGGCTTGCACCACTACGATGGTGAGCAGACTGCCCAGAGTCAGGAACACGCCGTGCTGCCAGGTTTTCAGGCGATGAACCTTTAATGGGGTTGCATGGCGTGCCGGGGTGGGCGAAGGCGGGTGCGTGGACCAGAGCCAGAAGCCATAGATTGCCATGATCAGATAGTAGGCATTGAGCAATGCCTGCATGGGCAACTGGCCATCCCAGAACAGCCAGGTATAAATCAGCGTGCTGAAAAAGGCACAGGGCCAGGCCCAAAGCGATTCACGAATGGCAAAGACAATGTACGCCAGCCCGAGCAACGTGGCCAACGCTTCCCACCCGGAAAAGGTGTGCAGTTGTTGCCAGGCCTGGTCCAGCGCCTCCATCATTCGGGATCAAACCCGCAACGGTTGGTGCCGACCAGTTTCATTACGAACACCGTGTGCGGATTTTTCGAAAACACGGCTTCCAGTTCGTCCGTCATGGCGCTCATGACTGTATGGTAGTCCCCAAACACTTGTGTGCTCAGGGTGTTGCAGGCCACCTGCACCCCATCCAGTTCGTGCAAACGATCAATGAACGCCTGAATGGGACGCAGATAATCGTCGCTGAGTGGGTACATGCTGATGTCGATTGAAACTTGCAGAGCCATTTGTATTTCCTTTTTTTTCAGTGAGCGGTTTGATCCGGTTTTGCGTTGTGCTTTTTCTTGATTGCTGTGCGATTTTGGAGGTGTTCATTTTTTACGTGTGTAAAAAACGAACCAAAAAAGCACACCCAGCACACGCTTTCTGTGCATTCTAGGCTTTGCCACAGGGCCCTTGCGAACTCGCTTCGCTCAAACAGGCGCAAGGGGCATTTCCTGTGTCAAAACCAAGAAGCACAACGAAATCTTTGTGATGGGGACGACTATCCCAAGCATTGCTCACTGCACCACTTGTTATGAACCGTTTTGCCTGTTCAGGTTGAAAACAACCAGGCCTGGTCAAAAAGACGGTTGCCTCCGATCTCATTTGTGATGACAAGACCCAATATCAACTTAAAAAATCGGCACTCAACCGCTGGGTGTGCTTTTTTTCGTCTCTTTTTTTGCACAAGCAAAAAAAGGGAGATATATGCTCCTGCGCTGTAAAAAAGCGTGAGCACAAAAATCAACTTGGCTGAATCATCAACAAATCACCAGGCCTGGTTATTTCTGTGCCTTAATCACCACAAACGCGCCTTGGTCATGGCCGTTCATTACACTGAGCGTAATGGCCTCGTCTTTCACGGCTTTCAGTTGCTCGGCGGTCAGTGTCTGCACCGAATCAAAATGGTGGAAACCGAGTTGGCCCAGCATCCCCATCACCTCGTCCGCGCTCATAAACGTCGCATCCTTGTAAAAGGGGCTTTGCTCTTTGTGGGCCTCATACTGACGGCCCAGTTCGCTGTTTTTTTCCAGAAAGGCAATCACGATCTGCCCGTCGTCACTCAGCACCCGGTGCGCTTCGGTTAAGGCTTTCATCGGGTCTTCAACAAAGCACAGAGAGGTGACAAACAGCGCCCAGTCAAAGCTTGCATCGTCTAACGGAAGCGCTTCGGCGGTGCCGGCCTTGACCTGAAACCCCTTCTGCTCGGCGCGCTGGCGCATGCCTTTGGATGGCTCTACGCCCAGGTCAATTTTCAGCGGCCCCATGAATTGTCCGCTGCCGGAACCGATTTCCAGACGCCGACCGGTGTCGTCGGTCGGCATCAGCGTTTCAATCGCGTTGATTTCCGCCTGGTGCAGGCGCGGGTTGTCATCAAACCACTGATCGTACAGTTCAGCGTATTGGTCAAACCCCTGGTTTTTTTGGGTATTGGGCATAGACGGTCTCCTTAGAAGTAAACGCGAGCGGTCAGGCCAAATTGACGTGGGTCACCCAGGCGCAGATAGGTCTGATTCTGCAAAAAGGCATTATAAAAACCGCGGGTTGCATAGCGCTCGTCGGTCAGGTTTTTGCCCCAGGCATAGGCTTCCCAGTCTTTGCCTTCATAGCCGATTCGGGCATTGTACAACTGATACGAGTCGGAACGGGCATTGTGGACGTTGTCAAAGTAAAAGCTGTCCATTCTGCGCATATCGGCTCGGGCGAAAAAGCCGCTGGCATGTCGGTACTGAGCACCCAATTGGAATTGATAATTGGGCGCGTGCGCCTGATCACGGTCGGACACTTCCAGTGAGCTGTTCAAGGGCGTGCCGGTGACATCCGTGTAAAGCAAGCCAAGCGAGCCAAAGGTTTGCCATTGCGGGCTCATCTGCCAGTCAAAACTGGTTTCCAGTCCGTAGTTTTTGGCCGAGTCGAGATTTTCTTTGTAGAAAATGTATTCGGCGCCGACGTAGGTGTAGCCATCCATCTGAGGGTTGTTGCGATCCATGTAAAAGGCGGTCACGTCAGTGTTCAGGGTCTGGTTGAGCCACTCGGCCTGGAAGCCGGTTTCGTAATTCCATAAGGTTTCAGCGTCAAACCAGAGTTGATCCGGGTCGGTGCTGTTGCTGCCTGTATTGAAGCCGCCGGCTTTAAAACCGCGTGTGATCGAGGCATAACCGGTCAGGCTATCGCTCAGGTCACGTGTGTAGGCCAGTGATCCGCCCCATAAGGTCTCAGAGGTGTCAAAATCATTGTCCACCTGTGTGCCATAAGAGACCTTGTCCAGCGTAAAATCCTGACGGCTGGTTTCCACCCGCAGGGTATAAGATAGGGTGTCACGCGTGGTCAAGGCCTGATCAATCTGAGTATAGGCCGCCAGTTTGCGGTGGTCGTAATCCGACTGCCCACGTTCTTCCCCGTAATAAACGCTCAGGGTGTCATTGCTTTCCGTCATGCCAGAGGCGTAGGCCCCCACCAGCCAGTCAAAGGATTGCTCGCCGATTTTAACCGGTTGGCTGGAAACCAGGCGCAGATCCTGCGTCCACTGTCGATGATGCTTGCGATTGTCAAAATAATAGTCATCGGTGTCCCAGTCGTAATCGTAGCTGTATTTGATGTCGGAATTGGTCAGGCCGGTGGTGGCAATCAGGTCAAACGCTTCGGCGCCTGTGTGGGTGACTTTGACCGAGCCAGCATTGGAGCGCTGATTGTCGTCACCCGGCTGATTGGACAGCGTGGTAAAGGTGTTGTCCTTGGCCCAGGCGTCATAGCCATTGTCAAAATTGGCGTGCAGGAGGCTCAAATCTACGGTGGTGTCCTCGGTGGCAAAGACGCGCAGTTTGCCGCGTAAAGTCAGCTCGTCTTTCTGGTTGGTGTCGTTGCGATTGAGTGTGTCGTTTTCATAAAACCCGTCGCTTTTGTGCTTGAACACGGCGATGCGGTATTGCGTCGCATCCGGGGCATCGCTGACTGGACCAGAGGTCATCAGACCGACTTCGGTATGACCGTATTCGCCCAGACTGGTTTCCACCATGCTTTCCCGGTAGGGCGTGGGGTCGTTGGTCTGGATATTGATCAGTCCGCCGATGGCGGCCTGGCCATAACGGGTATTTTGCGGGCCACGCAGCACTTCCACCTGTTGAACGTCAAACAGGTTGCCGATGCCGCCCAGGCCACTGAAATCCATGCCATCAATGGCCAGTCCCACGCTGCTGTTGGGGGCACCAGTGTAGTCGTCGCGCGCGCCAATGCCGCGAATTTGGATGTGACGGACACGTGCGTTCTGGTTGGAAACGTTCACATTGGGCGTGGTCAGCAGGATGTCATCGGTGTGGGTCGCGCCCTGGTCCTTCAGGTCCGCACTGTCGTACACCGTCAGGCTGGTGGCCATGTCACTGGCCTGACTCTCGCGCAGGTCTGCCTGGATTGTCACCGGTGCCAATTGAGTTTGGTCCGTGGACGAAGTGCTTTGAGCCAGTGCCACGCCAGTGGGCACCAGGCCGATCAGAACGGCGGTTAAGGGTTTGAGTTTGAAATGCGTTGTGGTCATTGTGTATTCCTTTTTACCAGGCCTGGTGATTTCAGGCTTGTGACAAAAAAGGAACAGGAAATTGCAGAGTTCTGCGTCTGGACGAGCGGAAAACGGGTCCGCTAAGACAAAGATGGGCTGCAGCCTGTTCCTACGCCAGTATTAACTGGATCAGGTTTAAAGGGTTCCCATCTGTGATGGATCTCAGGCCGTAACGACCACCCCTCGGCTTGGGCGTTGTGAAACGCTTTTTAGATTATAGCCACAATTGACCTGGCTTGGCAATGCGTGCTTCCCCGTACGGGGGTGGAATCAAGGAAAATCGGGAATGCTGTCCTGGTCGTAAGGCAGTTGTTCGTCGGTTTGAATGGCATCGGCAAAATCGCCCACGCGGGCTTCGGCCAGATCGGTGCGGGCAAAGCGGGCCAGATGAAACAGCGCTTCGCCTTCGTGCACCAGTGGGCTTTTCATCTGACCGATGATCAGGCCATTGAAGGGGGCGATGATTTCGGCCTGGTCTTCACCGAAGGGGTCTGAGACCACGCCCATGAGGGTCTGGCCTTTCTGTACGCGGTCGCCGTCCTGGACCAGCGAGCGGAAGATGCCGCTTTGAGACGCACGCACCCAGCTGGTGTTACGGGCGATGACGGGCGTCTGGGTAGGCTTTTTGCGGCGCTGATCCGTGATCATGCCCAGTGATTTCATCACGTTGAGAATGCCCCGCACGCCAGCACGAATTGACATTTCGTCAAAGCGTAGCGCTTCCCCGGCTTCATAGAGCAAGACGGGCATATTGTTTTCAACCGCCGCGGCGCGAAGGGACCCATCCCGTAAGGGCATGTTCATCATCACCGGGGCGCCGAAGGCTTCGGCCATGGCCAGGGTGGCGGGGTCATCGAGATTGGCTCGGATCTGTGGCAGATTGGAGCGGTTGATCGCGCCAGTGTGCAGATCAATGCCGTGCGTGCAGAGTGAGGCCACTTCCTGCAGAAAAAAATGCGCCATGCGTCCGGCCAATGACCCTTTAGGCGAACCCGGAAAGCTGCGGTTCAGGTCCCGTCGATCCGGCAGGTAACGGCTTTGATGAATGAACCCATACAGGTTGACGATGGGCACGGCCACCAGCGTGCCTTTGAGGCGTTTGAGTGACTTGACCTGCAACAGACGGCGGATGATTTCCACCCCATTGAGCTCATCACCGTGAATGGCGGCGCTCACCAGCAACACTGGGCCTTTCTGGCGGCCATGGATCACCTGAACCGGCATGTTCAGTTCGGTGTGGGTATAGAGTTTGCCCATTTCCAGATCGACCGTCTGACGTTCGCCCGGCGCGATGCTGACGCCGCCGATGGAAAAAGGGCGGTTTTTGGTGCTCGGCATGACTCAGCCTTTGCCTTTGGTGCGGGTGTTATGCGGGCGGGCGTTTTTTTCGATGAAGGCGATGATCTGTCCGGCGATGTCTTTGTTGGTCGCGGTTTCAATGCCCTCAATACCGGGGGAGGAGTTGACCTCCATCACCACGGGGCCATGGTTGGAGCGTAACAGATCCACGCCGCAGACATTGAGCCCCATGATTTTGGCGGCTCGCACCGCCGTGGCCCGTTCTTCCGGGGTGATGCGGGTCAGTGTGGCGGAACCGCCCTGATGCAGATTGGAGCGAAATTCGCCTTCTTTGGCCTGACGTTTCATGCTGGCCACCACTTTGCCGCCAATCACAAAACAGCGTAAATCCGCGCCTTTGGCTTCCTGGATGAACTCCTGCACCAGAATATTGGCCTTGAGACCCTGAAAGGCTTCGATCACCGATTCCGCCGCTGAGTGGGTTTCGGCCAACACCACGCCTTTGCCCTGAGTGCCTTCCAGCAGTTTGATCACGACGGGCGCACCGCCGACGCTTTGCAGTAGATCGTTGACGTCATCGGGGGAGTGCGCAAACCCGGTCACCGGCAGGCCCACGCCGCGGCGCGAGAGCAGTTGCAGACTGCGCAGCTTGTCGCGGGAGCGAGAGATCGCCACCGATTCGTTCAAGGGGTAGACGCCCATCATTTCAAACTGGCGCAGCACGGCGGTGCCATAAAAGGTGATGGAGGCACCGATGCGCGGAATGATGGCGTCGAATCCGTCCAGTACCTCGCCTTTGTAGTGCACTTTGGGGTTGTTGGCGGTGATGTTCATGTAACAGCGCAACGCATCAATCACCTTTACCGTATGCCCGCGTTCTTCGGCGGCTTCAATCAGGCGACGGGTGGAATAGAGCTTGGCATTGCGAGACAGAATGGCGATGTTCATAAAACGATGATCTCCCGATTTTTGCTTCCATAGTAAGACAATTCCGGTTTGCCTGCATGTGAATTTAAACAATGAAAAAACGGAGCTCATAGCGGTTTGAAGCGCGGAAAAAGGACGGGAATCGACTGAAACGGCGCCCCTGGAAAACGGTAAAATAGTGCCAAAAAGGAGTGACCATGGCCGAGACCGACGTGACCGATCAAACCTATTTAACCGACAGCCCGTCCGATACGCAGACGCTTTTGCTGTCGTTGCAGAAATTGCTGGCCGACCCGGAAGCTCAAGGAGAGGTCTGTGCCTTTCTCGACGGCCTCAATGACACTGAAATCGCGCTGTTGCTCGAATCGTTCCCATCCACGGAGCGCGAGCGCATCTGGCAGTGTGTGCCCCAGTCCCTGCAAGGGGAAGTATTGGCCGAGATTGGCGAGGAGGTGCGTTCCGGTATTATGGCGGACATGCCGGTCGAAGCGGTGACCAATCTGACTCAAAACCTGCCGCCGGAAGACGTCACCGAACTGCTGGGCACGGTCAATCCTGAGATCAAGGAAGCGGTGATCGAAACCCTCGACACCCCGGTGCGTGATTACGTGGAGACCCTGCAGGGCTATGGCGAAAACCAGGTGGGACGGTTTATGGACCCGGACACCGCCAACGTCAAGCAAGGGGTCAGCCTGGAAACGGTGCAGCGCTATGTGCGCATCAATCAGCTACTGGACGCTGAATCGCAGGAACTGATGGTCACGGACAAAGACAACTACCTCGTCGGTGCGTTGAGTCTGGTGGATCTGGTCAAGCAGAATCAGGAAGCGCTGGTGGATGAATACATGCACATGCCCACCTATCTGGTCGATACCATGGACACACATGAAGCGGCGACGATTCTGCGCTCCAAGGAACTGAGTTTTGTGCCGGTGGTGAACGAAGCCGGCATTCTGGTGGGGCAGCTCAACAGCTCCGAAATCATGGCGCTGACGCGTGACGATGCCGATGCGACATTATTGGGCATGTCCGGGGTCAAAGAGGAAGACGAGTTGTTTGCGCCCATTCGTTCCAGTGCCAAAAGCCGAGGCGTGTGGCTGGGCATCAACCTGGCCACGGCGTTTCTGGCCGCCTGGGTGATCGGGCAGTTTGAAGCCGTCCTGTCGCAAGTGGTGGCATTGGCGGTGTTGATGCCGGTGGTCGCCAGCATGGGTGGCATCGCCGGCAGTCAGACGCTGACCGTGGTGATCCGAGGTATGGCCATGGGGCAGATCGGGGGCAACAACCGCTGGTGGCTGATGAACAAGGAACTCTGGGTCGGCATGATCGGGGGTGCGGTCTGGGGTGCGGTGGTGGCCGTGGTGGCTCAGATCTGGTTTGAAAACGCGATGATCACGCTGGTGATTGCGCTGGCGATTTTGATCAACATGACCGTGGCCAATGTGGCGGGGATTTCCATTCCCCTGCTGCTCAAACGCATGGGCATTGATCCGGCATTGTCCGGCGCGGTGATTCTCACCACCGTCACCGATGTGGTCGGGTTCATGTCGTTCCTGGGCCTGGCGACCCTGTTGATCCTGTCGGTTTAACACCGAATGCCCCTTATTTTTAACCAGGCCTGGTCAAAAACAAGGGGCGGGCGCGCCTTCAGTTGATTTCCTGTTCGTCGCTTTTGAACTTATTGAAATAGTCCCGCACGATGGCCGTGGTGGGGCGGCTTTCAATGTTTTTGAAAATCACATAATAGATGGTGGCATGAATCACCAGTGTGATGATCAACCCTTCGAAAATGCCCACCTTGAACACCAGAATGCCGCAGAGCGTTGCCAGCAGCAGGGCGTAAGGGCCGTGTTTGGCGATGTGCAGCAGACCCAGTACCATTTTGATCCCGACGAAGGTCATGATGATCGCCAGGGCAAAGTACGGCAGGTGGTCCAGATGGTGGCTGTTGAACACGAAAAAGGTGATCAGCAGGCCGATGATCAGCACCGACAGTTTGGTGTAGGCCCCGGCCAGACGGTTGGTGGAGGATTTCGCCAGACCGTCGAGGTTGGTCATGCCGTTGAAGAAGGAGGCGCCCATGTTGGCCACCCAGATGGCCAGAAGGGAGTGGTTGGAGTTACAGGGGCGTTTCAAAGGGTCGATTTTCTCAATCGCCGCGTTGCTCATGACCTGTTCGATCACATCCACCACGGCCAGCATCATGGCAAAAAAGACCGCATACACCCACATCCAGGCGCTGTCAAAATCGGGAATCGGCAGCCCCAGCTCGAAATCCACGTCTTCGACTTTGAGCATTTTGACGTCAAAGAACCAGGCCGCGACGATGCCAAACAGAATCAGCACAAAATACGGCAGGGCGGGTTTGGTGTCTTTGTATTTACGAAACAGGCCCAAAAAGATGACCACGCCGAGCAATGACAGGATGATCACCTGAATTCTGGGTTCGGTCCAGAATTCTTCGCCGGCACTGAGGCCGACCGGCAACATCCAAAGAAACGGCAGAAATTTGAGCGCGATTTTGAGTCCGATCCCGGCGAGCAACCCTTCCACCAGATACCCCGGCACCGCCATCAACAGGTAGCGCTGCCAGTTAAACTTCCAGATCAGGGCCTGAAAAGAGGCGGTAAGGAAGATAATAAACGCCATGTTTTCCAGGCCGAAGGTGGCGACGCCCATGGCCAGAATCGGGGCCAGCCCGGCGGCGATGCCGGGGGCGCCGATGAAATTACCCGGACGGAACCAGGCAAACAGAAACCCGATGAACGAAGCGAAGGCCACCGTGGCCAGGCCCACCTGGATCGGATAGTCCGACATCAGGGCGATGCCGATGGACAGCGGGATCGCCATGGTCGCGGTGATGACCCCGGCCTGAACGTCTCTGACGGCGTATTCTTTGCGAAACGCGGCGGAGCCTGGATCGGTGGTGGGTGTGGTGGCTTCCTGGCTGGTCTCGGATTGTGACATGGTTTTCACCTTTTAGCAGATGCCCATTAGCTCAGACCCAACTTGTGTCGCGCTTTTTGACGGCCAGCAGGGTCTCTTGCAGAGCAAACAAATATAAGTAGATCAGAGTAGTGTCGTAGACACGGGCGAAAAAGAACAATTGAAAATTAAGGTTGGACCCATAGATAATTTTCAATGGAAAGGATGCGGCCAAGGAGATTTAGCACGAGAAAGGGCGTTGACCGGCAGGAAAAGCAATCGTAACGCAGCGACCCGCTTTCGCGAGTCGCTGTGAGGTCAAACCGTCCTATGAAGGATCAATCGGTCAGTTGAGCCAGCCAGGCATCGACGCTCTGACGCGCCTGGACCTCCCCTTTTTCCTGACTGGCTTCGTCGCCAGCCATGCCGGGAAGGTTGATCACGGTGACGTCATCAATGCCGATGAAATTCAAGGCGGTTTTAAGATAGGGGCCGACAAAATTCATGGCGTCCATGGGCGGTTGCGTGTAGTCGCCACCGGACGCGGCCAGGATCACGGCCCGTTTGTTTGCCAGCAACCCTTGCGGTCCGTTTTCGGTGTAAACGAAGGTCTCACCCACGCGCAGAACGTGGTCGATCCAGGCTTTGAGTGTGGACGGGATGGTGAAGTTGTACATGGCCGTGCCAATTAAGAGCACATCCGCGTCTTTGAGCTGATTCAGGTATTGGTCGGATCGCGTCAGGACGTCTTTTTGTGCCTCGCTGCGTTCCTCGGGCCGGGTGAAGTAGGCACCAATCATGGCTTCGGTCATGTGTGGCGGTGGGTTCTGCGCAAAATCGAGTTGCGCCAGGGTCTCGTGGCCGGCATTTGACCAGGCCTGGTGAAAATAATGAGTCAGGTTTTTGGAGTGCGAGCCTTGTGTCAGGGCACTGGCATCAATTTGTAGCAGTTTCATCGCGACCTCTTGCCTCTTGCATTGCGTTGATGGAATGCCGTCAGTTTAGCGAAACGAGGTTGGGAATCCGAGAGGGCAGGTAGAAAAAGACTGTTGCCGGAATGGCAACAGTCGAATGGGTGACGGCTTTACTTGAGGCCGTCCAGAATGTTTTTTTGAACCTGGTCGATGTCCTGAGTGCCATCCACACGCACATAGACCATGTCGGCATTGGAGCGGGATTCGCTCTGATAGTAATCCACCAGCGGCGCGGTTTGTTCGTGATAGACGCTCAGTCGATCCTTGACCACTTCGGGTTTGTCGTCGTCGCGCTGGATCAGCGGTTCGCCGGTCTCGTCATCCTTGCCGTCGGTTTTGGGTGGGTTGTACGTCAAGTGATAGGTGCGCCCGGAGTTCGGGTGCACACGGCGGCCAGCCATGCGCTCGACGATGGTGTCGTCCGGCACATCGATTTCGACCACGGCATCAATGGCGACGCCGGCGGCTTTCAACGCATCGGCCTGGGGCACGGTGCGGGGAAAGCCGTCGAGCAGAAAGCCGTTTTTGCAGTCGGGTTCGGCAATGCGGTCTTTGACCAGACCGATGATGATCTCGTCGGTGACCAGCTTGCCTTCGTCCATAAAGGCTTTGGCCTTTTTACCCAGTTCCGTGCCGGCCTTGATTGCGGCACGCAGCATGTCACCGGTGGAAATCTGCGGGATATCAAAGGTTTCGGTCAGAAATTGAGCCTGGGTGCCTTTGCCGGCCCCCGGGGCACCTAATAAAATCAGTTTCATGGTTTTTCCTTGTTGACGTCGTTTGCGGGCATTTTAACAAAATTCATGGCCCCATGCCCGTCTCTCAGGAGCGCTCCAGGCTGTCGAGCAGTCCCTGAATCATGGCAATGGCCTGGCGTTGATAGTGCCCACCGAACAGGTTGAAGTGATTGAGCACATGGTAGAGGTTATACAATGCTTTGCGCTGCTGGTAGCCAGCGTCCAGCGGAAAGACTTCGTTGTACCCCCGGTAGAAGTCAGCACTGTAGCCGCCGAAAAGTTCGGTCATGGCAATGTCGGCTTCGCGGTCGCCATAATAGCTGGCCGGGTCGAAAAAGACCGGGTCGCCGTCGCTGTCGAAAGCACTGTTGCCCGCCCAGAGGTCGCCATGCAGGGGCGAGGCTTCAGGCTGATAATCGGTGAAAAAGCCGTCCAGCTGGTCGATCAGGGTTTGTCCAAGCTGATCCAGTTGAGCCCCGGCGCCCGCGTCCACTGCCAGTTCAATCTGGTGGCGTAAGCGTTTCTGGCCATAAAATCGTACCCAATCGGTGTCCCAGCCGTTGGGCTGCAGCGTGTGGCCGATGTAGTTGTCCTGATGCCAGCCAAAATCGCCGCTGGGGTTGACCTGGTGGTGGAGCAGTGCCAGGTCTTTGCCGCGCTGATAGTCGTCGCCCTGAGCGCGCATGGGCAGCCAGTTCAAAATCAACCAGGCCTGGTGATTTTGGCTCCCCACGGCAATGACTTTGGGGGTCTGGATGCTGCCGGTGGCCTGAAGGCGATTCAAACTTTCGGCTTCGGTTTCAAACAGCGCCAACTGGTCAGCGTGATTGAATTTGACGAAAAAATCGCCCGCCGAGGTATGCAGATGCGCCGCCTGATGGATGTCACCGCCGGAGACAGCGGAGGCCGAGGTGATGTGTGTCGCCTGTCCCAATGCTTCAGACAGGGGGGCGTTTAACGTCTGCCAGTCCATAAAATCTCCTAGTTGCCGGTTGCCAGGGGTCTATTGAAACAGTTCCTGGGTGATTTTTTCCATCTCGGTGGCTTCCACGCTCGGGATTTCCGGGGCATTGTCTTCGCGGAAAATTTCAAACACCGCGTTTGGGTTGTCGGCGGGAACCGCTTGTCCGGTGTCGGGATTGATGGGAATGTTCACCAGCCCGGACGGGGTCGGGATCGGCGTATTGGCATAAGGGGCCAGCGCCGCTTCCATGTAATCGATCCAGATAGGCAGTGCCGCGCGGCCGCCGACCTCAGAGCGTCCCAGCGTGGAGGGCGTATCGAACCCGACCCAGACGGTGGTGGCAATGTGCGGGTTGAAACCGGAGAACCAGGCATCGACCTGGTTGTTGGTGGTACCGGTTTTGCCAGCGATGTCGTTGCGCCCCAGTTGTTTGGCTTTGCGCCCCGAACCGTAAGCGATCACGTCCTGCATCATCGAGGTGACCAGATAAGCGTTCTGCGGGGTGATGGTACGCGGCGCATAAGCCGGGTCATTGTCTTCGCACTGGAACTGGCAGGCGGTTTTGGGCTCGGCCTGATAGATGACGTCGCCATTGAAGTCACGCACCCGATCAATCAGGTAAGGGTCAATGCGATAGCCGCCATTGGCAAAGGTCGCGTAGCCGCGTACCACCTGTTGCGGGGTCAGCTGGACGGTGCCCAGCGCCAGCGACAGGTTGCGACTGGCATTGAGCGCGTCATCAGGAAAGCCGAAACGACGAAAATAGTCGGCCGCGTAGCCCACGCCGACCCGCTGTAGAAGACGAATGGAAACCAGATTGCGCGAATAAGCCAGCGCTTTGCGCAAGCGGGTGGGGCCGTAAAAACGCCCCGAGTAGTTTTCCGGTTTCCAGGTGTCTTCGAGGTTACGGTCTTCAAACACCACTGGCGCGTCATTGATCACGGTGGCCACGGTCATGCCCTGTTCCAGCGCACTGGAGTAAAGGAACGGCTTGATGTTGGAACCGACCTGACGCTTGGCCTGAGTCACGCGGTTGTATTTGCTTTTGAAATAGTCATAGCCGCCCACCAGCGCTTGAATGGCCCCAGTGCGGGCATTGACCGAAATCAATGCGCCCTCAACGTTCGGGTTTTGAGCCAGTTGCCAACGATCCTCACGTTGATGCACGTAAATAAGGTCCCCCTGCTCAAGCACATCGGTCACGGCTTCCGGTTTGGGGCCCGTTTTGTTGACACTGAGATAAGGACGCGCCCAGGCCAGATCGGCCAATGGCAGGGAGGCGGTTTGCCCGTTTTCCAGAAGAAGGTCGGCCTGCTTGGCCTGAACCGTCGTGACCACCGCCGCGACCAGATCGCCATAAACCGGCATCTCATCCAGCCGTTTCAACAGGGCATCCTCATCGGTCATCTGGCTGGGCGATAAATGGCCGCTGGGGCCGCGATAACCATGGCGACGTTCATAGGCCTGCAGCCCCTGGCGGACCGCCTGGTTGGCCACGGCCTGCAGCTCGCTGTTAATGGTCGTGATCAGCGTCAGGCCGTTTTCCAGCGCGTCTTCCCCAAACTGTTCCAAGGCAAAACGACGGGCCATTTCAGCGATGTAGTCGGCTTCGATGTCAATGCGGGCGCCCGTGAGCTTCGCATGCACTGGCGTGGCCTTGGCGGTTTCAAACTGCTCGTCGGTGATGTAATTGTTTTTGTGCATCTGGCGCAGTACATAATTGCGCCGGATCATCGCTCTTTCCGGGTCGTAGATCGGATTGTAGCGGGATGGCGCCTTGGGCAAACCGGCGATCATCGCGTATTCGTTTAAAGCCAGTTCATCAATGGGTTTGCCGTAATAGGTCTGTGCCGCGGCGGCCACGCCGTATGAGCGATAGCCCAGAAAAATTTTGTTCAGGTAAAGTGCCAGGATTTCCTGTTTGCTCAAATAATGTTCGATTTTGTAGGAAAGGACGATCTCGTTGAATTTGCGCAAAAAGGTGCGCTCACGCGACAGGAAAAAATTACGCGCCACCTGCATGGTGATGGTGGAACCGCCGGATTGTTTGCTGCCGGTGGTGACCAGTTCGAACACCGCCCGCGCGATCCCCATATAGTCCACGCCGCCGTGTTCAAAAAAGTTTTCGTCCTCGGCAGAGATGATGGCCTGGGTCATCAGCGGGGGAATTTCGTTGTAATCAAGCGGCAGTCGCTTTTGGGTGCCGATTTCGGTGATCAGCTGCCCGTCCTGGGTTTCGATGCGCAAGGGGACTTTGTAGGTGACATCTTTCAATTCCCGCGGGTCAGGCAGGTTGGGCAACAGGGTCCAGACGTAACCGCCGACCAGCAGGGCCGGCAACACAAAGAACAGAAACAGACCGCCCCAGATCAGGCGACGGCGCTTGCGGCGGCGTTTGGACGGGTCCGGTTGCGGGGAGGACGATTCGGGCTCATTTTCCGACGCATCGGGAGAGGCCTTCGTCGGGTCGTCGGGCGTTGACGCTAATTCGTCGAGATTGATTTTCGGATCACGTTGGGTGTCGGAGTGACTCATGGGGCAGCGGCCAGTCGTTCTGTGAGGACAAAGACGCTATTATATGCAATCTGGCGCGGGAATCCCAGATTGGGCGGAGAGAAAAAACCCGGCAGCGAGGCCGGGTTTCGTTTGAAGCAATGGGGGCGAATTAGGAGCGCTTGGAATAGCGACCGCTGCGAATGTCGTCCCACATAAGGTACAGGTTGCCGCCAACAATGAACACGATCGACGCGATCACGGCTGCTGCTGCGATGTAAACCTGCAGGGACTGAGGCAGAATGTTTGCCCAGATACCCAACAGAACCGCCAATGGGATCACAACGGTGACCACCAGAACCCCTAGCAATTTAATAAAATTATTCATGTGCTTTCCTCAGACTTTGTTGTGATCGATAACAACACGTCAAAACTATACTCAGCTTTGGCGCAAAATTCAATTAGGAAACTTGATCCGGATCAATAAACCGGCGCGCTTTGAGCGCAAACGGGTGTCCCGTTGCGCCGGTTTTATTCGATGTTCTGAATTTGCTCGCGCATCTGTTCGATCAGGACTTTGAGTTCGATGCTGATCTGGCTGATGTCAGTGGCCGGGGATTTGGCGGCAATGGTGTTGGCTTCGCGATTGAGTTCCTGCATCAGAAAGTCCAGGCGTCGTCCTACCGGACCGGTGCTGTCCATCACCCGTTTGACTTCGGTCAGGTGGGCATTGAGACGGTCGATTTCTTCGTCAATGTCCATTTTCTGAATCAATAACGCGGCTTCCTGCGCCAGGCGTTCGGCGCTGACGTCCAAGTCGGTACGCTCAAATTTCTGTTTGAGTTTTTGTTGGGTCTGGGTGCGGATCTGCGGCATTTTCGCCTGAGCTTGTTTGACTTCGGCCCGGGCTTTGTCCAGTCGTTGCATCAGGCCGTTTTTCAGAGCAATGCCTTCGCGCGTTCGGGTTTGCACGTGTTCATTCAGCGCCTCTTTCAATGTATCGAGCAGGCGTCGCTTGAACTGTTCAGGTTTGAGGTCACCGAAGGCAGACTCTTTGACCAGGCCTGGCCATTTCAGCACTTCGACCGGATCGATGGGCCCGGCCTCGCGCAGGGTGTGCTGAATCTGTTCCAGATTGTGGCTCAGTTGCGACAGCAGTCCACGGTCCAGCTGCAGGCTGTCCTGGCGGCTGGCCGGTTGCAGAGTCAGGCTGAGCGTGACCCGGCCGCGTGCGATGAATTGCTTGAGCAGGTCGCGCAGCGCAGGTTCGCAAAATGCGGTTTCCGGGGGGAGCTGGTACTGGGTTTCAAGGTAGCGATGATTGACGCTGCGCAGGGTCCAGACAATCTCGCCCCAGCTATCCTGAAAGGTTCGGTGGGTGTAAGCGGTCATACTTTTCATGGGCTTGAAACCTTTGGCGCGTTGGGTTTGCTATAATTGTGCCGTTTCGATGATGCGATGTAAATGTAGGCGTTGGTCTCAGCCAGCGCTGCGCATCCGAGAGGTAATAAGCAGGGACGGCTTTATGGCGGAACACAGAAAAGAGCAATGGGTGCTGGCCACGGGCAATCCGGGCAAACTGGCTGAAATGCAGTCACTGCTGGCCCCGCTTGGTATTGATTTGCGTCCGCAAAGCGACTTTTTTACGGAGGCGGCCGAGGAAAATGGCCTGAGCTTTGTTGAAAACGCGCTGATCAAGGCGCGTTTTGCGTCGGAAAAAACCGGCCTGCCCGCGATGGCCGATGACTCCGGGTTGGAGGTGGCGGCGCTGGACGGGGAACCGGGGATTTTTTCGGCGCGTTACGGTGAAGGCTTTCAGGGTCAGGCGGCCAGTGATGCGGTCAATAATGCAAAATTAGTGGATGCGCTGCAGGGCGTTCCCGCCGAAAACCGCCAGGCCTGCTATTACTGTGCCATGGTCTGGGTACGTCACGCCCGTGATCCGGTGCCGCGGATCGGATTGGGCCAATGGTGCGGCCAGGTTCTGGAAGCCCCGCAAGGCGAGGGCGGGTTTGGTTACGACCCGCTGATCTGGTTGCCTGAGCAACAGTGCACCGCGGCGGCGTTGCCCAAAGCCGATAAAAACCGGCTCAGTCATCGTGCTCAAGCCATTCACGCTTTGATGCTACAGTTTTAACCTTTCATCCGGGCTCTTACAACGTTTAACACGGTTTGATTTTCATGGAAAAACAGGAAATTCCCTACCACGAGGTGGTGCAGCGCGAGCGCTTTGATACGCGTGTGATCGATTATGGTGAGCTGACGCGTTCACCGGAAGCGGCCTACAGCAAGTTTCGCATCACCCCGATGGATGCTTACCGGCTGCTGAAACCCTACTTTAACGACCGCATTGGCGACCAGTTGCGCGCGGTTTTGCCCCTGGCTTTGTACCTGGCGCTGTTTCAGATGATTATTTTGCGTCAGCACGTTATGGATGCCGGCGTGATCACCGCCGGGTTAATGGCGGTGATTATCGGGTTGATGCTGTTTATGGAAGGACTGCGTCTGGGGCTGATGCCCTTTGGGGAGACCATCGGTAATAAATTGCCGCAGAAATCCACGCTGCCGGTAGTGCTCGGCATCGCCTTCATTCTCGGGATCGGAGTGACGTTCGCCGAACCCGCGATCGGGGCGCTGAAAGAAGCCGGCTCCAATGTGATTCCCGAGGACGCGCCTTATCTGTATGCGATGTTGAATTTTTATGCCGAGCGACTGGTGCTGGTGGTGGGCATTGGTGTGGGACTGGCCGCACTGTTGGGGACCTTGCGTTTTTTGTATAACTGGAGCCTCAAACCCATGATTTTTGCCACGGTGCTGCCGGTGCTGGCACTGACGGTTTATGTGGCACTGGACCCGCAGCTGAGCCCGGTCATTGGGCTGGCGTGGGACAGTGGGGCGGTGACCACTGGGCCGGTGACGGTGCCACTGGTGCTGGCGCTGGGCATTGGCATCGCCTCCGCAGCCGGAAGCGGCAATCAGTCGTTGAGCGGGTTTGGAATTGTGACGCTGGCCTCACTGTTTCCGATTATGGCCGTGTTGCTGTTGGGGCTGTATGTGCAGTCGGCGATGACGGTGCCTGAAATTCTGGCGCAGGCCAAATCGATTCACGCCGCCGATCCGACCTGGTATCAGGTGACGCCTATGGCGGAAATCATCGGTGGCTTGCGTGCGATTGTGCCGTTGATCCTGTTTCTGGGGCTGGTGCTGGTCTTTCTGTTGCGCGAAAAAATGCGCGACAGCAAAGTGGTGATGCTGGGGCTGGGCTTTGCCATTGTGGGCATGATCGTGTTTAACCTGGGCCTGACCTACGGTCTTGCCAAGCTGGGCGGGCAGGCCGGTTCCATGATTCCGGCCGCGTTCATTCAGATGGATGGCGTGGATGAGTCGCCGTTTTATTGGTTCAGTCTCGGGATTGCCATCACCTTGTTGTTTGCGTTTCTGCTCGGGTTCGGGGCGACGGTGGCGGAGCCGGCTCTGAACGCGCTGGGCATGACGGTGGAGACCCTGACCAACGGGGCATTCAAAAAGAAAACCCTGATGACGGCCGTCGCGGTGGGCGTGGGGATCGGGATCGCCACCGGCGTGGCGAAGATTATTTTCGACTGGTCTCTGGCGTGGCTATTGATCCCGACCTATCTGTTTGCGCTGGTCTTGACGCTGCTTTCGACGGAAGAATACGTCAACGTGGCCTGGGACAGCGCCGGCGTGACCACCGGGCCGGTCACGGTGCCGTTGGTGTTGGCGATGGGTCTGGGTCTGGGTCTGGCCGTGGGCGCAATCGAAGGCTTCGGCATTCTGGCAATGGCTTCGATCGGTCCGATTATCTCAGTGCAGTTGACAGGCTTGGCAATCCGACTGCGCTTGTACTGGCAGGAGCGCCGTCGCCTTAAAGAAGAAGCGGCCCTGGATCCAACCTATCAAAAAGGGAGTGTGAACGCATGAGTGCACAAAAGGAAATGACCATTCTCACCGGTGTGTCCCTGATCACCTGCATGGTGCAAAAAGGCAAGGGCGAAGCCGTGGTTGCGGCCGCCCGTTCGGCCGGCGCTCAGGGTGCCTCCATTCATTTCGGGCGCGGGGCCGGTGTGCGTGAACGTCTGGGGCTGCTCAGCATTACCGTGGAAGCAGAAAAAGAAGTGATTCAGATCATGGTGTCCAAGCAGCAGGAAGAAGAGGTGTTTGCGGAAATGTTTGAAGCGGGACAGCTCGATACGCCGGGCATGGGCATTATGTTTGTCACCCCGCTGGAAAAAGCCGCGGCGTATATCCCGCCGCATGTGCTGGAACGCATTGAAAAAGACCGGGTTGCCAGAAAAACCAACCGTCAGGAAATTCTATGAGCGAGACCGAAACGGATACCCAGAAAAAAACGCCTACGCTGTTGCATGCCAAGCTGATTGGTGGGGTGATCGCACGCGGCGAATCCAAACGCGTCCTGGAGGCCTTGCCGCCGGGGAAAATCATGGCATCGGAGTACGTCTCCATCCGCAACGCTCAGTCCACCATGGCGGGCGAAAACTGGGAGGAGATGGACCTATTGCGTCTGGTGGTGCGTGCTGATGACGCCGAGGACGTGTTTGCCCAATTGCATGAGCTGGCTGAGGTGAGCACGCGGGAAGGGGTTTATTTGTATCAGCACGATGTGCCCCGCTGCACCGAATATACGCTGCCCTTCCTGCCTGAGGAAGGCCTGGCGCTCAGCGTGCTCAAGGACCCGGAACAGGCCCGAGAGATGGGGCTCGACGATGAGCAGGTCGCTCAGTTGAAGACGCTGGCTCAAAACGAGTAAGCATCACGCTGAGTGTTTCAGCGCTTTCTGCCTCAGTTAAACTGGGCCTCATCCAGCCCGGCATCGATGAAGTCGGCTTTGGCCGCTTCCTGCATGGGCCAGGGGCCGCACACCAGCACCCGGGCACCGCTCAGGTCCGGGCGATCGGCCAACACCTGTTCATGCACCAGCCCAAAATACATTCCGTCTTCCTGCACCTCTGAGAGCACCGGCGTGTAGCGCAGCAGTGCGTGCTTGTCGGCCAGTTCGGTCATGACGTCGTGATCGTAAAGATCCTGGCGTGTGCGGGCGCCCCAGTAAAATTCGATCGGCGGGTGGGTTTCCAGAGCCAGCAGCTCGTCCAATACCGCTTTCATGGGCGCAAACCCGGTGCCGCCGGCGATGAGTATGATGGGGTTGTAGGTTTCCGCTTTGACCGTTTCAGCGTCCAAATGGTATTGATCATTGGGGCCTTTCACGCGCAGAGTCGCGCCCGTTTCCAGTTGAAACAACTGGGTCATCCAGTCGGTGTGATCGTGGTCGCGAATGTGCAACTCGATCAACCCGTCGCGATGATGCGCCGCCGCGATGGAAAAGGGCTTGAGTTCGGTGTCGTTGAAGCCCAGCATCACATACTGGCCCCCGCTGTACGCAAACGGTTCAGACGGCTGCAGGAACAGTTTGCAGGTGTCGTCGGTCAGAAGCTGACGGTCGACCAGCGTCATGTCTTGCAGGTGGGGCGTGCTTGTGGCCATATGAGGGAAATCCTTTTAGTTCAGTGCGAAATCGGTCCAGACCGGTGCGTGGTCGGACGGCTTTTCCATGCCGCGAATGTCATAACAGACGCCGCTGTCGATGGCTTTTTTAACCAGGCCTGGTGTGGCCAGCAGGGTGTCGATGCGCAGGCCGCGTTTGGGCTCGGCCTGAAACCCGCGGGAGCGGTAATCAAACCAGCTGAAGGTGCGGTCTTCGTCCGGGTGGATCTGACGGAACGAATCCTTCAGCCCCCAGCCGATCAGAGTCTGCCACCATTCGCGCTCTTCGGGCAGGAAGCTGGTTTTGCCATCGCGCAACCAGCGTTTGCGGTTTGGTTCGCCAATGCCGATGTCTCGATCTTCGGGCGAGATGTTGAAATCGCCCATGACGATCAGGTTTTCATCCGGCGAACATTGCGTGTTGAGGTAATCCATCAAGTCCTGATAAAACTTTTCCTTGGCTGGAAATTTGGTGGGGTGGCTGCGGTTTTCACCCTGAGGAAAATAGCCGTTCAGGACTTTCAGCGTTTCGCCGCCCGGGGTTGTGAAAGTGCCGATGATCATGCGTTTTTGCGCTTCCTCCGTGTCGTGGTCCCAGCCGTATTGACAGTCGGTGAGTGTGACCTGATCCGGGTCAAACATCAGGGCCACGCCGTAATGCGTTTTCTGGCCCATAAAAACAGACTGGTATCCCAGTTTTTCCAGGTCTTTGACCGGAAATTCGTGGTCCTGCACTTTGGTTTCCTGCAGGCCGACGATGGCCGGATGCAATTCGGATTTGAGCGCATCCAGCTGATGCAGGCGCATGCGCACGCTGTTGACGTTGAAAGAAACAATTTTCATAAGGAAATGACTTGGTTAAATAAAAAATGATTATACCAGAGGCCATGCCAGCCGTCAGGCACATGACGGTCGGGTGTCACAGTGCTAAAATGCCCCAATCGTAGAAGAAGGAATTGCCATGAGTCGTGTGTTTCGTTTGATTATTTCCTGCCCCGACCAGGTCGGGATTGTGGCCAAAGTGGCCAGTTACATTGCCGAGCAGGGCGGATCGATTGTGGAAGCCAATCACCATACCGATTCGGTCAACCAGTGGTTTTTTATGCGCCATGAAATTCTGGCCGAATCGCTGAACAATGACCTGGAAAGCTTCAAGCTGGGGTTTGAAACCATTGCCCGGGATTTTGACATGCAATGGCAGATCACCGACTCGGCGAAACCCAAAAAGATTGCTCTGTTTGCGTCAAAAGAATCGCATTGTCTGGCGGACTTGTTGTACCGCTGGCACGACGAAAACCTGCCCGGCGACATTGCCTGTGTGATCGCCAATCACCCGGATCTGCAACAGATGGCGCAGTGGTATGACGTGCCCTTTCATCATGTGCCGGTCACACCCGATACCAAGCCCGAGGCGTTTGCTCGGGCCGAGGCGCTGGTGGCCGAGTACGACGTGGATGTGATTGTGCTGGCGCGCTACATGCAGATTCTGCCGCCGCAGATGTGTGCCGATTACGCCGGGCGGGTGATCAACATCCATCACAGCTTCCTGCCCTCATTTGTGGGTGCCAAACCCTACCATCAGGCGTATGAGCGTGGCGTGAAGCTGATCGGCGCGACCTGTCATTATGTGACCGAAGAATTGGACGCCGGGCCGATCATCGAACAGGATGTGATTCGTGTGTCGCACTCACACACCATCGATGACATGCGCCGTCAAGGTCGGGATGTGGAAAAAACCGTGCTTTCACGCGGGCTACGCTATCACCTGGAGGACCGTGTGCTGATCCACGGCAACAAAACCGTGGTATTTGCCTGACGCCGTTTTCCCGGTTTAGTCAAATCGGGCGCGGGCCTTCTGAATGGCTTGCTTAAGGCTCGTCAGTGCCTCATCCGCGCCTTGCGTCAGATCTTCCCAGGCTTGAGAGCCGGGTTGCTTGAGTGCATCAAGTTTCTGCTGGGCGTCGGCCTGCATGTGCGTTAACCGATCCACTTCATCCTGATAAGCCAGTTTTGCATCGGCTTGTGCCTGTTCTGCCTTGGCTTTGAGCTGATCGATTTGCGCTTTCCACTCATCCAGTTGTGCCTGAAATTTCTGTCTCTGTGCCTCGTCTCGGTTCATGGTTGACCTCCTGATTTCCTTTTACCCTAACAACCTGCATGGCGGGCTGCAAGGTGTTCGTATTTCAAACCGAGGTTCAGCGTAGCTGGAAATGGATGGGCACGCTCAGACGCCAGTGCGGGCGCTGGATGCCGTCAAAAAAGGGTTTGAAACGCATTTTCAGGCGCTCTTGCAGAATTTCCCGAGATGCCTCATCCAGCAAAGGATGGCCACTGCTTTGCAGAATCTGCAGGTCGGTGATGCGCCCGTCCCGGTGAATGGTAAAGGCGAGCCGGACCTCGCCTTCCATGCGGCGGCGCTGGGCCCGGCGCGGGTAGACGTCCTGTGCCAGTTGTGCCAGGGTCTGGTTAAGCTGGTTGAGGTAGCGCTGTTCGGCGGCGTCAATCTCAGCCTGGGAGAGGGTGGGCGGTTTCGGTTCTGGTGTTTTGGGCACGGGCTGAGGCGCAGGGTCCGGCTTAGGTTTCGGTTCTAGTTTGGGTTCCGGCTTGGGTTCCGGCTTAGGTTCCGGCTTAGGTTCCGGCTTAGGTTCCGGCTTAGGTTCCGGCTTGGGTTCCGGCTTGGGTTCCGGCTTGGGTTCCGGCTTGGGTTCCGGCTTGGGTTCCGGCTTGGGTTCCGGCTTGGGTTCCGGCTTGGCTTCCGGCTTGGCTTCCGGCTTAGGTTCCGGCTTAGGTTCCGGCTTAGGTTCCGGCTTGGGTTCCGGCTCGGGTTGCGTTTGGAACATGCTGAGTTCAATCGGCAATGCCCGTTCATTGGATGGCATCGTCCGGGATTCGCTTAACCACCAGCCTGCCAGAGCCATGCCGGCGAGCAGATAAACGCCGACGGTGACAACAAAGGCTTTGAACGTTCGGTGCTTCATACCGTTTAGGCGCCTTTTTCGGTCAAAAACGTCAGATTGGTCAGCTGGTGGGTTTTGAGCAGGTCGACCAGACCGATAAAGTGCCCGAATTCGGCTTTTGTGTCGACTTTGATCACGATCGGCGTCTGTTTGTCGAGGGGCTTGAAGCGTGCGCCCAGTGTGGGCAGGTCAATGGCTTGGGCTTCCAGAAATAATTGTCCCTGGGCATCAATCGCCAAATGCAGCGGATCGGTGTCAGGCGGCACATAGCTTTGTGTGTTTTGGGTTTCAGGCAATTGGATGTCGAGCGAGTCGGTCACAATGAAACTGGCCGTGGTCAGCACCACCGCCAGTAGAACCAGCATTACATCAATCAGGGGGATGACGTTGATGTCGTCAAAGCGTTTCATGAGGCCCCCGTTGCGATGCCATGGCTTGGAAGCGGCTCATTTTGACGTCCACCTGGCGCATCAAGAGGTTGTACGCCATGATGCTGGGGATGGCCACGGCGATGCCGCCGGCGGTGGCTTTCAGCGCCAGTGCCAGTCCGACCATGATCTGGCCGGTGTCGATGCTCTGGTTCATGCCCAGATCATAAAACGTCACCAGAATGCCCAGCACTGTCCCCAGCAAGCCCACATATGGGGCATTGGCGCCGACGGTCGAGATCAGGGTCAGGTTTTTGGTCAGCGCCACGTTCAGAAGGGCCGGGTGGGTAAAGTCATCCAAGACCAGGTGGCGATAAAACAGGACGCGTTCAATCGTAAACCAGGTGGCCACAAAAGCCATCAATCCCAATAAAGAAAACACCACTGGGTCAAGATAGGTTTTAAGGAGTTCCATAATCGGTATGCCTGTTGTTAAGAATGATTATTGTAATCAATGTTAATTGTGTTTCAAGCCGTTTCTGTTTGCTTGGTTTGTAAAATGCCGGGCCAGCCATGACCGCCAGGCCTGCTCCAATTGTTTTCGACTGGCGCAGTCGGTGTCTGCCAGTGCCTTGGACCAGGGCTGATTTTGCACCACCTTTTTTAACCAGGCCTGCCCGAGCGCATCGAGGGGCCAGGTCGGCTGACAAAGCTGGCTCAGGGTCCAGTGGCGCAACGCCAGCGCCAGACTGTCAAAGTCGCGCCCGGCAAGGTAATCCGGCAGCGCGCAACCGGCCTCAGCCTCATTGCTGGGGGGCGCCAGAGACCAGAGCGAGGTTAAGAGGTCGGCAGGCAGTTCAGCAAAGGGCCCGGCCAGTTGCCACGACCATTCGTCATAAAAGCGGTGCCAGCCCTGGGTGGTGATTTTTTTTGCCGGGTCCGACTGGGCATGGACCATCATAACCGAATGCAGGGCGCTGGCGTGGTCGCGTTTGAATCCAAGGTGCATCGGCATGAAGTTCTGGCGCTGCCAGAAACGAATCAGTTGTGCGGTGGCACCGAAACTGGTGCTGACATAGTCTTTTTTCTGGGCAGCATCGCTTTGCAGAAACGTGCTGAGCAGGTGGGTGCCCAGTTGCTGGTGCTGACAGTCGGGGGCGATGGCGAGGCGTTGAATGCGCCAGCCGTGCAGGCTTTGCCAGGTGTTGTCCCAGTTCAGTTGGGCCAGTTTTTGTGCCACCAGGTGCCCTCGAAAGCGACGCCCCGGTTTGAATGAGGGCAGTCCGCCCTCCGGCAGAGCCCAGAGCACGCCCACAATCTGTTGCCCCTGTTGCAGTGTCCACAGTGACTGCTCGGGCAGTGAGAGCAGACGCATCAGGTCATTGGGCCGATGCTGGTAGTGAGACTGACTGAGCAGTGCCATGATCTGGTTGACGGTGTTGGGTTGGGTCAGCAATTCTGCCGTTTGCCAGGTGCGGACGCTGGGCGCATCGCCTGAACGTCGGGTTTGCTCCGAGAAGGGGGAGGAAGACAGATACAGCCGTTCATTCAGTTGCCGTTCCAGCGGGTCGTTCGGTGCCCAGCGGATGGGCGTGCTTAGGGTGTGGTGAAACACTCGGTCAAAGCGCTCGCGCAGCCGAGGCAGCAATTTGAGCGCAAAGCCCTGCCCGGACCCTTCGTAGCCGTCGGTGGTCGTGGCCATCACCACGCGCGGATAGGTGTCGAGCAGCGTTTCGAGCAGAGCCTGTGACAGGTGCGCGGCTTCATCAATCAACAGAACTTCCGGCGACGGCTGGCGGTTGTGCACCAGGTCATCCGGTGGGCGGTAGTCGAGAAAATGGCGCTGACCGTTTTGCGGGTTGGTCCATTGCAGGCGCGTGTCAGACAAAAGCTCGCAGTCGGGCTGGCGCTGCAAAAACGACCAGGCCTGGTGAATTTGCGAGGGTCGTGCCGCCGTCAGCGTTAACCGGGTCTTGCCTGTTTGCCAGAGTCGCCAGATGGCAAGCCCCAATAATGTGGATTTACCGCGTCCCCTCGGTGCGTCAATGATCAGCGGACGTTTGCGATGCCCCAGTGCGACGGTTTCAATTTTTGACCAGGCCTGTTCCTGTTCCGAGGTCGGTCGAAAGGCTTGGGGCGTCGGTTCGGGATTGGACGGTGTTGTTTGAGCGGGCCAGTCAGGCAGTTCGCGCAAACAGTCGGTGCCGCTTCCCTGACGAAGGGTCAGCGCCGCTCCCTGTTGCAGCCATTGAGTAAATCCGTCGCCCGGGTCGCTTTGGCCGTGACCGAGAAACGCCGTCAGGGCCGGGTTGGGCTCGTTGCGCAAGGGAGCCGGCAGTCCGAGAACGCAAACGCCGCCGCCGCGAATCATGCCGCCGACCAGGGCCAGTGCGTCCGCTTCGATGCCGTCGGCCAGATCCAGCACGGCCAGATCGATTTCCTGCCCCAGTGCCTGTTTGAGCCGTGCACGCGGCATGGCCGTACACCCTTTTGGTAAGGCCTCGGGTGCTCGGGCCTCGCTTTCCGTGATCCAGAGCCCTGTTTTATGTGCCTCTTGCCAGGGTTCAAGCAGGGCTTTGATCAGTGCATGACGCCAGCGTGGCTCTCCCTGGAGTCGGATCAGGGTGCGATGACGGTGCCGCTGCAAATGGGCAAAAAGGGATTGGCGCCATTGTTGAAAAGGCGTACCATGAAAAGATACATCGTTATCGCATGGTTGGGAGACGTCGGTCATGGTACTCAGGGTTGCCAGGTTTCAATGCTTTAAATGCGCGAGGTTGCAAAACCGCCACTATAGCAAAAAAAACGCATGGATAGCAGTGCTCGGACTGTTTCTGCTTTACGTCTGGGCCGGGCCGACGCAAGCCCAGACCTTAAACGCCTGGCAACTTGAGGAGGCCCGCGATCTGGCGGCAATCGGCGAGCAGGCCGCGGAAAAAGGTCATCCGGTGATGCTGCTTTTTACCCGGCTGCGAGGCGGGGGCGCCGCTACCCTGAAAGAAGAAGCGATTCTGCCGGTGGTGGAAAACGGCTTGCTGGACGGCTACGCGGTGATGCTGGAAGTGACCCTGAATTCGGGCGGGGAGGTGATTGATTTTTACGGCGAGCCCGTGTCGAAGCAGACCCTGGCCGACTGGTACAACATTACCAAATACCCGACCCTGATCACGCTGGATCCAAGCGGCGAAGAGATCAGTGAGCGTATGGAAACCGCCGGTGCCTACGTGTATGTCCCGCATCGTATTCAGAAAATGGTCAATCAAGGCCTGGCGGCAATGGGACAAAGTAAGCGCTTGTCGTTTTGAATGTTTGAGCAAGGAGGGTCGCGCATGAAACGAGTGATTCATCGACTCGGCCTGTTGGCAATGCTTTGGTTTGCCAGCGCGTCCGCACTCGCCGACACCACGCGGGTGCAATGGCTGACCCTGGAGGGCCCGGTGAACCCGGGCACGGAGGCTTATCTTACAAAAGCGCTGTCTCAGGCCAAAACAGAGGGCGTTGATCTGACCGTGCTGAGGCTCAACACGCCGGGTGGGTTGGGCTCGTCCATGCGAGAAATGGTCCAGCAAATTGCCAATGCGCCCGTGCCGGTGGTGGTTTGGGTCGGACCCAGTGGCGCTCGAGCGACCAGCGCAGGCACCTTTCTGGTGGCGGCCAGTCATCGAGCGGTGATGGCGCCGGGCACGCATCTGGGTTCGGCCACGCCGGTGTCTCTGGGCGAAGGGGAAACGCCCAGTGCCAAACAGACCAAAGCGATTGAAGACGCCGCCGCCCTGATCAAAGGGCTGGCCGAACAGCGCGGGCGCAATGCCGACTGGTTTCAAAAGGCGGTCGCCGAGGGAGTCAGCCTGACCGCTCAGCAAGCGTTGGATCAGGGTGTGATCGAACAGATGGCGGGGTCACGCAACGAATTACTGCAAGCGCTTGACGGGGTGACACTGGCCTTTCAAGGTAAAACCGTCGCGCTGAGCACGGATTCGGTGCAATCGGTCGAGCGACCGCCGGACTGGCAGGAACGGTTTCTTGCCGTGATCACGCAGCCCAACCTGGTCTATCTGTTACTGCTGATCGGTTTCTATGGGCTGGTGCTGGAATTTCTCAATCCCGGTATTGTGTTTTCCGGTGTCATCGGGGCGGTGGCGCTGGTGCTGGCCTTGTATGGCTTGCACTGGTTGCCGGTGAACTGGGCCGGTCTGCTGTTGATCGGACTGGGCTTGGCGTTTATGGTGGCCGAAGCGTATCAGCCCAGTTTCGGACTCTTGGGGTTGGGCGGCGTTGCTGCTCTGGCCACGGGTTCGGTGCTGTTGCTCGACATTCAGGCCCCCGGTTATGGCATTGATCCATCACTGATTGTCGTGATGACGCTGGTGTCTCTGGTGCTGGTGGTGGGCGTGGCCTGGCTGGCCATGAAAGCGATGCATCGGCACCAGGTTGCTGGTCGTGAAGGCCTGGTGGGGGAGGTTGTCACGGCTCTGGCGGACTTTGATCGGAAAGGGCCGGTGTTGGCCCAGGGAGAGCACTGGCAGGCGCAGACCCAGGTGCCGATCAAGCAGGGCAGCCGCCTGACGGTGGTTGGACTGGACGGATTGGTGTTACAGGTTCGCCCCGCTGATGAGGCGAGCGACAACACAGTCAAGGAGAGCAAGGAGGCCCAATGATGTTCGGTTACGGATGGATTGTATTGATTGTTCTGGTGCTGCTGTTTTTGTTCAGCGCCATTCGCATTTTGCGTGAATACGAGCGTGGGGTGATTTTCATGCTCGGGCGTTTTTACAAAGTGAAAGGGCCAGGGTTGATTCTGGTGGTCCCGATCATTCAGCAGATGGAAAAAGTGGACCTGCGCACCGTGGTGATGGATGTGCCCAGCCAGGACGTGATTTCGCGCGACAACGTCTCCGTGCATGTGAATGCCGTGGTGTATTTTCGGGTGATTGACCCGGAAAAAGCGATCATTCAGGTCGAATATTTCCACGATGCCGTGAGTCAGTTGGCCCAGACCACCTTGCGTTCGGTGCTGGGCCAGCATGAGCTGGACGAAATGCTGTCGGAGCGCGAGCGCCTGAATGCCGACATTCAGGATTCGCTGGATCAGCAGACCGATGCCTGGGGCATTAAGGTCAGCAATGTGGAAATCAAGCACGTCGATCTGGATGAGAGCATGATCCGGGCGATTGCCAAGCAGGCGGAAGCAGAACGTTCGCGTCGGGCCAAGGTGATTCATGCCGAAGGCGAAATGCAGGCCTCGCAAAAACTGCAGGAAGCCGCCGAAATTCTGTCGCACCAGCCTCAGGCGCTGCAGTTGCGTTACCTGCAGACCTTGACCGAGATTGCCAATGACCGCTCCAACACCATTGTGTTTCCGCTGGACATGATGGAAAACCTGATCAAACAGCTGAAATCCTGAGGCATTCGTGATGACGGAGGAGGCAAGCAATGCCGATTGAAAAACATGGGGTGTCGCTGGGCATCCAGCGCACCGGCTCACAATTTTTTCTGCGCCTGGCCGCCGTGGGGCAGTTGACCCACGAAGATTATGAAATGATCACGCCCATGATTGAGTCCGCGCTGGACGGGGTCAAAGAGGCCAAAATGAATGTGCTGGCCGATCTGACCGAGATGGAGGGCTGGGATCTGCACGCGGCCTGGGATGATTTTCGTCTGGGCATGAAGCATCGTCAAGCGTTTGAAAAAATTGCCATCCTGGGGCATAAAAAATGGCAGGCGTATGCGGCAAAGGTGGGCAACTGGTTTGTCGCTGGGGACGTCGAGTACTTCGAAGACGAAGCCGCGGCGCTGGCCTGGCTGCAGTCCAGCTGAAGCCGTTGGAGATGCGTCTTTGCTGAACTTTTTGCGGCGCTGGCGTCACTGGCGGCGTCAGCGTTTTTTACAGCGTCATGGCATTGAACACGCACTTTGGGCCGAGCACATGCGCAGACCCTTGTTTGCCGGGTTGAGCGCGGTGGAACGGGCCCGTTTGCGTGAGCTGGCCAGTGTGTTTGTGTATAAAAAACACTGGCAGGCCAAAGAAGCGCAACCGCTGACGCTCTGGCACCAAGCATTGATTGCGGCGCAAGCCTGTCTGCCGGTGCTGCATTTGGATGAGCGTCGTCTGCGCGGCTGGCATGACGTGATTGTGTACCCGGCGCCTTTCTGGGCCGAGCACGAACAGGTGGATGAAGCCGGAGTTGTCACCGATCAGCCTGGATGGCTGGAAGGCGAAGCCTGGTTGGATGGGCCTTTGGTCCTGGACTGGCGGACCATCGAACAGGAGACGAGCACGACTCACCCCCACCGATCGGTGATTGTGCATGAAATCGCCCACAAACTGGACATGGGCAATGGGCGTGCCAATGGCATGCCACCTTTGCATCCAGAGCAATCGCGCCCGGACTGGACCCGTATCTTTTCCCGTCATTATGAACACCTGCATGAACAGGTTGAGCAGGGCGTTGGACATCATTTTCTGGATGCGTATGCGGCCACGGAGCCCGCGGAATTTTTCGCGGTGGTCAGTGAATATTTCTTTTGTCAGCCGCATGCCCTTCACCAGCATCACCCTGATCTCTACGCTCAGTTGCAGCATTTCTATCGGCAGGACCCCCGTCACCGGCTGCCCAAACCCCTCCGTGCTTAGCCCGAATATTTCACAAATTTGCACCGACCTTGCTTGCCCCTTGATTCCACAAGCAATATTTTCTCAATCGGTCGTAATCATGGATACGACGCTTCTTCGGAAATTTCCTTGTAAAAACAAGATCCTGCGCAATCTCAGCACAAATTCATGAAACATTCGGGTTAGCACCTTGTAAAAATAACCAGGCCTGGTTAAAAAAAGACTTGTAAATAACAATAATTAGCATTTACAATGTGTTTCATTGTTCGATTTGACGAACGCACATGGTTCCAACCTCATTGCAAAACGCCCGCATTTGGGTGTGAAGTGAACTCAAAAAGGAGAGGGGTATGAAATTTTCGCGTATGATCACCGGTTGTCTGGCTGTCGCCCTGGCATTGCCTTTGAATGTGGCCACGGCGTCGGCCGAAGAAGTGAATGTTTATTCGGCTCGAAAAGAGCAGTTGATCAAACCCTTGCTGGATGAATTCAGTCGTGAAACCGGTATTGAAGTGAATCTGATCACCTCCAAAGCGGATGCCCTACTCAAGCGTCTGGAGACGGAAGGCGAAAGTTCTCCGGCGGATGTCCTGGTCACCACGGATGCGGGTCGTCTGCACCGTGCCAAGGAAGCGGGCGTATTGCAGCCTGCCATGACGGAGGCACTGCAGTCAAAATTGCCTGTGAACCTTCAGGACAAAGACAACTACTGGGTGGGACTGACCACTCGAGCGCGCGTGATTGTGTATGCCAAAGATCGGGTGAATCCGGCGGAACTGAGTACATATGAAGCCCTGGCGGATGACAAGTGGCGCAACCGCATTTGTATCCGTTCGTCCAATAATATTTATAACCAGTCACTGGTCGCCTCGATGATTGCGCATCGCGGTGCTGACGCAACGGAAGAATGGGCCAAAGGTCTGGTTAAAAACATGGCGCGCAAACCTGCGGGCGGTGATCGGGATCAGATCAAAGCCGTGGCAGCCGGTCAGTGTGATGTGGCTGTGGTCAACACCTATTATCTTGGCAAAATGATTCATAGCCCGGATGCCGCCCAACAGGATGCGGCGGATCAGGTGGCGATCTTCTGGCCGAATCAGTCGGACCGGGGCACCCACGTGAATGTCAGCGGCATTGCGGTCACCAAAGCGGCCGACAACAAAGACAATGCCTTGAAGCTGATTGAGTTTATGCTCTCCAAGAACGCTCAGAAATGGTACGCCGAAGTCAATCACGAATACCCAGTGGTCGAAGGTGTGGCCTGGAGTGACACGCTCAAAGACTGGGGTCAGTTCGAGTCGGATGCCCTGAACCTGAGCCGTTTGGGTGAGTTGAACACCCAGGCCTTGCGCATCATGGACCGAGCCGGATGGCGTTAAACGAATGAGACAGGTCTGATATGCGCTTTCTGCGCGGCTTACCAGGCTGGGGTTGGTTGACCTTGGCACTGATTATTCTGATGAGCACCCCCTTGTGGGTGCTTTTCAGTTTTGTGTTTGAGCCCACAAATGCGACCTGGTCGCATTTGTCAGAGACGCTGTTGCCACAATATGTGGCCAACTCGATCTGGCTGATGCTGGGCGTCGGCGTGGGCACGCTGCTGCTTGGGGTGCCGACGGCCTGGTTTGTCAGTCAGTACGAATTTCGGGGGCGGCAACTCTTTCAGTGGGCCTTGCTGTTGCCCATGGCGATGCCGGCCTACATCATCGCGTACACGTATACCGGTCTGCTGGTGTTTGAAGGGCCGGTGCAATCGGCGCTACGCGAGGTGGTGCCGTTGACGATGATGCGGGCCTTTTTCCCGGAAATCCGCTCGCTCGGCGGCGCCATTGTGATGTTTTCACTGGTGTTATACCCTTATGTTTACTTGCTCAGTCGCGCGGCCTTTGCCAACCACAGCCAGCAGGCGATGGATGCCAGTCGTCTGCTCGGGGCCGGACCGGTACGCAGCTTTTTTCAGGTGGCGTTGCCCATGGCGCGTCCGGCGATCATTGCCGGGCTGACGTTAGCGTTGATGGAAACGCTGGCTGATTTCGGCACGGTGGAGCATTTTGGCGTGGCGGCCTTTACTACCGGCATTTACCGTACCTGGACCGGGTTTGGGGATACGGTCACCACCGCCCATTTGTCTTTGCTGCTGCTGGCGTTTGTGTTGACGTTGATGGCGGTGGAACTTTGGTCACGCCGTCAGGCGCGTTATTTTGCCTTGTCTGCGCCCCGGCCGGCGGCCCATTTGCCGCGTCTTAGAGGCCGGGGCGCATGGCTTGCCGTTTTCTGGTGCAGTCTGCCTGTGGTGTTTGGGTTCCTGGTGCCGGGCGGTCAGTTGTTGTACTGGGCGGTGGCGACCGCAGAGACCGGGCTGAACGCTGAGTTTGCGTTGCTGGTCTGGAACAGTTTCTATCTGGCGCTGATTGCCGGCCTGGTGGTGGTCGCACTGGCGGTGTGGATGGCGTATGCCAAGCGGCTGTTTCCGCATCCGATGGTACGGGGTACCACACGGGTGGCGATGCTCGGTTATGCCGTGCCCGGCACCGTGCTCGCCGTTGCGGTGATGATTCCGTTTGCCTGGGTGGATCAGCAGATCAATGCCTGGGTGCAAACGCATTTTGGGGTCTCCGTCGGTCTGTTGTTGTCGGGGACCCTGTTTGCGCTGGTGTTTGCCTATGCGTTCCGCTTTCTGTCGGTGGCGTTGCAAACCGTGGACGCGGGGCTGCAACGGATCAAACCCAGCATGGATGAGTCGGCCCGGATGCTGGGCGCCAATGCCACGGAAATACTGGGGCGCATTCATTTGCCGTTGCTGCGCACCAGTCTGCTCACCGCCTTTATCCTGGTGTTTGTGGAAGTGCTCAAAGAGCTGCCCATGACCTTGATTTTGCGCCCGTTCGACTTTAATACACTGGCGGTGCGTGCCTATGAGATGGCCGCAGATGAGCGTCTGGCCGATGCCGGACTGCCCGCGTTGCTGATTGTGCTCACCGGCATCCTTCCGGTGATCTACCTCAGTCGTTTGATTGGAAAATCGCATGCATGAATTAATGATTTCTCAACTGTCGGTGGCCCACGGTGCCGACAAGGTGCTCAAAGATGTGAACCTGCGCATTGACCCGGGACAGATCGGCTGTCTGCTCGGTCCCAGTGGCTGTGGCAAAACCACCTTGTTGCGCAGCATTGCCGGTTTGCAGGCGGTGCAAAGCGGGTCGGTTGCGCTGGAAGGCACGGAGCTGACCCGTCCCGGGTTTCAGGTGCCGCCTGAGAAGCGCCACATTGGCATGGTGTTTCAGGATTTTGCTTTGTTCCCGCATTTAACCGTGGCGCAAAATGTTGGCTATGGCTTGAGAAACCTGAAGGCGTCAGAGCGTGAGGCCCGGGTTCAGGCACTGCTGTCACTGGTGGGGCTGCCTGATAATGGCAAGCGGTACCCGCATCAGTTATCCGGCGGTCAGCAGCAGCGGGTGGCCCTGGCGCGTGCGTTGGCGCCCAAGCCTGCCGTCTTGTTGCTGGATGAGCCGTTTTCCGGCCTGGATGTGGAACTGCGGGAATCGCTGGCACGTGAGGTACGCCATATTTTGAAAAGCGAAGGCATGACCGCCTTGATGGTGACGCACAACCAGAACGAAGCCTTTGCCATGGCCGACCGGGTCGGCGTGATGCAGGAGGGTCGTCTTCTGCAGTGGGACACGCCTTACAACCTTTATCACGAACCCCATCATGCGTTCATTGCCGACTTCATCGGCCAGGGGGTGCTGATTACCGGCTCGGTCTGTGATTGCCATCTGGTGCACACCGAGCTGGGGCTGCTCAAAGCCCATTTGCCGCTGGGGTCGCAACCGGGAGAGGCGGTCTCGGTCCTGGTGCGTCCGGATGATATTTTGCATGATGATGCCAGTGACTGGCAGCTGGAAGTGGTCAACCGGGCCTTTCGTGGGTCTCACTTTCTGTACACGCTCAAACTGCCCAGTGATGAGCTGGTGTTGTGTATGAGTCAGTCCCACCACGATCACCCGATTGGGACCAAGATCGGGATTCGTCTGGAAATGGATCACGCGGTGGTGTTTCATCATCAGCGCAATTTCGAAAACGAAGTGGTGCAGGATGTTACGCAACAGGATTAGTCTCGTCGGTCTTTCGCTGATGGTGGCGGTGTTGGCCGGCTGCCAGAACACCCCGAGTGCCGATCATGGCTCCGATTTGACCGAAGCGGAACTGGGGCGCTTGCTGTTTTTTGATGCCAACCTGTCGCACAATCGAAAACAGTCTTGCGCGACCTGTCACAATCCGGCTGAGGGCTTTGTGGACACACGTCGGGATGAAAACGGCGAGATTCGACCGGTCTCACTGGGCACGGATGAACACTCACTGGGCACGCGCAATGCGCCCACCGTCACCTATGCCGCTTTTGCGCCCGATTTTCACTGGGGCAGGCATGCCCGGTTCAATTCTCAGCAACCGGACTACGAAGGGTATGTGGGCGGTCAGTTTCATGATGGGCGGGCCAAAGATCTGGCCGAGCAGGCGGGTGGCCCGCCGTTGAACCCGGTGGAAATGCAGATGCCGGGCAAAGGTTTTGTGGTCGAGCGCCTGCAGGAAAACCCTTTGTACGTTCAGGCGTTTCAGCGTTTTTACGGCACCGATATTTTCGAGCAACCGGCGCAGGCGTTTACTGCCATGACCCGAGCGATTGAAGCCTTTGAGAAAACGCCCGAGGTTTCCCCTTTTGATTCCAAATACGACCGGGTGCTGCGAGGCGAAGCCGAGTTCAGCTTTAAGGAGCGTTCGGGCAAAGCCCTGTTTTTTTCCCAGCAGTTTACCAATTGCGCCACCTGTCATCAGGCCAGACCCAACGGGCATGTACGCGAGACCTTCACCAATTTTGAATACCATAACATCGGGGTTCCGCCCAATCCGGCGTTGACGTTGGAGGCGCCTGATCCAGGGTTGCTCGCCAACCCGGCGGTGGATGATCCGGCGCATCGCGGCAAGTTTAAAGTGCCGACGTTGCGCAATGTCGCCGTCACCGGCCCTTATATGCACAATGGCGTCTTCAAAGACCTGCGCACAGTGATCGAGTTTTACGATCATTTCCTGATGGGGTCCCAGCACACCCAGAACCCCGAAACTCACCAGGCCTGGTCAAAACCGGCCGTGCCGCAGACCCTGGCGGAGACCGAACTGAAAGACGGGCGTAAACTCAAGCCCATTCAGGTGGAACAGTTGGTGTGTTTTCTGAGAACCCTGACTGACCAGCGTTACGAGCACCTGATTGAGGAAAACGGCATCCAGTGTGCCGACCCCGACTGAACGGGAAGGCGTCAGCCGATGGTCAACATGTGATTGTCCCAGGCCACTTTGGGTAAGTGTTGGCGTCGGTCCACCCGTTCCTGCAGGGTATGCGCATCCACTTCGTGCACGGCGCCGAATGAATTGGTCAGCACGAAGCCATCCTTGGCCCCGTTCAGGGCCAGTCCGCAGACGTCTTTCATGGCATGATGCCCCGCAAAATCACCGCTGTCGAGGTGCCAGAAGGCCGCCAGATCGCCTTTGGGGCTGGTGAACCCAACCAGACGACTCTGATCTGAGAGGGTGACACTGCCCACATAATCGTGCAGCTGGCGCACCACGAAATCCGGCTGGCTGAGAAAACGGGGGGATTGCCCGAGTGTGTGCAGCGCCGTCAGGGGGAACAGCCGGTCATGGTGGCAAGCCTGACGCTGCAGTTGCATGCCGAAGGCGACGGTGCCGTCGGCGGCCACGTCCAGATGGCGAATGCTCGCTTTGCTCTCAGGCGGCTGGATTTGCTCGACGATTTCCCCCGTGTGGTAGTTCAGATAGGTCAGATTGGGGGCCATGGTGGCCAGATTGAGTTTTTTACGGCCCTGTTCCGGTCGGGTCAGAATGCCGCCGTTGGCGATGACCAGATGACGGTCATCGACGCGTTTGAGTTCGTGCGGTCCGACGCCACCGGACTCGAACTCGCCCAACCACCGGTAGGTGTGGGCGTCGCGAATGCCAATCACACCGACATTGCGATCCAGATCCGCCTCGGTGGTAAACAGGGTTTTTCCGTCGGCGCTGAAGGCACCGTGCCCGAAAAAATGGCGGTTTTCCGGTGTCTGAAATCGTTGGGTGATGGCCCCGCTGCGCAGATTGACTTCAATGGATTCACGCCCGGGGCGGCGGGCAAACATCAGGACCGTATCGGGCTTCGTGGGGTGCTCGGCCCCACCATGGCCGCGAAAGCCGCTGAGGCCGGTTGTCAAGACTGGTCCCTGGCTCAGGTTCAGTTCCGCGCCAAACCCAAACGTGTCGGCCTTTGCCCCCTGGGGTGAGAACCACCCTTGCAAAGGGTCATGAATGGGGCTGTCGGATTGCGACAGCGTCTGGGCAAACAGTTTGGGCGAGGTGGCGAGGACACTGCCCGCGATCAGGGTCCGCAGCAAGTGGCGACGGGTCAGATCATTCATGGTTTAATCTCCATCGGTAAAGTTCATGCCGAGGTTGACGCCCATGGCTTCCGGTAAGGGACGCTCCAGTTGTTTCATCAATGTGTAGTAGCTCGAGCGCATGGCCTCGCGATCCAGAGCCTCTGTGGCTTGGCGTGCCTGATCCAGCGTTTGCATGAGGGTCTGGGCCAACTCGGTGTGGCCAGCTTTGCGGGCGTAGTCGATCAAGCCCGCGCCGCTGTCACCGGCAGTCAGAAGCGTCTCGACCTCATTCAAACCCGCGAGCAGGTTGGCGCGGGTCAGATCGGACAAAGTGGCGTCCAGATGACCGTTGATCTGGCGTTGGTTCAGATAACGCAAATAATCCTGCAACGAAAACAGTAGCTTGCCGACGGCGGTTTCTCCGTCGGGCAATTGGTTCTCGACCAGTTGTTGCAGATAGTTCGATTGAGAGGCGTTCCCCTCACTGCTTTGCCACTGTGTCAGAATCGAATCGGCCAGGCGGCGTTGGTGCTGTGTCAGACCAACGAGCAGTTGACAGGCACGCGGCTGTGTTGCCAAAGCGCTGACAAACCGGGGCTCATAGAGCATGACTTCAATGGCCGGCAGTCCGACTTGTGTGAATTTGAGCTGATCAAAATAGGCCTCGTTCAGAGGCATGCTGCCGTTGAGAGCGGTTTCGAACGTGGTCACAATGGTGTCGTGATAATCCTTGCCACGCTGGCGCATCGAATCAACGAAATGAATGCGGGGAAAGAAAAGGTTGTCACGCAAAGGCCCGAAGTCATAGAGCATGGCACGATACCAGGCCGGATAAAGGACTTCGAAGGCGGCTTGCAGCGTGCTCACATCTGGAGTCGGACGCTGGCATTGCTGCCGGCTGGCGTCGGTCAGGGCCTGGGTGGCGGCCTGCCACCGCTCTAATGTGGGCAGGGTCACCGTTTTTAAGGCATGGACGGCCAGATCATGGCGGCCGGCATCATTCAGGGTGATGGCAGGGGCAGGCGGCGTGGATTGGTGCTGAGGCGTCGTGCATCCTTGTAGCAGACTCAGCAGGCCCAACCCTACGAGTAAGCCGGATCGTCGAATGAAAGAGGTCATAGGTGTCTCTCTTGTTGTGCGTGAAACAAAGGTCCGATTATAAAGGCGCGCTGGTTTAAAGGGTTTCAATAAATTTTATCAGCGCCTTGCGCTCGGATTTGGGCAAAGCCATAAAGGCGTCGCGACTGGCCTGGGCTTCGCCGCCATGCCATAAAATCGCTTCTTCTATGGTTCGAGCTCGCCCGTCATGCAGCAGTTGGCCGCTGCCATTGATCTGTTTGCTCAAGCCCACGCCCCACAAAGGCGGGGTTTTCCACTCCCGGCCCGTGGCCTCAAAATCCGGGCGACCATCGGCCAGCGCTTCGCCCATGTCATGCAACAGGCCGTCGGTGTAGGGCCAGATGGTCTGGTGGGCCAGATTCGGATAGCGGTCGGATGGCTGCGTTTGGTAGCTCGGGCGATGACAGACAACGCACTCAAGTCGGGCAAACAGTCTCTGCCCGGTTTTGACCTGATTGGATGTTTGCGCTCGAGCGGCCGGAACACCGATCTGGTGAGTGAAGTCCACGACCTTGTCCAGCAGTTTCCGGGGCAGCTCCACTCCTTCGCGATCATTGCCATGGGGGCCTTTAAGACATTGCGATTGCGTCGTCTCGCAGGGCGGTTCGGGAAAAATCGGGTTGGTGATGCCGACGTCATTGCGAAAGGCCGTGGCCGTCTGCGCTTCGACCGAGGGCTGGTTGGCCTTCCAACCAAAGCGGCCGATTTGCAGGCGTTGCGTGACCGGGTCCCAGACCTGGTTCAATCGCCCGGAAATGCGCGGGTGGGCCGATTGCGCTTTGGCATTGGCGCGCAGCTCTGAGGCGGGAATCAGGCTCAACAGTCCCACACCGTGCAAAGCAGGGGCATTGCGTAAAGACAAGCGCGTGCCATCCGGCAAAGGCCCATAATGCAGGTTGCTGAGCACCGGGCGCGGGTAACGCAGGGTTAGGGTGGTGCCGTCCGGGTAGGTGACTGGTTTGGTTTGCCATTTGAGTGTGATATTGGCCTCAGGTCGCACATCGTTGGCCTGAAAGGCGACGATCTCTTCGCCGAGCTGGTGTGCCAGCGCAATCGACTGAGATTGAATCTGGTCGCCATAATGCGGTACCGGGCGTACGCCCAGTTGCGGGTCGATCTCGCCAGGCAGACTCAAACGCACGATCCCCTGATGCAGGCGTTCCTTATGATTGTTGGGTAAACGCCCTTTGCCGCCATTGATGTGGCAGGCCAGACAGGTGCGAGCGTTGTAGATGGGGCCCAGGCCATCCCGGGCGGTGGTGGAACTGGGCGCTTTGACCCAGGGTTGATGTGCCAGGGCCTTGCCTGCATAAAACGTTTTTTTGAGGTCTTCAGGAAGATTGGGCGCGGGTTGGATCGAGGAAGCAAAAGGGGTGATGGCCGTGGTGGCCTCGCCGCCGGGCAGGGCCGGGTTGGCAGACAGCCAGATGGGGAACCCGGCGATGAGCGCACTGGATAAAACAAAAGCACGTTGGATCATTCGATTTTAGCCTTCTCCATATCAAAGACGAAGCTTGCTTTTTTACCAGGCCTGGTGGTTTGTTGATTTGAGCAAGTTTTATGTGCTGTGGGCACATTGATGGCTGTGCGATCCTGAAGATGTTCGTTTTTTACACACGTAAAAAATGAACACCTCCGGGCCTGCTGAAGGACCAAGGTTAAGCAACCCCATAAACCCTGGCAAAAAATACGACAGGCCTGGTAAAACGTCTGGCCTAGACGTTTTACCAGGCCTGCCTCAATCGGACTCGGCCGGTCAAGGACAGGTTGATCACAACACGTTTAACGGTTAGTCACATTGTGCGGTCGGATTGCTGGTGTCGCAAGCCGAAGCGTCGGGATCGACCACATTTTTCTCCACGCCCAGCGCTTTGGCCAGCTTGGCGATTTCCGCTGACTGTTTGTTGAGCGAGAGAATGGTATCGCGCATGGGTTTGGCGTCCTCCGACATGGGGTTCATGATCACGACATCGACGGGTGTGCCTTCGCGGGCCAGTCGGTCAATGGCCTGATAGCCCTGCTCGGTGTTGGCAAACTGCGCTTCCAGTTTGGTGCCAAGCTGTGTTTGGCCCAGATCGGCCAGATAATCATCAAAGCCATAGCCTGTCACCACGGTGCCGGCATCCGGTTTGCCGTCAAAGTCGCTGTCATAGCCCTGGTAGTCACCGTAATAACTGTTCTGAATGCCCAGCGCATTGAGCACAATGTCGCGATGGGTGTTGTCAGAAAAGCAGGAATGTTCGTCCTCCTGAGAGTCCGCCGACAGGGCGATTTGCATGCGTTCGCCGGCCAGTTCGCCTTCCGACAGGGTGCCCATGCCAGTGAGAATTTCCGCCATTTTTTCACGACCCTCGGCCAGGGTTGTCACCTGGGTAAACTGGGCGCGGTAGTTGTCGCTTTGTCCCGGGGCCCAGCCATTTTTGACCTGGCGCAGATCATCAATGAGCTTGTCGACGGCGACCGCCAGATAGGTCAGGCGGCGATCGGCCGCATCGTTGTCAGCGTTGGAAATGAAGTCACTGACGGGGCGCTGTCCGCCTTGAGCCAGATTGGGTGCCTGCCAGGTTTTGACCGCTTTTTCACGCTCGCCCTGGGTGTCGGGGCTGGCGTTCCGGTTCAGGTCCTGACCCCATAGCAGAAATTCAATCGCATGGTACCCGGCCAAGACATCATGCTCGTCTTCTGCGGTGGCGGTTTTCGCCAGCAGATCACGGTTGATGGCAATGTCCGGGTTGCCGATGATGGTGTGGTTGAGGTCATCCACGGTGATCGGCTGACCGTCATTAACCGGGGTCTGGTGTTCGGTGACGCCCAGTTGATCATTGCCGAAATCGTTACCGGCCACGGTGTAGTCAATCAGTGCTTCGCCCAATGGCCAAGCATTGATGTCCCCTTCCGGGCCGTCTTCGTCCTGATAATTGGTGGAATCAATCGGGCTCAGACGAAAACGGTACACTTCGGTCTGTCCATAAGGTTCACGCGCGGTCAGCCAAGCTTTTTTTGCCGCCGCCAGGGTGTCATCAGACGGGTTCATGCGCAGGTCAGCAATGGCCGCTTTCAGTTCCAGTGCAGTGGCCAAGGAGTCCGAATAAGCGGCATAGGCCATGTCAGCATTGGTTTGCAGAACCTTCTGAATCTGAGCCAGTTCGGACGCGTTTGAGTGGGTTTGGGTTTGTGCGCACCCCATCAAGGTAACGGAGGTGGCAACAGCCAGAGTCAGTGCTTTGAGTTTCATAACAATCCTTTCAGTTTTCAATCAATCAGATGAGGCGATTAAAATTCGACCGCGAGCATGGCCTGATACAGTTTGTCGTCGGTGTCGGTGTTCTGGTTGTACTCCAGCAGGAAATGGGTGTTGGTGTAGATTTCTTTATTGTAGCCGACAAGGATGTAATCCTGATTTTCGCCATCACGTTGACCGGCCACGGAAAAAGTCCCGACATTCGATTCATAGAAGGCTTCGATGTTATAGCGGGTGTGGTCCTCGACGTCCAGATCGGTGCCTTCGGCAATCAGGCCAAACTGGTTGACGCTTAGAAACGCCGCGCCGGAGTAAGCATTGTCGTCGTCAATTTTGGCGTAGCTGCCGTTAAAGGCCAGATAGTCGTTGACCGGCCAGTAAGCGTTCACACCGCTCAGATCGCCCCAGCCCAGTTCGCTCTGATCCAGGTTGGTGTTGCCATAATAATCGTCATTGATGTAACCATTGTCCGGGTCCACCACGTAGGCGCTGACTTCCAGCGGTCCCAACTGAGTATCAAACCCGATCCCGTTGCCGTTGGGCTCGACCAGGGTCAGAGAATCGGAAATCATCTGCGTCTCGCCGGTGGTGAACGGCACAATCATTTTACCGGCGGTGAGAGTGCCATAACCGGTTGCCAGTCCGATCAGAGCGGTGTCGACTTCAAAATCGGTTTTGTCATCGGTCCCGATGTCTTCTTGCAATAAAACCACTTCACCAAAGATCTGGTCGTTGATGTGAGCGCCCAGGGCGATTTCGACGGTGTCGAGCACGAATTGCGTGTTTTCGCCTTTTTCCACGCCGTTGGCGTCTTCATGTTGGATCGAGGTTTCCAGCAGGCCGCCAAATGAGATTTCGGGTAGAGTGACGCTCTGTGCCTGCGACAGCGGGGCCGTGGCAAACAGCGCAGAAAAGAGGGCGGTTTTCAGGGGCAGGTGTTGCATACAGAACTCCGAACGTTTGTTTTTGTTTTAATATTAATAACGATTCGTATTACGTTATGTTTGAGCGAAGTGTAATGCTAACCGTTCTCGTTTTCAATACTGTTTATTTAAAAAATGCAAAAAAGATGCAAAAGCCATCGAGCCAGCAGGCCTGGTGAAAAATGGATAGGAGGAGATGAGGATCGCCAGGGAGATGACGATCAGTCAAAAACGGCAGGTTGGTTGCGTAAAAAGAGAGCGGTTCAGTCGGTGTTTTGCATGGCCTGCCAGGCGGCCTGGCTTTGTTCTTTGATTTCGTGGTTGAGAATGCGATCATTCTGGCTGTAATCCACCGGCACCTCAATCAGGTGGACGCCGCCCGCTTCGAAACAGGCTTCAATCCGTGGCAGAAAGTCATCGGGTGACTGGATGCGATGGCCGTGGGCGCCATAGCTTTGCGCGTACTCCACAAAATTGGCATTGCCCACATCCAGCCCAAAATCATCAAAGCCCATGTTGGCCTGTTTCCATTTGATCATGCCAAAGGCGTTGTCATTGAGGATGACCACCACCAGATCCAGGTTGAGGCGCACGGCGGTTTCCATTTCCTGCGAGTTCATCATAAAGCCGCCATCCCCGCACACGGCCATGACATGACGCTCCGGGTAGACCAGTTTGGCGGCAATCGCCGAGGGAAGACCGGCCCCCATGGAAGCGAGGGCGTTGTCGAGCAACACCGTGTTGTGGTGATAGGCCAGATAATTGCGCGCAAACCAGATTTTGTAGATGCCATTGTCGAGCGCGATCATGCCGGTGTCGGGCATGTAACGGCGTATGTCGGCCACCACGCGCTGGGGCAACATGGGGAAGCGGTCGTCGGTGGCATGTTTGAGGATGTCTTTGTCGATCAGGCGTTTGGCCTGCATGAAGCAGTCAAAATCCCAGTGGATCTGACGTTCAACCCGCTCTTTGATCTGATAAATGCCATTGCCGATGTCGCCGACGACCTCGGCCTGAGGGAAATAAACCGGGTCGATTTCGGCGTTGGTGAAGTTGATATGAATCACCTTGAAACCGTCGTGCTTCATAAAAAACGGCGGCTTTTCGATCACGTCGTGACCGACATTGATGATCAGGTCTGTGTCATGCAGGGCGCAATGCACAAAGTCGTGGTCGGACAGAGCCGCGCATCCCAGGTATAGGTGATGGCGCTCGTCCACGACGCCCTTGCCCATTTGCGTGGTGAAAAAGGGAATCCCGGTTTTGTCGATGAACTGACGCAGCATTTTGCCCGCGGTCTTGCGGTTGGCGCCCGCGCCGATCAGGATCAACGGGCGTTTGGCCTGTTCGATCAGACTCACTGCGGTGCGTACGGCTTTTTCTTCCGCCAGAGGGCGACGGTGCATGCCTTTTTCAATCACCTGCGAATCAGTGGTTTCGCTGGCAATGTCTTCCGGCAGTTCCAGATGGGTCGCGCCCGGGCGTTCGGTCATGGCCGAACGAAACGCCTCGCGGACCCGGGAGGGAATGTTGTAGCCGCTGTGAATCTGGCAACTGTATTTGGTGATCGGGTGCATCATGTCGACCACGTCAATGATCTGAAACTGGCCCTGCTTGCTGGTTTTGATCGGTTTTTGGCCCGTGATCATGACCATCGGCATGCCACCGAGCTGAGCGTAGGCGGCGGCGGTGACCAGATTGGTGGCGCCGGGCCCCAGCGTGGACAGACACACCCCAGCCATGCCGGTCAGACGTCCGTAGGTGGCGGCCATGAACCCGGCGGCCTGTTCATGCCGGGTCAGCACCAGTTTGATCGATGAGTTTTTTAACGAGTTGAGCAAGTCCAGATTTTCTTCGCCCGGGATGGCAAAAATGTATTCCACGCCTTCGGCTTCCAGCGCTTGAACGAACAGATCGGATGCTTTTTGAGTGGGATGTGGCATGGGCATAAACGTTCCTGTTTTAAGGTGAGTGGAATCAGCCGTAATCTTCTTTCAGTTGCGAAAGGCTTAAAGCGCGACTGAAAAAATGTCCTTGAAACAGCAGCTCGCTGGGCATGGCTCTCAGAATATCGAGCTTTGTTTGGCTGTCAACAAATTCGCAGATCACGGGCTGTAAATCAAGCTTACGTGCCATGTCGGTGATGAATGAGATCATTTGACGGCGTTTCTGTTGAGATTCGATGCGATCCAGCATGGTGCCGTCAAGTTTGACCACTTCCACAGTGTTTTGGCTGGCTAAATCAAGCAAGGAGGAAAAGTTGGAATAACCACTGCCGAAGTCATCAATGGCAAATTTCACGCCGGTTTTGTGTAACTTTTGCAGGGTGGCTTCATGTTTGATCGCTTCATGCTCAGTGATTTCAAGAATGAGCGACAGCCCGTTTTGCTGGCAGCAATGGAAAAGGGTGTTGATCCGCTCCAGGGCAGCTGGGTTGCCAAAGCTCGAAGGGTATAAGTTGACGCTGATTTCAGGCGTGATACCGCTCAAATGCGGCAGGGCGTCAAGCAATAAAGTCAAGACGATTAAATCCAGTTGCTGGGTGAGTTGGTATTCTTCCACCAGGTGGATGAAACGTCCGGCTTCAACCAGCTTGCCGTTCCCAGCGGGCAACCGAACCAAGCATTCAACCAGTTTGCAACGATTGTCAGCGGTAACGATGGGTTGAAAATGCAGCTCGAATGCGCCCTTTTCCAGGGCACGTTGCAGACGGTGTAACAATTTCTGGTCCTGTGTGATTTTTTTGGCGTAGTGGTTGAGCTGAGAATGAGTGATGGGCGACAGGCTGGTGAGTGAGTCATCCGTTGCCAAGTAGCTGAACAAAATGCGAAACTGATCCACGGTGATGAAGGTTTCCAGGTGGGCCAGCTCAAACCAGTGAATGCGCAGTTCTTTGTCAAGAGGCAGTTCCGTTTCTTGTTCGATCTCGCTCACAACGGCTTGCATTAACTGTGTTTGATTCAATTTTTCGTCACGGTTGCCAATCAGCACATGCAGGCTGTTTTGAAACGTCTCGCTGATGTAGTCAATGCGAAGCGCTTCAAGCTGATGGAGTAAGGTGCGTTTGAAGCGTTCCAATAAGGCCTTTTTGTGATGTGAAAACACGCCGGGGCTGCTGACGAGTCCTTCGTGAATGACCAGATAGTAATGCAATGGTTCGATCAGTTCGCGTTGGCTGACAAGAAAGCGCAAAAAGTTTTCATAGGCATTCTGTTGGTACTCGGCCAGACAATCATTCAAATAGGTGTCCAACATCAAAAAGCTCTGCATAACCTGTTCAAAGTGAACCTGTGCCCGGTAATACTCTTTCAGTTTCCAGTGAACGTAGGTGATGTGCGCTTCGTTATGAATCTGTTTGTGCGTAAGCAATATTTTATGGGCCAGCTCTTCGCGGTCACTGTTGGCTTCAAAAATAACCATTCTTGCTTCGAGGGAATTTAGCCAGTCAGCAAAGGGGCACAGGGCGTCATCCATTTGGGGCGATGTGTTAAGCGCGCCAAGCAAAAAGTCACACAACTCGAACAGCCATTGCTTGTGCTGTTCCATCATGGGATGGGCAAAGCGGCGTCGTGTCAGAATGTGTTTTCGCCACTGAGCGACGGAGGCATAGAAAAAACCTTTGGCGATGGCCTCTCTGGCTTTTTTGAGGTTGGTGCTTAGCGTGGCCGGGTCGACCAGGGATTCCAGCTTCGGTAAGTTGGAAATCATGAAATGTTGGGCCTCGTCCAACAATTCGAAGACGTCGTGAATCGCTACATGAAAGTCGGTAATCAACCTCTGGCCTTGTGCGTCAAGCCACTCTAAATCGGCCTGGTCGAGCGTGGACAGACAGACTTTCTGCAGCCAGTCACGTTCGCTGCGCATCAATTGAATCAGATTCTCGGACGTTTTGACGTTGTGCTTGAGTGCCGGGTGCTGCACCAGGTGCCTTTCCAGATTGAGCGTGATTTCGTCAAGCAGGTGGGACAATCGGTCAGAAGAATCGTTTGAGTGAGACATCGCTTCACCTCAATGTAGCACAGCGGTTGATCTGTTTTGGCACACTTCGTTGCGCCTGCTTTTTCTGCCTGGTAAAGCGCTTGATCCGCTCCTTTCAATCGTTGGTTGATGTTTTTGGATTGAGTTGCGCGACACCTAAGCTGAACCGGACCGATGGATCACAGGGTGTTGTGTTAAGGCCAAGGGCTGCAGACGGCTTCAATAGTCGGGCTCCGCCTTGGCTTCGGCATCGAATCCATTTTCAATATTATCATAAACGATTTTCTGTCCCAGAGGACAATCAGGTTTGCCTGGTTCAAGCGTTGTGTTTCTGATGAGGTGTCTTGGAACCTGTCAAACAATCCGTTTAAAAACCTTAAGATCATGACAAGAGACCGGTTTTTCGCGTAAGATTAAATGGTGTCTCAGGCTAATGGTTAAGTTCAACCCAGCTATGGGCAAGAAGGTGGTCGTCTCAAGTGCGCTCGGGCACTTGAAAGAACGGTTTGGATGGATAAATGACCAGGAGTCAGGTGGATCATCATGTATCAGTTCCCCGATAAACGCCCGGTGCTGCGCAACCCGTTTGCGTTTCGCTACCCGCTGAATGCTTTGCTGTCGATTATGCATCGGCTGTCGGGGCTGGCGATGGTTCTGCTGGGTGGTCTGGCGTTTGTCTGGGGTGTCTGGCTGGTGACGGTGCCTGAGTCCTTTGAGGCGTTGATGCGTTGGGCTGCGAGCCCCTGGGCCAAAATCGGCTGGACGCTGCTGGCACTGAGCTTCTGGTGGCATTGGCTGACCGGGTTGCGACATCTGATCGTTGAGCATCAAGGTTTTGATCACCCGTCCAAAGCTCAGGCAACGCGACAGGCCAATCACCGCTCTGCTTTGGTTCTGATTGGTGTGTTTGTGTTCGGTGCGGTATTGATTGTGCTGGGGGTGTGGCAGTGACTCGATTATTGACAGGGTTTCGGGCTCACCTGTGGCAGCGCGTGAGCGCTGTTTGGCTATTGGTGTATGTGCCACTGGCCGTGGCTTATCTGGCGTTTCAGCCAGTCTCGTCGCATGCGGCGCTGATGGGGGTGCTCAGCCAGCCGCTTTTTTGGGTGGCCAGTGTACTGACCATCGGTCTGCTGGCGGTGCATGCCTGGGTCGGTGTGCGCGATGCGATTCTTGACTATGCTCCCCGCCCACGTGTCGGGTTATGGTTGATGGCGCTGGCCACGATGCTGGCGTTTTGGGTTGGGTTTGCGTTGTATGCGGCCTGGCGGATTCTGGTCGAAGCCAATGAGGGTGGCCTGTTATGAGTTTGGCGGAGCTGGATAATCCGGCGCAATGGGACATTTACCATTTTGATGCGGTGATTGTGGGAGCCGGTGGCGCGGGGTTGCGCTCGGCGCTGCAACTGGCTCAGAGCGACCAGAACGTGGCGGTGGTGTCCAAGGTGTTTCCGACCCGTTCGCACACGGTGGCGGCACAAGGCGGCATTAATGCCGCGCTGGGGAACCTCAGCGAGGACAACTGGCACTGGCACATGTATGACACCATCAAGGGCAGTGATTACCTGGGGGACCAGGACGCGATTGAGTTCATGTGCCGGGAAGCGGCAGAAATTGTGCGTGAGCTGGAGCATTTTGGTGTGCCGTTTTCGCGCACCGACGCCGGTACCATTTACCAGCGACCTTTCGGCGGACAGAGTCAGCGCTTTGGCAAATCTCAAGCCACACGAACCTGTGCCGCGGCCGATCGGACCGGCCATGCGATATTGCATACCCTGTATCAACAGAATCTGAAGGCGGGCACGACCTTTTTTAACGAAGCCTTTGCCGTGGATCTGGTCAAAGACGCGCAGGGCGAGGTGGCAGGCCTGGTGATTCTGGACATTGCCCGGGGCAAGGTACAACTGTTGCGTGCCCGCTCGGTGGTGCTGGCCACGGGCGGTGCCTGTCAGCTGTTTGAAACCAACACCAATGCCAAAATCAATACCGGCGACGGGCTGGCAATGGTGTTGCGGGCTGGCCTGCCGCTGCAGGACATGGAGTTCTGGCAGTTTCACCCCACCGGTGTGGCGGGCAAGGGTATGCTGTTGTCCGAGGCGGCGCGGGGCGAAGGCGGGGTTTTGCGCAACGCCGAAGGCCGGGCGTTTATGGTCGATTATGCCCCCAACGTCAAAGACCTCGCGTCGCGCGATGTGGTGGCGCGCGCCATTGCGGTTGAAGTCAAAGAGGGGCGGGGGTGTGGACCGAACAAAGATCATGTGCTGCTCGATCTGACTCATCTGGATGCCGAGGTGATCAAACAACGGTTGCCCGGTATTCGGGACATTGCGCTGACGTTTTTGGGGCTGGATATGTGCGACAGCCCGGTGCCGGTTTACCCCACCGCACACTATATGATGGGCGGCATCCCCACGGATTTTCACGGTCGCGTGCTGACGCAATCGGTTCAGGGTGAGGCCACGCCCGTCGCCGGCCTGTACGCCATCGGCGAATGTGCCTGCGTGTCGGTGCATGGCGCCAACCGTCTGGGTGGCAATTCATTGCTCGATATTGTGGTGTTCGGTCGGGCCGCCGCGCGCCATCTGCAAGCGGCGTTGGCCGGGCCCAATACGCGGACGCAGGCTGATTCGCCGTTGGATCTGGCGCCGATTCAGCAGCGTTTGGCTCACTGGCAACAGGCGGTGTCAGACGAGGCCCGATCCGAGGACAGTGTCGCCGCCATCCGGCGCGATCTGCAGGCAGCGATGCAACAGGATTGCGGGGTGTTTCGCACCGAAGAAACGCTGACGCAATTATGTGCGTCGCTGGCGGCTTTGCAGGCACGCCTGAAGAAGGTCTCGTTGCAGGATGCCAGCGCGGCGTTTAATCTGGAACGACTGGAAGCGATGGAGCTGGAAAACCTGATGACGCTGGCCACCGCCACGGCGTATTCGGCGCTGGCTCGCAAGGAAAGCCGCGGCGCGCATTCGCGCATGGATTATCCGGATCGGGATGACCAGGCCTGGTTAAAACACAGTCTGTATTTTCTGCAGGACCACCGCCTGACCTACAAACCAGTCAACCTGACACCACTGACAGTGGACGGGTTTGAGCCCAAAGCCCGCGTTTATTAGTGGAGGTCATGTGATGCAATTTTCCATTTATCGCTATCAGCCGGAATCGCACGACGAACCTTACATGCAGTCGTTCGAGCTGGCCGATGATCGGATCAATGACGACACCATGCTGTTGGGCGCACTGGAAATGCTGCGCGAGCAGGACCCGACGCTGACCTTTCGCAGCTCCTGTAAAGAAGGGGTGTGTGGCTCCGATGGCATGAACGTCAACGGGCAGAATGTGCTCAGTTGCATCACCCAGGTCAAGTCCCTGCCCGCACCGGTGGTGATCCGGCCTATGCCGGGGTTGCCGGTGATTCGTGATCTGGTGATCGACATGGATTTGTTTTACCGGCATTATGAGTCGGTCGATCCGTATTTGCAGCCGACGCAACCCAATCAGACCATCGACCTGGACCACGAGTTGCTGCAAAGCCCGCAAGAACGTGAACGTTTGGACGGCAGTTATGAATGTATCTTGTGTGGCTGTTGTGCCACCAGTTGCCCGTCTTTCTGGTGGAACCCGGACCAGTTTCACGGCCCGGCGGCGTTACTGGCCGCGCGGCGCTTTGTCATCGACAGTCGTGACATCACCACACGCGACCGGTTGGAAAAACTCGACGACGTTTACAAAACCTTCCGATGCCGCAACATCCAGAACTGCACCGCCAGTTGCCCCAAAGGCCTCAACCCCAGTCAGGCCATCAACGAACTCAAATCCCTGATGCTGAAAAAGCAAGTCGACTGACATGGCGCTGTCGCAGATCGAACGCTTGAAAATGCTCCGTCTGGCCTGTCGTCGCGGTAACAGCGAAACCGAATCACTGCTGATGGCCTATTGGCAGAACCTGTTTGCCATGGCCGAAGAATCGGGCTTGAATGAGACGCGGCTCACGCAGTTTGAGCGCCTGCTGCAGGTCAATGATCAGGATTTGATGCAGTGGTGCCTGCGACCCGACACCGCGCCCGACGAATGGCAGCCCATGCTCGAGGCCATCAGGGCGGCGTATCGGAACGCATCTGAAAGTAACGTCTGGCCTGCGCCTTGACGTGCGGCGCCAGCAGCAGGGTCGCGGTCATGGTGGGGATGGCCATCAAGCCGTAAAAGCCGATCAGAAAATAAAACACCACTTCAATCGACAGCACCGCGCCCAGAAATACCGTGAGCAGATAAAGATATTTAAAGACGGCAGCCTTGTCGGCGCCGAACAGATAGCCAAAGCATTTGTGGCCGTAATACCAGAAGGTGATCACGGTGGTGAGGCTGAGCACCAGCACCATGACCGAGACGCCCAGTGTGCCAAACAACCCGATGCCCTCGCCAAACGCCTGCAAGGTCAGGTCAATGCCGCTCAATTCGGTGTCGGGCGTGAGCACGCCGGTGGCCAGAATCACCAGCGCGGTGGCTGTGCACACGATCAGGGTGTCAATGATGGGGCCCAGACTGGCGACCAGTCCTTCCCGAATGGGCTCGTCGGTTTTGGCGGCGCCATGCGCCATCACTTCGGTGCCGATCCCGGCTTCGTTGGAAAAAGCGCCGCGACTGATGCCAATGATCATCACGCCCAAAAGCCCGCCATAAATCGCATCCGGTGACCAGGCCTGGTAAAAAATGGTGGCCAGTATGCCCGGCAGATCGCTCGCATGCTGAGCCAGCACACTGACGGTCATGATCAGATAGAGGATCACCATGCTTGGCACCAGTGTGACCGCGACCATGGCCAGTCGCTGCAACCCGCCCCAGATCACGCTCGCCACCAACGCCATCAGCAATGCCCCAAGCAGACTCAACCAGACCCATTCCGGCAAGGCCATCGCCTCAGCCGGTAACTGGGTGGTGATGACTTCGGTGAGCTGATTGATCTGAAAGGCGGGCAGGGTGCCCAGCAACCCGGCGATGGCAAAAAACACCGCCAGCGGTTTCCACTGTCGGCCCAGTCCCTGCTCGATCACATACATGGGGCCGCCCTGAAGCTGACCGTTGGTGTCGTGGCCGCGGTACATCACGGCCAGCGAGCCGGTAAAAAACTTGGTGGAAATGCCCACCAGCGCAGACAGCCACATCCAGAAAATCGCGCCTGGCCCGCCGGCTGACAGCGCCAGCGCGACCCCGGCCAGATTGCCCAATCCCAGGGTGCCGGCCAGAGCCGCCGACAAAGCCTGACGGTGCGAAATGTCACCGGCGGCGTTGGCACGGTCATAACGGCCGGTCAGGATGGCCAGAGAATGGCTTAAATGACGAAACGGATAAAACCGGCCCTGAAGCGTCAGCCAAAGACCGCCGCCGACCAGCAGAATAATCATGGGTGGGCCCCAGATCAGGCCCACGGCTTCCTGCAGAAATTGGGAAAGGGGCTGCATACCAACTCAATCAATTTAATGTTCGTGTCGGTTATGCTAACGGTTTTGGCCGTCCGTTGGAATGCGAACGGCGCAAAGTGATCAGATGACCTTGAATTGGCGCGAATAACTTTCCACGTCTTTGGACATCTGACTGAGGCGCTCGCCCGATTGGTTGACCGACTCATTGCCTTTGACCACTTCGTCTGATTCATGGGTGATCAGTTCGACCTTGTCGCCGATCATGGCCACGGCCTGTTCGTGCTCTTTGAGGAAGTTCTGAATCTGCTCAATCGCCTGGGTCACATCGTTGGATTTGCTTTCCAGACCTGCGACGGCATCGCCCGCGGTGTGCGCCAGATCCACGCCCTGTTGCATCTGTTCAATGCTGTTTTGCATGTCATCGCCGACTTTGCCGATCATGGTCTGAATGTGACCGATGACCTTGGAAATCTCCTCGGTGGATTGCGAGGTGCGCTGGGACAGGCCGCGTACTTCGTCGGCCACCACCGCAAAGCCGCGTCCGTGTTCGCCTGCGCGGGCGGCTTCGATCGCGGCGTTCAATGCCAGCAGGTTGGTCTGTTCGGCGATGTCTTCGATGGTGTTGACGATGCCGCCCACGTCCTGCGACATGTGTTTGAGCGCTTCGAAGTTCTCGGTGGCGGTGGACACGCGCTGGGCCATTTCGCTCAGGCTGTCGGCCGACTCGTGCACAGTGCGTGAGCTTTCGATGGCCGCATTGCGCGAATCTTCCGCCAGATGATGCACGCGATCGGAATGATCCGAAATCTGCTCCATCGCACGGGTCAGTTCTTCCACGGCAACGGCCACATTTTCGGTGGCTTCTTTCTGGTTGATCGCAGTTTGGGTAACCTTGTCGCTCTGCTGATCCAGATTTTGCGCCGCGTCGCTCAGATGCTGGGCGTCGTAGCCCAAATCATAAATCAGCTCACGCAAACGGGTTTGCAGCTTGGTCAGGGCATTCATCATGCGCCCAGATTCGTCCTGTGCCATCACCGGCGTTTCAAAATTCAGATCACCCTCGGCAATGCGCTCGGCTACAGAGACGGAACGCTCCAGTCGGCGTGACAGACCGCTGGCCAGGAACCAGACCGCCACCAAGGATGCCGCGATCAGAATGATCAACGCGCCCTGCACCACCCAGAAATGGTGGGTGATCGTGGCTTCGACCTGGGCCAGAGGCACCGACACTTCCAGTGCGCCGCGCACATCGCCCAGCTGCCAGTCAGTTTTGGGTGAATCCGGGTGGCTGTTGTGACAGGCCACACAGGATTCATCGGTCATGATGTCGGCGACCGCATAGCGAAACACCGGGGCACCGTCGCGTTCTTCGATCTGATAAAACGGCTGGTCGGGGTTGGCTTTAAGCTGGGCCAGCGCCGTGGTTTCAAACGCATCCAGACGGGTTTCGTCTTGGGTTCGGAATTTGAACGGGTCCTGACTGAACAGGCGAAGTTTGCCGCCGTCGTCGCTCATATTGCTGAGCGCCCGCATGAAACTGGCTGGCAGCGGCAGGCTCAGGCTGTCTTGCTCATGGCTGATGCCGATGCCCGCTTTCTGACCCACCGGAATCACGTGTTCGGAATAAAACTGACGGGCATTCTGCGCGTTTTGGATGCTCGAAGTCGCCGCGGCCTTGCCCGCCTCCATGATCACACGGTCACGCAATGCCGAGCCCTGTTGCCACAGCAAGGCGATCACCAACAGCCAGATGGTCATCAGCGGCAAAAAGATTTTGGTTTTCAGTGGCAATGCGGACAGTTTTTGGCCCCAACGCCAGAACACCCCTTTTAGTCCCTGAGGCACCACACGCCCCTGGTCCAGGGTGACATCATCCTCTCGGTTCATGCGTGCATACAGACGTTCGGCGGCACGAATTTCTGCCTCCGACGGTTGCACGCGAAACGACAGATAACCGTTTTGGATGGGAACCGCGGTGGCTTTGACCCAGTAATAATCACCGTTTTTGCGACGGTTTTTAACCAGGCCGCGCCAGAATTTACCGGCCTTCAACGTTGTCCAGAAATCACGAAAGGCCTCTTTGGGCATAAACGGGTGGCGCACCATGTTATGTGGATTGCCCAGCAACTCCTCGGATTCATAGCCAGACGCCGCTTCAAAGTCCGGGTTCACCCGATTGATGGTGCCCACCTTGTCCGTGCGGGTGATGATGGCCTTGTGCTCGCCCAGTTTGTATTCGTGTTCGTTGGTCTGTTTGTCTTGGCTCATGGTATGTCCTGCCACGTCGCGGAATTGTCATAAAAACCACAGTTTTGTGGTGTTTTTGTGACCAAAGCAAAGGGCGGGCCAAAAACCATTTGTGCTCAAGGTGTTTTTACCAGGCCTGCCTAGTCAGGTAGTGTGATTGGTGAAATGGGTGCGGAAAAAAAGAATGTCGTTACTCAGGGAGGACGCCACCGTCCTGAAACGATAGAATACAAGCTCTAGCAGACGCACGGGGAGCTTCCTTTGAACCAAAAACCAAGATCCGTTCAAAACATTGCCTTGCACGCCATGTCGTTGTCAGCGGTTCTGTCATTGATTTTTCTAGGGGTGTTTTTGTTTTTTTGGGGGCAGAAGGTCTTAACCAACCATGTCACCGATGCGTCGGTGTCCAACTCCAAAGCCATGATGGTCGGCCTGCAAGCGCTGATGAAAAAAGGGGCCGACTCGGAAGAGCTGCAAAAGCTGGTGCGTGAAATGAATCAAAGCTTTTCGCAAATGGACATTCAGCTGGCCACCACCGATTTCAAGAAACTGGATTCTGTGGAAGTGGTTCGGTCGGAACAAAACATGACAGTGCATTACCCGGTGAAGGTGGAAAAGCAATGCATCGCATGCCATACCGAGGAGACGGTTGGCAGTCAAAAAGCGTTGATCACGCATCAATTTCCACTGTCGAAGGTGGTGTTTTCCTTGACCGATGTGATGGTGCTGTTGGTGACGTTTACATTGATTTCATTTCTGATTATGTTTGCGCTGACCTTTCTCTACCTTCGGTTCTGGGTGATTTCGCCTCTGAAGGACCTGAGCCATTTTATTGATCAGATTAATTCGCATGATGAACTGGATTACCTTTCCAAGCGGACAAACATCTATGAAATTGAGCGAATCAGACATGCCTTTAACCGGTTGGGCAAGGCGCTCAGTGATTCCTATGGCAAGACCGTCCAGGCGGCTCACTTTGATGCCTTGACCGGCGTTGGCAATCGCAGAAAAATGCTGGATGAATTGGTCGAAGAACTCAAGCAGGCAAGAGAAAGCGGGTCGCCGTTTACGATTTTTTTAATGGATTTGAATCAATTCAAACCCATTAATGACCAATACGGACACGATGTGGGCGATGCTGCTCTGGTTCACTTTGCCACCCTTTTGAAAACGCATTTCAGCGAACGTGGTCAGCTCTTTCGGATGGGAGGCGATGAATTTCTGCTGGTTTTAAACAATACGGATCAAACGAATGTTCCCAACATTAAAAAACAGGTTCATGATCTTTTGAGCGAACATCCGCTGGAAGAGGGCGCTTTCAAACAAACCTTGCAAACCAGCATCGGGTCGGCAACGTACCCGGATAACGCGACGGATGTGGACGCCCTGATCAAGCATGCGGATATGGCCATGCTTAAAGATAAAAATGGGCTGGCAGAGGCGTGACCGATTTTCACAATGCGTGACAGAAGAAAAATGGGTGTCCATTTTTCTTTATTATTGTCGGCATTCAAAATAGTTGCAAAAGGCGTGGAAAATCTCATCCATTTTTTGCGGATTGACTTGTCCGTAACGCTTGAGAACGACCTGCTTTGAAATGACGAACGTTTTGCGAATAATGAGTTTTGAGGGCTTTGGCAATGACCCCAATAAAAATTCACGGTTGTTGATGGGCAGCTCATCGCTATGTTGAATGCTTTTGGAGCTGATCGGGATGCCAATGAAATCATCAAATGGCAAGTTATCCTTGTAGACCATAACAGGGCGGTTTTTGGCCTGTTTTGCATCGCTGAAATAAAACTGGCACAACACAACCTCGCCTTGCTTTACTTCCATACGTCATCTTCCTCTGACCCAAGCCAGTCTTCAACTTGTTGAGCGCTGTGATTGGAAAACGCCTGGGTTTCAATGGCATCGCCGTTATTTGCGTATTTCTGTTTTAAAAACAAAAAGAAATCAATGATCTCCTGCTGCGCATGTTCTGGCAAGCTTTGCCATTCTTGCGTTGGTATCGTCTGCATGGCACGCTCCTTTTGCAAGTGAGTGATCCAATCTACCACAGATTATACACAAGGCGGCTTTTAGTCAGTCATGAATGAAAAAATATGGGTGTCCTTTTTTACGATCACCCACAGCCCATAGTGCTGAGGCTTAAATTTTTACTAAAAAGAGCTCTTGTAACCAGGCCTGGTTAAAAGTGGATCAGGCTGACAGTTCACCGATATAGCGCTGGAATTTTTTGGGTTTGATCTGTTGGATGTCGACCAGGATCAGGGCGTCGATGCAGTCGCCGAAGTCTGGGTCGACACTGAAGTCGATGAAGCGCATGCCGCCGGGTTCGCACAGCTCGGCGTATTGTTTGAACAGGGTAGGCACCTTGACTTGATATTGATCGAGCAGGCGGTTAAGTTTTTTGTAGGCGTCTTTGTAGTCGCCCCGAAAGCTTTCTTTGGCCAGTTGTTTGACCTCGTCGGAGGCGCGAAACGGGCGTTTGCCCACGGCCATGTTGGCGTCGTCGCCAAACTGTTCGCTGAAAAAAGCGACGATCAGTTCTTTGGCCACTTGCGGGTAGGCATCGGACAGGGTGACCGGCCCGTAAAAGTAACGAATCTCGGGGTGGCGTTTGATGTAGGCGCCGATGCCATACCACAGATAATCCAGACTGCGTTTGCCCCAGTAGCGCGGTTGCACAAAGCTGCGCCCCATTTCCAGTGACTGCGGCAGGCGCTCGATCAATGCCGGGTTGAAGTCAAACAGGCTGGGGGTATAGAGCCCATCCATCCCTGAGCGTTCCAGAATTTGCGCGCATTCGCCGATGCGGTAAGCGCCCACGATTTCCAGTTCCTGATCGTCCCACAACACCAGATGCCGAAATTCGGCATCATACGCATCCAGATCATAGGATTCGCCGGTGCCTTCCTCGACGGTGCGAAAGGTCAGTTCGCGCAGGCGGCCGATTTCGCGCATCACGGGGGAGTCGGCTTCGTAGTCGAACAGGACGATTTTTTTGCCGTCGGCGGTTTCGCCCAGCAGCTCGCCGTGGCGCAGGTCTTTTTTCAGCGCGCTGCGATCCACCGGATGCGCCAGGGTGTTTTCGGTGTCAAACGGGCATTTGCGTGCCGCTTTTTTGGGGGTGGCCAGCCGATAGACGTGTTTGCGCATCAGCTTGGCGATTTTCTTGTCAGGCAAATCCAGTTCGGCCACGGCTTTGAACGGTATCAGGCGACCGATGTGAAACGCGATCTGCTGGTCGTTTTTATTGAACATCTCCTGCACCAGCATCAGGGTGCCGAGCGGTTTGTAAACCGAAGAAAGCCCATAGAAAAGGGCCGAGTTACGGGCATCGATATTGATGGGCAGGATGGGAGCATTGGTTTTTTTCGCCAGTTTCAGAAAGCCACTTTTCCATTCGCCGTCGCGCACGCCACTGGGGCGGATGCGCGAGACTTCGCCGGCGGGGAAGATGATCACGGCTTCGTCATTGTCCAGCGCCTGAACCATGGCTTTGAACTGTTGTTTGTAGCTGGCTTTGGCCGAAAGGTTGTCCACCGACAGAAACAGCGATTCAAACGGCTCAACCTTGGACAGCAGTTCGTTGGCGACGATGCGCACGTCCGGGCGCACGCTGCGCACCAGCTTGAGCAAAGCCAGACCGTCCAGGGAGCCGATGGGGTGATTGGCGACGATCACGACTCGCCCATGCGCCGGGATGTTGTCGAGCTGGCGGTGGTTGACCTGGTAGGAAAAGTTAAAATGCTCTAAACTTTTGTCCAAAAACGCAAACCCGCGCAAATGCCGGTTGTGTTCGATGAAGGCGTTGATCTGATCTTCGTGCGTCAGTTTTTTGAGAAAACTCAGCAGCGCGCCGGAACCGGGCTTTTGTTTGAAGTCGGGGTATTTGTCGAGAATGGTGGCTTCGATGTCGAGCATAAAAATAACCAGGCCTGGTAGAAATTCATCAATTGGGTGAGTATGAATCAGTAAAGTGACCGTCTGATGACGGTTGAGTGAGGGTTTTATGAAACCGGTCGAGCGCACACATACAATGACCAAGCAAAAGGATGCCGTGGCATGGAAATGATTACCCTCACCTATTGGGATTTGGCTGGCTTGTCGCTGATCACGGTGTTCGCCGGTGGCCTGTTGTTTTTGAATGGGTTTGAGCACACACGTCAGTTGGCGGTGGCCTCGGTGCGGATGGTGGTGCAGCTGTTGCTGATGGGCGTGTGGCTGAGTTGGGTGTTTTATTCCGACAGTCTGTTGCTGGTGGGGCTGGTGTCCGTGATTATGATGACCTTTGCCGGTTACGAGATTCTCAAGCGCCAGACTTACCGCTTTCCCAAACTGGGTTCTTTCTGGGTGGGGCTGATGTCGCTGTCGATGACGGCGCTTGTGCTGACACTCGGCACCTTGATCTTGATCATTGAGCCGGAGCCCTGGTTTCAACCGCAGTATGCGATCCCTTTGTTGGGGATGATTCTGGGCAACAGCATGACCGCCATCGGGCTGGGGTTGAATACGCTGACGCAAAACGCGGTGCAGCAAAAAGACGTGATCGAGGCGCAGCTGGCGCTGGGCAAGTCGGCCCGGGAGTCGATGGCGTTTTTAAAGCGCCAGAGTCTGCACACGGCGTTGATCCCGGTGGTCAACATGCTGGCCGCCGCGGGCGTGGTGTCTCTGCCCGGGATGATGACCGGCCAGATTCTGGCGGGCGTGGACCCGATCGAAGCGGTCAAATACCAGATCATGATCATGTTTCTGGTGGCCACGTCCACCGCCACGGGGGTGATGATCGCTCTGTGGCTGGCGCAGAAGCGATTGTTTGACACACGCGATCGGCTGGTGGTCGAGTGCCTGGTCAAAAACCCGTAAGAGGGCTTTCGCCTGAGCGAAACAAAGGTTGCCTCAGTGGCCGGAAGGAATCAGGGCCCGAAACACGACCAAAAACAGATAAAACCAGATGATGCCGCCACTGATCAGCCAGAGTGTGGCGCGCTGGAAACCGGACACCGCTAAGTATCCAAGACGTTTGTGCAGCACCCAGAGCGCCCAGATGACCGCGACGTAATTAAACAGACCAAACAGGTGAACCCAGCCATCGCGAAAGGTGGCCAGCGGCTCGGCGGTGGCGGCACTGCCGACCAGCCAGTAACCGGCATTCATCAAATCTGAGGCATAGTGCAGAAAGAAAAAGCTGCCAATGTGACTGAGCGCGCCAATCAGCATCAGAGGGGCCATGAATTGACCGACCGATTGGAAATACGTTTTGACCGGCATTTGGATCAGTCTGGCGCTGATGGCAAACGTTCCCCAGACGATGGCAAAAGTGAGGGTCACCGCCATGGTCAGGGCGACGACGCCGACCCAATCCAGCATAGGTACGGGCATCATCGCTTCCAGCCACTGACCGGCCTGCACCCAGGGCAAATCTTCCTTGATGGCCGAGTGGCCCAGCGAATGGTGAAAACGCATGGTGATCGAAATGACCGCCAACAACCACACATAGACCCACACGTTCATCGGCTCTTTGGCGGTGCTTGGCTGCGACAGTTGTTTTGATGGTCGGGTCAGAGTCAGTTCCACCGCGTTGCAGGCCTGGGCACAATCCATGCAGAGGGTGCAGTCGCCCATCGAATTTTTCTTTTCAAAAAAGTAGGGACGCAGGTTCCATTCGCAGGCCTTGGTGCAATCAAAGCTGCGACAGGTTTCGCAGTGGGTCTGATCGGTTTTGAGTTGGGCAAAGCCCACTTTGCTGAACGCGCTGGTAACGGTGCCGATCGGGCACAGGCTGCTGCAGTAAGCCATGTTGCGATAGCGATAAAACATGACCCAGGCAAAGGTCGTCAACACCAGAAAAAAAACGGCGCTGACCCACGGGGTTTTGAGGACGTCTGGAAAGGCATAAAGCGGCACCCAGTAAGCCATCAGGAGCAACCCGAACCCGAGCCAGCGATTTTTCAGCCAGCCCGGCAGTGGCTTCTGGGGGCCGAGACGGTTAAGGTATTTGCCCACAAAGCTGTGGGGGCAGATGCCGCAAAAGACGGTGCCCAGTGTGGCCATGCTCACGATCAGAAAAAACGGCCAGAACAGCGACCAGAAGAGCGCGCCGGTGTATGGGTTGGTCTCCTGAGTCGGATAGACCAAACCAAAATAGATGGCCGAGCCGAGCAGGGCGAGTACGATCAGGCGCACGCCCAGCATGATTTTGCTGTTTGTAAAAAACCAGCCGATGACCGGCCAGCCCAACAGATCGTTTTTGCGACGGGTGCGATTCACCTGATTCATGGCCTGGCTCCTAGTAGTTGTATTGATAACTCAGTTTGACGGTTCGGGGGGCGCCGGGGGTGTAATCGTAGCTTGGGCCGCCAAAGCCGGAGGTTTTGGACACTTCGGTTGCGTAGCGTTTGTCGGTCAGGTTGTGCACACTGAACGCGACCTGATGGGCCTGGCGCTCATAGCCCATGGTCAGGTGGGTCAACCCGGTAAAGCCGCTGTATTCCTCGCTGTTGGCATCGTCCATATAGTAAGCGCCCACGCCCGCCGTTTCGACGCGTGCGGAATAGGGGCCTTGTCGCCAGTCGACAAACAGGCTGTACTGATATTCGGGAGAAAAGCGCAGCAGATTGCCGGAGTAATCATTGCCGTCGCTGACGTAATCCACGTATCGGTATTCGGTTTTGGCGCCGCTGGCACCCAGCCCCCAGTTCGGGGTCAGTTGATACGCGGCGGTCAGCTCCACGCCTTTTTTGTCGGTTTCGCCGGCATTTTCATAGTAATCGGCACTGCCGTTTTCCACTTTGACGATTTCGTCGTTGAGTTTATTGAAATATAAGGCAAGATCAGCCGACCATTTGCGACTGCGGTGCTTGAGGCCGATTTCGTAGTTGGTCGAGGTGGAGGCGTCCAGATCCGTATTGTTCGGCGCATTGTCTCGCGTGGCCTGCATTTCACTTTCGGTGGGGGCCTGATTGGCGGAAGCGATAATGCCATACAGATTGGTTTGGTCGGTCAAGGCATAGGTTAATCCAAGCTTGGGCGAAATCAGGTGGTAGGTCTCGTCGTAGCGGTAATCGCCCGCCCCGCTCTGATAGGTGCCCGAGCCCCAGTCATAGTCAAGGATTTCATTGCCGTCGATCGAGAGATTGACCCGATCATAACGCAGGCCCACGTCCACCAGCAGCGACCGGGAGGGGGAAAAACTGTCCTGAATGTAGGCACCGAAAATGGTGTTCTGACTGTCTTCAACCTGAGCCAGTTCTCCTTTATCATCGGTCAACACTTCGGAAATGCGTCCGCCAAAACCGGTCGAGGTGTCTTCATAGGTGTATTTCTTGCCGTTTTCGCGAATGTCGGCGCGTGCGGTGACGCCAAACAACAATTCCGCCGGGTTACCAAACAGATCATGGCTGCGATGCCAGGTGAGATCGGTGCCAAACACCTTGTTGTCGGGGGCGTCGTTGATCATGCCGGTGACCGGGTGGAAATGTTCCCAGTGGGTGAAATAGACCTGAGGCTTGAAGGTGTAGTCCCCCATGGTGGTTTCATAACGGCTGTTGATGAACAGCATTTTGGAATAACGCCCGTTTTTGCGCCAGGCGCCATTGGTGTTGGTGGTTTTGCCGGTGTCTTTGTAGGCGTCGAATTCGGCGGCGCTTAAGGATTGGGGCAATTGCAGGTTGGCTTCGGTGTAGGCAATTTCGGTTTCGACCACCGAATTATCGTCAAAGAAATGCCCATGTTTGACACTGAATTGCGTCGAGTCGAACTGGTTCCAATCACGCCAGTCGTTGTCGGACTGACGACGGGAAATATTGAAAGCAAAGCTGTCGTTGTCACCGGCATCGAATTGCTTTTTGGCATTGAACTGTCGGCTGCCGAATGAGCCCAGGCCGAATTTGATTCGATCCTGCTGCGGGTCAAATACGGATTTGGATTTGATAAAGACCACGCCGCCACTGGCGTTGCTGGCATAAATCGAGCCGGGGCCTTTGTAGATTTCGACGCCTTCCATGTCGTCGATGTCAATCAGATCAAAACGGGTAAAACTGTCGGGGTCGGTCATGGGTACGCCGTCGCGAATTACCATGATTTCGCGCACGCCGTAGGGGGCTTTGAGTCCGGCCCCGCGAATGATCAGGCGCGAATCGTACCCATTGTTTTCCGAAATGGCCTGAACCCCGGGAATGGCGTCAATCACGTCATTGATGTTCATGGCGTTTTCACGCTCAATGCTGGCTTCGTTCACCACGGCCACACTTTGAGGGACGCTTTTGCTCTCGCGTTCAATTCGGGTGGCGGTAATACTGATATTGTCCAGTGTATAGGCGGGTTCGGTCTGCGCCCAAACGAACTGCGGTGCGTGGAAAAAGGCGAGAGCCAGAATGGCCGTGGCCAGTGGTTTTCGTTGCATCATTAATCCCCTTTTAAATTTTGAGGGAATTTTAGTCTGGATCGGAGGGGGCTTTATTGAAGACTGCTTAAGGCAGTATGGAGGATTCCTTGAGCGGATGGCGATGGCCAGGGTTGACTCATGCACTCGGCAAGGTAAACTAATTCCTGAGTGTTTTGCTCAGGAATTATCAGGGCCCTATATGTCGTTTCAATCCCGTTTTACCCAATTGCCATCCGATTTTTATCAGTTCAATGCGCCGGAGCCGATGCAGAATGGGCGCCTGGTGGGGGTGAACGCCGCTCTGCGTGAGCAACTGGGTTTGACGCTGTCGGACGAAGGGTTGCTGGCGCTGGCGTCAGGCCAATTGACGCATCCCGAGTTGGCTGAGGCAGGACTTCGACCGTTGGCACAGAAATACACCGGGCATCAGTTCGGTTACTACAACCCACATCTGGGCGATGGTCGGGGGTTATTGCTGGGCGAATGGCTGGCACCGGACGGACAGGTTTGGGACCTGCATCTCAAGGGGGCTGGTCGCACGCCCTTTTCCCGCAATGGCGACGGGCGAGCGGTGTTGCGCTCCAGCATTCGCGAATATCTCGCCTCCGAAGCGCTGCATGGACTGGGCGTGCCCACAACCCGGGCGCTGGCGATTGCGAGCAGTGACGAGGCGGTGCAGCGCGAAATCCTGGAACCGCGCGCGACCCTGCTGCGGGTCACGCCCAGTCACGTTCGTTTTGGTCACTTTGAATGGGCGGCCCGGAAAAACGCCACGGCACGGGATGCGCTGCTCGGGTTTGTGGTCGACCATTACTTTCCTCAGGCGCAAGGCAAGTCGTTAAAGCACCAGGCCTGGTATCTTTTGCAACAGGTGTGCGAACGCACCGCGCGCCTGATCGCACACTGGCAAGCCGTTGGCTTCAATCACGGGGTGATGAATTCGGACAATATGTCGATTCTGGGCGAGACCTTTGATTTTGGGCCTTATGCCTTTTTTGATGATTTTCAAATGGGATATGTGTGCAACCACTCCGACACGGAAGGGCGCTATGCCTACAACGAACAGCCGAGCATCGGGCATTTTAACTGTGCGTTGCTGGCGGATGCGCTGGGCGCGTATTTGAGTGAGGAAGACCAGAAAAAAGCACTGGACGATTATGTGAACGAATACAACCGGGTTGCACTGGCGCAGATGCTGGTGAAACTGGGGTTGGCCCCCACGCCCCAAGATCGCAACCGACCGGATGCCGAGGTTCAAAAGGGCGACCGGGCGCTGGTGGCGGATGTGTTTATTCTGATGGATCAGCAGCGGGTGGATCACAGCCTGTTCTTCCGGCGATTGGCGTGGCTGGGCACCGAGCGTGAACCCGAACTGATGGCGCTGCTGGCCGAGCCGGACGCCTTTGCCGATTGGTTTGCGGCCCTGCAACAACGGGTCACCGATGCGGGATTGTCGCAGCATGATTGGCAGGCACGGATTCGAGCCGCTAATCCGTCGATTGTACTGCGCAGTTACATTGCTCAGGAAATCATTGACGCCGCTGAAAAGGGCGATGAGGTGCCTTTGATGCAATGGACGCAAGCGCTTCAACACCCGTTTGACGATCACGTGGAGTTGGCCGATTACCAGCAACCACCCAAACCGGCTCAGAAAAGCATGGTGCTCAGTTGTTCGTCGTGAGCCGCGAGCTATGCTTCTTTATGGTGTTGGATTTTTAAAATCAGAATTTTTTCAGACCGGGGCAACCAGCGGTAGTAAATCCGGTAACCGGCTTGGCCGTAAGGCTTGTGTAAAATTCGCATGCCTTTGAGCGCTGCCGTTTCTTTGCCCATTTCCGGGAAGGACGCCAGGTGATCAATGGAGGTTGTCAGGGCTCGGATGGCGTTGTTGGCAGCAATGTCACTTTCTTCTGCCAAAAACTCTCGCAAGCGTATCAGGTCCTCACGGGCATGGGCTGTTAAAACAATCCGAGCCATTTACGAATTCAATTCTGGGGCCGATTTTTCATCTTCGGTGAACCAGGATTCCACCCAAGGTTTGATCTGGTTGTCCCAGTCAAACTGCTCACCGGTTTCTTCAAACGCTTTCCAGGATAGCAAAGCGTCTTTCAGGTCGTCATCCAGATCGTCGCTTTTGGGCAGATAGCGTGCCTCAAGTTCATCGAGGTGCGCCACCAGCGCTTCACGGGCATAAAAGGTTTTGGTGCGCCCGGTCAGTTTGGCCATGGTCTCCAACCGTGATTCGATGTCTTCAGGCAGGCGAATGGCAAGCATAAGGGGCTCCCTTTTCAGTAATGAAGATAAACTGCTATACAAAGTATAGCAAGCCAAGGCTGGCGTTTGCTATTTTTTTAACCCGATAATGCGGCGCTGACGATGGCCTGGGCTTCTTTGATGATTTCGTCCAGGTGCGCCTGTCCTTTGAAGCTTTCGGCGTAGATTTTGTAGATGTCTTCGGTGCCTGACGGGCGGGCGGCGAACCAGCCGTTTTTGGTGGTGATTTTCAGGCCGCCGATGGCTGCGCCATTGCCGGGCGCATGGGTGAGTTTGTCCACAATCGGTTCGCCCGCCAGCGAATCGGCTTTGACCTTATCGGGCGACAGGTTTTTGAGGATGGCTTTCTGCTCGCGGTTGGCGGGCGCGTCAATGCGCGTGTAGACCGGGTCGCCAAATTGTTCGGTCAGGGCCTGATAAAGCTGGCCCGGGTCCTTGCCCGTGACGGCGGTGATTTCGGCGGCGAGCAGGTTCAGGATAATGCCGTCCTTATCTGTGCTCCAGACGGTGCCGTCCCGGCGCAAAAACGACGCCCCGGCGGACTCTTCACCACCGAATCCGAATTCGCCTGAGACCAGTCCGTCAACAAACCATTTGAAACCGACCGGCACTTCGGCCAGCACTTTGCCCAGGCTGGCGACCACGCGATCGATCATGGAGCTGGAGACCAGTGTTTTGCCGATTTTGACATCGGCCGCCCAGTTCGGGCGGTGGGTCAGCAGGTATTGGATTGCGACCGCCAGATAGTGATTGGGGTTCATCAGACCGCTGGAGGGGGTGACGATGCCGTGTCGGTCCACGTCCGGGTCATTGCCAAAAGCGATGTCATAACGGTCTTTGAGGTCAATCAAACCGGCCATGGCGTACGGTGATGAACAGTCCATGCGGATTTTGCCGTCCTTGTCGACGTGCATAAAGCCAAACGTGGGATCGACGCGGTCATTGACCACCTCAATGTTGAGGCCGTAATGCTCGGCAATCGGCTGCCAGAAATCCACGGCAGCGCCCCCCATCGGGTCCACACCGATTTTGAGATTGGCCTCGCGGATGGCGGCCATGTCGACGACGCTTTCCAGATCTTTGACGTAGGGCATGATCAGATCTGCTTGGGTCAGGTGCGGCGAGGTCATGGCTTCGGCCAGTGGCAGACGCTGGATGGCGCTCATATCTTCGCTCAGAATGGCGTTGGCGCGTGCCTGAATCACATCGGTGGCGTCGGTGTCGGCCGGGCCACCATTGGGCGGGTTGTATTTGAAGCCGCCATCCTGCGGCGGGTTATGCGATGGCGTGATGATCACCCCATCGGCCAGGTCGTGTTCGCGTTGATGATTGTAGGTCAGGATGGCGTGTGAAATCACCGGCGTGGGTGTGTAGCGACCGTTGCCCTGAATGATCACGTCCAGCCCGTTGCCGACAAACACTTCGATCGCGGTGGCATGCGCCGCTTCCGAGAGCGCATGAGTGTCCATGCCGATGTAGATGGGGCCGGTGATGCCCTGCTGGTCGCGGTATTCGACAATCGCCTGGGCGATGGCGGCGATGTGGTTTTCATTGAACGCGCTCTGGCTGGCGCAGCCGCGATGGCCGGAGGTGCCGAAACTGACCGCCTGATCGGGATGGCTGACGTCCGGGGTCAGGGTGTAGTAATCGCTGACCAGCTTGGGAATGTTTTCCAGCAAAGCGTGTGGGGCCGGTTTGCCCGCCAGTTCAGAGTGCGCCATAGGTCGATGTCCTTGTTTTATGAATGCGTTGATTTCATCTTAGCGGATTCTGAAGGGAATTTTAAATGCGGTTGGGGCAAAGCCCGTGACAAGTCGATGAAATAACGGTTTTCAGAACGAGTTATGTTATAGTGTAACACTCAGGTTTCCGTTTCAGTCACCCAAACTGTCAGGCTGTCGTCTTGTTTTTATGAACCCTTTGCCTCGCTTACATTCTGCTCGCCGTTCCGGCTTGATTGCATCCTGCCTGGTCTGGGGGCTGCTGGCCGCGTTCTGGTTCGGTCAGACCGGGGCATTGGTGCACGAAACCGAGCATCCATTTCATGAGCACACCGTGGAATGTGATGCGTATCAGGCGCTGTCGCAGCCGCTCAGCGGTGATGGGGTCGGTCAGGCTCCTCTGTCCAACCTGTTTCCGGCGCAAATCGTTTCTGCTTCGCTTGTTGTTTCCCGACGGGTTTCCGAGTCGCCTGTTTTCTATGGCCGGGCGCCCCCGTTCTCCTGAACGTGTCTCTTTTGTAAGTGTTTTGTCATGGCTGCCGGGCGGGTTTTGACCAGGCCTGGTGGTTTTTGTCTTTGATTTGAGTGCTTCGCTGCGTGCGAAGAACTTATCGATTGATTTATATTCATTATTCAGTTCAGGAAAACGTATGAGCGTATCAAGAAAAACCCTATTGTCTAAGGCCATTGCTGTGGCCATGATTCAGGCCGCCGCGAGCAACGCAGTGCTGGCCGAGCAAAGCGAGCCGGTTGCGTCCAGTCAGACGAAACTGGCCCCTGTGACCATCTCCGCTTCGCCCATTCACCAACATCAGGCGTTTGATGTGCCTTCGCAAATCAACGGCCTTGATGGCGAGGAAAAGCGCGCGGCGCAGAGCGGCTCGCTGGGCGACACGCTGGATGGCATTGCCGGGGTCAACAACCTGGGTACCGGTGCTCAGGCTGGCAAACCTGTGATCCGCGGCATGTCAGGCAATCGAGTCAAAGTGTTGTCCAACGGTCAGGCCACCGATTTTCAAACCTATGGCGTGCGTCATCCCGCCAACATCGATCCCTTTCTGGCGGAGCGTTTGGAGGTGGTGCGCGGCCCGCAGAGTGTGCTCTATGGTTCTGAAGCCCTAGGTGGGGTGGTGAATGTGCTGTCGCCAGCGATTCCGTACGGGCGTGACACCCACGGCGAAGTAATGGGCGAGTACAGCTCGCAGAACAGTGAAAAAGTGGTCGGTGCCAAACTGGGTGCGGGCGGCGAAAATTTCGGTCTGACCGCTGGGTATGTGCAGCGCAAAGCCGACAACATGACCGTGCCGGATGAAAAAGACCGCGCGCTGTTGACCGGAGAAGTGCCTTACACCAATTACGACAACCGTTCGACCCATATTGGCCTGGGGTATGACGACCATTGGGGCTATGTCGAGTTGCGTCACACCCAGTGGATTGCCAAACAGAATTTTGTGGGCATTGAAAACGATGGCGGTGGGTTCGAAGCGGTGCCCGCCGGACAGCGCCTGCAAAACGACGAAACTCAATTGAAGGCCGGTCTGTATTTGGGCGATTGGACCCTGAAAGCGGATTGGAGCCACACTTTCAACCAGCGCGAAGCCGCGCACGATCTGCCATATGAAACCATGGCCGCCGACAAGGGCACGGATCATTATCTGGACCTGGAAGTAAAACGGGATGATGTCACCCTCGCGCTGGCGCACCCGAAAATGGGCGATTTTGAAGGCGAAATCGGCGTGAGTCTGACCGAAAAAGAACAGACCTTAAAATCCGGTCATCTGGCACCCAGCGCGGATGTGAGCCAACAGGCGGTGTATCTGTTTGAAGAAGCCGATTACGATCGCTGGCTGGTGCAGTTTGGTGCCCGCTATGATCGCCATGAGGTCAAAGCACCGATTAATGAAGCCAACCACCATTTTATCGAAGACGGTTTTTTTGACGACAGCAACAATGAGCGCACCTTTGATGTGGTGACCGGCTCGCTGGGCGCCACGTATCGGTTGGCGGATAACTGGGCGCTGGCCGGGTCGCTGGCACGCGGCTATCGTGCACCGAGCATTTTTGAACTTTATGCAGGCGGTGAACATGGCGGAGTTCAGGCGTTTCAGATCGGCAACCCGGACTTGAAGGAAGAAACCTCCATCAATGCCGACCTGTCGCTGCGCTGGCAAACCGATCAGGCGCAAGCCAGTGCTACGGTGTATCAGAACTGGGTGGATAATTACATTTATCTGGAACGCACAGGCAACACGGTCACGGGTGAATCGGGCAACAGTCTGGATGAAATGCAGGCGCAGCAGACCAAGGCTCAGATTCGAGGTCTGGAACTGGCCTATCAGCAGCAATTCACTCAACACTGGTCTGCGGATGCCGCGCTTGAAATCATTCAGGGGCGTGATACCGACAACAGCCGTGACCTGCCTTTGATTCCCGCCAATAACCTGCGTCTGGGCGGGCAGTTTCACCCGACCGATGGCGATGTGCTGAAAAATCAGGCACTCTCGCTCGGCGTGAAACTGGTGGCGGCCAAAGATGCGGCCGGGCAGTATGAACCCTTTTCCCAGTTTGACAACATCCCGACCGGCACCGCCTCGACCGATGCTTACAGTGTCTGGGATCTGGGCTATACCGCACAGGTCAAATGGGACAAACGCACACTGCGTTTGAGTGCTAAGGTGGAAAACCTGTTTGACACCGCCTATGTGGACTTCCTCAACACCTACAAAGGCTACTCACTCAACCCCGGGCGTAATGTTCGCATGAACGCCGCTTTGGAATTTTAATCGATCTTAACCAACCTTCCGCCCCGGCGTTCTGTCGGGGTGTTTTTGACCAGGCCTGGTAAAAAAACACCTTTCTCTCTTGAAAAAAATCCCCCTGTCTCCATAAAGCTTGACAGCTTTGGCGCAATTTATAAAATTGTTAGCACTCTCAGTATTAGAGTGCTAATTTTTGATGCCGCAGCCCAGCTTTAAACGGTGGCTGCGGTGATTCTGACAAACGTCAGGCACTTGACCTTACTTGATAAATCAGGAGATCCATCGATGAAAATCAAGCCATTACATGATCGTGTGGTTGTACGCCAGAAAGAGGAAGAAAAAGAGTCGGCCGGCGGGATTCTGCTGCCCGGTTCCGCTCAGGAAAAAGAAAACATGGGCGAAGTGGTCGCTGTGGGGCCAGGCAAAATGGCCGACAACGGTTCGCGCATGGAAATGACCGTGAAGGTCGGCGATCAGGTGCTGTTTGGCCAGTTTTCCGGTCAGGAAGTCAAAGACGGCGAAGGGGAACCCCTGAAAGTGATGCGTGAAGACGACATCATTGCAATCATCGAGTAATCAGTTTTAGAGAGGACGAATAAGATGGCGAAAGACGTACGTTTTGGATTGGATTCGCGTGAGAAAATGGTCGAAGGGATCAATGTCCTGGCCGACGCAGTAAAAGTGACCCTGGGGCCAAAAGGCCGCAACGTGGTACTGGAAAAATCTTTCGGTGCGCCGACGGTGACCAAGGATGGTGTGACCGTTGCCCGTGAAATCGAACTGGAAGACAAGTTCATGAACATGGGCGCACAGATGGTGAAGGAAGTCTCTTCCAAAACCAATGATGTGGCCGGTGACGGGACCACCACTGCGACCGTACTGGCGCAGTCTGTTGTGCGCGAAGGTATGAAAGCCGTGGCCGCGGGCATGAACCCGATGGACCTGAACCGTGGTATCCACAAAGCCGTGGACGCGGTGGTGGAAGAAATCAAGAAAATGTCTGTGCCGTGTGATTCGTATGATTCGATTGCACAGGTTGGGACCATTTCCGCCAACTCTGATTCCGCTGTGGGCAAAATGATTGCCGACGCCATGGAAAAAGTCTCCACCGAAGGCGTGATCACCGTGGAAGAAGGCTCTTCTCTGCAGGACGAGTTGGTCGTGGTTGAAGGCATGGAGTTCGACCGTGGTTACCTGTCGCCTTACTTTGTGACCGATCAGGAAAAAATGGTCGCCGAGTTGGAAAACCCTTACATTCTGTTGTTTGATAAGAAAATCTCCAACATCCGTGAATTGCTGCCAACCCTGGAAGCAGTGTCCAAGTCCGGTCGCCCATTGCTGATCGTGGCCGAAGACGTGGACGGTGAAGCCCTGGCGACACTGGTAATCAACAACATGCGTGGCGTGATGAAAGTGGCCGCAGTGAAAGCGCCTGGTTTCGGTGAGCGTCGTAAAGCGATGCTGCAGGATATGGCGGTTCTGACCGGTGGTACGGTGATTTCGGAAGAAGTGGGTCTGACCCTGGAAAACGTCGAGCTGGACATGCTGGGCGAAACCAAGTCAGCGGTGATCGGCAAAGACAGCACCAAGCTGATCGACGGCGCCGGTGCCAAGGAAGACATCGAAGCGCGTTGCAACCAGATCAAGTCTCAGATGGAAAACACCACGTCTGAGTACGATCAGGAAAAACTGCAAGAGCGTCTGGCCAAGCTGGCCGGTGGTGTGGCTGTGATTAAGCTGGGTGCGGCCACCGAAATGGAAATGAAAGAGAAGAAAGACCGTGTCGACGACGCCTTGCACGCAACCCGTGCAGCGGTGCAGGAAGGCATCGTCGCCGGTGGTGGGACCGCGCTGGTGCGTGCTCGTGCCAATGTTTCGGTCAAAGGCGACAACGACGACCAGCAGGTTGGGGTCGAAATCGCACTGCGTGCCATGGAAGAACCCATGCGTCAGATCGCGTCCAACTGTGGTCTGGAAGGGTCTGTGATCGTCAACAAGGTGAAAGAAGCCAGCCCTGAAATCGGGTTTGATGCCAACTCTGAAACCTATGTGGACATGATCAAGCAGGGCATTATCGACCCGGCTAAAGTTACCCGTTCTGCACTGCAGAATGCGGCTTCGGTCGCCGGTCTGGTTCTGACCACAGGTGCGGCCATTGCCGATCTGCCGTCTGATAACGACGGTGCCGACGCGGCAGCTGCAGCCGGTGGCATGGGCGGAATGGGAGGCATGGGCGGCATGATGTAAGCCCCCGCTTTCCCAACGTCTTAAGCAGACAGAAACCCGCGTCGACTTCGGTTGGCGCGGGTTTTTTATTTTTGCAACCCCGGTTGGCCTGCAGACGTTTGTGGCCGGGCGGGCTCGTGCTAAAATGCGGGTTTTGAGACGACAGATTGGATAATGGGATGACACAGGCAAATATCAAAATCGGGATTGTCGGCGGCACCGGGTTTACCGGGGTCGAGCTTTTGCGCATGCTGAGCACACATGATCAGGTGCAGGTTGAGGTGATTACCGCGCGTTCGGAAGCGGGGATGCCGGTGGCGGAGATGTTTCCCAATCTGCGCGGTGTGACCGATCTGGTGTTCAGTGAGCCCAAACTGGCCACCCTGAGCCAGTGTGATCTGGTGTTTTTTGCCACCCCGCACGGCGTGGCCATGGAAATGGCCCCGGCCCTGGTGGAGGCCGGGGTGAAAGTGATCGATCTGGGGGCGGATTTCCGTCTGGAAGATCTGGGCGTCTGGTCGCAATGGTACGGCATGGACCACAGCGCCGAAATTTTGATGTCGCGTGTGGCCTATGGGTTGCCGGAATGGTATCGCTCAGCCATCGCGCAGGCGCGCGTCGTGGCCAATCCGGGCTGTTACCCCACGGCCATTCTGTTGGGTGCGTTGCCGTTTCTCAAGGCCGGGCTGGTCAAGCCGGAAGGGATTGTCGCCGATGGCAAATCCGGCGTCAGTGGCGCCGGTCGGGGCGCCAAAGTGCCCATGCTGGGCGCCGAAATGAGCGAAAGTTTTAAAGCCTACGGCATCAACGGTCACCGTCATTTGCCGGAAATTCTGGAAAAGGCCTCTCAGGTGTCCGACCAGTCTGTGTCGATGACGTTTGTGCCGCATCTGGTGCCGATGGTGCGGGGCATGGAGGCGACGCTGTATCTGCCGCTGACCGATCCTGATTCGTCGCAGTCGGACGTGGAGGCGTTGCAATCCCTGTTGGCATCGACTTATGCCGAGGAACCGTTTGTGGATGTCATGCCGCCCAATTCGCTGCCGGAAACCCGCAGTGTGCGCGGGTCCAACCTGTGCCGCTTGAGCTTGTCACGTCCGCAAAACGGTGATGTGCTGGTGGTCACCTCGGTGATTGATAATCTGGTCAAGGGCGCGGCCGGTCAGGCCATTCAGAACATGAACCTGCTCTTTGGCTGGCCGGAAACCAAAGGCCTGCAGCAAATCGGCCTGATGCCTTAAAGTTGGGGCGGTCAATTGGGTCACTTTTACCAGGCCTGGTTAAAAGTGACCCTTTCGCAGGGTTTTGTTACAATAAATTTATCTCAGCTCATAATTGAGAGCATGACAAAGGAGGCAGATATGTCTGCGATGCCGGAACCAGTTAATTTTACCGAAGCGGCGGCCCAGAAAGTAAGCGGTCTGATTGCCGACGAGGGCAATCCGGAGTTGAAGTTGCGGGTGTACATCACCGGTGGTGGTTGCTCCGGCTTTCAGTATGGGTTCACCTTTGATGAAAGTCAGGCGGACGACGACACCGTCGTGGAAAAAGAAGGGGTCAAGCTGATGATTGACCCGATGAGTTTTCAGTACCTGATGGGCGCGCGCATTGATTATCTGGAAGATCTCCAGGGCGCACGTTTTGTGATTGAAAACCCCAATGCGACCACCACCTGTGGTTGCGGGTCGTCCTTCGGCGTGTGACCAATCGGCCCGTTCATCGGGCAAAACACTCTATTTCCCATCAACACGGACAGCGCGGCATGCCTGATTCCGTGTTTTTATTTTCGCGTTAGGAACCCTTTATGGATTACATTCCAGGATTGGCTGGTGTACCGGCCACTGAATCAGAAATATCATACATTGACGGCGAAAAAGGCCTTTTGACCTACCGTGGTTACGACATTATGGAACTGGCCGAACACTCGTCGTTTGAGGAAACCACGTTGCTGTTGTTGTTTGGCAAGCTGCCGAGCTATCAGGAACTGTATGATTTTGATGTGAAGTTGCGCAAAGCCAGACGGGTGAAATACAACCTGCGCGAAATCATGAAAAACCTGCCGCCTACAACCCACCCGATGCACATGCTGCAAGTTGCAGTGGCAAGTCTGGCCAGCTTTTATCCCAGTACCGAATACATGAAAGGCGGCACCGAAAACCAGGATTACATCAACCAGGTGACGGTGAACATCATCTCCCACATGGGGACGTTGGTGGCCATGTGGGAGCATATGCGCAACGGCTTTGATCCGGTCGAACCGCGTACGGATCTGACCTATGCCGAGAACTTTCTGTATATGGTCACCGGCGAGGAACCGGACAAGGATTGGGCGCGCCTGCTGGATGCCTGTTTGATTCTGCACGCGGAGCACACCATTAATGCCTCCACCTTTACCACCATGGTGACCGGCTCCACATTGGCCAACCCCTGTTCGGTGATTTCCTCCGCCATTGCCTCTCTTTCCGGTCCTTTGCACGGCGGGGCCAACCAGAAAGTGATTGAGATGCTGGATGAGATCGGGGAGCCGAAAAATGCCCGCGCCTACATTGAAAAGCGCTTGAGCGAGAAAAAAGTGATTTGGGGCATGGGCCACCGCGAATACAAAACCAAAGACCCGCGTGCCACGATTCTGCAAAAGCTGTCGTCTGAGTTGCTGGAAAAGAAAAGTGATGAAGGCTCACTGAGTCACTCTTTTGCCACGGCCATGGAAGTGGAACGTGTGTGCGAAGACTTGCTGGGTCACAAAGGGGTGTATCCGAATGTCGATTTTTATTCCGGCATTCTTTACAAAGAGATGGGCTTTGATGCGGGACTCTTTACCCCGATCTTTGCGGTGGCCCGTTCGGCTGGCTGGATGGCGCACTGGCGTGAACAGTTGCAGAACAACAAAATCTTCCGTCCCACCCAAATCTATACCGGCGCCGGTGCGGCGTGTTACGTGCCCATGGAGCAGCGCTAACCACAGAAAGTGTCTGTCAGTGGGACTGGGACGAATTAAGGTTGCCAGACCCCGCCCAGAATGGCATCGCGCTGTGCCCCGGTGACCGAGGCCAGTTTAATCGGGCGCTTCGCCAATCGTTCTCTCGCCAGCCAGGCCATCATCGCGGCTTCCACTGCCTCAGGCGGCAGGCCCAGTGCGTGTGAGGTCCGTACCTGAGTACGGCTGCCCAGCGCATCCTGCAGTCGTTGCATCAGAGTCTGATTGAAACCGCCGCCGCCCATCACAAAGACCTGCTCGGGCAGGTTTTCCCCACATACGTGTTTTAATGCGTCCGCCAGGCTTTGCGCCGTGAGCTGGTTGAGCGTGCTCAAAAGGGTGTCGGGGGAAGGCGCTGGGCCTTGATAGCTGTCCAGGTAGGTGGTGACCCAGTTTTGATGAAAGGCATCACGTCCGGTGCTTTTCGGCGGCGATTGCGCAAAATAGCCGTCACTCAGAAAATGCGCCAGCAGGGCCGCATCCGGTTCGGTGCGTGCCGCCAAAGCCCCGCCTGCATCATAGGCACATTCAAAATGCTGCTGACAGACCTCATCCATCAAAGCGTTGCCCGGGCCAGTGTCCCAGCCAAGGACCGGCTGGTCAGGGCGGAACAGGCTGATGTTGGCAATGCCACCGATATTAATCAACGCGCAGGTCTGTGTTTTTAACGGTTCGGGCAGCAACGTTTGGTGAAACGCCGGGGCGAGGGGGGCGCCCTGTCCGCCCAGTGCCATGTCGTCAATCCGAAAATCGGCCACGGTTTGAATACCGGTGTGTTTGGCGATGACCGCGGGATGCCCGATTTGCAGGCTCATGCCAAGGTCCGGCGCGTGGTAGAGGGTTTGACCGTGACTGCCGATGGCGGTGATCTCATTCGCCGACAGAGACTGTTCACGTAGCAGCTGATTGGCGGCCGCGGCCAGTTGTTCGCCCAGTGTGCGGGTTAAGTCGGCCAGTTCTTTCAGGGGGATTTGGGGCGTGTGGTTGAGGTCAACCAGCCGCTGACGCAGGCGAGGCGCGATCGGTTCACTGACTTGGGCCAGGTGACGCGATGCAGTCGCACTGAAATCCATCAATACGGCATCGGTCGCATCCAGACTGGTACCGGTCATCAGGCCAATGTAGAGCTCAGTTGGCCTCATCCGTTCAGTCGAAGCGTTGAGCCAGTTGGGTATGTGGGCTGAGGCGCTCGAGTTGAGCCATCATCAGGCCGGCTTTCTGTTCAAAGCGCCGACGGTGCTGTTCGGGGACCGGGTTGGCATCGGGCAGCTTGACCCGAAGCGGGTCCACGTGGCGACCGTTTTTGCGGAATTCATAGTGCAGGTGCGGCCCGGTTGCCAGACCCGATTGGCCGATGTAACCGATGACGTCTCCCTGTTTGACCCAGCTGCCCTGTTTGTACTTGCCAAAACGGGACATGTGCGCGTAGACCGTGGTGAAACGGTTGGCGTGTTTGATGTAAATCACCCGGCCATAACTGCGGCTCCATTTGCGCTTAACGATCTGACCGTCGCCGGTGGCACGGATCGGTGTGCCAATGGGCCCGCCATAGTCCACGCCACGGTGGGCGCGCCATTTTTTCAGCACCGGGTGGTAGCGTTTGGGTTTGTAGCGCGAGGTAATGCGCACATAGTCCACCGGATTGCGCAAAAAGGCTTTGCGCAGGTTGGCCCCCTCCCGGTCGTAATAGCCGATGTTTTCTTTGCCGGACTCATCCCGCAGCAGGAAGGCGGTGTGAACGTCGTTGGAACCGGTGTTGATTTGAGCGGCAATGATGTCGCCATCCCCAATGTATTCACCATCAATGTAGCGCTTTTCATAAATGACCCGGAACGGATCACCCGTGCGCAGCTGGCGGATAAAGTCAATTTCCCAGGCAAACACATCCGCCAGATTCATAATGGTTTTGGGGCTCAGGCCTTCAGCCTGGGCGCTCAGGTAAAACGAATCCTGAATGACGCCGGAGGCCGATGCCAGGCGTACTTCCACCGGGCGCTCGATTTTTGCAAGCATAAATGCCTGGTTAGCCCGTGTTAGGCGATAGGTGAGCGCTTTGCTCGCGTGACGTTCGATTTTCTGCAGACGGTTGGCCTCATCCAGCCAGATGTGGAGGGTGTCGCCCTGGCGCAAGCGGGTGAGCCACTGACTGTTTTCGGTCTGGCCGATCTCCCAGCTGACTTGCGCGGACAGACCGAGCGAGTCCAGCGCTTCAGACAAAGAGCCATTGGCCGGAACGGTGTAGGTGTGATGGGTCCAGGTCTGGTCGGTTGCGCTTGCATCGTTCGGGGTGCGGGCGTCTTGCGTTATGCTGGGCGGCGGCAGTGGCAGGTTACTCACCGTACGTGAGCTTGGCTGGTCCGTAGCGGATGCCGAGGCCAACTGCACCAAAAAAAGAAAAATCAGTGTCAGTAACAGAGCAAATTGAAGAACGCGTGTGGCCGTCACAGTTGTGCACTCACCTTGTTGATTTGGTTGTTCGTGTCGATCGTCGGTCCTGGGCGCATTGCCCGTCTCAGAAACGCTTGGTGCTTTTGAAAGCTGGCATTGACCGTTGTTTTCAGGCATTTTAGCCCAAATTCAGAGAACAAAGCCAGTGAATGCGCGTAAAAAACGCACAAAGCGTCAGGTTTGTTCGCGGACAAGCTCAAAGCGTGACCTCAATCCTGCACTGGTAACCGTCGTCAGCAGGCTCGCACCCCAAAAAGGTATGACGGTTGACCCGACACCAGCTTTCAATGTCTTTGGGCGCACCGGCGTCGGTGCACGCCATGATGATTTGGCAGGTGTCTCTGGATGTTTTGGAAGCAATTTCCGAACCATTTTTCAGTTGACGGATGGCTTGCTGAAGTTTGATCACGGGCATGGGGCACTTTAAGCCTCGCGCGTCCACAAAAAGGGGATTGGCATTTTGATCAGTGTTGTCTGTTGGCGTCATAGGTTTCACGATTGGGTTGGTTTGTCCGGGCGCGGTGACCACGGCTGTGTCAGCGCCGAATGTCTCTGCTATAATACGGACAATTTCTGCGTCGGGCAAACCGGACCTGTTTTTTACCAGGCCTGTTGAGCGGCCCGGACAGCGCTTACCGTTACCGAATATAGGAAGTCATTGTGTCAGAACAAGCCAATTCCGCTGCCACGGATGTGACCACATTCCAGGGGTTGATTCAAACGCTGCAGGCGTTTTGGGCCTCTCATGGCTGTGTGGTGATGCAGCCCTACGATAATGAAATGGGCGCCGGCACCTTTCACCCGGCCACCTTTTTACGTTCCATCGGGCCAGAGCCGTGGCGTGCGGCCTACGTGCAGCCCTGCCGACGTCCGACCGACGGCCGTTACGGCGATAATCCGAACCGTCTGCAGCATTATTACCAGTTTCAGGTGGTGCTTAAGCCGTCACCGGAAAACATTCAGGAATTGTACCTGGATTCGCTGCGCGCGCTGGGCATTGACCCGCTTGAACATGACATCCGATTTGTGGAAGACAACTGGGAGTCGCCGACACTCGGTGCCTGGGGGCTTGGTTGGGAAGTTTGGATGAACGGCATGGAAGTGACGCAGTTTACCTATTTTCAGCAGGTGGGTGGATTGGAATGTCGACCGGTCACTGGTGAGATCACCTATGGTCTGGAACGCATTGCCATGTACCTGCAGAAGGTCAACAGCGTTTACGACCTGACCTGGGTGGACGGCCCGGGCGGCAAAGTGACCTACGGCGATGTGTTTCATCAGAACGAAGTTGAAATGTCGACCTATAACTTTGAAAAAGCCGACACCGATCATCTGTTCCGCCAGTTTGACGAGTGCGAAGCGGTTTTTGCCCGCCTGGTCGAGGATCAGTTGCCTCTGCCTGCCTACGAACAGGTGCTCAAAGCCTCGCATGCGTTCAACCTGCTGGATGCGCGTCATGCCATCAGTGTGACCGAGCGTGCCCGCTTTATCGGACGGGTGCGTGACATGGCCCGTCAGATTGCACAGGCTTATTATGACGGGCGCGAAGCCCTGGGCTTCCCTTTGGTGAAGACGGCCACCGACAGTGACAAGGACGCGTAAGATGACACAAGAACGACAGGATTTTTTACTGGAAATCGGCACGGAAGAGCTGCCGCCCAATGCGCTGAAAACCCTTTCTGTGGCACTGGGGAACGAGTTGGAAAACGCGCTGCAGGCAGCCGAATTGGCTTATGAGTCGGCCGAGGTGTTTGCCAGTCCCAGACGTCTGGCGGTGCGCATTAACCAATGTCAGGCACGCCAGAGCGACAAGCAGGTGGAACGCAAAGGGCCGGCCAAGAAAGCCGCCTTCGACGATCAGGGGCAGCCGACCAAAGCGGCCGAAGGATTTGCCCGCAGTTGTGGCCTGAGTGTGGACCAACTCGAAGAAATGGATACCCCAAAAGGGGTCTGGCTGGTGGCGCGTCTGACCGAAACCGGTCAACCCACGCCGTCGCTGTTGCCACAGATGGTGGAGACGGCCGTGCAGAAACTGCCCATTCCCAAGCGCATGCGCTGGGGGGATTCCGACGTCAGTTTTGTGCGTCCGGTCCACTGGGTGGTGATGCTCTGGGGTCAGGAGGTACTGCCGGTCAGTCTGCTGGGCAAAACCGCAGGCAATCAGACCTATGGGCATCGTTTTCACGCGCCGGGCGCCATAGTGCTGCCGAGTCCGCGTGATTATGAAGTGGCGCTGCGTCAGCAGGGGTATGTGGAACCGGATTTTGCCCACCGTCGTGCCCGCATCGAGACCATGGTGCAGGCCGCCGCCGAGAGCGAAGGCGGTCGGGCCGAGATCGATCCGGCCTTGTTGGACGAAGTCACGGCCTTGAATGAATGGCCCAGTGCGGTGGTGGGTGACTTTGACACGCGTTTTCTGAGTGTGCCGCCCGAAGCGTTGATTTCGGCGATGAAAGGCCACCAGAAATATTTCCACTTGCTGGATACCGACGGTCAATTGATGGCCAAATTCATCACCATCACCAATATTGAAAGCCGTCGTCCGGCCTCGGTCAAAGAGGGCAATGAGCGGGTGATTCGTCCGCGTTTGAGCGATGCCCGTTTTTTCTGGGATCAGGACCGAAAACAGCCTTTGGATGATTTCCTGCCGCGCCTGAAAACCGTGGTGTTTCAGCAGAAGCTGGGCACCCTGTTTGATAAGGTGGAGCGGTTGGAAACCCTGGCGGTGAAAGTCGGTCGTCCCCTGATTGGCGAGGGTGTGTCTGCGGCCCAGTTGGAACGCGCGGCGCGTTTGAGCAAGTGCGACCTGATGACGGAAATGGTGGATGAGTTTCCCGATCTGCAGGGGGTGATGGGTCGTTATTATGCACAGGCCCAGAAAGAAGAGCCGGTGGTCGCCGATGCGATTGAAAGCCAGTATCGGCCTCGCTTTGCCGGCGATGCTCTGCCCGATCACCCGGTTGGACAGGCGCTGGCGATTGCCGACAAACTGGATACGATTACCGGTATTTATGGCATCGGTCAGATTCCGAAAGGGGACAAGGACCCCTTTGCGTTGCGACGCTCGGCGCTGGGGTTGTTGCGCATCATGATCGAAAAACAGCTGGATTTGGATCTGATGGCTTTGATTGAAGCCAGTCTGGCCTTGCACGCGCAGGTCGATGCCTCGAGGGACACGGCGCAGGCGATTTATGAATTCATGATCGGGCGTCTGCGGGCGTATTACCTGGACCAGGGCGTCACCCCGGAACAGTTCGAGGCGGTCCGGGTGTGCCGTCCGACGCATCCGTTGGATTTTGATCACCGCATGGATGCGGTGCGTCACTTTTCTGACATGGAAGAAGCCCAATCGCTGTCAGCGGCCAACAAGCGCATTGCCAACATTCTGAAAAAAGTTACTGACACCTTGCCTGAGGAAGTGAACACCGCGTTGTTTGAGCAGCCGGAAGAAAAGGCGTTGTTCGAGCAGCTTGATGCCTTGCGCGAATCGGTCAGCGAATCCATTGCCGGTCAGAATTACCGCGAAGCGTTGATGCGTCTGGCGGCCATCCGCGAAACCGTGGACGCCTTTTTCGATGAGGTGATGGTGATGGCAAAAGACGACGCGGTCAAACAAAACCGTCTGGCGCTGCTGAGCCAGATCTATGGTTTGTTCGGACAGGTGGCGGACATCTCGCGCCTGTCGAACTGAACGGCGGAAGTCGAGCCCTGAGTTGATTTGCAAACGCCCCTTCGCGGGCGTTTTTTGTTGAAGGAGAGCGAGTTGGTGAAGCGGGATAGGCCTGACTGTTGTAATCTGATTGTTCTGGATCGGGATGGGGTGATCAATGAAGATTCCGATGCCTTCATCAAACACCCGGAAGAATGGCAGGCGATTCCAGGCAGTCTGGAGGCCATTGCGCGATTAAAGCGAGCCGGGTATTTTGTGGCGGTGGCCACCAATCAGTCCGGGATTCGGCGCGGCTATTACGATCGGGCCACCTTTTATGCCATGCAGCAGAAATTACAGGGGCAGTTGCGCGAGCAATTGCAAAGCGCCTCCGTGGATTGGGTCAGTTTCAGTCCTTATTTGGGGCAAGATCAGAGTCCGGCGCGCAAGCCGGGCACGGGCATGCTGCGTGCGATTGAAGCCGCTGCGGGGCAATCCCTGGCCGGGCGGGCCTTCATCGGAGATACGCTGAGCGATCTGTATGCGGCAAAGCGCCACGGCATGCGTCCGATTCTGGTGCGCAGCGGAAAAGGGCGGCGCACTCTGGCAACCGCGGACCCGATTCTGGAGCGTGTGGTGGTTTATGATGATCTGGACAGCGCGGTGAAGGCGCTGTTGGCAGAGACTGATTGATGCAATCAACATGGCGTGTTTTTTACCAGGCCTGGTAAATTTTAGGAGTTCCAAACGATGACAAGATGGCAATATGGGTTTTATTTTGTGCGCTCGGTGCTCTACACCCTGGGTGAGGTGCTGAGCATGGTGCTGTTTTCGGTGCTGGGCCAGGTGTTGCAGCCGTTTTCGGCATCGGTCAAATACCGTTTTATTCACAATTGGGCCAAGTTTTGTGTGGTGTGGTTGCGCTGGACCTGCGGGGTGCGCCATCGCGTGCATGGACTCGAGAACATTGATCCGAAAGAGGCTGGTCTGATCCTTGCTAGACATGAATCGACCTGGGAGACCTATGTGTTTCAGACGATTTTCCCGCAGCAGACCTTTGTGCTCAAGCGCGAATTGCTGAAATTGCCGTTTTTCGGCTGGGGATTGTCCTTGCTGGAACCCATTGCCATTGATCGCGGGTCGGGTCGACAGGCGATCAAGCAGGTGGTCGATAAAGGCACCGATCGGCTTGAGCGCGGCATCTGGGTGGTGGTCTTCCCGGAAGGCACTCGCATGCCGCCCGGTGAGGCTGGCAAAATCAAACCCGGTGCGGCCATGTTGGCAAGCAAGGCCAAAAAACCCGTGTATCTGGTCGGGCATAATGCCGGTCAGTGCTGGCCCAAGGGAAAATTTATCAAACGTCCCGGCGTGATCGATGTGTACATCAGTCCGCCGATGGACGTGTCTGACAAATCTGTCAGCGAAATCAACCAACTAACAGAGGCGTGGCTGCATTCGCATTCTGCCATCACGGACAAGGCGGGGGGCAAGCCCACAGAGTAAACGTTTATGAGCAAACTGGCGACCATGATAGGCGTATTGCTGGGACTGGTGATCATCGGTCTGAACATGATCGATTTTGACCAGGGGCGGTTGCTCAGTGCGTTTTTTAACTGGCAGGGGTTGCTTGTGGTGCTGGGCGGCACCCTGGCCGCGACCTTGATCAACTACCCGCTGAGTCAGGTGCACTGTCTGTGGCAGGGCGTCAAGCGAGTCTTTGCCGCTGAGCCGGATCAGGCGGAAACCGCGATTGAACAGATCGTCACCCTCAGTTACCTAGCGCACCGCAAAGGCACGCTGGCGCTGGAAAACGAACTGGACCTGATTGACGACGACTTTTTGCAGTTTGCGGTCTCGGAAATGATGGTTTATCGCGAACTCTCTCACCTGGAAGCCAGCCTGGAAAATCATCTGAACACTTCGCGCCTGCGTCATCTCAATTGTCAGGAAATGTTTTACAACATGGCCGCTTACGCACCGGCGTTTGGCATGATGGGTACGGTGATGGGGCTGATTATGATGATGACCACGCAAGTGGGCGCCGAGCAGGCGGCGGTGGGGCCGGGCGACGACATGCTTCAGGGGCTGTTGCAGGGCATGGGGCTGGCATTGGTGACCACGTTTTATGGTGTGTTGCTGGCCAATATGGTTTTTACCCCGATTGCGGGCAAGTTGAAAGTGCTTTCCGACGCCGAGGCGCTCAAAAACGACATTCTGATGTATGGCATTCTGGGCATCAAACAGAACGTGGCGCCGTTGCTGCTGAAAGAAAGCCTGATGGCGTTTGTCAATGATCGCAACAAGCAACGATTAATGGATGCTGCCCCCGGGTCGATGGGATGAATACGCGGGATTCGATTCAAAAAACTTTGCTGGCACAGAGCCTTCAGCGACTGAAGCAGAATCAGTCCTGGCAGCTGGTGTTTGTCACGCTCTTTACCGCCTTGCTCGCGTTTTTTGTGTTGATGATCACCTTGTTTGAGATCGAGAGCAATCGCACCGAGCGTGATTATCAGCGCTTGCTCAACGCGTTTTACCAGGAGGTAGTCCAAGCCCGTGACGAAATGGGCCTGCCCTGGTTGCAGGTGGAAAACACCTATGCCAAAGGCGTTCGTCTGAGTCTCAGCCCGCAACTGTTTGACGATCAATCTCTGTTTCAGGCCGGTCGGGCCAAACTCAACCCGCGTTTTCTGCCCTATCTGGAACAGGTCGTGGCCCTGATACAGCGTCTGAAACTGCCTGAATTTCATCAACGCTATGCGCGGTGGACACGAAGCCAGACCGTGAACGAGGCGCCCGGCAGTCGCGTTGCCGTGACGCTCAGAGTGGAGGGCCACACGGATGCCACCCCTCTGGCGCCGACCGCCTTGTACCAGAATAACCGCCAGTTGAGCACCTATCGGGCTTATGCCTTTATGGATTGGTTGGCGTTGTACACCCAGTTGCCGCCGCATTTGTTTGCGATCGCCGGTTATGGCGCCTTTCACCCGCTCACCAATGACCCGGACGATCGTCAGAATCGCCGGATTGAGTTGTATCTGCAGCCGCAAATTCTGTCCCTTCCGAGCCAGGGTGGTGCGCCATGACGTTGCATGCGCTCAAAGCTCGCGGCCAGTGGCTGTTTTCGTTTGGGGATCTGCTCACCCTGTTGATCACCTTTTTCATTTTGATGATTGTGTTGAACAAGGGAGAGATCACCCGTTTGCAAAAATGGAGCGATGAACGACTGGCACAGGCGTATCATCAGTTGCAGAGCGAGTTGACCCAGCCCTGGATTGAGGTGGCACGCACACGCAAAGGGATTCGTCTGGCGCTTGAACCGGGTGAGGCGTTTGTTCGTGGTGGCTATGAACCCAGTGACGCCTTACAGACACAGTTGCGGCAGTTAGGCCAGGTGTTGGCAAAATTGGATTTATTTCAACCCCAGCGGATGACCTTGCCTGAGAGTGCCTTGAACGCGGCACGAGAAAACGGTCTGAGTTGGCAGGCGTCGATCCGGGTGGCTGGGCACACGGATGATCTGCCAGTCAATCCGGCCTCCCCCATGCGCAATAACTGGTTTTTGAGCGCCATGCGCGCTCAGACCGTCATGCGCTGGCTGTCAGAACAATCGGCGTTGCCACCGGAGTATTTTGTGGTGTCCGGGTTTGGTTCGCACCGACCTCAAGTCGCCAATGATTCGCCTGAAGCGCGTGCGCGCAACCGTCGTGTGGAAATTTACTTGTCTGCAGCGTTTGAAAAGCGCCCGGGCTCCCCGGTTTTCCCCCATTTTTGATCAAAACACAGGGTGTGATTAACTTTTTGCATGCATGCATTTTGTTCATGGATGATTTGGTTTGGTTCTGTCTCAGTTCATTCACAAATCTGTCACGTTGTTGTAGAAGGCTTGTTGATACAGGAATTTAACCTCTTGTGAAATTCTTTTTAATTCAATGTGTTATGTTTGTTTTGGTCAAGAAAAGATGATTGTTTGAGTTTGTCAGAATCGTAGGTAAGGGATTGAAATAAAGGGAGAAGTGTCCGTTAAGCGAACGGATTTTAACGTGTACGCCTTGTGGATAACTTTGTGAACAGGTCGTGTCAACCGTCGTGAGGCAGTTGCCAGTCGATGGGGCGGTGTCCATGTGTTTGCAGCCACTGATTGGCCTGGGAAAAAGGCCGGCTGCCGAAAAAACCACGGTAGGCGGACAAGGGCGATGGGTGAGGGCTTTTGATCACACAGTGTCGCTGCGCATCGATCAGCCGCCCTTTTTTCTGCGCGTAGCCGCCCCAGAGAAAAAACACCAGGTCTTCCCGCTGATCATTGAGCCGTTGGATGATGCGATCGGTGAAGGTTTCCCACCCTTTATTCTGATGTGAGCCGGGTTTGCCCGCCTCCACTGTCAGTACGGCGTTCAGCAGCAACACGCCCTGATCGGCCCAGGGTTGAAGATAGCCTGTGTGACGGTTGTCGACGCCCAGATCATCCATTAATTCCTGATTGATGTTTTTCAAAGATTTGGGCAGCGGGTGGACATGCGGCTGCACGGAAAAACACAGGCCATGCGCATGACCGGGGGTCGGATAAGGGTCCTGCCCGATGATCACCACTTTGACCTGGTCAAACGGGGTGGAATTCAACGCCTGAAACCATTGGGCGCCTTTGGGCAGAATCTGTTTGCGTTGTTTTTCCGCCAACAGAAAGGCTTTGAGTTCGTCCATGTAGGGTTGCTCAAATTCCTCGCGCAGCTGGGTCAACCAGGTTGGATCGAGTTGAATGCGGTCAGGGTTCATAAAATCGGTCATGCAGGGTTAGGGACTCAATCGGGTTAATGACCAGGCCTGGTTAAAACAGCCAGCCTGTCCGCCTGTGCAATCATAACGAAACCGATCATGCAGGCGGTTTTCCCGTCCCTGCCAGAATTCAAACCGATGTGGGCGCAGTCGATAACCGCCCCAATGCGGTGGGCAGTCAATGTGGGGGCCCTGTTCGCTGTCGGCAATCTGAATATTCTGTTCCAGTGTTTTGCGCCCCGGCAGTGGCTGGCTCTGCTCGGACACCAGCGCTGCCAGTTGGCTGTCGCGTGGTCGTGTCTTAAAATAAGCCTGGTTGGTGGCCGCATCGGTTTGTTCTACTTGCCCTTCAATGCGTACCTGCTGTTCCAGTTCCGGCCAATAAAAAAGCAGCGCCGCGCGCGGCTGGTGCGCCAGCTCCTGTCCTTTGTCACTGTTGTAATGGCTGTAGAAGACCAGACCGGTTTCATCCATGGATTTGAGCAGAACGATTCGACTGTGTGGCTGGCCGCTGGCATCGACCGTCGCCAGACTCATCGCTGTCGAGTCTTTGATCCCTTCCTGCATTGCGCCGGTCAGCCATTCGTCAAACTGTTGGAAAGGGTCAAGGTGCAACTGACTGCGTTCCAGGGAACCACGCTGGTAATCGCGGCGTTGCTGGTGGTAATCACCCGAAGGTGAGACGTTGGGATCGGCCATGGTTCAAGTCCTGTGGTTGCCGGAGCAGCGTGGTTTGAAACCACTGAGGTTAGGGGGTAATATAACTCGCGCCGGTCGACACAACGTTGTGTTCGTGCCGGGTTTTGACTAAGTATCTTAACCTAATTGTCGATGCCTTGCCAATGGCGGGCGGAGCGATCAAAAGGAGTGATCAGGGTGAGCCAGGACTATAATGCCGCCGAAATTGAAGTGTTGACGGGCCTGGACCCGGTGCGAAAACGCCCGGGCATGTATACCGACACGTCCCGCCCCAATCACTTGGCCCAGGAGGTGATCGACAACAGTGTGGATGAGGCACTGGCCGGATACGCCGACACCATTGAGGTGGTGCATCATGCAGATGGCTCCATGTCCGTCGCTGACAATGGCCGCGGGATGCCGGTGGATGAACACCCCGAACAGAAAAAACCGGGCGTTGAAGTGATCTTGAGCACGCTTCACGCCGGTGGGAAATTTTCCAGTAAGTCGTATCAGTTTGCTGGCGGCCTGCATGGCGTGGGGGTGTCGGTGGTCAATGCCCTGTCAAAACAGGTCGACATTGAAATCAAACGCGGCGGTCAGCGCTATGAAATCGGGTTTGCGTCCGGCGAATGCGTTGAACCACTCAAAGCCGTGGGCAAGGTGGGCAAGAAAAACACCGGCACCAAACTGCGTTTCTGGCCGGACGCCGGTTTTTTTGACAGCGTGAAATTTGCCCTGGGCAAGCTCAAACATCTGATGCGAGCCAAGGCGGTGCTTTGCTCCGGGTTGACCATTTCGTTTCTGGATGAGTCGACCGGTGAGCAGACCACCTGGTATTATCAGTCGGGCCTGAGTGATTACCTGAATCAGGCGCTGGAAGGCATTGAACGGGTGCCTCATGAAGGTTTTGTGGGGGAAGCGCATGGAGAGCACGAGGGCGTGGACTGGGCCATGACCTGGTTGGCGGAACCGGCGGAAACCCTGCTTGAAAGTTACGTCAACCTGATTCCCACACCTCAGGGCGGCACGCACGTCAATGGCTTGCGCGCCGGAACCACAGACGCCCTTCGAGAATTTTGTGAATTTCATAACCTCTTGCCGCGGGGCGTCAAAATCACCCCGGAAGATGTCTGGCAGAATGTGGCTTTTGTGCTGTCGGCCAAACTGCGCGAACCGCAATTTGCCGGCCAGACCAAAGAGCGGCTGTCCTCGCGTGAGTGTGTCCCGTTTATCTCCGGGGTGGTGAAAGACAGTTTGAGTTTATGGCTGAATCAGCATACCGAAACCGCGCAACAGATTGCGGAACTGGTGATTCGCAATGCGCAAAGCCGCAATAAAAAAGCCAAAAAGGTCACGCGCAAGAAGATTACCTCGGGTCCGGCTTTGCCCGGTAAGCTCGCTGACTGTACCGAATCGGATCTGAACATGACCGAACTGTTTCTGGTGGAGGGCGACTCGGCTGGCGGCTCAGCCAAACAGGCCCGAGACAAAACGTTTCAGGCGATCATGCCGTTGCGGGGCAAAATTCTCAATACCTGGGAGGTCGATTCGTCCGAGGTGCTGGCGTCTAATGAAATTCATGACATTTCGGTTGCCATCGGGGTTGATCCGGATTCGGAAGATTTGTCCGGTCTGCGTTATGGCAAGATTTGCATTCTCGCCGATGCCGATTCGGATGGGGCGCACATTGCCACTTTGATCTGCGCCTTGTTTGTGAAGCATTTTCCGCGGCTGGTTCAAAACGGCCATGTGTATGTGGCGATGCCCCCTTTGTATCGGGTCGATGTCGGCAAGCAGGTATTTTATGCCCTGGACGAGTCGGAACGTGAAGGGTTGCTGGATCGGATTCAGGCGGAAAAAATGCCGGGTAAGGTTCAGGTGACTCGGTTCAAAGGTCTGGGGGAAATGAGCCCGGTGCAGCTGCGGGAAACCACCATGCAACCGGCCACCCGGCGCCTGATTCAGTTGGCGCTGGACGAAGAAGACACCGAGCCGATGATGGATAAATTACTCGCCAAAAAACGTTCGGCCGACCGGCGTGCCTGGCTGGAAGAAAAAGGCGATCTGGCCGAGGTGGTGTGACATGATTTCTCAAGGCGTTCTGGTTTCCAGTGGTTTGATTGTTTTGGGGTTTTGGGCCCTGAATCATGCCTCGAAAACATTGATTCGAAAGCTCAGTGATTTCAAACAGGTGTCCGACGGCCGCTACCAACAGATCTACAAATACTTCCGGGCCGTGTTGACCATTCTGGCCGGGGTGGCCCTGCTACTGGCCTGGGGGGTGGATTACAAAGGTCTGGTGGTGGTGGCCACCTCGGTGCTGGCGATGCTGGCGGTGGCACTGGTGGCTCAGTGGTCGATTCTCAGTAACATTACGGCAGGTGTGCTGATTTTCTTTGTGTTTCCGATTCGCATCGGTGATCGCATGGAAGTGATTGACGGGGCGTCCAGTGTGCAGGGTCGGATCGTGGAAATCACGCTTTTTCACGTGATTCTGGAAGAGACGAACGGTCAGTGGTTGTCCTACCCCAACAGCGTGTTGCTGCAAAAAGCCGTGCGCAAGCTGTCGGGCGATGACGGTAAAAAAGCATCCGGGCGACCTACGCTGTCAAAGCGTCTGGCCGAGCGTCGGTCTGATACCGGGGCAAAATAGCGCAGGTCAGGTCGGGTTGCTGGCTTTGTAACCGTATTGTTCGCTCAAGTCATGCAACCGCTGTTTGTAGTCGAGAAAATCCTGAATGATGGCCAGGGTCTGCGCGTCCTGCTCTTCCAGTTCCAATGAGAGCATAAAACCCTTTTCAGTGGCGTGGTGTTCGCGCACAATGCCATGCAGGTTCATTTGGTTGAATTCGCCAAGCGCGGGCAATTCGAACCGTGTTTCAAGACGAATGCCAATGGCCGCGTTTTTGGGGCTTTCGATGGCCAGCCCCTTGGTGGAAATTTCCAGCAAGCGACCTTCGACTTCGACGGTCTGACCCTTGACGATGACTTTGCGGTCGGTTTGAGTGGAGGGGGCGTGAAACAGGCTCATGGCAGGCGTCTCATGGTAAATCGCATCACAGATGATCCACCGTATGGTGTCTGCGAATGAAATCCTGGATCTGATGCTGGGTGTAAGGATTGAGGTCGACGAATTCCACCCCGGTCAGGTATTGCCTGCGGACCTTGACGCTGTGACGACTTTGCGCCTGAATGTGCAAGGGCTGGGCACCGGCATTGGGCAGTCGGAAATCCAACGTTACGGTTTCACCGTCAGGGACGGGGGCGTCGGAGACAAAGCCGGCCCCGAGAACCGAAATGTCGAGCATGGTACCGCGCAGCGCATCCGTGTCGTCCGAGGGCGATGGTTGCGAGAAATGGATCTCGACCGGACGCTCGGTGGAGACGCGTTCGGCCCGGCGGCGCTCGGCACCTTTGGGTGAGGCGGTTGCAAGCATAGTGAGGATCGTTGACTGTGTCCTGAAAAGCTTTATGATAAAGCAAAACAACGCAACAAGTCCATGAATGCAAGCGTCTCAACCACAAAGGTCACCACCGATGTATACAGAAACCCTGACGGTCGAAAACATTAAATGCGGCGGCTGTGCCGGTCAGATCGAACGCAAATTAAGCCAGTTGGAAGGGGTCGCATCGGTCACGGTGAACATTGAGGCAGGTCAGGTGAGCGTCGAGGCGGACAATCTGGAAACAGTGCAGGCCGAACTTGCCCGGCTGGGTTACCCGGTCGCGGGTACGGTCAGCGGCGTTTCCGCCTTGGGCGCGAAAGCCAAATCGTTTGTCTCCTGTGCGATTGGCAAGACCGGCACCAGAGAATCGGATTGAAGAGTGCTGCCTGTCTTTTTTACCAGGCCTGGTAAAAAAGACAGGGCGCTCGCATTCAGATGACCCTTCTTTTACAGGCAAGACCTTGACTAGACAAGAGGCCCGAACAACGTGAGTCAGCAAAGCATCAATTACGACGGCATTGAAACCCAGTCGGTCGCCACCTTTACTGAAAAGGCATACCTCGATTATGCCATGTATGTGATTCTGGACCGGGCGTTGCCGCACATCAGCGATGGACTCAAGCCAGTGCAGCGCCGCATTATTTACGCGATGTCCGAGTTGGGACTGAAAGCCTCGGCCAAATACAAAAAATCGGCCCGAACCGTGGGGGATGTACTGGGGAAATTTCACCCGCACGGGGATTCGGCCTGTTACGAAGCCATGGTGTTGATGGCCCAATCTTTTTCCTTTCGCTATCCGCTGGTGGACGGTCAGGGGAACTGGGGCTCGGTGGATGATCCGAAATCGTTTGCCGCCATGCGCTACACCGAAGCCAAACTGTCTAAATTCAGCCAGCTGCTGCTGCAGGAAGCGGCTCAGGGGACGGTTGACTGGGTGCCTAATTTCGATGGCACCCTGCAGGAGCCTTCCAGTTTGCCTGCACGCGTGCCGCACGTGCTCTTAAATGGCACCTCGGGCATCGCGGTGGGGATGGCCACTGACATTCCGCCGCATAATCTGCGCGAGGTGGTTGAGGCCTGTGTCGCATTACTGGACAACCCCAAACTGAGTGTGGCGGAGCTTTGCCAGTATCTGCCGGCACCGGATTATCCTAATGACGCGCTGGTGATCACGCCCGAAGCCGAACGCATCCGCATGTACGAAACCGGCAATGGGTCCATTCGTCAGCGCGCGCATTACACGGTTGAAGACAAGGTGAATGTGGTGATCGACGCCTTGCCATTTCAGGTGTCCGGGGCCAAGGTGTTGGAGCAGATTGCCAGCCAGATGCGCGCAAAAAAACTGCCGATGGTGGTGGATTTGCGTGACGAGTCGGATCATGAAAACCCGATTCGTCTGGTGTTGGAGTTGCGTTCGCGCCGGGTGGATGTGGAGGCGACCCTGCGCCATCTGTTTGCCACCACCGATCTGGAACGCAGTTATCGGGTCAACCTGAATGTGATCGGTTTGAACGGGCGCCCGCAGGTGAAAACACTGCACGGGCTGTTAACGGAGTGGCTCGCCTATCGCATGGAAACCGTCCGCCGACGCCTGCAGCACCGTCTGGACAAGGTGTTGGACCGCTTGCATATTCTCGAAGGGTTGTTGCTGGCGTTTTTGAACATTGATGAGGTCATTGCCATCATTCGGGAGGAAGACAAGCCCAAGGCAGAATTGATCCGACGCTTCGATCTCAGTGAACGCCAAGCGGAGGCGATTCTGGAATTGAAATTGCGCCAGTTGGCCAAGCTGGAAGAAATCAAGATCAAGTCCGAACAGGATGAGTTGGCCAAAGAGCGTGACTGGCTGGAAAAAACCCTGGGCAGTCAGGCGCGCCTGAAAACTCTGGTGAAAAAAGAACTGCGGGCCGATGCCGAGGAATATGGCGATGCGCGTCGTTCGCCGATCGAAGACGTCGCTCCCGCCCAAGCGCTTAGCGAGCAGGATTTGCTGCCCTCGGAGCCGGTGACGGTGATCCTGTCGGAAAACGGCTGGGTACGTGCCGCCAAAGGTCATGACGTGGACGGACGGCAACTGACCTACAAGTCCGGGGACGCGTTCCGCTCCCAGGCATCGGGCCAGAGCCGCCAGCAGACCGTGTTTCTGGACAATCGAGGGCGTGCTTATTGCGTGCCGGCGCACACCTTGCCCTCTGCGCGCAGCCATGGTGAACCTTTAAGCGGCCGATTGAACCCGGCTGCAGGCACGCAGTTTCAGGAAGTGCTGTTGGGCGATCCGTCGCAGGAAGTGGTCTTGGCCTCGTCTGCCGGCTTCGGGTTTATCACCCAGTTATCCAACCTGATTTCCAAAACCAAGGCGGGGAAAGCGGCGATGACGCTGCCCAAAGGCGCAACCCTGTTGACGCCCAGCTCGGTCAAAGCCGAAGACCTGATTGCCGTGGTGACGGATGAACCCCGTCTGCTGGTGTTTGAGCGTGATCAGTTGCCCACGCTGGCCAAAGGCAAGGGCAATAAATTGATTCAACTGCCAAAAGGCGTGTCCGTGCGTGCGGTGTTTGCCTTTTCAGCCGGACAGAAACTGGAAATTGTGGCGGGGGATTACGGCAAAGTCTTTGGCCCTTCCGCGATTGAAAGTGCCATGGGGCAACGGGCCAGCCGTGGCATGAGTCTGCCTCGAACCCTCAAAAAAGCCGATCAGATCCGTCTGGCGGATTAAGGGCGTTTGATTTCGGTCGGTTGTTATTATCCTGTGATGTTTGTAGAAAGTGTTTGCCCGTTTCGGGCGATTCTGACACTTTGTTTCCCTTGTGATGGGCCTTCTCTGGAGGCGCCTGTCTTGACCCATTCGGCCGACTCGGTTTGAACGAGTCTGGTTGGTATTGTTTTTGCTTTTTGCTTAGGGCCGATGGCAGGCTGGCCCTATTTCGATGGTCATCATGATGCGCCAATCTGGGTCGGACGGGCAATAGGTGTTCTTTGCACAATGTAAAGGGCTCAAGACAAGTGGTTTAAAAAAGACGTAATTTATGTTCGCAAAACCTTTTGCAATTTTGGTGATATTGGGCAGTTTGTTCGGTGGTTTTATGATGGCCGGAGGCGAGCTGATTGCCTTATGGCATCCTGCCGAACTCGTGGTGATTCTTGGGCTGGGCCTGGGTACGTTTTTAGGGGCGACGCCGGTTTATGTCTGGAAGCGCACGATGGTTTATACCGGTCGGTTTTTTTCAGGCGGGCGGATTAAACAACGTCTTTATCTGGAAACGCTGGATCTTCTGGACGATCTGTCACGACTGGCCCGTTCCGAAGGGCTGCTGGCCTTGGAGAATCACATTGCCGAGCCCGACAGCAGTTCCATTTTTGCCAAGTACCCAACCGTGCTAAAGCATCGGGATTTGCGTCGTTTTATCATTGATAACTTTAACTATCTGCTGCTCAACCCGCCGCAAAGTCTGAATTTTGAAGAATTTCTGCACGACCAGATTGATGACTTGATCGAATCCATGTCGGAGGTTCCACGTGCCACCGGAAAACTGACCGCTCTGATGCCCGGGTACGGGATCATTGCGGCCGTCATGGGGGTGATTCTGACCATGAACCTGTTGGGTGGTGACATGGATGTGGCCAAGATCGGGACCTCGATCGGGGCGGCGCTGGTCGGAACCCTGACCGGGATCTTTTTTGCGTTTGCGGTGTTTGCGCCGTTTACGCATTCGATTGAAATTATGATTCGACAGGATCGTGCGCTGTTTGAGATGACCGCCTCGTTTTTTGTGGCCTTTGCACACGGCGTCTCGCCCAGTATGGCGATGGAGGTGGCGCGCCAGCGTGTGCCGCCTGAATTTGCGCTCCCGCGGAATGATTGATTGTTTGATGGAGTCCTGATCGGAACCCTGAATTTTTATGGCTAAGCGACGCAAAAAAAATGAGGAAGAAGGCGGCGAAGGCGGTGCCTGGGAGATTGCCCTGGCCGACCTGATGACCGTTCTGATGGTCTTTTTTCTGGTGATGTGGCTGATTTCGATCGTCGATCCAAGCGACCGTCAAAGTTTTGTCGATTCGCTGGTCGGCAAAGGCGGCTCGGAAAAGATCAGTGTGTCCGAGTCATCCTCGGCGTCGGATCAGATTGTGCCGATTGAAGAGCTGAAGCCTCCGGTTTCACCCGAAGAGATCAGTGATTCCATGTCCGGGATGAACCCGAAAGACATCGATATTGAAGAAACCGACGAATACACCAAAATCACGCTGCATTCAGACAGTTTCTTTGAGAGCGGGCGAGCCAATATTACCGACAAAACGCGAGAAGAACTGGAAAAGCTGGGGGAAACCCTGGCCGGACGCGGTCAGCCGATCACGGTGACCGGTTACACCGACAGCCTGCCCATTTCCAACCTTCAGTTTCCCTCCAATTGGGAGCTGTCTGCCGCACGCGCGGCAACCATTGCCCGTACCTTCATTTACATGGGGGTCAATAAAGATCTGGTCACGATTGTGGGCAAAGGCGATAACGACCCGGTTGCCTCCAATGAGTCCGCTTACGGGCGTTCTTTGAACCGCCGAGTGGTGATTCAGGTCGATAAGGATCAGACAAGCGGCAAGGATTAAGCGTGGGCCGCCTGACAAACCGGGCAATCCGGGTCGGACGTCAGGTTCAAACGCCGCCATTGCATGTGCAAACCATCCATTAGAAGCAGGACCCCCTGCAACGTTTCCAATCCTGCCAGAACCTTGATGGTCTCCAATGCCTGGAGGCTGCCGATGGCGCCCACGACGGGTGCGGCCACGCCATTCTGAGCGCAACTGGCATCGGCTTGACTGGTGTCGGGATAGAGACACTGATAGCAGGGCGTGCTGTGCTGGCGAAAATCGAAGGTGCTCAGCTGGCCTTCCCAGCGAATGGCGGCGCCGGAAACCAGCGGGGTGTGTGCCCGATGGCAAAGGCGGTTGAGCAAAAAGCGGGTGGCAAAATTGTCACTGGCGTCCACCACCACATCGGCGTTGTGAATGCAGCGTGCCATGTCGGTTTCATCCAGCTTCTGGGGGTGGGCGGTCACGGTTGTGTTGGGGTTGAGGCGAGCGATGCGAGCTTCGGCCGAAGCCACTTTGGAAAGCCCCACGCTGGCTTGATCGTGGATGATCTGACGTTGTAGATTGGAGGTGTCCACGTCATCAAAGTCGACCAGGGTTAAGTGGCCGAGGCCCGCCGCCGCCAGATACAGGGCTACGGGGGACCCCAGCCCGCCCAAGCCAATGATCAGGGCGTGGCTGTTGCGCAGCTGGGTTTGACCTTCATAACCGATTTCCGGCAATAGAATCTGACGGCTGTAGCGAATCAGTTCTGCATCGCTTAATTCATTCATGAGGCACCTTTTGGGTTGGGTTGGTATTGCGCCAGGGTGACACGTGGCTGGCCGCCCAGATCCTTGTGGGTGACCGGTGACTGCCAGTGAGCCGGTTGAAAACAGGCTTGCATGGCGTCCTGCTGATCGTAGCCATGTTCCAGCACCAACCAGCCGCCCGGTTTGAGGTGGAACGGCGCCTGCTCGATGATGTGACGCAAATCGGCCATGCCCTGATCGGCTGCAATCAGGGCGCTTTGGGGTTCAAAGCGCAGGTCCCCCTGCGTCAGGTGCGCATCACTGGGGTCAATGTAGGGTGGGTTGGCGACAATGCAATCAAAACGCTGGCCCGTGACGGGCGCGAACCAGTCGCCCGCAAGCCACTGGATGTCTAAATCATGGGCTTGCGCGTTTTCGCGGGCAACGGCCAGGGCCGCGTCACTGCGATCCACTCCGGTGCAGGTGCATTGCGGCAAACTGTGTTTGAGAGCGCAGGCAATGGCCCCGCTGCCGGTGCCCAGATCCAAAAATGACCAGGCCTGGTGGGTTTGGCCATGCGTCTGATACAGGTCAATCGCGGTTTCCACCAAAAGCTCGGTGTCCGGGCGCGGGATCAACGTATCGGGCGTCACGCGAAGCGAGAGCCCCCAGAATGCTCGTTGACCTAAAATGTATGCGATGGGTTCGCCTTGCATACGACGTTTGAGCAGCGCGTCAAAACGCTGTTGCTCTTCAAGGGTGAGGGTGCGTTCCGGCCAGGTCAATAACGCGGCGCGGGACTGCTCGGTCACCGCCATCAGCAACAGGTCCACCTCCAGGGCAACTTCATCCCCGGGCTGGTGCTGGCTTAGATAGGCACGACCGGTCTGGCGCGCCTGTTCATACGTCTGCACATCGCTCACGCGTCGCCCTGACTCAGTGCGGCCAGCTGTTCGGCCTGATGTTCGTGAATCAGCGGATCAATCACCTGCGCCAGTTGGCCCTGCATCACGTCATCCAGTTTGTAGAGGGTCAGGTTGATGCGGTGGTCGGTGACGCGTCCCTGCGGGTAGTTGTAGGTGCGAATCCGCTCGGAGCGATCGCCACTGCCTACCAGGTTTTTGCGCTCTTGGGCAATGTCCTGAGCCTGAGCTTTTTCGCGTTCGGCCATGATGCGTGCGGCCAGTAAAGACATGGCTTTGGCCCGGTTTTTGTGCTGAGAGCGCTCTTCCTGGCATTCCACCACCGTGCCGGTGGGCAGGTGGGTAATGCGGATGGCGGAATCGGTTTTGTTGACATGTTGGCCGCCGGCGCCTGAGGCGCGAAACGTGTCCACGCGCAGATCGGCGGGGTTAATATCAACCTGTTCGACTTCATCGGCCTCGGGCATGATCACGACCGTGGCGGCCGAGGTGTGCACGCGTCCCTGGGTTTCGGTGGCGGGCACGCGCTGAACCCGATGGGCGCCGGATTCAAATTTCAGATTGGAATAGGCACCTTCGCCCACAATGCGCGCGATCAGTTCCTTGTAGCCACCGTGTTCGCCTTCGGTGGCACTGATGATTTCCACCTGCCAGCGTTTGAGTTCGGCATAACGGCTGTACATGCGAAACAGGTCGCCGGCAAAAATGGCGGCTTCATCCCCACCGGTCCCCGCCCGGATTTCCAGGAAAATGTTGGCGTCGTCATTGGGGTCTTTGGGCAGGAGCATGGTCTGCAGTTGCGTTTCCAATGTTTCCTGCTGAGCCGTCAGTTCCTTGAGTTCTTCCTGTGCCATTTCCTTCAGTTCGCCGCTTTCGAGGCGAATCATTTCTCTGGCTTCGTCAATGGCATCTTCATTGGCCTCAAAGGTCGAGAAGGCTTCGATCACCGGCGTCAGTTGCGAGTGCTCTTTGGTCAGTTGGCGGAATTTTTTCTGGTCGGCAATCACCTCCGGATCGGAGATCAGATGACCTACTTCGTCCAGGCGTTCGGCCAAATGTTGTAATTTTGTACGAATTGACGGCTTCATAAAACTCCCGTGCGTCAGTAAAAGGGGCGGTTAAATAGGGCGCAGGCTAGAGAGCGTCCGAAGGTTTGACCTGAAAAAAAGTCCGATGGGATTGCGAAGCGCGCGCCGATGGCGCAGAAGGTTGTGCGCAAGAGGCGGTTTGAGCGGACGCCGGGGCGGATGGAGGCGGGGTGGTTTCGGCGTGCGCTGATGACGGTGATTCGGTCTTTTGGGACGGCTCGGAGGCAAGCAACAGTTGTTCGGCCGCGCTGACCAGCGCCTGTTCGCCTTCGAGCCCGGCCTGATGCAGCTGGGTGGTCGGGCCGTGGAGAATTTTGTTGGTCAGTTGATTGGCCAGTTTGGTGACCACCTGTTGGGGGTCATTGCCATGTTCCAGCTGCACTAAAGCCTGTTCCAGTGCTTGTGCTTTGAGGTCATGCGCCTGCTGACGAAAGCCCTGTATGATTGGGTTGACCTGTTGGGTGGCCTGGTACTGAGTCAGAAAAGCGTGCGCCTGAAGGTCGATGATTTCTTCAGCCGCCTGGGCGGCATCCTGGCGTGAGCGTTTGTTTTCTTCAATGATGGCTTGCAGATCGTCCACGGTATAAAGGTAGGTGTCGTTAAACTGCGCGATGTCGGGATCAATATCACGAGGTACGGCAATGTCGACCATGAACATGGGTTTATTGCGTCGCTTTTTCAGCGCCTGCGCCACCTGTTCCTTGTGGAGCAGACAGTCGGGTGCACCGGTGGAGGCAATAATCATGTCCGCCTCGTGCAGATGGTTATCGATTTCCTGCAGGTTAATCGCATACCCACCCAGGTCTTCGGCCAGATTGTGCGCTTTTTCCAGGGTGCGGTTGGCAATAATCAAATGGCCGATGCCGCTTTCATGCAGGTGGCGGGCCACCAGCTCCGAGGTTTCACCCGCGCCCAGCAGCAGGGCGGTCTGTTCCGACAGCTGGCCGAAAAACTGTTTGGACAGGGCTACCGCAGAAAACGCCACCGACACCGGGCTGGAGCCGATGGCGGTATCGGTGCGAACCTGTTTGGCGGTTTTGAAAATGTGCTGCATCAGCGCGTTGAGAACCTGATGCACGCTGTCGGCTTTTTTGGCTGCGTGGTAGGCGTCTTTGATCTGCCCCAGAATCTGAGGTTCGCCCAGGACCAGGGAGTTGAGGCCGCTGGCCACACACATCATGTGTCGCACGGCTGCCAGCTCTTCGTATTCGTAGAGGAACGGGTCGATGCTGTTTTCTTTCAGATCAAAGCGCTGATGCAGCCAGCGTCGCAGGTCCGGCGGGGTGGCCTGTTTTAGAATGGCATAGAGTTCGGTGCGGTTGCAGGTGGACACCAGAATGGCTTCATTCGCCAGCCCGTCACGACGCAACTGTGCCAGTGCCTCCTGTACCTGGTCAGGCGAAAAGGCGACTGTCTCACGGACGTCGACAGGCGCCGTTTCATGATTGACCCCTAATACCAATAGTTTCATACGGTTTAAGCTGCCTGTTTCCTTACGCTGGTGAATCCGCGCTGACCAATGCCGGGCACCGTCTCGTGCGGCGCCACCAAACCGCTAATTTTGCTAAATTATTGGCTTAAATGCAAGTTTTCAGACGCTTGAGCGCGGGTGGCTGAGGCAGTGGCGGGTCGGGGTTTGGCTTGCACACAGGGTCAAGGGTGGTATGATTTGTCTGTTTCATATCAAGCGGCGGAAGGTGGTCTTTGTGCGGTTAAAGCAGGTGTTGGTGTTGGGCTTGGTGTTGGGCTTGGTGTTGGGTGGCCTCAGTGGCTGCGCAGGCATGACTTCGCAGGAGCGCGAAGCGGCGCTCAAGCGCTCGGCTGAATTTGCGCCGGCCCCGACCCTGACGGACCCTTCCACTGGGGTGGCTTCCGGCCAAACGGATGAGGGGCAGGCTCGTCCCCCACGTAACACCAAGCCGCCCTCGGCCACAGAGCTGGACCCACAGGTTATGTATGAAGTGCTGCTGGGAGAAATGCTGGCTCTCAAGGGCGCGCAAAACGAAGCCTTCAGTATTTTGTTCCCGTTAGCGCAGCAAACGCGCGATCCGGGCTTGGCGGAACGGGCGTTTCAATTGTCTATGGCGACCTTTGATCTGGAGGCGATTCAGGCGGCCACGAATTTGTGGCGGGATGTGTCGCCGGAGTCGTCCGTGGCCTGGAAGGCGTCATACCTGATGGCGGTGCGTGAGGGCGATCAGACCAGAGCGCGAGAGCATTGGCAGCGCTATCGGGCCGTATCCGATCAAAGCCTGGATGAAGATCTGGTGCAGGCGGCCATGCGTTTGCGTCAAACGGCGCCGGGAGAGGCAGCACTGGATTTTATGCAGTGGTTGTTGCAGGCGCATCCGGATCGGGCCACCGCCCAGTATGGCATGGGTTTGATTCTGCATGCCTATCAGCAATACGATCAGGCCATCCGTTTCTTTAAACAGGCCGCTGGTGGACTGGAAGTGATGCTTTCCGAGGTGACGCCGGGATGGCCCGCGGCTCTGCGCAAACAGTTGCAGGGAGCACAAGACGATGCGTTTGCACAGCCATGGCTGTTGAAGATATACCGTCAGGCTCGCTTGTTGTTGGCCGAATCTTATCTGGGGGCGCAACAGGCGCAATCGGGATTGGATGTGCTGGCCGATTACGTCAAAACCTACCCGGACGACTGGGCGATGCAGGAACGCTATGCTCGGCTTGAAGTCAAGGCGGGCTATTACCGTCAGGCCGAGCAACGCTATCAGGCGGTGGTGAATCACCGGCCGCAATCGCATCAAACTCGTCTGGCGCTTGCATTGCTGCGAATGGAGCAGGGGGATTACGCCGGTGCCATGGACCCTTTGAAAACCCTGGAAGGCGTCGAAGGGTTTGAATCGGTCGCTCGTTATTATCTGGGGCGCATCGCTCAGCAGGCCGGGCAGTTGGCACAGGCACGCACTTATTATCAATTGGTACTGGAAAGCGAATATGAGCTGGATGCGCGTCTGCATCTGGCGGAACTGGCGTTCGAGCAGAAAGGGCTTGCAGCGACGTTGGCGACGCTGGCCGAATTGTCACCTGAGGCCACGGACGATCAAGTCAAGGTGTTGCGGGCCAAGGCACTGTTTTATCGCAAGGCGGGCGAGCTGGATGAGGCGATCACGGTTTATCAGCAGGCCATCGAGCTGGCGCCGGATAATGTCTCTCTTTATTTGCAGCAAGCAATGCTGGCGTTTGAGTTAAATCGGTTTGAGGCGTATGAGCAGACGTTGACCCGGGCCTTGGCACAAGCCCCTGACCACGCCGAGTTGTTGAACGCGCTGGGTTATTTTTATGTGGAGCAGGACCGCGAGCTGGAAAAAGCGACCGAGCTGTTGGATCGGGCGGTGGCCTTGGCACCTGGCCAGTATCATATTCTGGACAGCCGTGGCTGGTTGGCCTACAAGAAAGGAGCTCTGAATGAAGCCGAGCGTTATCTGCGTAAGGCGTTAAGCATGCAGATGGACCCGGAAGTGCTCGCGCATCTGATTGAAGTGCTGTGGGCAAATGGCCACACGGACGAAGCGCGGGCGCTTTGGCAGAAGCATCAGGCGACGTTTCCGGATCACGCACCTTTGCAGAAATTGATTCGACGCCTGAAAGCCTCTTAGGCTCGAAAGCATTCTCTCGCATTTGATGTTAAGATTTCGATACGCCCGGTAAGGCATTTTTCTCGGAAAAACCCTGGGAAAAATTAATTTTTGGTTGATTTCGTGTTCTGAGTATGGATAATACCGACCTGTCTTAAGGACACAGCAAAAAACTGACAGTTGGGCTATAGCCAAGCGGTAAGGCAACGGGTTTTGATCCCGTCATGCGCAGGTTCGAATCCTGCTAGCCCAGCCATTTTCTTACCGAATTCTCAAAGCAACAGTTTCCTGGTTCCCGCCATAGGAGCGCCTGAATGGCCTACGCATACGCCAACGTCCGGTTGTTCGCCGGTAACGCCAATGTCAGCCTCGCCGAAAGCATTTCCTCTTCCATTGATATCCCGTTGGGACAAGCCGATGTCGGTCGTTTCAGTGACGGCGAAATCATGGTTCAGATCAATGAATCCGTTCGTGGCAAGGATGTGTATGTCCTGCAGCCGACCTGTACACCGGAACCGGCGGTCAACCTGATGGAACTGTTGGTGATGATCGATGCGCTTAAACGCGCATCGGCCAAACGCATCACCGCCGTGGTGCCTTATTACGGTTTCGCCCGTCAGGATCGTCGTCCCAATTCAGCGCGCGTGCCGATCACGGCACGACTGGCCGCCGACATGATCACGGTCGCCGGTGCCGATCGTCTGATTACGGTTGATCTTCACGCGGACCAGATTCAGGGCTTTTTCGACATTCCCGTGGACAACATCTATGGGTCCCCCACACTGGTGGACGACATGCGCGCGTCCGGGCACATCGCGGATGATAATATGATGGTGGTGTCGCCGGACATGGGCGGGGTGGTTCGAGCACGCGCCGTGGCCAAGGCACTGGGCTGTGAAATGGCGATCATCGATAAGCGTCGCCCCAAGGCTAATGTGGCGCAGATCATGCACATCATCGGCGATGTCAAAGGCCGAGATTGTATTCTGGTGGACGATCTGGTGGACACAGCCGGTACCTTGTGCAAAGCCGCGAATGCGTTGATTGAGCACGGTGCCAAAAGCGTGACCGCCTATGTGGTGCATGCCGTTTTGTCCGGGCCGGCGGTCGAAAACATCAATCAGTCCGCACTGACCGAACTGGTGGTGACTGACACCATCCCATTGTCCGAAGAAGCTCTGAATTCCGAACGTATCCGTCAGGTTTCGGTGGCACCGGTGCTGGGTGAAACCATTCGCCGCGTGCATCAGGAAGAGTCGGTGTCTGAAATTATGCCGATCCGTTCTTAGTTGCCCCTCACCTTTTTACCAGGCCTGGTGGTTTTTGATACCACCCGAGGGCACGAGCCCTTTTCATTTGATTTGAAATCCGTATAATACCGCTCTTTAATGCCTTGTCTGGTCGCGGACAAGGCGTAATTGGGCCTGTTTGGCCTTCGATAACAGTGAAAACTGTGATGAAAACTGGAGAAACCAATGACTGATTTAACATGGACAGCCGAACTTCGTTCGGAAGAGGGGAAAGGTGCGAGCCGCCGCCTTCGTCGAGCGAAGAAAGTTCCGGCCATCGTCTACGGTGGTGGAAAGGATGCCAAATCCATCGCTTTGTCCAGCCGCGAAGTTGAGCGTGCACTGGATAACGTGGATTTGTATAACACGGTCTTGACCCTGGACGGTGCGGGCGACAAAGAAAGCTGCGTGATCAAAGATCTGCAGCGTCACCCGGCGACTGGATTTGTTTCGCACATCGACTTTCAGCGTGCGACCGATTCAACTTACATCACCAAGCGTGTGCCTCTGAACTTCAACGGTCAGGAAAATGCACCCGGCGTGAAAAAAGGTGGGATCATGTCGTTCATGCAGTCCACAGTGGAAGTGCGCTGCCTGACCAAAAACCTGCCAACCTCCATTGATGTGGATGTGTCCGGTCTGGACGGCGGTATGAATATCCGTCTGTCTGAACTGACCTTGCCAGAAGGTGTGACCCTGACGGCACTGACTCACGGCAACAAGGATTATGACCAGGCCGTGGTCGGCATTGGCAAAATCAAACGCGCCGTATAAATTGAATGCGCGTTAAGCGATCAAAGACCCGCTTATGGCTCGGATAAAATTGATTGTCGGCCTCGGTAACCCCGGGGCACAGTATGATCAAACCCGCCATAATGCGGGTTTTTGGTTTGTGGACGCCGTTGCACAGACGTATCAGGTGCAATGGCGTCCAGAGACCAAATTCCTGGGGCAGGTCGCCCGCATTCAGCAGCCGAACATGGACGTCTGGTTGCTCAAACCCACCACCTACATGAATCGCAGCGGTCAGGCCATTCAGGCCATCGCGCACTTTTATAAAATTGACCCCGAAGAAATCCTGGTGGTGCACGACGAACTGGATCTCGAACCGGGGGTCGCACGGCTCAAAACCGGTGGCGGGCACGGAGGGCATAATGGCCTGCGTGATACCATCGCTGCCTTGAGCACCAAGGACTTCCAACGCCTGCGTCTGGGCATTGGTCATCCCGGGCACCGGGATCAAGTGGTTCAATATGTATTAAAAGCGGCCTCCAAAACGGATCAACAAGCCATTATGACGGCCATTGATGAAGCGGTTCGAGTCCTGGAACCCTTGGTCAAAGGTGAGCGTGACGCCGCCATGCAACAGCTGCACACACAAACCTGATCGGGCGGCGTGACTGCCCCGTTATTTTCGCAAGGAGCAATCGTTTATGGGCATCAAATGTGGCATCGTCGGTTTGCCCAATGTTGGCAAATCCACCCTTTTCAACGCCTTGACCAATGCAGGCATTGATTCAGAAAACTACCCGTTTTGCACCATTGAACCCAATGTCGGCGTGGTGCCAGTGCCTGATCCGCGCGAACGGGCACTGGCCGAGATCGTCAAGCCGGAAAAAACCATTTCCGCCACGGTGGACTTTATGGACATCGCGGGTCTGGTTGAAGGCGCGTCCAAAGGCGAGGGGCTGGGCAACAAATTCCTGGCCAATATCCGTGAAACCGATGCCATTGTGCAGGTGGTACGTTGTTTTGAGAATGACGACATCGTGCACGTGGCCGGTAAGATTGATCCGATTAATGACATCGAAGTCATCAATATGGAACTGGTGCTGGCCGACATGGAGTCACTGGAAAAAGCGTTGCAAAAAGTGCAGAAAGTCGCCAAAAGCGGTGACAAGCAGGCACTGGCCAAACAGGCCCTGTATGAAAAAGTCCTGGCCGAAGTCGAAAACGGCACATTGGTGCGTTTGATTGATCTGACCGACGACGAGCGTGAACAGCTCAAGGACCTGCACTTGCTGACCACCAAGCCCATGATGTATGTGGCGAATGTGAACGAAGACGGGTTTGAAAACAATCCGGCTTTGGACAAAGTGCGTGCGCTGGCCGAAGAGCAGGGCGCCATCGTGGTGCCGATCAGTGCGGAAATCGAAGAACAGATTGCGGAACTGGATGAAGAAGACAAAGCAGAATTTCTGGCCGAGATGGGTCAGGAAGAACCCGGGCTGGATCGCCTGATTCGCGCCGCCTATGAACTGCTAGGCTTGCAAACCTACTTTACCGCCGGGGTCAAGGAGGTACGTGCTTGGACAGTGAAAAAAGGCGCCACGGCACCCCAGGCGGCGGGCGTGATTCATACTGATTTCGAGAAAGGCTTTATCCGGGCCGAAGTCACCGCCTACAATGACTACATCGAACATCAAGGCGATGCGGGCGCCAAAGCCGCCGGTAAGCAACGATTGGAAGGCAAGGAATACATCGTCCAGGACGGCGATGTGATGCACTTCCGTTTTAATGTCTGATTCGAAGGGCGAATCTTACCAGGCCTGGTGAAAAGTACAAAAAACCGGGCCCGGGCTTGACATGCGGATCATAAAATCTATAATACCCAAATCTTTTCAAGGCTACATAGCTCAGCTGGTCAGAGCACATCACTCATAATGATGGGGTCGGTGGTTCAAATCCACCTGTAGCCACCATTCTCTCTATCTTTTCGACTCTTTTAATCAACACTTCTTCAGTTCTGTCATGGAACGTTGATCGCTGGCAATTTTTGCTGTGCTGTCTAAGGCCAATGTTGCTCTGCCGGGCGTTTAAGCAACTCGCTCCCTGATCAGAAGAGCTCGATGTCGTGTTCGATGACTCGTTCGACTCGGTTTCGCCCTTTCGATTTTGCCCGATAGAGGGCTTCATCGGCGTATTTGTATATTTCTTCTTCAACGTAGGCTTTGCTTGGATCCATTAACATGGCACCGATGGATAAGGTCACTTGCATCCAGGGCGCATTGCCGGAGTGTTCGATGGCTTTTTCCTGCATTGCTTCATTGATGGCTTGGGCCATTTTCAACCCTTCGTCACGATGTGACACCTCAAAAAGGGCTGCAAATTCCTCACCGCCCAAACGAAACGCATAACCCATGTCATTGGGCACGAGCGTCTTAAGGATGTCTGCGATGTGTTTTATGACGGCGTCACCGGCCTGGTGACCATAAGTATCGTTGTATTTTTTGAAATTGTCGGCATCGATCATTAAAAAGCAGAGCCATTGTTCCTGTTCACGGGCTCGTTCAAGTTCTTGATGCAGGTTTTGGTTATAAAAACGCCGGTTGTAGAGACCGGTCATTTCATCTTTGATGGCCAGCTCTTCCAGCGCTTTCTCTGCGGTAATATCCAGCCGTAATGAGATGTAACCGATCCAATGGCCCAGGTGGTCATAATCGGGCGATATGCGGCTTCTGACCCAGTAAGCCGACCCGTCTTTGCGAAGGTTTTTGATGTCTCCCGTCCAGGTTTTTTCCGACTGGATGGTCTGCCACAGTTGGGTAAACAGGCGTTTGGGCATGTCAGGGTGGCGCACGATGTTCTGACTTTGACCGATTAATTCTTCTCGTTGGTAGCCGGAAATTTCAGTGAAAAAATCGCTGACTTCAGTGATTTTGCCGGTCAGGTCGGTTCTGGACATGATGACTTGATGGTTGACGAGGTCGACATAGCTTGCAATCTCAAAATCCTTGCGATGCTGTTCCGTGATGTCGTTCACTGTCCCCACCGAGCGTATCAACTCGCCTTGTTCATCGAAGTAGTGGAAGCCTCGCTCGTGCACGAAGCCTTCTTCACCGTCTTCTCGAATGATCCGATGTTTGAAGTCATAGCCACGCTTTTGGTCAATCGAGGTTTGAAATTCCCGTTCAAGTTCTGCCCGGTCGTTAGGGTGAACGTAATGAATGAACGCCTCGTAGGTGGGCTCGAAGCTTTGAGGGGCCGTGCCAAAAATCTTGAAGACCTCGTCTGACCAGATTAATTTCTGACTGGGCATCTCCAGTATCCAATGCCCGAGTTTGGCAATCTCCTGCGCCTGTTCAAAACTTTTGGAGAGGACATTGAGCTGCTCAACCTTTTCCAACAAGGCCAGATTGGTTTCGTTTAATTTGTATTCGGCCTTGCGTAGTTTTGTGATGTCTTTTTGAAAACCGGCATAATAGCGCAGTGAACCGTTTTCAAAGATTGGAATTAATTGGAGCCTGGTCTGAAAGGGGGTGCCTTGTTTGGTATGGTTGGTGAACTCGACGTCACAGGGCTGATGGGTCTTGATGGCAGAACGCACTATGGTGCGGGCTTCTGTTTGATCGGATTGACCTTGAAGGAAGCGACAATTTTTGCCCAAAACCTCGTCTGCTTGGTAGCCGGTTAGTTTTTCAAACGCATGATTGACATAAATCAAAGGCAGGTCAGGTTGTTGCGCATCGGCAATGGTCACTGAGATGTCGGCCTCGCCCAAGGCGGCCACAATCTGCTCAAATGATATTAAATTCACAGGCTTCTCACTGTTTTGAATCTTTCCCTTGCGTGACGGCTTTCACTTTACCACAGATGGTCGGCCAAAATGCGGGTGGCAATCTCGTTGGACATTCGATGCTTTGGTGATCGCTAGAGCGATTCAATTCCGCCCGATGAGGCACCAATGCTTACGTACTACATTCTGAATCCCTATGATGGTTTGGTACAGTCGGAGGTTATTAATAAGTCCCTGATTTTTTGAATCTTTATGATTACTTGTAGCAAATTGGGTATATCTTTATAGCTTGGAATCGTTAACAATACCGATTATGAAAAGTATCTATGACATTCGTCGGTTTAATGCCCAATTGTTATGTCGTTATTGCGGGACCATGGCTGACTTCTCCGATCGTACCCAAAGAGCGCAGACACAAGTCAGCCGGCTCATTGGCAAAAACCCAACCCGCAATATCGGAGAACAATTGGCTCGTCACATTGAGCATTCATTCTGTCTGCCCGAGCACTGGCTGGATCACCAGCATCACCGGGATATGGAATCACTGGATAACAGCCTGAAAAATTATCTCCTGAAACAGGATAAGCATTTGAAACTCCACGAATTTGTCGATCAAATTACCCTGGCCATCAAATATGATTTGATAGACGAAGTGGTGTTCACTCAACTGGAAGAGATCGTCAACAGGTTGTCTCCCTCTTTTTCATACGACCATTAGTCTCGCCATTTTCTGTCTTTTGCCAACAGGTCGTTGCGTACCGTCCCCCTATCTTTTTACATGTTAAGAAAGTGCCGTATATTGGTTATTGTGGGGATGCCAGAGAGGCGGGGACAGGTCGACTTTTAGATTTATCCCTTTCAGTGATCGTTATGATTGGCGGTTTATGTGTTTTCTATTTTGTATAGACGGTAGGTGTTGCGCCCGGCTTTTTTGGCTTCATACAAGGCCTGATCCGCCTGTAACATCAGGCGATCCTGATCAATGCCGTGTTCGGGGCAAAGTGTGATGCCGATGCTGACACCGATCTGAACCGAACAGCGGTTTACTTGCAATGGCTGAGACAGTTGAAGGGTGAGTTTTTCGGCGATGCGCATGACATCGTGTTGGTCCTGAATGCCACGCGCAATGATGCCAAACTCATCGCCGCCAAGCCGACCGATCAGATCAAAGTCGCGCACGTTTTTTTGCAGCATGTCGGCCACCTGTTTGAGGAGTTGGTCACCGATGGCGTGGCCATGGGTGTCGTTCACGTCCTTGAAGTGGTCCAGATCCAGAAAGATCAGGCCTACTTTATGATCGGGAAAGCGTCGGGCGTAAGAAATGGCCGCTTTGAGTTCGGTATCAAAATGATGACGATTGGCCAGCCCGGTCATCCAGTCGGTTTTGGCTAAACGACGCATTTCGGCTTCTGCAGCGTGGCGCTCTGAGACATCGCGAATCAGGGCGGTATAAAACCATTTTCCATCGACTTTTGATTTGCTGATGCTGACTTCCAGTGGAATCAAGTGTCCGTCTTTGTGTTTGCCTTTGACTTCTGCGCGGCCATTGGCCATTTGTGTGCGGAATTGATTGCTTTCTCCAAATACACGAATTAAAGCGCGATGGCGGGTTTTCAGTTCATCCGGAATCAGTGTGTCCAGCGAGCTTCCGATCAGTTCTTGTGAGGTGTAGCCAAACATTTGTTCGGCAGATTCATTAAACAGGGTGATGCGCTGCTGCTCGTCGATGCTGACGATGCCATCGGTGCTGTTGTGAATGATGGCGTCGTTCATAAGATAGTCTTCGGCCAAGCGGTGCGCTTTTTTCTGTTCGGTGATGTCGTTGATGATGGCAACTAAGTGCTCTTTGTGGTCAAAGCGCATGCTTTGCAATCGAATATCGACATCATATAAAGAGCCATCTTTGCGCTCATGGATGGTTTCAAAGACCAGTCGTTCGGTCTCATCGTTGAGCAATGGGGTGATCATGTCCCGAAATTGCGCCGCGTCAAAAAATGGCTTTATGTCGTAGGGGTGCATGGTTTGCAGTTCGTCGGCACTGTAACCGCTGTTTTCGACGGCCCCACGGTTGGCGTAAGTAAACCGAAGGGAGTCCCGGTCAAAGACGTAAATTTCATTGAGACTGTTTTCAATGATCGTCTGAAAACTCTCCGCCTGTTTTTGCGTTTCGGCGATGGTAGCGGTGTATGCTTGCAGAAGGCCAGTTAAGTTGGCATCAAAGACGAGACTCAGTTCATCAAATAAAGCCTTGTGCATCGCATCTTTTTCAAACAGAACGCCGATTAACGCTTCTCGAAAATGGATGCACAGATTGTAGACATCGGCTACGGTAATGTTTTCGGCAATGCAGAAATTCAATAAGCGGGTGATGGCAGGGCAGCGACCGATTTGTTGCTTGTGGTGGATGACTTGAACGAAGTAGTCAAAAACTTCGGTGGCGTATTCATGCAGGAAGGTTTCAGCCTGAATGTGGTGCATTGAAAGCACGCGGCGCACCGTAGGGTGATACACCCAGCGTTCGAGCACCATGTCCTGCGATGCCATGATGCAATTGGTGAGTGAAGATAAATGAGGCAGTGAAAAACCGTCTGAATCCGGATGAGGGTTTTTCATTTTGAACCGGTCGCTGTGGCCTTGAGATGATCACGGTGTCGGGACATGTTGGCGGCGCCTCTTTCGCTTTGCACTGTCTGATTTCCATCGCTCAGGATGGCCAGGGTCAGTGCAAACGAAGTCATCGGATAACCGATCGCACACAAATGCATCCGTCGGCGCTATGCCGACGTCTTGTGGACGATGGTGACCGTTTGCGTCAGAGCCGATGTTGATTTTTTTGGCTTTCTGGCGCAAATTGAGTCACGGATTGTGTCTTCAGTGTGCAACTGACAGAACTTAGATTCTATCCGCAATTGGCCGCGTCTGCAATCTTGAAATCAACAAGCAATTGATTAAGAACCACTTTTGGCCTCGGTCGCTTCCGGTGTTTGGCGAGGGGGTGATAGCAGTTGGGCGTTGATGGCAACGATGACCGTGCTGAGACTCATCAGCACCGCACCAAGCGCTGGGCTGATCAAAATGCCTTGTTGATAGAGAACGCCAGCCGCCAAAGGGATGGCCACCACGTTGTAACCCGTGGCCCAGACGAAGTTCTGAATCATTTTGCGATGGGTGGCGCGCCCAAATCCAATGACATCGACCACCGACTGAGGATCGCTGTCGACCAGAATAATGTCAGCGGTTTCGGCGGCGACATCGGTACCGGAGCCGACAGCAATGCCAACATCGGCCGTGGCCAGAGCGGGGGCGTCGTTGACGCCGTCTCCCGTCATGGCCACAAATTCATGTTTGGCTTGCAGGGCGCGGATTTTTTCGACTTTCTGGTCTGGTAAAAGGCCGGCTTCAAAGTCATCGAGCCGAAGGGCGTGACTGACTTTCTGTGCCACCTGTTTGTTGTCGCCGGTCATCATCACCACACGAATGCCATGTGCCTGAAGCCTTTTCACCGCAGCAAAAGACGTTTCGCGGATTGCGTCGTCCAATTCGATCTGACCCGCGGGTTGTTCATCGATCAGAACAAATACACGGGTGGCTTGTGCGTTCTCTTCAGAATCCGATTGCGAAGGCTGGGGCCATTCAATGTCATGAGCCTTAAGGTAGGCGGGGCCGACGACTCTCACGGTATGACTGTCAACGCTTGCGCGCACGCCGTGACCGGGCGAGCTTGAAAACGCCGTCGCCCGGGGCAGTGTCATAGCTTGTTGACGCGCCTTTTCCACAATGGCGTTGGCAATGGGGTGTTCGGATGATGCTTCCGCCGCAGCGGCCAGTTTGAGCACGTCATTATCCTGCCAGCGTCCCTGGACGCTTTGATAGTGGGTGACGCCAAATGTGCCTTCTGTGAGCGTTCCGGTTTTGTCAAACACCACGGTGGTGATACGTGGTGTGTTTTCGAAAGCGGTGCGGTTTCGAATTAACAGGCCGTTTCGAGCGGACAGAGTAATGGAGTTGGCAACCACCAGCGGCACGGCCAGTCCCAGGGCATGCGGGCAGGTGATGACCATGACGCTGGCCATGCGTTCGAGCGCAAAAACCAATGTCTGCCCTAGCATCACCCAGGCGACCAGCGTGGCGAAACCGGCGGTTAAGGCAATCAGTGTTAACCAAAAAGCAATGCGATCAGCCAGGTGTTGGGTTTTGGATTTCTTCGCCTGGGCCTGTTGCACCATGTCAATGACCTTGCTCAGATAGGCTTGCTCGCCCACCTGTTCCACGCGGAGGGTTAAAGCCCCTTGTCCGTTGAGGGTGCCCCCCACGACCTTTTGACCTTGGCGTTTGGTCACCGGTCTGGATTCACCCGTGACCATGGACTCGTTGACCGAGCTTTCGCCTTCGATGACTTCACCATCCACGGGGATCTTTTCGCCCGGTTGGACGCGAACCTGATCCTCCGGCGCCAGCGAATCAATGTCGACCTCTTGTGTTTGCCCTGTCTGGCTGATTTTGTGCGCTTGGCTCGGCATCATTCCCACGAGTTTTTCCAGCGAGCGCGAGGCGTTCATGACTGAGCGCATTTCGATCCAGTGGCCCAGAAGCATGATGTCGATCAGGGTAACCAACTCCCAAAAGAAAGTTTTGCCCTCCAGGCCCAAAACGGTGGCGGCGCTGTAGGCGAACGCAACCGTAATGGCGACCCCGATCAGAGTCATCATGCCCGGCCGTCTGTTTTGCAGCTCGTCTTTTAAGCCAGTGAGAAAAGGTTTGCCGCCGTAGAGATAGACCACGCTGGACAAGGCAAACAGAACCCATTCAGAGAGCGGGAAGGTCAGGTGATAGCCCAACAAAGACTGAACCATGGGAGAAAGCAGCAAGACGGGCAATGTCAACAGCAGTGAAACCCAAAATCGCTGGCGAAAATCCTGGATCATGGAATGGTGATGATTGTGATGATCGTGATGATCGTGTGAAGCATCATGATCGTTTGTACTGTGGGTTGGCATCGTCACCTCCTTGACCGGCGGTTACGCGGCTGTGAGTCGGGCGATTTTGCTGTCCAAGGTATTGCATTTGGACATGTCAATGGTTTCACCATAACAGAAGCATCCCTGACACCACAACCTTTTCGTCGGTGTGTGTTTTTGCTTGACGCTGAGGTTGACCTGTCGGTAAACTCTTGCGGCTGGTTTTATTTAGATAAGGAGAAAGGCTGATGGCATTGGAACATCATGATCTGGCACACGAGTTTCCAGAATTTAAAGAGCGCATCCACGAATTGAAAATGAACGATGCGCACTTTCAAAAGTTGTTTGGGCAATACGACGAAGCCACCACCAAAATTGAGGCGCTGGAAAAAGAAGAGTCGCCTGTGGCGGATGAAACCATGGAAGACCTGAAAAAGCAGCGTTTGGCGCTCAAAGATGATTTGTACGCCATGCTAAAAGGGTAAGCCCTGGTTCAGTGTCATGACGATAAGCCCGCTTTCAGGCGGGCTTTTTTGTGGGTGCTTGCTTAATAGCCGATGTCAGAATGATGAGATTGGGGAATCGCTTCGGACCCCGGCAGCAGATACCACATCAGATAATCGACCACCATCGGCACCAGCACGGTGTGCTTGTTACCACTTTCCTGCAGCTTCTTGCGAATGGCCTGTTTCAGGTCGGCGCGGTTGGAGGTGTCCATAATGATGTCAATTTCTTCGCCGAATTTGTCGAGGGCTTCTTCAAATTCGGGAAAATTAGGGATGCCACGCTGTTCGACATTTTTGAGCAGCGGGTTGTTCATATTGGGTTCGCTGACACCAATGATTTCGATGTGGTCCGCGTTCATGTTGCTGAACTGCTCGTAAAATTTACCGCCGATTCGGCCCAGACCGATCATCAGTATGGTAATTTTTCGCATGAATGTTCTCCTCGTTGCCTGGTATATGGCTTAATCTGTGGTGACTGTGATTAGTGTTTCAGAGCGCAACGATGGATCAAACAGGTCGAGTGCTGAGACCTGTGCAAACAGTATTCGTCTTATTGTTGATGAGCAGTATAGCTTATTTTGGAAAGGGAGAAAGCATGGTTGCCTGTCACAATGCCAAGAATTATTTATCTGCCAGCAGGTTTTTTTATCGCCTGCCCGCATGGCGTTTGCCGCGTGTCTGGCTGCCGGCCTGTGCGGTGGGCCTGATGACGCTTGGTGTGTGGCAAGACAGTTGGGCGTACACCCAGCCGTGTGAATTGGTCGCGCAGTTATCGGGGCCGGATTATGAGGTCAAACCCAAACGCATGGCTATGATGCAGTCGCCGTCCTTCTGGCCCGAAGGGCAGTCGCCGACCCTGTTGGGACGCAATGGGGTCTGGTTTATTTATCAGGGCCGCTCGCCCTGGTTTGCCGTGGACGCTTGTGCCCCCCAGAGGATGTCGGTGAGTGGGCAGTCAGTGATGCGCGTGCCGGTGGTGCTCAATCTGCGTACCGGGGTCAATGCGGTGGTGACGTCGCGTTTTGTGATCAAGGTGCGTCGTCAGCGCGATCTGGAACAACTCAGTGCGCGTTATGGCTTTAATCTGATCACACGGTTGCCCAATCGGTTTACTGCCGTGTTTGATGTGGGAACCCCCGCCTCTTATGACAGCCTGCTGGAAACGTTGGACCGCGATCGTGACATTGAGTATGCGCTGCCCATCGTCTCGGAGCCTTGAGATGCTAGCCTGTCCTATTGACCAGGTCTGGTAAAAAGCAGTGCCGAGGATCAGTTCCGGGTTTGCCGGGCAAACTCGTCCAGGCTGATTTCGACGTGCCCGGATTTATCGCGATGGGGGCCTTTGATCACTTCTTCAGCGGCCCAGGCGTGGCCTTGCACCACTTCAAAGGTGGCGGGAATCTGCCCGTCCGTTGTCTGCCGAAACCCTTCATAGGCCTTGAGCATGGCTTGAAAGCGGTTTTTTCCGGTCAGTCCGTGTGCTCGACCCTGAGTGGCGTTGGTCGCTCCGATGGCTTTCAGGTCTTTCAGCACGCCCATCGGCCGATCATAGGTGAGGGTGAAATGGGTGGTGTCCATCACCGGCTGGCCAAAGCCATTGCGAATCAGTGCATCGCCCAGATCATGCATGTCGATAAAGGTATTGACGTGTTCGCGATCGTCTACGTTTGACCAGGCCTGGCGCAGCTCTTTCAGTGTGTCGGGGCCGAAGGAGCTGAACATGAACAGCCCCTCCGGTCGAAGCACACGCCGAATCTCGGCAAACACACGGTCTGGGTCATCGCACCATTGCAGCATCAGGTTGGTCATGACCAGATCCACGCTGTGATCGGCCAGTGGCAGTGAATGGGCGTCGGCATTGAGCAAGCCTGGAAGTGGGCGTCGCTGAAAAGGTTTTTGCCACCAGCGCGGGCGTTGGGCGCCCAGGCGAACGCGTGCGGCCTGGAGCATGTGCGGAGACAGATCCAACGACAGCAAGGATGCCTTGGGGTAGCGCCGCTGCAGCTTGACGGATAAAAATCCGGTGCCGGCCCCCAGGTCCAGAATCCGCTCGGGCGTCAAGGTGACCAGATCCAATCGTTGGTCCATGTCTTCGGCCACGCGTTTTTGCAACACGGCGGCTTCATCATAGGTGCGGGCGGCCTGGTTGAAGTGCTGCTGAATGTGATCGCGACGAAATTTAAGCATGGAGGTATTCTAGTGTAGTGTCTTGTCTAAAACCAGGTTTAAACGAGTCAAGAAAATGTCATCTACTAGACACGTTCCGAAGTGAGTGGCCAGCCCCTGACGAGGGTCGTAACGACGCAGCTTGTGTTTTCTTGACCCGCCGGCTGGGAAGGCCCAAATTCCTCAATTCAGCGTTGCTGTTTTTGGCAAGGGCGGGCCATTTCCTGCAAACAGCGCCTTGACCTGGAAAATTTGGGGGCTTTTTAAATCCGGGTTTTAGATAAGACATTACACCGGCAAAAATTCTGAAATGGCCTGGGCGGTTGCGTCGGGATGAGAGAAAAACGGCATATGGCCAGCGCCATCAATCACGCCGAACTTTGCGTCAGGCTGCAGCGTAGGCAGGGTGTCGCACAAGGTGATCGGAATCAGTGGGTCCTTTTCGCCAAACAGCCAAAGGGTGGGCAGTGACAGGCTGGCAAGTAGCGACCGGTTGTCGAGGTCGCGCAGTAGCGTCAGTCCCTGCATCAGCCCCTGATAGCTGGGCAAATGGCGTTTGCCCAGATGGGCTTTGAGTTGTTTCATTAAAGAGCGGGCATTGTCGGAGCCCTGCAGTTGCAGATTCCAGAATTGTTTGACCACTCTGGCGCTTTCAATGGCCAGAGCTTGAATGAAGTCACTCATCAGTTTGGGGCTGACCGCCTTGTGCCAGCCTTCGTTCTGGACAAAGCGCGGGGTGCTGGCCAGACAGATCAGGGATTCAATGTGTTTGTTTGTGGCCGGGTCTTGCGCGCGGGCAGCCAGCTGTTGCGCCAGCAGCCCGCCCAGCGACCAGCCCAGTAAATGGGTGCGATCCGGCAATGCTTCCCAGAGGGCATCCAGCCAGGCCTTTGGCAGCGCATCGGGCGGACAGGCGGGCAGAGCGGGGGTGTGGCCAAACCCCGGTAGCTCCAGCAGCACCACATGGAATCGTTCGCCGAAATGGTCGGCGGCCCAGTCTTCCCAGATGGCATTTTCCGCCGCCCAGCCATGAATCAGGGTAAGGGTGGGGGCATCAGAATCGGTTCGCCCCAAATGGGTTTGATTAACGTGCATGCGACAGTCCTTGTTCCTGGTAGGCATTGGCCAGGGCTCTTACCAGTTGCTCAATTTGTTCCGCGCTGTGATCGGCGCTCAGGGTGATGCGCAGTCGGGCCGACCCTTTGGGTACGGTCGGGGGGCGAATGGCCCCGACCCAGAATCCGGCGGATTTAAGCGTTTCGGCCAGTGCCATGGTGGGTGCATTGTCGCCGATCAGGATGGGTTGAATCGGTGTGGATGAGGCCATCAGTGGCAGGTTTGCCTGGCTTGCCAGGGTGCGAAAGGCATTAATGTTGTCGTGCAGGCGTTGTCGCCGAGGCTCGTCGGTTTGGACCAAAGACAGCGCCGCACGGGTCGCCTCCGCCATTATGGGTGAACTGGCGGTGGTAAAGACATAGGGGCGGGCCAGCTGCATCAGGGTGTCGATGAGTTGTTTGCTGCCGGCGACAAAGGCCCCGGCGGTGCCAAACGCTTTGCCCAGTGTTCCCACCAGAATGGTGTTATCGTCGGGCCGCAAGCCGAAATGGGCAAAGCTGCCGCGTCCCTCAGGGCCCAGTACACCAAACCCATGTGCATCGTCCACCAGCAACCAGGCCTGGTAAGTTTGGCACAAGGCTTGAATGCCAGCCAAAGGGGCGAGATCGCCATCCATGCTGAAGACACCGTCAGTGACAACCAATGCCTGGCGTTCGGCTTGTCGCGCACGTTGTAAGCGTTTTTCCAGTGCGTTCAGGTCGACATGCGGGTAGCGTTGCAATTCAGCCGCACTCAAGCGGGCGCCATCCAGAAGGGAGGCGTGGTTGAGTTTGTCGGCGATGATCACGTCGCCTTTTTCAGCCAGCGTCTGTTGCACAGCCAAGTTGGCCATGTAGCCGGTAGAAAACAGCAGCGCCGCTTCCACACCCAGCCAGTCGGCCAGTTCGTCCTCAAGCAGGTGATGACTCAGATGGTGGCCGCTGATTAAATGGGCGGCGCCGCTGCCCAGGCTGTGATCGGACAGGGCGACCTTTGCCGCGTGTTTGATCGTCGGGTGATTGGCCAGTCCCAGATAATCATTGCTGGCAAAGTTAAGACAGGTCAGACCGTTGATTTGAGTGGTCACGCTTTGGGGTTGGGTGACCAGCGGGCGCTGTCGCCACAAACCGTTTGCGCGGTGATTGGCCAGTTTCTGTTCCAGCCGATCGGATAAGGAAGCCTCGATGCTCATGACAGAGAATCAGGCCGTGAGTTCGGTGACTTGAGCCGCCAGTTTCTGGGCACGGGCCTGTGCCTGTTCATCGGTTTGTTTGTGAATGCCCAGTTTGGCAAACAATTGCTCATCGTGGCCGGCTTCCGGGTTTTCCGTGGTCAGCAGTTTGTCACCATAAAAAATCGAGTTGGCGCCAGCAAGAAAACACAATGCCTGCGCTTCGTCCGGCATTTCCATGCGCCCCGCAGACAGGCGCACATAGGTTTGCGGCATGGTGATGCGGGACGCGGCAATCACGCGAATGAATTCAAAGCTGTCGGTTTTGCCTTTCATGTGGGCCAGGGGCGTGCCTTCGATCGGAACCAGCAGGTTGATGGGCACCGAGTCCGGGTGGTGGCGCATGGTGGCAAAGGTGCGGATCAGTTCGGCCCGGTCTTTGTGGGCCTCGCCCATGCCGATGATGCCTCCGGAGCAGACATGAATGCCTGCCTGCTGGACCTTGTCGATGGTGTCCAGTCGGTCCTGATAATTGCGGGTGGTGATGATTTTGGGGTAAAACGCTTCGGAAGTATCCAGATTGTGATTGTAGTAATCCAGCCCGGCCTCTTTGAGTTGGCGCACCTGATCATCACTGAGCATGCCCAGGGTGAGGCAGGTTTCCAGTCCCAGGTTTTTGACCACGCGCACCATTTCCAGAACGTTGGGGAAATCTTTTTTGCTGGGGTTGCGCCAGGCGGCGCCCATGCACAGACGGGTTGCCCCTTTTTCTTTGGCAGCGACGGCCTGCTCAATCACTTCCTGAACGTCCATCATGTGTTCTTTTTCCACGTCGGTGCGATTGCGTGCGCTTTGGGAACAGTAAGCGCAATCCTCGGCGCAGCCACCGGTTTTGATGTTGACCAGCGTGCTGGTCTGCACTTCGTTGGGGTCGAAGTATTGACGATGGACGGTCTGGGCCTGAAAAATCAAATCGTTAAAGGGTTGATTCATCAGAGTCTGGATTTCTTCCAGCGTCCAATCCGTTCGAATGTCGCCCAGAGCCATAAAAAACTGCCTTCGATCTTTTGGTAAAGTGCCATTATAACCAATTGACACCGGGACATCATATTGAAAGCGCACGAGGTCAGAAAGAGACGCCACCGCTTGATGCGGGTCACCGCGACAGGGGTTTCACGCCGTTTGAAAGCTTTAACGCAATGGGTCTTTCCACCTGTCTGTGTGCAGACGGGCACGCCCACCCGGTCGCTGGATCTGTCGGCGCCGCTCTGGGCGGAGATGGCGAAACAGACAGAGCAAAGATTTTGTTCAAGGTGCGCCTTGCCCGTTGCGCCCTCGGCACCGAGCGAGGTGTGTGGTGCCTGTTTGCAGCGGCCTCCGCCGTATGAGCACACGCGCGCGGCGTTTCGTTACCAGGACCTGGCCAGGGACTGGGTTCAGGCGATGAAATACGGCCCGGATATGAGTTATGCCGAGGTCATGGCTCAATGCTGGTATCGACGCTTGGGCGCAATGCAGGCACCTGTGGCGGAACCGGTGTATCTGATCCCGGTGCCGTTGCACCCGGATCGTTTGCGCGAACGTGGTTTTAATCAGTCGCTGGAGCTGGCGAAACGTCTGGCGGCTCTGAACGGGACGCATCAATGGGTGGTGTGTGCTGATTGGGTCCGGCGTGTTCAGCCCACGTCGCCGCAAGCGAGCCTGTCGGCCAAAGCCCGGCAGGACAACCTCAAACAGGCGTTTCAACTGACTGCTCAGGGAAGGGAGCATTTGGCGATGCTCAAGCAGGGAACGGTGGTGATGGTGGATGATGTGATGACCACCGGCAGTACCTTGTTTTCATTGGGGCAGCGGCTTCGCCAGCCCAACCCCCGTCTCCGCCTGGAAGCCTGGGTGTTTGCCCGGGCCAATGTGAATTAGGTTGTGTCAGCGCTTTAACGCTCGCAGCCATTTCCATAAATTCAGAAGGCTCGACAGGGACGCAGCCACGTAGGTCATGGCACAGGCCCAGAGAATCCGGCGAGCTTTCTTGAGGTCCGATTTTGACAGGTAATCGCCCTGTTGCAAAATCGGCAGGGCGCGTTGATAGCTGGCGTCAAATTCTACTGGTAAGGTGGAAAGGTGAATCATGACCGGCACGCCCATGGCGATGAAGCCAGCTCCGAAGGTGACCAGTCCGATGAGTGGCGTATGCATCAGCGGAATCAGAAACGGTGTGGCCATCAGCGCCATGCCGCTGAATTTCTGCATCCACTGTGAGCGTTCCACCAGTACGGTCCGCTGAATAAAGGGGGCATAGCCCTGTTGGTCCTGAATGGCATGCCCGATCTCGTGGGCCGCCGTGGTGATTGCGGTCAGGGAGTTGCTGTGATAGTTGAACTGGCTCAGTCGCACGACCTTGTCAATCGGGTCGTAATGGTCGCCTTCCTCGGTGATTTCGACCCGAATGGGCAGATGATGCTGTCTGGCCAGATGTTCGGCAAACTGGCCGCCGGTGCCGGGTATGTCTGGGTGCGGCTGGCTGTGTTTGTTTAAAATGTGGCGGGTATAAAGGCTGGGCAGGGTGGTCAGTACAAACAACCCGATCAGCGCGATGATCAGCCACGCCATTTAGGGCTGCTCCAGTGCCGAATCCCCTCTGATTTCGGCACAGCGCAGACGATGATAGGTGTCGGCATGTTCCAGCGGTCGCGCCCAGGCCTGGCTTGTTTCGGCAGGCGAAAGCGCTTGGCAGGGCAACTGAGCCGATGGGCTGGGCAAAACTTGTGCGCTCAGCAAGGGCGGTGCGGCATGCAAAGCAATGCGCGTCTGATCACTGGTGTACCAGCTTTGGTTGCGGTGATAGCGCCGGATCAGCGTCTGGCGTTTTTCTGCGAGCCAGTCAGCGCTGTTACCCTGAGGGTTGAGCCGGGTGCGGCCAGCGTCTTTGGTGGCGTTCAGCCAGTCCTGCAAACCGCTCAAAACGTGGGTTTGATCGGTCAGTTGCGCCTGTCCAATTGTTTCAGAGGGGGCGTCCGTGCTCATGGCGGCAGGCAAAAAATCACCCTGCCATTGATCCCAGAGCGCTTGCGCCAGTTTTTTCCCTGTTTCGAGCGCAGCGACATCCGGGGCATGTTGGATGGCCGCGGCGTAAGCGGATAAAAGCAAGCCATTCCAGCCGAGCACGGCTTTGTTGTCCAAGGGCGGTTGCGTTCGGCTGCAACCGATCTGGGTGCGGATTTCAGGCCAGTGGGGCATCAAAGCAGGCGTTGGTTTGGGCAACCAGCCCGCTTTGAAAGGCGGGGTCTCATCCAGTGACCAGGCACGAGTCAGAGCACCCCAGGCGTTTTGTTCCAGTTGCGGACGAATTTGTGTTGTCAGGGCCTGTCGGCTCCATAGGTAATTGCCGCCTTCCACGCCCTGGTGGTCCAGGGCCGACTGAGACCCGATCGCCAAACCGATGTCGGGTTGAAACAACGTGTTTTGCACATAGTTCAGGGTGCGTTGGGCAGTGGTGGTGAAATCCGGGCGATCAAAATAGGTGCCGGCGTCAAAATAAAGGCGTGCCAGCAGCGCCTGGGTATAAAGCATCTTTTCAAAATGAGGCGTTTGCCATTCCGGGTCCACTGTGTAGCGAAAAAAACCGCCATGAACGTGATCCTGTAGATGCTGGTTTTGCATCTGTTCCAGCGTTGTTAGCAGCCAGTCATTGATGCTGGCGCGATTGGCAAGCGTGGTTTGCTCGATCAGCAAGCTCAGCACCGTCTGTAACAGGGGGGCTTGGGGAAACTTGTTGGTGCCTTCGAGTCCGCCGCTGAAATCATCCATCTTTTGCCGTAACTGTTGGGTCAGGCGCTGGGCAAACGTCTCGGCGTTCATGCGTTCGGGCAGGCTCAGGTCGAGAGACGGTTGGGCTGTTTGACGCGCTTTGGCCACCAGCGTACGAATGCGCTGGGGTGCATTCTGCCAGGTTCGCACGCTTCGGCGGAGTGTCTGCTGGAAATCGTCCGGTGGTTGATACACAAATGCCACGAAGGGATCGCCTTCCGGGGTTAGGATCAGGTGTTGCGGCCAGCCGGCATGGCCAGCCAAGACGCGTGCCGTGTCGAGCATGTTCTGGTCCAGCGCCGGTTGCAGTTCGCGGTCGATTTTGACCGAAATGAAATGCTGGTTGAGGTACGCGGCGATCTCGGGCGACTGGTAATTATCAGCCTGCATGACGTGACACCAGTGACAGGCGTAATAACCGCTGGAAAGCAGGATTAGTTTGTCGCGTGCTTGGGCGCGATCAAACAGGTCAGGCGACCAGACCTGCCAGTCCACTGGATCCTCGCCGTGCATGGCCAGATAAGCAGAGGGGTGGTCTTTGAGCGCATTGGTGGTCAGCGCAAGCGCGGTGCCGGGTTTGAGGGCCAGCATTGCGACGGCCATCAGCGCCCAGCCAAACAATGAGCAGCAGACCGGGTGTCTTTTTAACCAGGCCTGGTTATTTTTTAGGAGGCTCGTCATCATCGGAAGGGCCGGCATCGTTTTTGCGCTGTTTGGATTGGTTTTTTTCCAAGGCATCAAACTCGGCTTCGATTTGATCAAAGGTGTCGTCCCAGTCACTGTCATCCCAGTCCTCATCCAGTTGATCCGCGTAGCGATCATCGAATTCCGGTTCCGTGGTGGTCTCGCTGGACTTGGTGCGCTTGTTTGCGGCCTCATTCTGATCAGACGTCGCCTCGGTTTCGTCCTCGTCTTCGTCCTTATTTTTGCCACGGGCTTTGAGTACCATGCCCCCGACGATCACCCCGGCTTCGTAAAGCAGCCACACAGGGATGGCGAGGAGCGTCTGAGAGATAATGTCCGGTGGCGTCAGCAGCATGCCCAATACAAAGGCCGCAACCACGATGTAAGGGCGGGCATGCGAGAGTTTCTCCGGTGTGGTCATGCCGGTGATGATCAGTAGCACCACCACAATCGGGACCTCAAACGCCAAGCCAAAGGCAAAGAACATCTTAATGACGAAATCAAGGTAAAGGGCGATGTCGGTGGCGACGGTGACCCCTTCCGGCGCGGCGGTGGACAGGAAGCCGAACACCAGTGGAAACACCACGTAATAGGCAAACAGGCCCCCGGCATAAAACAGGAAGGAACTGAAAAACAGCAGCGGCCCGATCAGTTTCTTTTCATGCTGATACAGGGCCGGGGCAATGAACCACCAGATCTGATAGAGCAAGTACGGCATGGCCAGGTAAATGGCCAGCACCAAGCTCAGTTTGAACGGGGTGAGGAACGGTGAGGCCACCCCGGTGGCGATCATACTGGTGTCGTCGGGCAGAAAGCGCGACAGTGGCTCGGAAATGTAAAGGTAAAGATCGTTGGCGAACGGGAACAGAGCAATGAACAGAACCAGTATGGCCAGAATGCCTTTGGTCACTGCGTTTCGAAGGTCCAGAAGGTGGTGGACCAGCGACATTTCCTTGTCCTGGGGAGGCAGTGCGCCGTCGCTCATGAATGGGCCTGCTTGGTTTCGGTTTCCGTTTGCGCGCGTTCACTGGACGCCGTCTGTGTCGGCTGGGAACCAGAATCGGTTGTCTGTTCTGAAGCGGGAGCCCCCGCTTGACTGCTTTGCGACTCAGCGGGTTCCTCGGCTTGGGGCGGTTTGGGCTGAGCGGGCGCCCGATTGAACTGAGACGGCGTCACTTCTTCGATGTCGCCGAAGGGACGGGTGATCTGCTCGTGTTCGCCCAGATCCTTTTCGAAGTCGGAAAAGTCTTTGTGCATGGAGCGCGAAATGTCTTCCAGTTCCTTGCGTTCCTGGTCCAGGTTCATGGAGGTCTGAATTTCGCGCACCGTGTCATTGAGCTCACTGCTTTCGCGAACGGAATGCACAAAGCGTTTGGTTTTGCCGACAAATTGACCGATCTTGCGTGCGACTTCCGGCATGCGCTCCGGGCCGATCACCAACAGAGCGATCACCAGAATCACCATGATTTCGAGCATGCCGATATCAAACATCGCTTACAGGTCCTTATGAGCCGGAAAGACCGGCGTGATTTCAAGCTTTGGGCGTTTTGTCCGACTCGTCATCGGTTTTGGATCGAGCGGTGGCTTTGTCGCCCTCTTTTTTCTCTTCGGCCTGAACATCGAACACGTTGGCATCGTCTTTGTTTTCGATCTTGTCGTTGTCGTCTTTTCTGTCTTCTTCGGCGACGGCTTTTTTGAAGCCTTTGATCGCGCCGCCCAGGTCAGAGCCGACGTTGCGCAGGCGCTTGGCGCCAAACAGAACCAGAACAATGGCCAGAATAATCAATAGTTGCCAGATGCTAATACCCATGAGTGTTGTCTCCGTCGTGATCGGTCAAAAGAATAGCGGCTAATCTTAGCAGAAACGCGTCGTGCATGGCAATTTTGTGCGTTGTCGCTGCCGAGGGCCGGGTGATCAGTTGCCCAGCAGGTGAATGTGAACGTGAAAGACCTCCTGGCCACCGGATTCGCCGGTATGGATTTGGGTCTTGAAGCCATCCAGTCCCTGTGCCTGTGCCAGTTGAGGCAGAAGCAGCATCATGTGCCCCATCAGGTCTTTATCCTCCGGTGCCAGATCAAACAGGGTGGGGATGGGTTTTTTGGGGATCACCAGCAGGTGGATGCGGGCTTTGGGATGGATGTCATGAATGACAATGCATTTTTCGTCTTCATGGACAATGTCGGCCGGAATTTCCCGGTCAATGATTTGGCTGAAGATGCTTTTTTCAGGTGTCATAGCGAGTTCCTGTCAGTTTAAAAGGCCATTGGGTTTGGCCGTGTTGTTTGTATGAGAATCTTGTGAACGCTCATCATTGTGCCGTCAAATCCGGTTGCCTTTATTGACGGCGGGCTTTTTCTTCGTGACCTGACAGGCCAAAACGCCGTTCCAGTTCCTGGGTGACGTCTTGAGCGCTGAGGTCTTGGTGGTGGAGCAAAACCAGGGTGTGGAACCATAGGTCCGCCACCTCTCCCACCAGGGATGCCTGGTCGTGATGCTGGCTGACGCTGTGTTCCAGGTCCTTGGCCGCCATCACGGTTTCGGTGGCTTCTTCGCCCACCTTTTTCAGAATTTTATCCAGTCCCTTATGATACAAACTGGCCACATAAGAGTCATCCGCAGAGTCGTTTTTGCGTGCCTGCAGAACGCGGTCCAGCTCGGTCAGGATGTCCTGTTGGTTCATAAGCGTACCTCTATGCCTTGTTCCTGCATGCGGGTTTTGGCTTCCTTGATGCTGTACTCACCAAAGTGAAAAATACTGGCCGCCAGTACGGCTTCGGCATGGCCTTCGGTCACACCGTCACAGAGGTGGTCCAGGTTCCCCACCCCGCCGGAGGCAATGACGGGAATGGGTACGGCGTCGGCAATGGCGCGGGTCAATGACAGGTCAAAACCGGATTTGGTGCCGTCTTTGTCCATGCTGGTGACCAGCAGTTCACCCGCGCCCAGGTCCGTCATTTTCTGCGCCCACTCCAGCGCATCAATGCCGGTGGGCTTACGTCCACCGTGGGTGAATATCTCCCACTTGTCCGGGTCGCCGGGGGCGCTGACTTTTTTGGCATCGATGGCCACGACGATGCACTGAGCGCCGAATTTTTCGCTGGCTTCTTGAACAAACCCCGGATTGAAGATTGCCGCGGAGTTGATCGCGACTTTGTCGGCGCCGGCGTTCAGCATGGTGCGGACATTTTCCACTGTGCGAATGCCTCCGCCGACGGTCAGCGGAATGAAAACCTGGCTGGCGACCTGTTCGACCACATGCACAATCGTATCACGATCGTGTGCGGTGGCGGTGATGTCCAAAAAGGTTAACTCATCGGCCCCTTGTTGGTCGTATTTTTTCGCGACCTCCACCGGGTCGCCAGCGTCACGAATGTCCACAAATTGCACGCCTTTGACCACGCGCCCATTGTCCACGTCCAGGCAAGGAATGATGCGTTTGGCTAGCGTCATTTGGCGCGGACCTCCGCCTGTTGTGACAGCTGATCGGACAGAGTCTGGCCTTGTGCAAAGTCCAGTGTGCCCTCATAAATGGCGCGCCCGGTGATCGCGGCGGTGACGCCATCGCTTTCGATTTGGGCGAGTGCGCGAATGTCGTCCAGATTGGTAATGCCCCCGGAAGCGATGATAGGAATGGTGAGCGCCTGTGCCAGTTTTTGTGTGGCCTCGATGTTCACCCCTTGCATCATGCCGTCTCGTCCGATGTCGGTGTAGACGATGGCGTTGACACCATCGTCTTCAAATTGCTTGCCCAGGGTTTCGACTTGGTGGTCGGTGATTTCGGCCCAGCCATTGATCGCGACCTTGCCGTCTTTGGCGTCGAGGCCGACAATGATGTGTCCCGGAAAACGTTCACAGGCCTGACGGACGAAGTCGGGGTCGTGTACCGCCTGGGTGCCGATGATGCAATAACTGACGCCAGCGTCGAGATAGGCTTCGATGGTGGCCAAATCGCGAATGCCGCCGCCGATCTGAATGGGCAGGTCGGGATAGGCTTCACGTACCTGGTAAACGGCGTCGGCATTGACCGGCTTCCCGGCAAAGGCTCCATTCAGGTCAACCATGTGCAGACGTCTGGCGCCTTGCTGGGTCCATTTCTGAGCCATGGCGACGATGTCGCCGGAAAAAACGGTGGCATCGTTCATGTCGCCTTGGCGCAGGCGGACGCATTGCCCATCTTTCAGATCAATTGCAGGAATTAAAAGCATAAGAATCCTTTGGTGTTACTTGCCCGGCCAGTGCATGAAATTTTTTAATAATCGCAATCCCGAATCCGCACTTTTTTCCGGGTGGGCCTGGATTGCGAAGATGTTGTCCTGAGCAATGGCCGAACAAAAGGTTTCGCCGTGTGACGTTTGCCCGGCAATGGTTTCGGCTGCGTCCGGTTGAACGTAATAGCTGTGGACGAAATAAAACCAGGCGTCTTGTTCGATGCCTTGCCATATTGGGTGGTCGAGCGTCTGATGAATGCGATTCCAGCCCATGTGCGGCAACTTCAGTTCCGGGTAGGGCGTCAAATTGAAGCGGTGGGTCTGACCGGGCAGACGGTTGAGACAGTCCACGCCTTGATTTTCTTCACTGTGGCCCATTAAAACCTGCAGGCCCATGCAGATGCCGAGGAAGGGTTTTTCGTGTGAGGCCTTGAGAATCGGCTGGTGCAGCCCGGCATCGGTCAGTGCCTGCATGCAGGCACGGGCCGCACCTTGTCCCGGAAAAATGATGGCATCGGCGGCCTCAATGCGGTCGGGGTTATGGGTGATTTCAACATGCGTGTGTGCCGGGGCAACGGTTTGTGCCGCTTTGGCGACCGAGTTTAAGTTGCCCATCCCGTAATCGATGACGCAGACAAGTTTGGTGTGTGGGTGCGTGCCAACCGTCCCCATTCACAAGGCTCCTTTGGTGGAAGGGAGTTGGTCTGTCATGCGCGGATCGCTGGACAGTGCCATGCGCAGCGCCCGGCCGAATGATTTGAAAATGGTTTCGGCCTGGTGGTGGGCATTGTCGCCACGCAGGCAATCAATGTGAAGCGTGGCCTGTGCATGGTTGACAAATCCCTGGAAAAACTCCTGCACCAATTGCGTTTCAAATTGGCCGATCTGTTCGCGGGTGAAGTCGGCATTAAAAACCAGCCCGGGACGCCCGGACAGGTCAATGACCGTTCGGGAAAGCGCTTCATCCAGGGGCACATAAGCGTGACCGTAACGTTGAATGCCTTTTTTGTCGCCCACCGCTTCTTTGAGCGCCATGCCGATCGCGATGCCGATGTCTTCCACCGTGTGATGATCGTCAATATGGGTGTCGCCTTTGGCGGTGATGGTTAAATCCATCACGCCGTGGCGGGCGATCTGGTCCAGCATGTGTTCAAAAAAAGGCACGCCGGTATCGAATTGACCGTTGCCCTGACCATCCAGATTGAGTTTGACCTCGATCTGGGTTTCCAGAGTGTTGCGCGAGATGGTGGCTTGACGCGTCATGAATCGAGCTCCCGAATTCGGTGTTGTGCCCGCCAGGATTTCTTGTCGGCAGGGCCTGAAAAATCACAATATTATAGCGGTCAGGGCCTGGGGTGTGAACTTTTTTACCAGGCCTGGTGGATGAGGCCGTCCCGTCAGCGGCGGGGCGGCTGTATGGTAAAAGATAAAATTAATCAGGCGTATAAAAAAAATTTGCGTCAGTGCAATGATAAGCAAACGCTGATTTTGCGATAATACTGGCGTTCACAATTAGAGCTTTGTTCGCGAAGCTGAGGGCCTTGAGCGTTTTAAAATTTGATCTGGATTAAGTTTTGAAGCGTTTTAAGACGGCTGGGGAAGGCCAAAGTCATTATAATGGCGGGCGAGGAAACCGGCTTGTTTCAAGGGCGGCGGCTTTTGCAGCAAGTTGAATTTTTGACTATAAGGGGGAATCCTTCCGATGGATACGACAGTAAAACCACAATACAACGATGGTGTGGTCAAGTACCTGGCGGTTGGGGCAATTACGTTTCTGGTGCTGGGGACCCTGATGGGGACCTTCGCCGCAGCGCAACTTGCCTGGCCGGCTTTGAACTTTGACATCGCAGAGATCACATTTGCGCGTCTGCGTGTGATGCACACCAATACCGTTATCTTTGCCTTCGGCGGCATGACCTTGATGGCCACCGCGTTCTACACAGTACAGCGGACCAACGGCGTCAAGCTTTGGAGTAATGGCATGGCCTGGGTGACGGCCATTCTGTTTACCATTGGCCTGTTGCTGGTGGTGGTCACGATTTCTCTGGGGATGACCACGGGGAAAGAGTATCACGAGCAGGAATGGCCATTGGCGATTGCCATTGCGCTGGTCTGGACACTATATACCTTGAACTTTGTGATGACGATCGCGTCGCGTAACAAGGAAACACATCCAAATGTGTACGTGTCTAACTGGTTCTTCCTGGGGATGATGATCGCGATCACCTATCTGTATGTGGTAAACGGTCTGGCGATTCCGGTTTCCCTGTTCCGCTCCTACTCACTGTTTGGTGGTGTTCAGGATGCCATGATTCAGTGGTGGTGGGGCCATAACGCCGTTGGCTTCTTCCTGACAGCTGGTTTCTTGGGGATTATGTATTATTTCGTGCCCAAACAGGCACAGCGTCCGATCTATTCCTATCGCCTGTCGGTGATTCACTTCTGGGCGTTGATGTTCGGTTATGTTTGGCTGGGTGCGCACCACTTGCAGTACACCGCTCTGCCTGACTGGACCGGTTCGCTTGGTGCGGTGATCTCTCTGGCGATGATCATTCCATCCTGGGGTGGTGCTTTGAACGGCATGCTGACCTTGTCCGGCGCCTGGGACCGTTTGAGAACGGATTATATCCTGCGCTTCCTGATTATCTCGCTGGCGTTCTACGCGATGGCGACGTTTGAAGGGCCTGTTATGGCGGCCAAAACGGTCAACGCTTTGTCTCACTACACAGATTGGACCGTTGGTCACGTGCATTCCGGTGCATTGGGCTGGGTTGCCATGGTTTCCATCGGTGCGCTGTACCACATGGTAATGAAACTTTGGAACACCGAAATGTATTCCATGAAGCTGATTAACTTCCACTTCTGGTTGGCGACCATTGGTACCGTTTTCTACATCGTTGCGATGTGGGTCTCCGGCATCATGCAAGGTTTGATGTGGCGTGCTTACGATGAGTACGGCACACTGGCCTACACCTTTGCTGAGTCGGTTGCTGCCATGCATCCTTATTATGTGATGCGTACGGTCGGTGGCTTGCTGTTCTTCTCCGGTGCGGTGGTGATGTTGTATAACGTCATTATGACCATCCGTACGGCGAACGCACGCCAGGAAGCAGGCGTCGCAGCCAACGCATAATAACTATAAGCTGGCGGGCCGACCGGTCCGCCGCAAAATCACATTGATGAGTTGAGGAGCATTAGACTCATGTCAGAGAATCAAAAGCCCAAAAACTTTCAGGAACGCCTGGAACAAAACATTTTTGGTTTGTTCATGGCGACGGCCCTGGCGGTCTCGATCGCTGGGATTGTCGAAATCGTCCCCTTGTTCTATCTCAAGGAAGCGGTTGATTACACCGAGCAGACCGATAAGTACGGGAACGTGAAAAACGAAAAATTCCCGGAGCTTGTCTGGGAGCGTGAGTTCACCATGCAAGACGGTCAGCTGGTTTCAGACAAAAAACTGTACGAGCAAGACAAAAACGGCAACTGGGTGGTTGCAGACTGGAAAGCCGGTGATGGGGTTCGTCCTTACACGCCACTGGAATTGGCTGGACGTGACATTTATCTGCGCGAAGGCTGCTACATCTGTCACTCACAGATGATTCGTCCTTTCCGCGATGAGCGTGAGCGTTACGGTCACTTTTCTTTGGCGACCGAGTCCATGTACGACCACCCGATGCAGTGGGGGTCAAAGCGTACCGGGCCTGACTTGGCACGTGTCGGTGGTAAATACTCCGATGAATGGCATGTGTTGCACCTGATGCGTCCACAGGACATGGTGCCGGAATCCGTCATGCCTGCTTATCCATGGTTGGCTGAAAACCCAATCAATGAAAGTTTCTTCGGGACCAAGCGTGACATGGCCAAGCGTCTGACTGTTATGCGGACATTGGGTGTGCCATACACGGATGAAGAGATCGCCAATGCAGATGCAGCCATCGAGGGCTATACCGAAATGGATGCCATCGTAGCGTATATGCAGGTGCTCGGCACAATGGTTAAACTCGACGACAGTAAGTCATACCGAGAGTAATATGCTGGAGTATTTCAAGACAGACTGGTCAGCCATGACGACCTCGGATTGGGTCGGATTGATCATTACTGTGGCGGTCTTCTTCGGAATGCTCATTACCTTCTGGCGCGCCTTGCGCCCCAGTAAGCGTAAAGAGCTGGAAGAAGAAAAATATAAAATATTGGACGACGATTAATTTTTCTGAGGAGCACAAGTATGGCACAACATAACCCTTGGCCAGATGAAGGCAACACCGGCCACATTTGGGACGAAGACCTACGGGAACTCGATAACCCACCACCGCTTTGGTGGATGCTGGCTTTTTATGCCGGTTTTGTGATGATTGTTTTCTATGCTTTGTATTACCCGACCATTCCCTGGACGAACTCGCACTATGAAGGCATGTCCGGCTGGACTCAGGTTGAAGAATACAAAGAAGATTACCAGGTACTGAAAGATTGGCGTGATCAGAAGTTTGCTCAAGAAGAAGAGCAGCTGGCTGCTCTGCCGTTGAAAGAAATCATCGAAAACGATGAATTGCGCACTTACGCGGTCAAAACGTCCAAGGTGCTGTTTGGTGATTATTGCGCCGCCTGTCATGGTGCTGGCGGTCAGGGTAACCCGAACTTCCCGGTTCTGGCTGATGACGATTGGCTGTGGGGCGGTAAGGTTAATCAGATCTATACGGCCATTGAAAAAGGGCGTATCGGTAACATGCCAGCGCGCGGTATGATGGGTAACTTGAACGACCAGGAAGTTGAACAGGTTGCGGATTATGTGATCGCACTGTCCAATGGCAATGGTGATGATCCATCGGTGTCAGCCGGTAAAGCCGTTTATCAAAAAGGCATGTGCTTGGCCTGTCATGGTCCCCAAGGCAAGCCTCTTGCGCCGAATGGTGCGACCAATCTGACCGATCAGATCTGGCGCTTCAGTGGTGAGCGTGATGAAGTCATCAAAACCATCAAGTATGGTGTGATGGTTAAGAAAGACGGTGAGTTGATTGAAAACACCCGTCAGGCGGTTATGCCTGCGTTCGCAGAGCGCCTGCCCGATGCAGACGTCAACATGAAGCGTTTGGCGGTTTATGTTCACTCGCTGGGTGGCGGGCAATAATCCCGGCTTGTTTCAAACTCTGTAGTTATTGCTCAGAAAGGAGTCAATCATGAATGAATTAAACAATGACTGGGTGCTCTGGGGATCGATTGGTGCGGTTGTATTCAGCATCGTCGCCTTGGTAGCGTTTGCCTGGAAAGCCACCCGTGGCATGGAAGGCATGGAAGATGACGACGATACAACTCAGAACTGAGTTGACTCGTTAATTCTCGAATATGAAAAGGCCCGACACTGTTTGGGCCTTTTCTTTTTTTATCTTCTTTTCCTTTATCGGGCTTTATAAGAAAAATCGAGTTCACATATTCGCGTTTTCTTATAGAATCTAGGGGTTAGTTGATCTCGCATCATCGCGGACAACCGCTATTAATGACTAAAAAAGGATGGATCATGTCTGATCACAATCAAGATCCGAATTACGATGCCACGCACAAGTCGCAACTTGAAGGTGTCGACACGTCCAATAAAAACCTGCAGAACATTGGCGTGGAACTTTTGTCGGTTCATACAGACGGCACCGTTCACGCAAAACGCATGAGCGGTCGTTTCCGTACCATCAAATGGATTGTGGCCGCACTTTGGTTATCCTTTTTTATTGGCCCCTATCTACAATGGGATGGTCGTCAGGCCATTCTGTTTGATTTGGTTAATCGACAGTTCCATATCTTTGGCTTGACCATCCTGCCGCAGGATATTTGGGTGTTAGCGATGATGCTGTTGTTTGCCGCCTTGGCACTGGCTGCGACTACGGCCGTTGCCGGGCGCTTATGGTGCGGCTATGCCTGCTTTCAGACGGTTTGGATGGATGTGTTTACCTGGCTGGAAGAAAAATTTGAAGGCAGTCCGAAAAAACGGGAAAGGCTGGAGGAGCAACCCTGGAATTGGGAGAAGCTGCGCAAAAAACTTCCTAAATGGGCGGCCTGGAGTGTGATCGGTTTCATGACCGGTTTCAGTTTTGTGGCTTATTTTGATCCGGCCCTGGATTTATGGGCGCGTTTATTCAGCTTTGAGTGGACGACCACCGAAACGGTGATTATTCTCGGATTGTCTGCCGCGACCGTATTTTTTGCCGGCTTTCTGCGGGAGCAGGTTTGCATTGGTTTTTGCCCGTACGCTCGTATTCAGGGGGCCATGATCGACACCGAAACTGTGGTTCCGACCTATGACGTGGATCGGGGGGAGCCCAGAGGGCGGATGCGTCGTCCCAAACCAGGGGAAGAGGCGCCGGAACTGGGTGATTGCATCGATTGTAATTTGTGCGTGGCTGTCTGTCCGACAGGCGTCGATATCCGTAAAGGGCAGCAGTTTGGTTGCATTACCTGTGGTCTGTGCATCGATGCCTGTGATTCGGTGATGGAAAAAATCAAAAAACCGAAAGGGCTCATCCGATACGCCTCCTTGGCGGAGTTTGCCGGCAAGCCGTTTAAGCCTTTTTATAAGCGTCCGCGCGTTCTGGTTTATTCCAGCATTATGTCTTTGGCGGCCATTGCCATGATTTGGGGTTTGATGACCATGTCGCCGATTGATGTGAAGGTGTTGCATGAGCGGGCGCCGTTGTTTGTTCAAATGAGTGATGGCTCCATCCAGAATAAGTATTACGCCAAGGTGGTCAACAAGTCGGACCGTTTGCTGGAGGCGAAAATTACGGTGGATGGGCCTGAATCCATGGTTTACATTGTGGACGAACAAATCAATGTGGTACCTGGCACAGTCGGTACGGCGACACTGCTGGTGCGTATTCCCAAAGAGGACATTGAGCAGACCAATACGCCCATTGATATTAAAGTTCAGGATTTAAACAATCCTCAGGTGTATGAGACCTATGAGAGCATGTTTATCAGCCCATAAATAAAAGCAGCGGAACCGTCAGAGTTTCTCCATGACCGCGACTGTTCCGACCGCTGGTTTTCAGTATAATAAGCCTTCGGCGCAAGCCTAAGGCTTTTTTTGTCTCGTTCTTTTAATGGAGTTCCCAATGTCTGCATCGTCCTCGCCGTCTGCCAAAAAAACGCGCCCTGACAAGCCCGATCAACGAGACTGGAGTGTCGCCTGGAAAAACCCCTTCGTGATTGGTTGGTTTGTGATCCTTGCGCTGGTGTTGTCTGTGAATTTCTTTATGGTCAGCATGGCGATTGTCACCGCGCCCGGTTTAACGGTGCCCGACTTCTACGAAAAAGGGAAGAATATGGGGGAAATCATCGCCCGGCGTGACGAAATGGAAAAAATGGGCTGGCAAATGCAGATCGACATGCCGGAGTTGACTGCCGGAAAACCGCAAAGTATTGAAGTGACGGTATTGGACGGTACGGGCCAGGCGTTTGATGTGGACTCGGCTATTTTGTATTACTACCGTCCATCGAATAAAGAATACGACGGTCAGTTAACGCTGACACCGGCTGAGGGCACCGGGCAGTATGAAGGCCAGTTAACCCTTCCGTTGAAAGGTAAATACGACTTTGTGATGGAAGTGGTGAAAGAAGAGAAAACCTTCAACCTGGGTCGCACAATCTTTGTCAAAGAGGCCAGTGAGTCGGCAGCCGAATGAGTGAAACCAGTTGTTTTCACTGCGGCCAGCCAGCGCTGAAAGCCAGCCAGGTGATTCAACCGATTCAGGGTGAATCTCAGGTCTTCTGTTGTCATGGTTGCGCGGGCGTGTGTGAAGCCATCCATGAAGCAGGCATGGAAGGGTTTTATCGGCGCACGCCCGAGGGTGAATTACTTTCGCCGCCGCCGCCGCCCACCCCGAACGCTGATTTCTACGATTACGACGAAGTCCAGAGCCAGTTTGTGACCTCTCTGGACAGTCGTCGCAGCATTACCCTGATGTCGGAAGCCATTCATTGCGCGGCCTGCATCTGGTTGATCGAGCACACCCTGGCCAAGTTGGATGGGGTGCTTATGGCCAAGGTGAATTTCACCAACAAACAAATCAAAATCCGCTGGGACAATGAGCGGATTCAACTGTCCGACATCATCCATGCACTGAATCGGATCGGTTATGATGCGACGCCTTATGATGCGTCTGCCAGTGAAGAGGCCTATCGCAAAGCCAACCGCGACTTGTTGTATCGCCTGGGTTTTGCCGGCTTTGCGATGATGAACGTTATGTGGTTTGCCGTGGCGCTCTATGCCGGTGCCGACGAAGACCCTGAATTTCGCCATTATTTTCACTGGGTACAATGGGTCATTGCCACCGTTACCCTGATCTATTCTGGCAAGCCCTTCTGGCGAGGCGCCTGGCAATCGCTCAAAGCGCGCAATGTCGGCATGGATGTGTCGATTACACTGGGCATTCTCACCACTTATTTTTATTCGTTCTGGGTCACCATCGATCCGACGCACTCTGGTGACGTTTATTTCGACACCATGATCGATTTCATTTTCCTGCTCCTGATCGGGCGGTATCTGGAAGCGATTTCCAAAAACAAAGCCATGGATTCGACTCGTCGATTAATGGACTTGCAACCCAAAGTGGCGCGCCAGATCGAAGGTCAAAACGATCAAGTTTCGGTGGTACCGGTTCGAAAGCTTAAGCCCGGCGACAGGGTGATGGTCAAGCCTGGTGATCAGATTCCGGTGGATGGTGTGGTGCTGACCGGTACCGGCAATGTGAATGAATCCATGCTCAGCGGTGAGTCGCGGGAAATCGCCAAACAACCGGGGATGCGAGTGTCGGCTGGGACTCTTAATCTGGATGGCACTTTAACCATCGAGGTGTCAGCCATTCTACAGGGCACCATGCTGGGCCGAATTGTGAGCATGGTTGAAGACGCTCAGGGCGCCAAAGCGCCCATTCAGTGCACCGCCGAAAAAATCATGCCTTGGTTTGTCAGTGTGGTGATCACTCTGGCCGTGCTCTCGTTTGCCTACTGGATTGTCCATGCCGATTTGGAAACGGCTATGATTGCGGCCACAGCCGTGCTGATCATTACTTGCCCCTGTGCGTTCGGGCTGGCCACCCCGATGGCAACCGCGGTGGCATCAGGGGTATCCGCACAAAACGGGATATTGATTAAAAACGCTTCGGTGTTGGAAGTGTTGCAGCAGATGAACCATTTTGTGTTTGATAAAACCGGGACGCTCACCCAGGGTAAGATGCAGCTCCAGGAATTGATTTGGGCCGATCAGGCACCGGCAGATGAGGCAGGTCGGTCTCATCTGATTGAAGCCATGGTACGCATCGAATTTCATTCCGAACATTCCCTGGGCAAAGCGATTGTCGAGGCGCTGCAAGCCCAATACCCGGCTCTGAAAAATGAGCGCATGACACTGGATCGCTTTCAGGCGCACCCAGGGCGCGGCGTCGAAGCCGATTGGCAGGGAAGGCATTATCTGATTGGCACTCGGGCTTGGCTCAGTCAATATCAGGTCGACTTTCCACCAGGCCTGGTAAAAAAGGAAGCCGAGCGCGGTGCCGTCGGGGAAACAAGTGTCTGGGTGGTGCGCGATGGTCAGGTGCAGGCGGTCTTGTTTTTGAAAGACCCGTTGCGAGAGGATGCACGGGCACTGATTGATCGCTTGAAAGTGAAAGGCAAGCAAGTGACCCTGCTCAGTGGGGATCGTCAGGCGGTCGCCGAGTCGGTTGCGAAGGAGCTTGGCGGCATGGAGGTGATCGCCGAGGTGTTGCCCGATGAAAAGCACGATGTGATTGCTCGACTGCAACAGACGCAACCCGTTGTGATGGTGGGGGATGGCGTCAACGATGCCCCGGCTCTGGCGCGCGCCAGAGTGAGCATGGCACTGGGTTCCGGCACCGATGTTTCAATGGACTGTGCGGATGTTATTTTGCTGAATAATGAACTGCTTTCGGTGGACACGGCGCTGGCTTTGTCTCAGCGGACGCTGAAGACGATCAAAGAAAACATCATCAGTTCGATTATTTATAATGTGACCTTCGTGCCGTTGGCGATGGCGGCCTTACTGACGCCCCTGATTGCGGCGATTACCATGCCGTTGAGCAGTCTGGTGGTGATACTCAATGCGGCGCGCATTCGACGGTTTTTTCACCCCAAGGCCATTCGCCAGCGGGAAGCCGAAGCGCAGGAGGCAATGATCAAGGCGCCAGAGCCGGACTAAGACAGGAGCGAGCCATGGACGTGGTATACGGGTTGATCCCGATGATGCTGATTTTCGGTTTTTTGGTGGTGTTGGTGTTCATCTGGATGGCCAAAAGTGGTCATTTTGATGACCTGGACGGTGCCGCCCATTCCATCTTTATGGACGATGACGAAGAACAAAATCACAACGAAAATAAGGCAGCTGACCAGTCGGCCTCCTCGAATAAGCGTGCCTCCGAGATGCAGTCCAACGAGGTAGCAAGCGAAGTTGATCCAAGTCAGTCGGACGATTCCGAGGCGCAGAATCGACCGTGATTGATGAGGGTCGAGCATAAAAAAACGGGCATAAAGCCCGTTTTTTATGCTGATAAACATGCGCCGATCTCAGACATCCAGATAGTCCAGAATGCCCTCGGCAGCGGCTCGTCCTTCGGCGATGGCGTGGACCACCAGGCTGGAACCACGCACCATGTCGCCACCGGCAAAGATTTTTTCGTGACTGGTTTGGAATGGGTATTCTGAGTCTTCTTTCGCCACAATGGTATTCCAGTCTGTCAGCGATACCTGGTGGTCCTGCAACCATTCCGGTGGGTTGGGCTGAAAGCCGAACGCGACAATCACCGCATCGCAGTCGATCACCGTTTCGGAACCGGGGATCATTTCCGCCCGACGGCGACCGTTCTCATCCGGCTCACCCATGCGCGTCTGGATCACCTTGATGCCACTGACCTGACCGTTTTCTTCCAGCACCTCGACCGGTGACAGGTTGAATTTGAATTGAACGCCTTCTTCTTTGGCGTTCTTGACCTCGGCGCGTGAGCCAGGCATGTTTTCTTCATCACGGCGATAGACACAGTACACTTCACTCGCCCCCTGGCGAATGGAGGTACGGGTACAGTCCATAGTGGTGTCGCCACCGCCCAGCACCACGACCCGTTTGCCTTTCATAGAAATAAAGGCGTCTGAGGGCTGGTCCATGTTCAATTCGTTTTTGACGTTGCCAATCAGGAAGTCCAATGCCTTGTGCACCTGGGGCAGATCTTCGCCTGGGAAACGACCGGCCATGGGTTTATAGGTCCCCATGCCCAAAAAGACCGCATCGTAATCCTGAACCAGGCTGTCAAACGCCACATCTTTGCCAATCTCGGTGTTGCATCGGAATTCGACGCCCATGCCTTCCAGGATTTTGCGGCGTTTGACGACCAGGTCTTTGTCCAGTTTGAACTGCGGAATGCCGAATGTCAGGAGCCCGCCGATTTCCTGTTGTTTTTCAAATACGACGGGCTTGACCCCATTTCGAATCAAAATGTCGGCACAGCCTAAGCCGGCAGGACCGGACCCGACGATGGCAACTTTCTTGTCGGTCATGGCGATGTTGTCCAGGCTCGGTGTCCAGCCCTGCTCGGTGGCCGTATCGGTAATGAATTTTTCCACCGCGCCGATGGTGACCGCGCCAAAGTTGGTGTCTTCGAGCGTACAAGCTTCTTCGCACAAACGATCCTGTGGGCAGATGCGGCCACACATCTCTGGCAGAGAATTGGTCTGGTGCGACATCTCGGCCGCTTCCATGATGTTGCCTTCCGAGACCAGTTTCAGCCAGTTTGGAATGTAGTTGTGAACCGGGCAGGCCCATTCGCAGTAAGGGTTGCCGCAATGCAAACAGCGGTCCGCCTGCGCCATGGCATGCTGCAGGTCAAATTCCTGATAGATTTCTTCAAAGTGTTGCTTGCGCTCCATTGCCGGCTTTTTTTCCGGCATCTGGCGGTCAAGTTCCAAAAATTGTCTGACATTTCCCATGGTTGGCTCCTTATTCCCCGTCTCGGCTGTTGGCAAACAAGTCCAGCAACTTTTCGACGTCGATGGCACGTGATTTCACCAGCCAGAAGTTATGAATGGCACGACTGAAGTCGGCCAGTACTTCACGGGCATAAGCGCTCTGCGTTTTGTCGGCATAGCGCTGCAACAGATCTTTCAAATAAAGGCGATAGGCCTCGGTGGATTCGGTGTCAATGCGGATGGCTTCCACCATCTCGGTGTTGAGGCGATCCGGCAAGGTGCGATCCAGGTCAAGGACAAATGCCATCCCGCCAGACATCCCGGCCCCGAAGTTGACGCCGACCGGGCCGAGACTGACCACAGTCCCGCCGGTCATGTATTCACAGCCGTGGTCACCCAGGCCTTCTACGACCGCCACAGCGCCGGAATTACGAACGCCGAAGCGCTCGCCGCCGGTGCCGTGGGCAAACAAGGTGCCCCCGGTGGCCCCATACAGACAGGTGTTGCCCACAATCGGCGTGGTGTGTGGGTCAAACGCGGAGTTTTCCGGTGGACGAATCACGATTTCGCCGCCCGCCATGCCTTTGCCCACATAGTCGTTGGCATCCCCCGTCAGGTTGAGATTGAGGCCATCCACGTTGAACACCCCAAAGGACTGCCCGGCAATGCCGGTCAGGTTCAAGGTGATCGGGGTATCTTTCATGCCGGTGTTGCCATAACGCATGGCAATTTCACCGGCAATGCGTGCGCCAATGGAGCGCCCCGTATTGACCAGATGAAAATCAAACTCACCACCGGTCTTGCCCTCGATCGCAGGTAGAACTTTCTTCACCATTTCTTCGGCCAGAGAGCCTTTGTCCCATGGCATGTTACGGTCCACCTGAACCGTCTGAGGTTTGTCGTCCCCGGCACCACCATCGGACAGAATGGCCGACAGATCAATGTTCTGCTGCTTTTCTGTTAACGGCTGTTCGATTTTCTGCAACAAGTCTGTACGACCGACCAGGTCTTCCAGGCGACGAACCCCCAGTTTGGCCATCCACTGACGGGTTTCCTCGGCGACAAAGCGGAAGTAGTTGATTACCATGTCGGCCTTGCCGATGAAGTGCTCTTTACGCAGACGTTCGTCCTGGGTGGCGACGCCGACGGCACAGGTATTCAGGTGACAGATTCGCAGGTATTTACAGCCCAGCGCTACCATCGGCGCGGTGCCGAAACCGAAAGACTCGGCGCCCAGAATGGCCGCTTTGATCACGTCCAACCCGGTTTTCAGGCCGCCGTCGGCCTGAAGAATGACCTGACCACGCAAGTCGTTGGCACGCAACACCTGGTGCGCTTCAGCCAATCCCATTTCAAACGGGTTGCCGGCGTATTTGACCGAGGTCAGCGGACTGGCCCCGGTGCCGCCGTCGTAGCCGGAAATCGTGATCAGATCGGCATAGGCTTTGGCCACCCCGGCGGCGATGGTGCCCACACCGGGCTCGGCGACCAGCTTGACCGAGACCAGCGCATGAGGGTTGATCTGTTTCAGGTCGTAAATGAGCTGGGCCAAATCCTCAATCGAATAAATGTCGTGATGAGGCGGTGGCGAAATCAAGGTCACGCCTTCCACGGAGTGGCGCAGTTTGGCGATGGTGGCATCGACTTTGTGGCCGGGTAGCTGACCGCCTTCCCCAGGTTTGGCCCCTTGAGCCACCTTGATCTGAATGACCTCCGCGTTGCGCAGATAGTGCGCGGTCACGCCAAAGCGCCCGGAAGCGATCTGTTTGATTTTGGACATGCGTTCGGTGCCATAACGGGCCGGATCTTCCGCGCCTTCGCCAGAGTTGGAGCGGGCTCCGATGCGGTTCATGGCTTCGGCCAGGGCTTCGTGGGCCTCAGGCGAGAGCGCACCCAGTGAGATGCCAGCGGAATCAAAGCGTTTGTAGATGGCTTCAACCGGCTCCACCTCATCCAGTTCGATGGAAGGAATATCCTTCTTGAACGTCAGCAGATCACGCACAGTCATCGCGGGACGCTCGTTGACCAGTTTGGCAAAGTGATCGTAGGCCGCCTGGTTGCCGGTTTGGACCGCGTCGCGCAGATAGTTGACCACATCCGGGTTGTAAGCGTGGTATTCGCCACCATGGATGTACTTCAGGAATCCGCCGGGTTTGAGGAATTTACGCGGGTTGAACGCTTCTTTTGCGACGTTGATTAAATCCGTTTGCAAGTGACCAAAGCGGGTACCTTCAATGCGAGTTGATGTGCCTTTGAAACACAAGTCCACCACTTCACGGCTCAAGCCCACGGCTTCGAACAATTGAGAGCCTCGGTAGGAGGTGATGGTGGAAATCCCCATTTTGGAGAGGATTTTGAACAACCCTTTGTTGATCCCTTTGCGATAGTTTTTGATGTATTGCGACAGGCCGACTTTTTCGTCCAGTTCTTTGGTGCGCATCATGTCCTGCAGGGTTTCATACGCCAGATAAGGATAGACCGCCGTCGCGCCATAACCGAACAGCACCGCAAAATGATGCGGATCTCGCGCGGTGGCGGTTTCGATGATCAGGTTGGCTTCCGGGCGCAGGCCTTCAGCAATCAGACGGTGGTGCACCGCGCCCGTTGCCATGGGTGCCGGGATGGAGACCAGGCCTTTTTCAATGTCCTGATCCGACAGAATCAACAGCGTGACACCGGCTTTGGTTGCGGCAACGGCCTGATCGCACAAATCGTGGATGGCGGCTTCCAGCCCCTGGCTTTCTGGGTTGTAATGCAGGCTCAAACGTTTGGAGACGTAATCTTCGTCCACAATCTGAATCAACTGTTGCATCATGGATGGAGACAACACCGGCGACTGGGTCTCCAGACGGCGGGCATGCGCTTCGCTCTCGTCAAACATGTTCAGCTCGCGCCCGAAACAGGTGTTGAGCGACATCACAATGTTTTCACGCAGCGGGTCAATCGGTGGGTTGGTGACTTGCGCAAACATCTGGCGGAAATAGTCATACACCGAACGCTGTTTGTGTGAGAACACCGGCAGCGGCGCATCATCGCCCATGGAGCCGGTGGCTTCCTGGCCGTTTTCCGCCAGCACACGGATGACCTGATCTTTTTCTTCAAAGGTCATCTGGAAGTATTTCTGGTAGGTGTCTGCCTTGTCCGCATCCCAGTGCTCAATGGCGTCTTCCGCGTCCAGACGCTCTTCCAGACGCATATAGCCTTTGTCCATCCACTGACGATAGGGTTTGGCCGATTTCAACTGCTCATCAATGTCTTCCGGTTTGAGCAGTTGACCGGCTTCCAGATCCACCGCAATAATCTGCCCGGGTTTCAGGCGACCTTTTTCCACCACGTCGGCGGGGTCATACGGGTAGACCCCGATTTCGGACGCAAAGGTAATGTGACGGTCCTTGGTAATGACGTAGCGCGTGGGGCGCAGACCATTTCGGTCCACACCGCAGATGGCATATTTACCGGTGTTGATGACCATGCCGGCGGGGCCATCCCAGGGCTCCATGTGCATGGAGTTGTACTCAAGGAAGGCTTTTAAATCTGGGTCCATGTGCGGCATGTTCTGCCAGGCAGGCGGAATCAGCAGGCGCAGTGCCTGGAACACCGGCATGTCACCCATCATCAGGACTTCCAGCATGTTATCCAGAGAGTTGGAATCAGAGCCTTCCTGTGCAACCAGCGGCTTAAGGTCAGACAGCTCGGGAATCAGCGGGGTGTCAAACTTGCTCTGACGGGCCAGCGCCCAGTTTCGGTTGCCCTGAATGGTGTTAAGCTCACCGTTGTGCGCCAGATAGCGGAATGGCTGGGCCAGACGCCACTGCGGCAGGGTGTTGGTCGAAAAACGCTGATGATAGGAAATCAGTGACGATTCAAATCCGTCTTCCTGCAGGTCACAGTAATACATGGGCAGCTCGCGCGGCATGACCAGGCCTTTGTATGCCAGCAGCTGCGTGTGCAGGGACGCAATGTAGAAATCTTCATCATTGGGCTCAATCGCCATTTCGGTCTGGCGGCGGGCCACAAACAGGGCGCGGTTGAAGTCCGCATCGCTCATGTCATCCGGTGCGTGCACAAAGACCTGTTCGATTTTGGGTTCCATGCCTGCGGCCTGCTCGCCCAGCACATTGGAATCCACCGGGACGTCTCGCCAGCCGGCGACGCTCAGGCCTTTACCCTCCAGGTTGCGGGTCAGCGCATCGCGCGCTGCGCTGGCTTTGGACGCATCCGGGTTCAGGAAAATCATGCCAATGGCATAGCGCGCGTTCAAGGTGATGCCTTGAACCTCGGCTTTGGCGCGCAAAAATCCATCCGGTTTTTTGATCAGCAGACCACAGCCATCCCCGGTGCAGCAATCGGCTGCCACGCCGCCACGGTGGGTCATGTTGGCCAATGATTCAATGGCGGTTTGCACGGTCCAGTGGCTGGGTTTGTCGTCCATCTGGGCGATCATGCCAAACCCGCAGTTTTCGGTTTCAAATTGCGGAGAATAGAGACCTTTTAAGCGCGAAAGTGAATGAGTCATGGTTAATTCCTGTTTGCGTTTTTGGACCGCAACACGTGGGATGCCAACGTGGGAAGGCCGCTTGATAACCGTTGTTCTGAGCCCTGATTCGTAGAGAGCCTCGGCAAGACCCGTCTGTCCAGTTTCGATGTCGGCGCCGGGATCATTTGCCTGAGCGCCAAACAAAGGGTGCGAAATTATACTTTTTTCAGAATTTGAAAGCAATTATAGCAATTCGTTGGGCCGAATAGGGCGGGCCAAATCCCCAGATTTTGTCTGGTCGATCGCAATGGTTGCGGTAAAATGCGTGGAAATTGAATGAAGGAGTGCATGAATGAGCTTGCAGGTCGAATACAAAATTTTGGATGAACGTCTGGGCAATGAGATTCCGTTGCCGCATTATGGCACCCAAGGCTCGGCAGGGCTGGATCTGCGTGCCTGTATTGATGTGCCGCTGACCATTGAACCGGGGCAGGCGGAATTGATCCCAACCGGCATGGCGATTCATCTGGACGATCCCGGGTTGGCGGCGATGTTGCTGCCGCGCTCCGGGTTAGGGCACAAGCATGGACTGGTGCTGGGCAATCTGGTCGGTTTGATTGATTCCGATTATCAAGGGCCGCTGATGGTCTCCTGCTGGAACCGATCCGACAAGGCCTACACCATTGACGTTGGGGAACGCATTGCCCAGATGGTGATTGTGCCGGTGATGCAACCGGTCTTTACCCAGGTGACGGAATTTGGCGAAGACACCGAGCGCGGAACGGGTGGCTTTGGTCACACCGGACAACAATAAGTGTCATCGCATTGTCATCCAACCGCGCTAAACTGGATGAATGACGCACATGATTGATCCCAGTATTTTTCGCACCTATGACATTCGCGGGGTGGTGGATAAAACTCTGACCGAAACCGCTGTGGCCGCGGTTGCGAGAGCGTTTGCGCGCTCGCTCGCTGAAAAGGGCGAAACGCATGTGGTCGTGGGCCGGGACGGGCGCTTGTCCGGCCCGCGCTTTGCCCGCTTGATGATCGATGGGCTGGCGTCAGAGGGTTTGAAGGTGATTGATCTGGGTGAAGTGACCACGTCCATGGTGTACTTCGCGCGTGAAACCCTGCCCAATGTCGAGTCCTGTGTGGCGATCACCGGGTCGCACAACCCGCCCGATTATAATGGCATTAAATTGGTCGCCGCAGGGGTGACCCTATACGGCGAACACATTCAGGCCCTGCGCCAGCGGATCGAGGCTAACCCGGAATTTACCAGGCCTGGTCAAAAAGGTGTTTCGCCGGAGTCTGTGCAGTCGCTGGATATTTTTCCGGCCTATTGTCAGCGCATTGTGGACGACATCGCCCTGGCCCGCCCTTTGAAAGTAGTGCTGGACGCAGGCAATGGCGTCGCCGGACGCTATGCGCCTGACTTGTTCCGAGCGCTTGGGTGTGACGTGGTCGAATTGTATTGTGACGTGGACGGGCATTTTCCGAATCATCATCCCGACCCGGCCAAATCGGCCAATCTGAAAGATTTGTCGGCCAGGGTTCTGTCTGAAAACGCCGATTTGGGCTTGGCCTTCGATGGCGATGGGGATCGGTGCGGCGTGGTGGATGAGCGAGGGCAGGCGCTGTACGCCGATCGTCAGTTAATGTTGTACGCTCGGGATGTATTGACGCGCCAGCCGGGGGCGGAAGTGTTGTTTGATATCAAGTGTTCGGCGCTGGTGGCCCGTGACATTGAAGCCCATGGCGGTCGGGCGACGATGTGGAAAACCGGGCATTCATACATGAAAGCAAAAATGAAAGCCACCGGTGCGGCGCTGGGCGGAGAAGTGTCCGGTCACATGTTTTTCAAAGAGCGCTGGTATGGCTTTGACGATGGGCTCTATACCGCCGCACGCATGGCTGAGATCGTGGCCGGGCAGCCGCTCAAGGCGTCCGCTCTGTTTGCTACCTTGCCCGATGCGTGCAACACGCCGGAAATCGACTTGCCGTTTACCGAAGGTGAGCATTATCGGTTTATGGACAAAATCCGCGAAACCGCCGAGCGCAGCGACTGGCTCAGTGGTGCGCAGCTGTTCACGCTGGATGGCATTCGGGCCGATTTTGACGATGGCTGGGGCTTGATTCGGCCTTCTAATACGTCGCCGCTGATTACCTTGCGTTTTGAAGGCGACACACCTCAGGCGTTGGCCCGGATACAGGCGCGTTTTCGTGGATTGATTCAGCAGGTGGACCCGTCGTTGATGTTGCCGTTTTAAAACGTAATCTCCTCCGTTGGGGCAAAATTGATTTTGCGCATTGTGCGTAGTGAGTCCAATGATTACAATTGTGTCACAAACTCACGATAAAAAAGTCAAGTTGCACAATGGAAGAACAATTAAAAAATGCGATGAACGCCATCAAAGGCGTCAAAATTCCCAATCTGCCCAAAGAAGTGTTGGAGCTGGACGAACAGCTCTCCAGCCGCTTTCCCAATAATCAGACCATCACTGAAATCATTCAAAGCAACACCAAACTTTCCGGTGAAGTCCTGCGCATCGTAAACTCGCCGGTGATCAAAACTTCTCACCCGATCAAAACCATTCGCGAAGCCGTGGACGTTCTGGGCTACACCAACCTTAAAAACCTGGTGTTGGCCAGTGCGCTACAGAATTTGTTTAACACCGCCGAAGTCAATGAAATCATTGAGCACTCCAAAGACGTGGCCTTCTGCTGTGCGGAACTGTCGGAACTGGTGCAGGGGGTATCGCGTGATGAGGCTTATCTGGTCGGACTGTTTCACAATGCCGGTTCCCTGCTGCTGGCCAGTAAAGACCCGGAATACGTCAAACTGTTTGCGCGCTTTAATACCCATCCTATTTCGACGTTGAATCAGGAAATGGCGCAGTATGGCGCCAATCACACCTTTATCGGCGTGTTGATCGGGCAGAAGTGGCGCTTGTCGATCGAAGTGCTTAATGCCATTATGACGCATCATATGCCCTGCGAACAGATCAAAAATGACGAGGTTCGCGCCATGGTCGCCATGATCAAAGTGAGCAATGTGGTCGTCAACGAAGTCTCCTACGATCGTTTTCTCTCGAACGAGTCGAAGCAGGAACTGCAGGACGGTCAACAGGAACTGATGATTACCGATGATCAGATCCAGCGGGTGCGTAAAGCCTTGATGACCACAGGGTAATGCTCGTACGGCATGGCTTGACCCAGTTTTGACCAGGCCTGGTCAAAAGCGGGTGGTTGCGCTCACAAATGGCTCGCATGCTAGAATAGCGTTTTTTGATTTTCGAGAATCCGAATCATGCGAGTCCAAACCACCATGAATCTGAACAAAGAACAAGCCCAGAACATCGCCAGCGTGCTGGCTGAATCCCTGCCTTACATCCAGCGTTTTGCCGGCAAAACCATCGTGGTCAAATACGGCGGCAATGCCATGACCGAAGAATCCCTCAAAAACGGCTTTGCCCGCGATATCGTGCTGATGAAACAGGTCGGCATGAACCCGGTGGTGGTGCATGGGGGCGGCCCTCAGATCGGCAAACTGCTTGACAAGGTGGGCAAAGAGTCGGAATTCATTCAGGGCATGCGCGTGACGGATACCGAAACCATGGACATCGTGGAAATGGTACTCGGCGGTCTGGTCAATAAGGAAATCGTCAACCTGATCCACCAGCACAACGGTAATGCCGTGGGCCTGACCGGCAAGGATGGCAATCTGATTGAGGCGCGCAAACTGGAAATGACCGATCAGAACTCTGACCTGGATGCGCCCGAATTGATTGATCTGGGGCATGTGGGGGAGGTTGCAGGCATTAACACCCGGGTTTTGGCCATGTTGCTCGAAGACGACTTTATCCCGGTGATCGCGCCGGTCGGGGTGGACGCCAAAGGCGAGTCTTATAACATCAACGCCGATCTGGTCGCAGGCAAAGTGGCCGAAGCCCTCAATGCGGAAAAACTGATGTTGCTCACCAATACCCCGGGGCTGCTGGATAAAAACGAGCAATTGCTCACCGGGCTGGACGCCAAGAAAGTCGATGAACTGATCAAGGACGGAACCATCTATGGCGGCATGTTGCCCAAAATCCAATGTGCACTCGAAGCGGTGCAAAATGGCGTACAGGCCGCACACATTATCGATGGCCGCGTTGAACATGCCGTCATGCTGGAAGTCTTTACCGATGAGGGCGTGGGCACCTTGATCACAGCCTGATGCGGATGGCGTTTGTTGTATTTTTGCAACACTCTAAAATTTTGTGCTTTTTTTTAAAAAAACGCTTGCGCCGGTTTTTTAAACTCAATATAGTTGCTCTCAAGTTCACGCAGGTGGACGTATAGTCACAACACAACGTTTTTAATCAAAAGGAACGATTACATGAAAAAGAATATCGTAGCTCTAGCAGTTGCTTCTGCAATCGCCGCGCCTGTTGCAATGGCCGATGCGCCTACTGTATACGGTCAGGTGAACCAAGCTCTTGAGCAGCGTTCTGCTGACAATTTTGCTGGTGATAAAGTTGAAGCTTCTTCCGGTACATACGTTGACAACCGCGCTTCTCGTTTGGGTGTAAAGGGTTCTTCTGATCTTGGCAACGGCATGAAAGCTGTATACAAGGTTGAATTCTCTCTTGGCATGAATGGCGGCGGCGTTGGTGATCGTAACCAATACGTTGGCCTGGCCGGTGGATTTGGTACTGTATTGATGGGTCGTCACGATACGCCAACCAAAATGATTCAGGCTAAAGATCTGTTCAACGATGCTCGTTTGTCAGATAACCGTCGTATCGGTGGTGAGCTGGGTGCCTTTGGTCGCAGCATGGAAAATCGTGTCAATAACGTTTTGGCATACGTTTCTCCTTCTTTTGGTGGTGTTAAGCTGATTGCTGCTACATCCCCTTCTGAAACATCAGTTGATGGTGATGAGTCTTCAATTTCTGACTTGTACTCTGTTGCCGTTGCTTACGGTTCTAAGAAAGAAGGTTTGTATTTGGCCGCTGGTATGGATAGTGCCAACGAAAACACAACTGGTGTAGCTGATACAGAAGCTCAGCACACTCGCGTAGTAGCTCAGTACGCAACCGGTGGTTTGATCGCTAACGCTATGTATCAAGATTTCGGTGGTGATGCCATTGAAGATACTGTTCGTGAAGGTTCAAACATCATGGCAAACGTTGGCTATAAGTTTGGTAAAATCATGCCAAAAGTTAAAGTTTCCATGGTTGATCGTGTGAACGATTTTGAAGATTCAACCAACTATGCTGTTGGTGTGAACTACTCTATGGGCAAGAAAACCACAGCTTATGCTGAATTTGCAAAAACAGAGCACATTGGTGGCAACGCTGCTGACGGTTCTGACGCAGAAGAATCAGCATTCTCTGTAGGTCTGCTGCACAAGTTCTAATCAACCGCGGGCTTAAGCTCGCAAGTTGAACAGACTTGAACCCCGGTTGGCTTTGGTCTTCCGGGGTTTTTTATTATCTGAACCCTGTCAAATTCACCAGGCCTGGTGATTTTTAACGTTTCTTTTCGAATTTATTGGTCAGCTGGTAAGTCTTTTGCTTTGTCCTGCCCAGTGCAATAAAAGGATGACGCAATGGTTTCCTGGAATTTTAAGCAACCGAGTATTTTGCGAAACATGCTCCTGGCTTTTTTAGGCTTTGGGTTGGGTATGGGGCTGATTTTTCCCCTGTTTGCCAATCTGTTTGTCAATTGGAAGCCGGGTATGCTGGGCTGGTTTGTGGTGGCCTGCATTCTGGCTGGGGTCAGTATCGGGGTATTTAATTACTGGTTGCTTAAAAAAATGTTGCTTCAGCGCTTGCATCGAATCGGTGAGGTGGCCAATGCCATCAGTCACAATGACATTTCCAAGCAATGCACGCTCGAGAGCCATGATTTCATCGGTGAAATGGCCAATAGTTTTAACCACATGACCGCCAATTTGTGCGGGATGGTCAAGCGTATTGCGGGGGTCTCGGAGCAACTGAATCAGGCGACGGATCAGATGACCGGCGTGATCGAACAAACCGAAAGCGGGGTCACCGAACAGCAAAGCGGGTCGGATCGACTGGTGCAGGCCATTGCGGACCTGAATCAATCGGCGGCGCAAACGGCCGAGCATACGGATCAGGCGCTGTCGGCGGCAAAATCCGCCGAGTCGGCGACCCAATCCGGCAATCGTGAGGTCCAGGGCACCGTGACCGCCATCACTCAGTTGGCGGATGAGGTGGAAGCGACCGCGAAAGTCATTCAACGATTACACAAAGACACCGAAGGCATTGGCACCGTTCTGGATGTGATCAAGGACATTGCCGAGCAAACCAATTTGCTTGCCTTGAACGCCGCGATTGAGGCCGCACGGGCGGGTGAAAATGGACGCGGCTTTGCCGTGGTGGCGGATCAGGTGCGTGTTTTGGCAAGCAAGACGCAGGATTCGACGTCTGAAATTGAAGGCATGATCGCCCGATTGCAGGAGGGCTCGGTGAAAGCGGTCAAGGTAATGGAGCAGGGGCAGGCTCAAGCCCATGACAGTGTGAATCAAGCCCAAGAAGCGGGCGCGGCACTGCATGCCATTGCCGAAGCGGTCACCACCATTACCCAGCGTAACCAGCAGATTGCGCAGTCGGCGCAGACCCAAAGCCAGCAAACGTCGGACATGAAAGATCAGGTGGCCGCCATCGGTCACATTGCACAAACCGTTGCCGACGGCGCGCATCAGACCAAGCTGACCAATCGCTCCGTGGACGAGCATGCCGAGGCACTGCAAACGTTGATTCGCGAATTCCGTTTTTAGCGGGGCCCTGCTGGCTGAGCTATCTGCAAAGACGGTGTGATCTGCGCGATCATCCTTTATACTAAGATTTTTGATAAGGGTGGCTTTGTATGCGAATTGCTCTGGTGTTGGGCAGTGGCGGGGCGCGTGGGTTGGCCCACATAGGTGTGATCCGCTGGTTGGAAGAACAAAACATCGAAATCGGTGCCGTGTCCGGTGCTTCCATTGGTGCGTTGGTCGGGGGGGCGTATGCCGCCGGACGTTTGGACCAGCTCGAAGCGTGGGGCAAGGATCTGGACAAACTGGCCTTGCTCAAACTGCTTGATATTTCCTGGCAGAAAAACGGGCTGGTCAAGGGGCGTAAGTTACTCAAAACCCTCAAAAAGCTGCTGGGCGATGTTCAGATCGAAGATCTGCCGATTGCCTACACCGCGGTGGCCACTGACATTGAACAGCAAAAAGAGATCTGGCTGCGCAAAGGCGGTCTGGCTCCGGCGATTCGCGCCTCCATTTCATTGCCTCTTTTCTTTACCCCTTATGCATTAAATCGAAAAGCGCTGGTGGATGGCGGCGTGTTGAACCCAGTGCCGATCGCGCCGGTTTTTGGTGAGAGCTGTGATCGAATCGTGGCGGTCAGTTTGAGCGGTGAATCGCAATCTCAGGCACGCCATCATCCGGTGGAGGAAGCAGCCAAGCCCAAAAAGCAGGAAGACTGGGTCTCTGCGATTTACAGCAAAGTACGGGGTTTTTTTAACGCGGGCGATCAAACCGCAGGACCTGAATGGGGGCCGTATGAAATTGCGGACCTGGCGTTTGACAGCATGCAGAACACCATTGCCCGCCAGAAACTCGCGGCCTATCCACCGGATGACAAGCTGGAAATCGCCAGTGATGTCTGTGGCATGTTGGAGTTCGACCGGGCCGAGGAAATGATTCACTACGGTTATGAGCAGGCGGCTCATCAATTGGCGCATTTGGTTGATCAGGCCAACGCCTGAATAAAATCCCTTGATGTTTGCATATCAGTCATTAATATTAGCAAAACCTTATATGAAAAGGTAAGCTTGTTCTGATTCAAAGCAAACTCAAGAGGAAAACGATGAAAGCACTACTCAAGCAAAGCGTGATCGCAGCCGCTCTGGCGACCCTAACGGCCACCGCCAGCGCTGCGCCGGAACCCCAAGATCCGTCACGCCAGACGCCGCAAGGGCTGTATGTGACCGCCACGGAAGCCTGGGACATGATGCAGAAGAACGATTCCGTGATTTTAGTGGATGTGCGTACCCCGGAAGAATGGCAGTTTGTGGGTTACACCAAAGAGGCTGACATCATGCTGCCGGCGGTGATGTTTGATTATTCGCAAATGGACACCAAGCAAAACAAGGCACGCTACATGCCAGTGCAAAACAGCAAATGGATTTCTCAGTTCGAGGAGATCATTTTTGACAAAGGCTATGATGGCGACAATACCTACATCATTATGTGTCGTTCCGGTGCCACGCGTGCGGCGCCAGTGGCGAAGATGCTGGACCAATATGGTTTTAAAAACGTTTATACCATGACCGATGGTTTTCAGGGCGGTCGCTTGAAAGAGGGCGAAAACAAGGGCCGTCGCATGAAAGCGGGCTGGATAAATGCCGGTTTGCCGTGGACGCATAAAATTGACGCGGACAAGGTTTATTTCAAAGCGTACGGCGTTAATTATTGATCGCGGTTTTGTTACCCGGTCCGGTTTTGACCAGGCCTGGTAAATATAGGTTCAAATCAGGCGCTTCGGCGCCTTTTTTATTGCCCCAGGGCTTAAAATCATGCGTGAGGGTGTTTGACTTTGCGCTGAAAAGAATGGATAATTCGCCAATCCTTTCAAACAGTTATCGTGACCGAATGAAAGATTTAGCCCTTTCGATTCGGTTTGCGTTCGGTGCGTACCGATTTTAAGTTTTTGAAAATAAAGAATTTTGGAGTAGTAACATGGCAAATTCAAAACAAGCCGCTAAACGTGCACGTCAGGCGGAGAAACACCGCCAGCACAACGCCAGCATGCGTGCCGCAATGCGTACCACCATCAAAAAAGTGGACGCGGCCATTCAGGCGGGTGACAAAGACGCAGCCACTGCGGCATTCAAAGTGGCACAGTCCAGCATCGATAACCTTTCCAACAAAGGTTTGATGCCAAAGAACAAAGCGGCGCGTGACAAGAGCCGTTTGAACGCGCGCGTCAAAGCAATGGCCTGATATCGGTCAGCGATCAATGTTTTCGTTCCAAAAGCCGGGCACTGCCCGGTTTTTTTGTGTCAGAAAAACCGGTGATACGGGTAAAATGTCTGACAGATTGCAATGAGGAGTGAGCGTGACCAGAATTCTTAAAGCCACCGCCACCGTCGGGGGAATGACCATGATTTCCCGCGTGCTGGGCTTTGTGCGCGACATGGTGATCGCGCGGTTGTTTGGCGCCACGGCCGGGGCGGATGCGTTTTTTGTGGCGTTTAAGATTCCCAATTTTTTTCGCCGCTTGTTTGCCGAAGGGGCGTTTTCTCAAGCTTTTGTGCCGGTGCTGGCCGACACCAAAGAAAACCGGGGCAAAGCGGCGGTCAAAGCGTTGGTGGATGCGTTGTTTTTGCGCTTGGGCGGGGTGTTGTTGCTGCTGACCGCGTTCGGGGTATTCGGTTCCGGGCTGTGGATGCTGGTGTTTGCGCCGGGGTTTGCGGATGACCCTGAAAAGTTCGCGCTGGCCACGGATATGCTCGCCATTACGTTTCCTTATCTGCTGCTGATTTCATTGGTGGCGTTTTCTTCGGCGATTATGAATACCTACAACCAGTTTGCGGTGCCGGCGTTTACGCCGGTTTGGCTGAACGCAGTCTTGATCGGGTTTGCGATTTGGGTGTCGCCTTATCTTGAGGTGCCGGTGATGGCCCTGGCCTGGGGGGTGCTGGCCGCCGGGGTGCTGCAACTGCTATTTCATGTGCCGTTTCTGATCCGTCTGGGGCTGCTGCCGCGCCCACGTGCCAAGTCGGATCCAGGGGTGAGCGAAGTCAAACGTTTGATGCTGCCGGCGCTGTTTGGGGTATCGGTGGCACAGATTAATTTGTTGGTGGACACCATTCTAGCCTCGTTTCTGGTGACCGGTTCGGTGTCCTGGCTGTATTACTCGGATCGGTTGATGGAATTTCCGCTGGGTGTGTTCGGGGTGGCGCTGGCAACCGTGGTGCTGCCCGGCTTGTCGAAAAAAGCGGCCAATGCGGATTGGGTCGGCTTTCAGCAAGATCTGGATTTTGCCCTGCGCCTGGTCTTTTTGATTGGGGTGCCTGCGATGCTGGGCTTGCTGTTGTTGGCCGAACCGATGGTGACCACGCTGTTTTATTACGGTGCGTTCACGCAACAGGACGTGAGCATGGCCGGGGCCAGTCTGATGGCCTACTCATTGGGTCTGGTTGGGTTTATCCTGGTCAAGGTGCTGGCGCCGGCGTTTTATGCACGCAAAGACATGAAGACCCCGGTGCGCATTGCGGTGGTCGCATTACTGGCCAATGTGGTATTGAACCTGGCGTTGATCGGCCCGCTGGCGCATGTGGGGCTGGCGCTGGCCACCAGTTTGTCGGCGTTTGTCAACGCGGGACTCTTGGCGTGGTTTCTGTGGCAAAGGCAAGTGTACCGGCCTCTGGCAGGTTGGCGAAAACTGGTGATGCAAGGGGGGCTTGCCAACCTGACCTGGGTGGCGATGATCCTCTATTGGGCGCCGGACTCGGATCAATGGCTGATGATGTCGGGTTGGGAGCGTGTCGGTCTGTTGAGTCTGATGGTGGTGGCGGTTTTGGGCGTGTATGCATTGGTTTTGACGGCGACAGGCTTTCGCTGGCGCGGTTTTCTGCGCACAACCCCTGCTGAGTGAGGGGGTATTTGCGTTATAATGCGTTCAGTTTTTTTATTGTTTGTTCTGGAGCCTTATGCAGCTGATTTTGGGCCGCCACAATCTGACTTGTCCGCCCCCTGAATTGCAACAGGCTCTGGCTGATGGGTCGGTGGTGACCATTGGCAATTTTGATGGCATCCATCTGGGGCATCAGGCGATTCTGGATCAGGTTGCGGCGCTGGCCAAATCGTCCGGGCTGCCTAGCGTGGTGATGGTATTTGAGCCATTGCCTGCGGAGTTTTTTGCGCCTGAGTCCGCTCCGGTGCGGCTGATGAACCTGCGTGAGAAGGTGCGGGCCTTTCAGCGCACCGACATTGACTATGTGCTGGTGATTCGGTTTGATGCCGCCTTTGCCGCGCTCCGTGCTCAGACGTTCGTCGACACCATTTTGCATCGTCAGTTGAATGTGCGCCATCTGGTGGTGGGCGATGATTTTCGTTTCGGCGCCGAGCGCAAAGGGGATTTTAATTTCCTGACGCTTCAAGGGCGGGCGCTGGGCTTTTCGGTGTCGGAAATGACCACCTATGAGTTGCACGGTCGTCGCGTGAGCAGCACACTGGTGCGTCAGGCGCTGGAAGACAATAACCTCACGCTGGCCCGCGAGCTGTTGGGCGGGGCGTTTTGTTTTCATGGCCGGGTGATCCACGGCAAAAAGCTGGGGCGGCAACTGGGCTTTCGTACCCTCAACCTGAACCCCAAGCGCATGCGCATGCCGTTGATCGGCGTTTACACCGTTTATGTGCATGGGTTGAGCAATGGACCGCAACCGGGCATTGCCAACATTGGCATTCGGCCCACGGTCAAGGGCGAGCGCCCGTCAATTGAGGTGCACCTGTTTGACTGGGATCGTGACGTTTATGGCGCGCACGTGCGGGTGGAAATCGACCAGTTTGTCCGTGCCGAACAGGCGTTTGCGTCCTTGGATGCCCTCAAACAGCAAATTACCCAGGATGTCGCGCGGGCACGACGCCTGTTGGCGTTGTAAGGCCCACCCGATTTCAGGCCCCATATTCGGCGCAGTATTTACTATCGGCGGGGGGTCTGTCAAAATAACCGTTTTCCCTCAACCGACTGTCAATTGAGATCTCAGACGCATGACTAAAGATTACAAACCCACCCTGAACCTGCCTAAAACCGACTTTCCCATGCGTGGCAACCTGCCGAACCGTGAACCCGAACGGGTTAAGCAATGGCAGAGTCAAAATCTCTATGAACGCATCCGCAAAGCCAAATCCGGTTGCCCCAAGTTTGTGTTGCATGACGGGCCGCCGTATGCCAATGGCGACATTCATATCGGGCATGCGGTCAACAAAGTGCTTAAGGACATGATCGTCAAAGCCAAAGGCTTGAGCGGGTTTGATGCGCCCTATGTCCCGGGCTGGGATTGTCACGGTCTGCCGATTGAACTCAATGTGGAAAAGAAACACGGCAAGGTGGGTCAAAAAATTCAGGCACGGGAATTTCGCCAGGCCTGCCGCGATTACGCGCAGAAACAGGTCGACAAGCAAATGGCCGATTTTCAGCGTCTGGGCGTGACCGGAGACTGGGAAAACCCTTATCTGACTAAGGATTTCAAGTTTGAAGCCGACGAAATCCGGGCACTGGCCAAGATGATCGAAAACGGGCATCTGGAAAAAGGCACCAAGCCGGTTTACTGGAGTGTTGGCGGCCATTCGGCGCTGGCTGAAGCCGAGGTGGAATACGAAATGAAGCGTTCGCATGCGATTGATGTGCGCTTTGCGGTGCAGGACGAGGACGCCTTTTTCAAACGCTGTCACCACATTGAAGACCACAAAGGCGAAGGCCCTTTGTCGGTGGTGATCTGGACCACCACGCCCTGGACCCTGCCTGCCAACCAGGCGGTGGCCATCCATCCGGAACTGGAATACGCCATGGTGCAGGTGGACGGTGAAAACGGCCCGGAGCGGTTGTTTGTGGCCGAAGCGCTGGTCAAAGACACGATGGATCGGTGGGGCTTTGACCAATACCGCGTGCTGGCTTATGGACGCGGCGATCAGTTTGAATTCATTCGCCTTCGCCATCCGTTTTATGCGCGCACGGTGCCGTTGATTCTGGGGGATCATGTGACCACGGATGCCGGGACTGGCTGTGTGCACACGGCACCGGCACACGGTCAGGAAGATTTCGAGGTGGGAAAACAGTATGACTTGCCGGTGGACTGTCCGGTGGACGGTCGTGGCAATTACGTGCCCGGGACTGAAATTTTCGAAGGCGAAAACGTGCTCAAGGTGGATGACCATGTGATCGAGGTGTTGCAGCAACATCAGGCACTGGTGCATCACGAAGCGATTGAGCACAGCTACCCACACTGCTGGCGCACCAAAACTCCGTTGATTTTCCGTGCGACCCCGCAATGGTTCATTTCCATGGACAAAGGCGGGTTGCGTGACAAGGCGATGCAGGCCATCCCATCCGTGCAGTGGGTGCCCGACTGGGGGCAGGCGCGGATCGAAGGCATGCTGGAATCCCGACCGGACTGGTGTATTTCCCGTCAGCGTTTTTGGGGCGTGCCCATTCCGATTTTTGTGCACACTGCCACCGGCGAGATGCACCCGGACACCCTTGAGTTGATGGAGCAGATTGCCCAGCGGGTAGAAAAGCATTCCATCGATGCCTGGTATGAGCTGGACCTCAAAGAAGTGCTGGGGGAGGAAGCGGATCAGTACGAGCCGGTGACCGACATTCTCGATGTCTGGTTTGATTCCGGCGTCACCCATCAGGCAGTGCTGAAAGAGCGCGAAGCGCTGACTTTTCCGGCGGACTTGTATCTGGAAGGCTCGGATCAGCACCGTGGCTGGTTCCAGTCGTCGCTACTGACGGCGCTGGCCACCGACGGCCAGGCGCCCTATAAGCAGGTGCTGACCCATGGCTTCACCGTGGATAAGGACGGCAAGAAAATGTCCAAGTCCAAAGGCAATGTGGTGGCCCCGCAGGACATCGCCAAAAAATACGGTGCGGACATTCTGCGTCTGTGGATTGCCGGTTCGGATTACCGTTATGAAATGACCGTGTCCGACGAAATCATTGCCCGCACCGCCGATGCCTATCGACGCATTCGCAACACGGCGCGCTTTTTACTGGCGAATTTGAATGGCTTTGATCCGGCCAAGGACGTGTTGGCTTATGACAATATGCTGCCGTTGGATCAATGGGCGGTCGGCATGGCCGATCAGGTGCAGAACACGGTGATTGAGGCCTATGACCAATATCAGTTTCACAGCATCTATCAGGCCGTCACCCATTTCTGTTCGATTGAGCTGGGCGCGTTTTATCTGGACGTGATCAAAGACCGTCAGTACACCACCCAGGCGGACAGCCAGGCGCGCCGTTCCGCACAGACCGCTTTGTATCACATCATTGAAGCGCTCACCCGTTGGATTGCGCCAATTCTGAGCTTCACCGCTGAGGAAATCTGGCAGTCGATCCCGGGCGAACGCAGTGCGTCTGTGTTTACCGAAAACTGGTACGACGGCTTGCAGCCGTTGGATGAATCCGCACCCATGAACAGCGATTACTGGGCACGCCTGATTCAGGTGCGCTCGGCCGTGGCCAAACAACTCGAAACCCTGCGCAACGACGGTCAGATCAAAAACTCACTGACGGCTGAAGTGACGCTTTATGCCGACGGCGATCTGTACCGCGATCTGACGGCGCTGGGCGATGAGTTGCGTTTTGTGCTGATCACCTCTGAAGCGTGTGTGCAGCCGCTGTCAGACAAAACGGACCCTGCTCAGGCCACGGACGTTGAGGGGCTTTGGGTGGCGCCGGTGGCGACTCAGCACCCTAAGTGCGCGCGCTGTTGGCATCACCGCGCCGATGTGGGCACCCATAACGAAGACCCGGATCTGTGTCAGCGCTGTGTGGACAATGTGCATGGGCAGGGTGAGGAACGTCGTTTTGCGTAGCCATGCCATGTGCACGGGCGCATTGATGGTCCGGTCCAAAAATGACCAGGCCTGGTGGGTTTTGAGTCGTTTTGCACCCCTTTTATTGGCGGTGTTGCTGCTGACGGGCTGTGGGTTTCAGCTCAAAGGCGTCGGCAGCGCGACCGTGACGTTTCAGAGTGCTTATGTGCAGGCCGATGGCGCGCGCGCTGACGTCACACGAGCCTTGAACAACATGCTTGAGGCATCCAGTGTCCAGCGGGTCAATCGTCTGGCCGATGCCGAGGTGGCCATCCGACTGGGCCCGACGCAGTACAAAACCACACGCACCAGTATTTCCGGCAGCGGGGACACCGGTTCCGAATTGATTACCATGACCCAACCGTTTTCGGCCGATCAGGTGATGACGGCGCAGGCGCTGGTGCAGGGCGAGGCCATCAGTTACCGCGACCGTCGGATTGAAACCGGCGGGCTGGCGGCCGCTGCGCAGGAGCTGGAGAGCTTGCGCACACAAATGGCCAACGAATTGGCCATGCAGATTCTGGATCGGGTTCAACGTGCCTATGAAGCACAACGGCCCAAGCCATTACCTTCTGAGACCCTCGCGCCAATCGGTGATGCAGCGAAGAAGGGCGGAACCACGCCATGATGACTGCACCGGCCCTGTTGAAACAGTTTAGCCAAGGCACGTTTCAGCCAGTGCCGCTGCTACTGATTTTTGGGGAAGAGCCTTTGTATCTGCGGCGGGTACAGGATGCCTGGCGGGCGACGATGCGCTCACTCGGCTATCTGCAACGCGAACGCTATGAAATGGATGCCAACGCCGCCTGCTGGCAGGATCTGCAGATGGAAACCCAGGCTGGCAGTCTGTTTTCTGAGCAGCGTCTGATTGAACTGGACTTGCCCAAAGGGTCACCCGGAAAGGATGGCGGCGCCTTTCTGCAAAAATGGTTTGAGCAGGCACCGGTGGATCCGCAGACCGGTCACCCGGAAATCTGCTTGCTGCTGCGCTGTGAAAAGCTGGACTGGCGTCAGCAGAAAGCCAAATGGTTTCAGACGATTGAGCGCCATGGCGTGGCCGCCCAATCCAAACCGATTGAAGGTCAGGCTCTGACGCGCTGGTGTGCCGACCGGGCCCGAGAGTCGGGGCTGGAAATGGAGCCGGAGGCGGCGGCCATGCTGGCCGAACGTGTGGAAGGCAACCTGCTTGCCGCCGATCAAGAGGTGGAAAAACTGGCCCTGTTTTTTGAACCGGGGCATCGTTTGAGCGTGGCCGACATTGAAACCAAAGTGGCCGATCAGGCGCATTATCAGTTGTTTGCGCTCAGCACCGCCGCCCTCAAAGGGCAAAGCGATTACGCGCTTCAGATTCTGCACCGTCTGCGCCAGGAAGGACTGGAAGCGCCGATCGTCCTGTGGTTGCTGGCCAAAGAGCTGCGCTCGCTGGCCGCATTGTCCCAGCTTCAGGCCAGCATGTCGTTGGGGCAGGCATTCAAACAAATGAAAATCTGGTCGTCGCGTCAGGCGGAATTCAAAGCGGCTCTGAGCCGTCATTCTCACCAGGCCTGGTCGGCGATGACGCAGCAGGCGCTGGCGATTGATTTGAGCATCAAAGGCCAAACATCCAAGGACCCGTGGCTGGGCCTGTCACAATTGGTGGCCCAGTTGGCGGGACGAGAGTGAGGACATTATGACCCAAAACAACACATCCGTTGAGACATTGATGCAACAGCTCGGGCAGGCCGCCCGTGAGGCATCCCGTACTTTGGTTGTGGCCGATACGGCCCAGAAAAATGCGGCGTTGGTCGCCATTGCCGAGCAGATTGAACAGCAGCGCGCACGGCTGCAGTCGGAAAACGCCAAGGATCTGGAAGCCGGTCGGGCCAACGGCCTGGATGCGGCCATGCTGGATCGTCTGACTTTGAGCGATCAGGCGTTGGACGGCATGATCACCGGCCTGCGTCAGATTGCCGCCCTCAAGGACCCGATTGGGGAAATCAGTCAGATGGCGCCCCTGCCTTCCGGCATCGAGGTGGGCAAAATGCGCGTGCCCCTGGGGGTGGTGGGCATCATTTATGAATCACGTCCCAATGTCACCATTGATGCGGCGGCCCTGTGTCTGAAGTCGGGCAACGCAGCGATTCTGCGTGGCGGGTCGGAAGCCAGTCATTCCAATCAGGCTTTGGCGCAATGCATACAGGCCGGTCTCAAAGCCGCCGATTTGCCCGAGGCGGCTGTGCAGGTGGTGCCTACTACTGACCGCGCGGCCGTGGGGGCATTGATTACGATGCCTGAGTTTGTGGACGTCATCATTCCGCGAGGCGGTAAAGGTCTGATCGAGCGCATCAGTGCCGAGGCGCGAGTGCCGGTGATCAAACATCTGGATGGTATTTGTCATGTTTACATTGATGACGCCGCTGACGCGGACAAAGCCTACCGGGTCGCACTCAATGCCAAAACCCATCGTTATGGGGTCTGCAATGCCATGGAAACGTTGTTGGTAGCCGATTCGCGGGCGCTGGAAATTTTGCCAGGCCTGGTGAAGGCATTTGTCGACAAAGGCGTGGAGCTGCGCGGCTGTGAGCGCACACGCGAAATCATCGCTGACATGCCAGCCGCCACCGACGAAGATTGGGCCACGGAATATCTGGCCCCGATCCTGTCGATCAAAGTGGTGCCCGACGCGCAAGCAGCCATGGCGCACATTGCGCGCTACAGCTCCGGGCACACGGAGGCCATCATCACCGAAAACCTGACCACGGCGCGCCGCTTTCTGGCGCAGGTCGATTCCAGCTCGGTCATGGTTAATGCCTCCACCCGCTTTGCCGATGGCTTTGAGTATGGTCTGGGCGCGGAAATCGGCATCAGCACCGACAAATTCCACGCTCGCGGCCCGGTGGGACTCGAAGGCCTGAGCTCGCAGAAATACATTGTGTTTGGCGACGGCACCATTCGTGAATAACCCCGTCTTTGAACGGTTTGCGTGTCCTTCGCCAGGCGGGGGCATGCGCTGACCGCATCCCTCTCTCTTTTTTTTGACCAGGTCTGGTCACGATGGCTTCACATTCGCCCATTTTTCGAACCTGCGTTGTCTTTCAGGCAAAAGTGGTATCTTGGTGCCAAGACGAGTATGATTTGATTCATCTGCCTGGCGTTACGTCAAAATACGTTGGCGAATCAATCAGCATGAACGGGGCCACGCTTGAACGCGGTCGCCGACCTGAGGAGTGAGCATGAAGCGTTTTTTGTTAATCAGCGTGTTGTGTGGGGTGTCTCTGCCGCTCTGGGCGATGGGAGAAGGGATGACCCGGGTGCAAAGTGCCTTTTCCGTCACGGAGACGCTCGACCGGCTGGAAGGCGTGCTGCAACGCAATGGCCTCACGGTGTTTGCCCGCATTGATCATCGCGCCGGGGCCGAGCGCGTCGATTTGTCGATCCCGGACACTCAGGTGCTGGTGTTTGGTAATCCCAGAGTCGGCACCCGGCTGATGCAGTGTGCGCCGAGCGTGGCGATTGATTTGCCGCTTAAAGCCTTGAGCTGGCAGGATCCGGCCGGTCAGGTCTGGCTGGCTTACAACACCTCGGCCTATCTCAAACAGCGCCACCGTATCAAGGGGTGCGATTCAATCCTGTCAAACATGACCCAGGGGCTGCGGACATGGGCGACCAAGGCGGTGACGCCATGACCCGGTTTGCGAAGCCGTGTTGGGCCGGGTGCCCATGCGTTGATCGAGGGAGGAGGGCGTGATGCGTCAGGTTCGAGGCTGGATCGCGGCGTGTATCACCGTGGCTTTGTCGGCCTGGTTGTTGACGGCTTGCAGCAAACCGCCTCAGGAGCTTCGCATCAGTTCTCTGCTGTGGCCCGGTTACGAACCCTTGGTTCTTGCCGAAAAATTGGGCTATTTGGATGAGGCCCCCATCCGTATCCTGGATTATCTTTCCAATACCGACGCCATCGCCGCGTTTAAAAACCACCGTTTGGAAGCCGGCGCCTTCACCCTGGACGAAACCTTGCAATTGCTGGCCGATGGCGTTGACCTGCAGGTGGTGTTGATTCTGGATACCTCGCACGGGGGGGATGTGATCCTCGCCAACCCGGACATCGCCAATGTGAAGGCGCTCAAAGGCAAGTCCGTGGCCGTCGAGCGTTCGGCGGTGGGGGCGTATCTGTTGCAGCGTGCGCTGGACTTGAACGGTTTAACGCTGGACGACATCACCGTACAGACCACTCATGCGATGGAGCAGAAACAGGCGTTTGAGGCAGGTCGGATTGACGCGGCCGTCACGTTCGATCCCTATCGCACACAGCTGCTTGAAGCCGGCAAGCATCCGGTCTTTGATTCCACTCAGATTCCCGATGAAATTCTGGATGTGCTCGTGGTGCGGCGGGATGTGATGGCGCAGTCGCCGGAACTGGTGCAAACCCTGGTGACGGCCTGGTTTAAAGCCCTGGATTATCAATCGCGCCACCCCAGGAAAGCGGCCGGTTTTGCCTTGCCACGCTATAAAGTGTCCCTGGAAACCTATATGGATTCGCTGTCGGGGTTGCGTTTCACCTCCCTGGCTCGTAACCAAGCGCTGCTGGGGCCAGACAGTCCGTTGCATGCGTTGGAACCTCGGTTAAAAGAGGCGCTCGGCAAGCTTGACCTGATTGATGAGGCCGCCCAGACAAAACCGCTGCTAAAGGGGCATTTGAACGATGCTTTTTTACCGACTCCTTAATCTGGCCAAAATGCCGGTGGCCCTGGCGTTTTTGGTGGTCATGGTGATCACCGCGCTTTTGGCGGGGGCGCTGGGCTATGGGGTGAGCTATCTGGGGCAAAAAGCCTTGCTGGTGGACACGCGTGTGGAAACCGCGCAGCAGCGCCTGGTCGAATTGCAGGGGACCGTCAACGATTTTAACCGGCGTGGCAATGTCCATGCGGTCACGCGCGAAGTGTCACGATTGACTTCCAATCGGCACCTTAAACGGGTGGCGATTGTGGGCGCAGACGGGGAAATTTATCACGCATCCAGGGCGGAAATGCGCTCGATGCCCGTGTCGCGGTTTCCTCAGATCGAATCGGTTTTGCGTCAGTTTGACATCGCTGCAGACACGCGAGTACAGGTTCATGTGTCCGAGGATGGGCAGTCGCTGATAGGGGTACTGCCTCTTGAACCTCTGTCTCAGGCGACCAGGGCCCGTCTTTTTCAAAACGCTTATCTGTATGCCGAATTTGATCTGAATGGGGATTTACAGCAGCTGCGCTATCATCATCAGAGCAGTCTGGTCTACATCGGTCTGGCGGTGTTGTTGCTGCTGAGTTTGAGTTTTACCCTTCTTTACTGGGGGATCAAACACTCGATTGAAAAAATCCTGACGGGCACGCGACGACTGGCCCAAGGCGAATACGACTACCGCATCCGTTTGAATGAACCCAATGAGTTCGGGCAGATTGCCGAGGCCATTGATCGGATGGCCGAGTCGCTGGCGGTTAATCATCGGGAATTGACCTATCTGGCGGAGCGTGATCTATTGACGGGGCTGACCAATCGCTACAAGCTGTACCAGCTGTTGGAAAAGCGCATTGAAGAAGCCCCGGAACGCCCGTTTGCGTTGCTTTTCATTGATCTGGATCGTTTTAAAATCATTAACGATACACTGGGGCACCAGAACGGCGATGCCTACCTCAAAGTGATTGCCGAGCGTTTGCAGGCCGGCTTGTCCTCACGTGACATTGTGGCTCGGTTTGGGGGCGATGAATTTCTGGTGATGCTGGATTCCGCGGATCGGGACGAAATTCATGCGACCACCAACCGATTGATCAAAGCCTTGTCTGAAAGTGTGGTGATCCGAGATCAGAAACTGTTTACCTCGTCCAGCGTCGGGATCGCACTCTATCCAAGTGATGGCGACAGCATCCATGAACTGATCAAAGCCGCCGACATTGCCATGTATCAGGTGAAGTCGGATGATTCCCTGCGTTGGAGTTATTATCACGAATCGTTTGATAACAACAGCATCAATTACCTGGCGTTTCGCACCTACATCAAACAGGCGATCGAAGCCGGGCTGGTGGTCCCGGTTTTTCAGCCTCAGGTTGACGCCCGCACGCATGAAGTGGTCGGTTACGAAGCGCTGGCACGCATGCAGGATGAGCGGGGGCAATGGATCAGCCCGGTCCAGTTTTTGCCCGTAATTGAAGAAAACGGCTGGATGGTGGAATTTTCCAACGTCATGTATACCAATGCCATGATGACGTTTGAGCAGTGGTTGTATCAGGCTCCGCTCACGGGGCGTCCGACCTTATCGCTTAATTTGGCCACCATGCAATTGAACCATAATGAGTTTTTGGAGGATCTGGATCGATTGCTCAATGCATTTCCTCAGACCGCCAAGCTGCTGGAGCTTGAAATCACCGAAGGCATTTTCATCGGTAACATCGCGACCAAACTGCCGGTGTTGCATGCGATTAAGCGTCGTGGCATTGACATTGCCATCGACGATTTCGGTACTGGCTATTCGTCCTTGGCCTACCTGAAAAAACTGCCGCTGGACCGGCTCAAAATCGACAAATCGTTTGTTCAGGACATTGGTGTGGACCTCAATGACAATGCCATCATTGAGACCATCATCGCCATGGCCTCCAAATTAGGATTGTCTGTGGTGTCAGAAGGGGTGGAAACCGAAGCGCAGTTGGCGTTTTTGCAGGCGAAAGACTGTCATATTATCCAAGGCTACCTGACCGGGCGCCCCGGGTCTTTGCCAGATTGGCCGGCCGAAAACCCCTCTTAGCGTTTCATGTCAGGGTTGGTCGGTTTTTTCGGCGAGACGCTTAACCTGATCTTTCAGCGCTTGCTGGCGTTGGCGTTTGCCAAAATCAACGTTGTTGCAGCTGTAACACTCTTCCCTGAAAATCCCGAGCTTGGCCAGAAGCCAGTGGAATTTGCAGCCCCAGCACAGACCAAATGCGGCTTCCGACAGCATAAACAACAGACACACATACACCAGGAGCGGAATCCAGTCGGGCATGAAGTTTTCGTCCGTGGGCAAAAGTGTGCTTGCGGTCACGCCGTTGACAAAGCGGGCAAAACTGTCCGGGTTGAAGAACAGCAGGCAGCTGATGATCATGACAGTGCCGATGGCCCAGGCAAAACGCTTGGGTTTGAGCGGTTCCCATTTGGGTTCGTCATGGCGGGTCAAAAACGCCGTCAGATGAATCGTGGGCGACAGGTAGGAAGTGCGAACCCACATGCCGGCCAGCATCTCAAACAAGCCGTAGAACAACACCAGCGATGGGATGGTAAAGTCGTAAACCGTGCGGTACGCCAGTACCTCGTAGAGAACATTGAAGTTTTCGGTCATCTCGAACGTTTCTTGCGGAATCTGGCCCGACCAGACCTGCCAGCTAGGACTCAGGACGGTGGTGTAGAGCACATACACCATATAGACGGGGATCATCAGCAGCAGAGTGGCGCGCATTTGCACCGCCCGGCCATTGATGAAAACCATGTCTTCTTTGGGGTCGCGAAACCAGAGCGTTTGTAGGTGATGTTTGAGATAATAACGCCACATGTTTTTTCCTCCCCCAACACGGTTGTGACTGCTTTGTAACATTTATTGTACCCCGAGGCGCAACAAAGAAAAGGGATTGTTCGCGCAAACGCGTCGGTTCCATGATTGCTGCAACATTGTGGGGCTTATTGCGAAGCCTATTGTGAAGCGCGTCTGCTCAGGTACCAGAAGTAATGCAGTCCCAGACCCAGGTTGAGAAAGGCTGGCAGGATCAGTGCGTAAAGCTCGGTGTGCGGCCAGAGTAGCAGGCCGATGAGTCCGCCTAAAATAAACCCGGTCAGAAGCGTTGCCAACAGGAGCGCTTGCCACGGGAGCCGGCGTTTGTGTTTGAAACGTTGCGCCAAAAACACACCTATGTCGGTGGCAATGCCGGTGACATGCGTGGTTCGGATCTGAAGACCTTTGTAGCTGGCCACCATGGCATTCTGCAGGCCGCAGGCCATGGCGGTGATCCAGACCGCAGCGATGGGTTCGAAAAAGCTCATCAGAGCCGCCAGGAATAAGACGCCGGCATTGGTCAATAGCGCCAAGCCATAACTTTTGTCTTCAAAATAATCCGCGTGCCCAATCAGCCAGCCTGAGACAAACGCCCCGAAAATGAACGCCAGCAGAATGCCTGTGGCTTGAATGAGGTCAAGGCCCTGCCAGGCATAAATGGAATCGCTGATGTGCGTGGCCACACCGGTCATTTGGCTGACCGGTAACCCAAAGGCCACAAAGATGACGCTGTTGATCAGTCCCGCCATGGCAGACATGGCCAGCGCAATCAGCATGACGCCGGATCTGGAATAATTGTCGTTTCGTGTGGGATAAGGCATACGATAAAGCATAGATTTTTATTAAAATAAAATCAATAATGCATAGTTTTTATTAAATGGTTCGAGTATGGATGGATATGGATTATTTTTTGTCACCACGCTCATGTTGATTATGGTGCCGGGCCCCTCAGCCATGGTGGTAGCCGCTCAGGCCGCACGCCATAGCCCGCATGATCAAGCGCATCGAGCGTTTCTGGGGGTGGTGGGCATTGCGTCGGCCGATGGTTTGTTCTTTGCGCTGTCAGCCACCGGGATCGCCTCATTGATTGTCGCCAGCGCCACGCTGTTCGGCATCATTAAGTGGTTGGGGGTCGGGTTTCTGTTATATCTGGGCTTGTCGGCTCTGCTGAGCGCCCGCGGTGCGATTCGGCTGGACGCGCAACCGGTGAGCAGAACGGCCTTGCCTTCCAGCTCAAAACTGTTTCAGCAGGGCGCGTTGATTCAACTGGCCAATCCCAAGGCGCTGATGTATTTCACTGCGCTTTTGCCGCAATTCATTGACCCCGGACAGCCTCTGGCGCTGCAGCTATTCTGGATGGGCGCGACCGTCTTTGTGGCGGACCTGATCGTTTACAGCCTGTATGGCTGGTTGGGTGCCCATTTGGCGAATCAGCGTCTTCAGGGCGGTTGGGTCACGCTGATCAACAAAGCCGCCGGCAGTCTTCTGATTTATACCGGGATCAAAATGGCATTGATTGATCGTCAGTGATCCAAGGCATTAGGGTGTCATCGCCTGGATGCTGTAAAGGTCGTAACGGGTGTTGGGGCTTTTGATGGCGGCATGCGGGGCAGGGCCCGCCAGGGGCGGGGCGCCTTTGGGGCGTTTGACCACCACCCGATGGGTCGCCGTTTGCAGGGCGGCGCTGAGCAACTGGTCGCTGTCTTGATCCGGTCCGGCGAGGCGCTGCAGAATTTGCATGCCTTTTTTGGCTGCGGCGCGTTTGTTGGTGTGCGGGTACATGGGATCGAGGTAGACCACATCAAAGGCGGCCGGGTGCGCGTGCATCCAAGCCGCCGCATCGGCTTCAATGACCCTGATACGCTGGCAGACCTCGGCCGAATCGGGTGCAACGTCTTCCAGACGGCGCACGCGCTGGAGGCCGTTGTCAATCAGGGCGGCCATCACCGGGAGCCGTTCCATCAGGGTGACCTCGCAACCGAGTTGTGCGATGACGTAACCATCATTGGCCAGTCCGGCGGTGGCATCCAGCACTCTGGGCAAGTGGCTTGGGTGTTTTCCCAGAATCGCTCGGGCCAGCGGTTGGCCTTTGCCGCCACCAAAACGCTGGCGGTGCGCTTTTTGCCCGGCGGTGAAGTCGATCCAGAAAGGTTTATCGCCTAGCAGCGGGTCATTCCGGCAGGTCAGCGCCAGGATCAGGTCCTCGCAGTGGCTGTCTGGTCCGGGCGTGAGCCAATGCAGTTGTACACCTGGGTGTGTCTCATCCAGTTGGGTTTGCAACGACTGCCATAATGACCAGGCCTGGTCACAATGGGTTTGCAACCAGGTTTGATCCAAGGCTTCTGGGGTATCAGCGCGCCGGGCCAAGATCAGGCCGGCGCTGAGGTGTCATCGGCGAGGGTTTCACCAAAGCCGAAGTGCTCGGTGACGTAATCGATGTCCTTGTCGCCACGCCCGGACAAGTTGATCAAAATGGTGCTGCCGGGGTGGTCCTGGCCGTACTTCATGGCCCAGGCCACCGCATGAGCACTTTCCAGCGCCGGGATGATGCCTTCGCTGCTGGAGAGTTTGTAAAAAGCGGCCAGGGTTTCGTCGTCGGTGACGCCCTCGTAGTTGACGCGTCCCGAGGTTTTCAGATAGGAGTGCTCGGGGCCGACGCCGGGATAGTCCAAGCCGGAGGCGATGGAGTGCACCGGCGCCGGGTTGCCTTCGTCATCGGCCAGTAACATGCATTTGAAGCCATGAATCATGCCGGGTTTGCCGTAGGTCATGGTCGCCGAATGCTGACCGATTTCGGTGCCTTTGCCCAAAGGCTCGATGCCGTTCAAGCCGACCTGCTCGTCTTCCATGAACCCGGCAAACATGCCCAGGGCATTGGAGCCGCCACCGACGCAGGCACCGACTTGATCGGGCAGCTCGCCCACCATTTCCAGAAACTGTTCGCGGGCTTCATAACCGACCACGGACTGGAAGTTGCGCACCATCATCGGGAACGGATGCGGCCCCACCACTGAGCCGATGGCAAAGATGGCGTTTTCGGTCTGCCCCAGGTAGGATTCAAAGGCCGAGTCCACGGCTTCTTTGAGGCTGCGGCCTCCGAAACTGACCGGGACGACCTGCGCGCCGAGCAGTTTCATACGGGTGACATTGGGGGCTTCCTTGGCGATGTCGATTTCGCCCATGTGGATTTCGCAATCCATGCCAAAATAAGCCGCCGCTGTGGCCAGGGCAACCCCGTGCTGACCGGCGCCGGTTTCGGCAATCAGTTTGGTTTTGCCCATGTGCTTGGCCAGCAGCGCTTCCGCCATGCAGTGATTGAGTTTGTGCGCCCCGGAATGGTTGAGGTCTTCGCGCTTGAGGTAGATGTGCGCGCCGACTTCTCGACTCAGATTGTGCGCGTAGTACACGGGCGTGGGGCGTCCCTGATAGTGTTTGCGAATGTATTTGAGTTCGTTGATGAAATCAGCGGAGCGACTCAGGCGTTGGTAGGCTTTTTCGATTTCGGCAAAATGCGGTACCAACTCGGGCGGCAGAAAGGCGCCACCAAATTCTCCGAAATAGCCTTCCTGATTGGGATACGTTTTTAAATAACTCATCTTCGCTCCTGTGCTTGTTTTTGCCGATGACATTGGCGCTATTTTAATGGAAAATGCTCGCTATGGATATCAACCGTCATCGACAAACGAAACGCGTGTGTTCGGATTTCACCAGGCCTGGTCAAAAATGATGCCTACCATTGTCAAAGTGGCGGTGCCCGGGCCGTTTTTAAGCCCCATGGATTATGACTGGCCTGCTGATACGGCGAGTAATGCCGTGCAGCCGGGCATGCGGGTGCGGGTGCCGTTTCGCAATCGCACTCAGGTCGGGCTGGTGATGGCGCTGACCGAGCACAGCGATGTGCCCGCGCACAAACGCAAAGCGGTCGTGAGCGTGTTGGATGAGGCCCCGATTTTGTCGGATCTGGACCGGCGTTTCTGGCAATGGTTGAGCCGTTATTACCATCAGCCCATCGGCGAGGTGGTGGCCACGGCCTTGCCCAAACGTCTGCGCCAGGGCGAGCCAGCCATCGCACCCGGTGAGCCTGCCTGGCGACTGTCTGAAACAGGGCGTTCGGCAGAAAGCAAAATCCCGCAACGCGCCCATCAACAACGCGCATTGTGGCAGGCATTGCTGCACGCCGGCGATACTCCTGTGCCTCAGCAGACGTTGAATGCGCAATTGACGCAGTGGCGACCAGCGCTCAAACGCTTTCAGGAGAAGGGTTGGGTCACGGCCCACTCGATGTCCTGCGCGTTAGCGCGCGCTGTTTCAGCTGAGTCGGCGTCTCAAAAGGCCCCAAATCCGGTGTTGAGTGCAGAGCAGCAGGCAGCGGTGGACGCCGTGTCCGGTTGTGACGGGTTCGGCGCATTTTTGTTGGATGGGATCACCGGCAGCGGCAAAACCGAAGCCTATCTGGGCATGATTGAAACCGTGATCGAGCGAGGTCAGCAGGCGTTGGTGCTGGTACCGGAAATCGGCCTCACCCCGCAAACCGTGGCGCGTTTTGAAGCGTATCTGGGTCAACCGGTGGCAGTGATGCATTCGGGGCTGAATGACACCGAGCGACACTGTGCCTGGTCCGCTATTCGCCAGGGCGAGGTGTCTGTGCTGTTGGGCACGCGTTCGGCGCTGTTTACCCCGTTTGCCAACCTGGGGTTATGCGTGCTGGACGAAGAGCACGACCTGTCATTCAAACAGCAGGATGGGGTGCGGTATTCAGCACGCGATGCACTGGTTCGCCGCGCTCAGTTTGAGCAGGTGCCTGTGGTGCTGGGCTCGGCCACGCCTTCGCTGGAAAGCCTGCGCAATGCCTCCCTGGGGCGTTATCAGGCCTTGCATCTGACTCAACGCGCCGCCGGGGCGCAACTGCCGGAATTGAAATTGCTGGATGTGCGCGGTCAGCCGGAGATTGCGGGCGTCAGTGAGGCTTTGTTGACCGCGATGGCCGTGCATTTAAGTCAAGGGCATCAGGTGCTGCTGTTTCTGAACCGGCGCGGTTATGCGCCCGTGTTGATGTGTCATGATTGTGGCTGGCAGGCTCACTGCGCCGATTGCGATGCCAATCTGACCTGGCACGCCGCCAGTCGGATGCTCAAATGCCATCATTGCAATGCTCAGGCTGCGGCGCCCTCGGTCTGTCCCCAGTGTGGCGGCACGCATTTCATGCCGGTGGGTCAGGGCACGGAGCAACTGGAGGGGGCGATGCGAGAACGCTTTCCCGATAAGCGTCTGCTGCGGATTGATCGCGATACCACTCGACAGAAAGGGCAGATGGCGGCCCTGACCGATCAGGCTCGGTCCGGTGAGGCCGACATTCTGATTGGCACCCAGATGCTGGCCAAAGGTCATCATTTCCCCAAGGTCACTCTGGTGGGCATGATTGATCTGGATCAGGGGTTGTTCAGTTGCGATTATCGGGCGGCCGAGCGCATGGCACAGCTGGTCATTCAGGTTGCCGGACGGGCCGGGCGAGGTGAACAGGCTGGCGAGGTGCTGATTCAGACCCATCATCCGCAACATCCGTTGTTGACCCGATTGGTCGAGCAAGGCTATGGTGCCTTTGCGCAATCGGCGCTTCAGGAGCGTGAGGCCGCGCGTTTGCCACCGTTTTCGTATCAAGTGATGATTCGCGCCGAGTCGGTGGAGGCGGGGGCTGCCGAGGCGTTTTTAAAGGCGGTTAAAAACGGTTTGAACTCTGCTAGAATGCAAAAAGGAGCGGCGGCGTTTGAGGCGACTCAACCCTCTCTGACGGTGGCCGGTCCGGTGGTGGCGCCCATGATGCGACGACAGAAACGCTGGCGTTTTCAGCTGTTGCTTCAGGGGACGCACCGTGGTCACCTGCACAACTGGCTGGCTCAGATTGAGTCCCAATGTTATGCCCACCCACTGGCGCGCAAAGTGCGCTGGTCAATTGATGTGGACCCGCAGGAAATGGTTTGATTCCCAAACCCTCAGGAGACAAGACATGCCACTGTTCATCAAATTTTTCAAGGCGCTCAATGCCAACCAATACCCCGGGCAAATCGCGCTGTCGTTTGTGCTGGGGATGATACTGGGCCTTACCCCGTTGTTGTTTGCGCACAACCTATTGATTGTGTTGCTGATATTTTTGCTGCGGGTCAATGTGTCGGCCGTGTTGGTGTCGTTTGCGTTTTTCACGGCCCTGGCGTATCTGTTTGACCCGCTGTTCGATCGCTTCGGCTACTGGTTGCTGACGCTGGAAAGTCTCCAGCCGCTTTGGACTCATTTCTATAACCAGACGTTCTGGCAGGTGTTGTCGTTTAACAACACGGTGGTGATCGGCAGTGTGGTCTTCTCATTGTTGATCAGCCTGCCGGCGTTTGTCGCCTTCCTGTGGCTGGTGCGCCAATATCGCCATCGTTTTATGGCCTGGGCTCAGCGCTTTAAGCTGGTTCGCATGCTGCAAGGCGCCGAAGGCGCCAATGTGCTAGGGGGGATGCTCAAATGAATACGATGAACACAACGGATTCAACCCAGTCCAATGCACCCGAACCGCAAGGCAAGGCGCCCAAAGGCTGGGTCCGCTGGTCGGGTCTGATGTGGTTTGCGCTGATTTTTGCGCTGGTGTTTACTTTGATTTACTGGATCGGCACCTGGGCGCTGAAAGATCAGCTGGAAGACTATGCTTCCAAAGCCTGGGGGGCCAAAGTGGAAATTGGGGATGTGGACATTGGCGTCGCCCCGATTCGTTTGGGACTGGATGACCTGCAGGTCACCGACCCCGACAAACCCATGGAAAACCTGCTGGAACTGGCGCGTATCAGTGCCTCTTTGAACCTGTTTCATCTGGTGGAAGGGCGCACGGTGATTGAAGAACTGGTCTTGACAGAGCTAGGGCTGCATCAGCCGCGCAAGACCTCCGGCGCACTTGAAGACACCACCCCGGTTACGACGGAAGCGGCGATCCGCAAGTCGGCTTCTGAGCCGTCCGACAAAGGCTTTGCCATGCCGGATATGGCCTTGCCGGACCCGCAGGCCATTCTGGCGCGTGAATCGCTGCAAACCATGGAAAAAGCCAAAGAGATCGAGCAAGGCATTCAGGATTTGAAGCAGGCCTGGTCAAATGTGCAGAAAGAGCTGCCGTCTTCCGACGGCATTGACCAGTATCAGGCGCAGTTTGAACAATTGTCTCAGGCCAAAGTGTCGTCGCCGGCCGACATTCAAAAACGCCTGGCTGAGTTTCAAACCCTGAAAAAAGAACTCGAAAGTAAGCGGGAAACCCTGAAAAAGGCACGTGATTTGCTAAGAGAACGCTTGCCGAAGCTGAAGGCCGACTTGGCTGAGCTCAAGGCCATGCCGCAGCAGGATTTAAACCGTTTGATGAGTAAGTATTCTCTGGACGGTCAGGGGCTGTCGAATGTGACCTATTTGCTGTTCGGGCCGCAAATCCGTCAATACACCCAGACAGCGCTGGACTGGTATCAGAAGGCGCAACCGTTTTTGGCGCGTTTGACTCAAATGCTGGAGGAGCGCGAAGCTCAGGCGGCCGAAGCCAAACCTGAGCGTTTGCTGGGACGTGTTGTGGATTTTCCTCTCAAGGACCCACAACCTGAATTTATCATCAAACGTATCACCGCCTCGGCCAATATTGACTGGGGGCGTGTGGTGGCGCAGGTCAAGCAGGTGACATTTGATCATCCCACCACAAAACTGCCGGTGACGTTTGAGGTGGCGGCCACCCCCGCTTCTCAGAGTAGCGCACTGAAAATTACCGGCACCAGCAGCTTTGTGAACCCGGATTCACCGGTGAATCAGGCGCAGTTTGATTGGCCCGGTTATGAACTGTCGGACTGGCAACTGGCCAAAGATGACACCCTGCCGGTGGTGATGAAAAAAGCCCTGGCCACGGTGCATGGCAAGGTGAGCTTGACCGGAATGACCGACCTGGATGCGGCGATTTCACTGGCCTATGACCAGGTGGATTTCGACCTGAGTCAAACCCAGTCCAAACAAGTGGCGCGCTATATCGCGCCGTTGTTTGAGAAGGTATCGGCTTTTACGGTGGATACGGACATTGAAGGCAGTGTGTTCGCGCCGTCTCTGTCTGCCAAGTCGGATCTGGACCGGGTGCTGTCGGGTGCTTTTAAACAGGTCTTTCAGCAGGAAATGGCGCAAGCCAAAGGCCAGTTAAAAGAACAGCTTCAGGCAAAAATGCAGGGGCAACTCGGTCCATTGCAGGATCAATTGGGTGGCTTGCTTGATTCGCAGTCTGCTGTGAACGGTGATTTTCAGGATGTGGAATCGATCATGCAGGCCAATCTGGAAAAACAATTGCAAGGTCAGTTAAAGCAAGGCGCACAAAAGGCGATCGAAGACAAGGTCGGGGATCAACTGAAAGGCTTGTTTGGGCGTTAAGACCACGTTTATTAACGAAGGAAAGATTATGTCGGATTCATCGTTTGTCACTCAGAAGCAGCACCCGATTCCAGACGGCGATGTGCTGGTTTCGGAGACAGACCTGAACGGACACATTACCTATGCCAATCAGGCCTTTATCGATGCCAGCGGGCACGCCTGGGACGAACTGAACGGCGCCCCGCATAACATCGTGCGCCATCCCGATGTGCCAGCAGCGGTTTATAAGGACCTGTGGGAAACCATTCTCTCAGGCAAGCCTTGGCATCAGTATGTCAAAAACCGTTGTGCCAATGGCGATCACTACTGGGTCGAGGCCAATGTGGCGCCTGTGGTCGATCAGGGAAAAACCGTGGGCTTTAAGTCGGTGCGCAACCCGATTGGTGCGGAGCAGATTGCCGCGGCGGAAAAGGCTTATGCTGACATTCGTTCCGGGCGTAAGGTGATTCAGAATGGGGCCTTGCGTTCTCCCTGGTCGATGCGTCTGGCCAAATGGAGTCCCTTGCCGCAGAAATCGATTATGGGCAAGATGATTCTGCCTTTGATCGTGATGGCGATTGTCTGGAGCGTGGTGCTGCAGATGTATCTGCAGACGGTGGCCGACAACCTGTATGAAGGGGCAATGCAGGATCGGCGGGACTTGCTGGTTAAAAACCTGCAATCGGAAGTCGACAGCCGCAGTCAGATTGCTCTGACCAATGCGGTGGGGATTGCCGGCAACTCGGCGGTGATTTACGGGCTGTATGACAATCAGGAAACCGTGCTCTGGCAGATCGTCAACGTGAACTATGAGCAGTACGTTGAACGTGCCAACATGGCGGGCATTGGCATTGCCATTTTTGATGGCAACCTCAAGCAGGTCGCCGCCAGTGGCGTGCCCATTACGCTGGATGCCATGCCGAAAGACCCGCTGACCCGGATTGAATTTCAAAGCGAAGGCAGTTATCTGCAGGCGGTCGTGCCGGTGCCTTATGGCGAGAAAACCATCGGGGCGGTGGTGGTGAGTTTGCCCATGACGCAACTGGCGGACGTGGAAGCGGGCAACAGCCACGGTTATATGGTGTTGCAAAAAAACAGCGACGGCTTCGCAGTGATGCCCGGCTTTGAAAATGATCCGTTGTCCCAGCGCTTGCAGCGCATGGACCTGTCCCGTCTTCTGAAGACAGGGCTGGCCGATTTGGATGATCAGATTGTGGCGGCTCAGCCCATTCGCGATGTCAGCGGTGAACGGGTGTTGGGCATGCATTTGATTTCCGAGCCCAAAGACATTCTCGAGCAGCTTTTGAGCGACACCTATTTTATGATTTATGTGGCTCAGGGAGCGATGGCGCTCGGCTTTTTCCTTTTACTGGTACAGGTCTACTGGCGCGCGCACATGTTTGTACTGGGGCCATTGCGCGCCTTTACCCGCAAGCTGGCCATTGCCGCGGATGAAGGCAGTATGTCCGCACGGGTGGATGTGGTGAGTGAAGACGAAATCGGCACCATGGGTCAGAGTTTCAACAAATACCTCACCTCGGTACAACACCTGATGATTTCGGTATCAGACATGATTGATGGAATGTCGCACGGCAATCTTCAAAACCGTATCGTGGCCGATGCGCGCGGTGATCTGGGAACCGTCAAGCACCAGGTGAACGCTTCGGCCGACAGCATTCAGGGCATTATTCAGGAGATTGAGAAAGCGATCAAGGCCATCAATGCGGCGCAGTATGATTTCCGTTCCGATGCAAAATTTGAAGGTGATTTCGGCGAGATGATGACGGATCTTCAGGCGGCCATGCGCAGCACGCACCAGGCTGTGACCGGCATCAATCAAACCATGCAGGCCCTGGCACAGGGGGACTTCAGTACTCGTTTGGATATGGACCTGCAAGGAGAGCTATCGGGGTTGAAAGACAATGTCAACGCCTCGCTCAGCCAGCTTGAAGCTGGGGTGAACTCGGCGGTGGATGTATTGGTAGCGCAGTCCCAAGGGGACTTGTCTCAACGAATGCAGGGGCATTATGAAGGCAAACTGGCCACCATGCAGTCGTCCATGAATCAGTCGCTGGATAAAATGAGTGCGGTCATTGATGAGCTGATGCTGGCGTCCAATACGGTCAATGAAGCGGCCAACCAGATTGCTCAGGGCAGTCAGACTTTGACGCATCAGGAGCAGGCGCAGGCCGAGACGTTGCAGGAAATGGTCACATCCATGGATCAGGTGACTGAAACCGTGCGTCACAATGCCGGTACCGCCGGTCAAGCCTCTCAGTTGGCGGATTCGGCTAAAAAGCAGGTCGACGATGGGGCCGCGGTCATGCGTGAAACCAGTGGCGCGGTGAAAGAACTGGCAGACTCCAGTCATAAAATTTCCGACATTACGGGCTTGATTGATTCGATCGCCTTCCAGACCAATCTATTGGCGCTGAATGCGGCGGTGGAAGCCGCGCGTGCGGGTGAGGCCGGACGCGGGTTTGCCGTGGTGGCGGGCGAAGTACGCTCTTTGGCCGGCAAATCCAGTGAAGCGGCCAAAGACATCCGTCAGCTGATTGAAACCAGTGTGGAGCAGGTGACGCAAAGTGAAAAACTGGTCAAGCAGACGGAAGAAGCGTTTGAGTCGATCCGCAACGTCATTGTGGACATGCATCAGTTCATTCAGGATTTTGCCACCGCCAATAACGAACAGACGGCCAGTGTGGAGAAAATTAATCAGACCATCGACGGCGTGGGCCAGACCACGGCACGCAATGTTCAAAGTGTGGAAGAGGCGGCCGAAGCCGCCCAGACGCTTCGCCATGAAGCTGAAAACATGCAGCAACAGGTCAGTTTCTTTCGCACCCAGGGAACCGGTGCCCGTGCTTTGAGCCCCCGGGTTGCCTACTCGGCCGATAAAAAGGATGACCCTGCGTGAACCAACATGATTTGGTTGGGGTTTTGTCGCTTATTTTGACCAGGCCTGGTCAAAAAAGGGGATTGACCTGGTTCTGGGCTGTGGGGCTGGTTGCGATGCTCTCAGGCTGTGGGCGCAGTGTCAGTATTCAGGTGCTGGAGCCGGCCAAGGTCACACAGGCCGAGCAAATCCGTCAGATTGCCGTGATGCCGCTTGAGCAGGATCGCATCGGCCTGACCGAGCGGTTGGAAACCGCTTTGGCGCAGAGCCGAGTGGATGGGGCGCGTTATTTTACGCTGGTGAACCGGCGTGATCAGGAACAGGTCTTGGCGGAGCAGCGCTTTCAGCACAGCGGTCTGCTGGCGTCGGACAAACTGGTAGAACTGGGCGAGTTGCTCGGCGCCAGCGGGTTGGTGTCGGGTCGGATCAATCAGGCCGAGAGCGATGACGAGCGCTATTATGAAGAGCGCATTCGCTGTCGGGATAAAAAATGCGAGCAGACCTACCTGGCTCGGGTCTGGTGTACGGCTCGCCATATGAGTCTGAGCGCCAGCCTGCGTGTGACCGACGTGGCCAAAGCCGAAATTTTGCATGCGCAAACCTATCAGACCCGTCGCGAATGGCATCACTGTCGTGACAGTGCCAATACCCTGCCCACTCGTGGACAAGGCTTGCAACAGTTGGCCGATGAGTTGGCGCAGCGATTTGTTCGGGATATGACCCCGCATTACCGCTCAGTGTCGATCGAGCTTCTGTCGGACCCGGCAATGGATTATTCCTCAAAACAAAGTGAACAACTGGATCGGGCCCTGGCGTTTATGGAAGCGGGTCGATTTGACCGCGCCCAGACCATTTTGACAACGTTGTTGCAAAGCACCCATCAACAGTCTTATGTGGCGGCCTACAATCTGGGCGTGGCGCATGAAGCACAAGGCGACCTCAAAGCGGCTCAGGCGCTGTATCAAATGGCGGATGGCCGCCTGGCTGAACCGGATGAGGTTGTCAACGCGGCCCTGATCCGCATCGATCTGGCCATTGAAAAACAGGCGCTGGCCCAGCGGCAGTTGCAAGATGATTCGGCTGAGACCACGCCTTAATTCAGTGTCTCGATGGTCCGGGCGACTGGCGTTGGGCGCCGCGCTTGGGATTTGGCTCAGCGCCTGTCAACACTCGCCTGAACTCAAACCTGCCTCCGGCCCGGACACCGTTTCCTTGCCAGTGGATGCGCCGGACTGGCTATCGCAACCACCTGACGACACCCCACGTTATTTTTATGCCACCGCCGTCAAAGCGGACCGAACCCAAGCTCTGGAACATGCCCTGGCAAGGATCGCTCGCAACGTCGCGGTCACCGTGACTTCGCGGTTTGAATCCCATCAGGAAGTCTGGCGCGGTGCCTTTGACTGGCAACGCCACCACAGTCAGCAGACACTGACACTGGATACTCCGCCGCTGACCGTGACCGGTCATAAGGTGCGCGCCACCCAGCGCCTGGCCGATGGTCGCTTGGCACTGTTGTTGGCGGTGGACCGAGAACAATGGTATCAATCCTTGTCGGCGGAACATGAGCGCAAACGGCAAGTCTGGTTGCAATCGGTGCGTGCGACCGATCGCATTCATTCACGTGACGACTGGCTGAGACAAGTCTGGATTCGGTTGTCTTTACAAGCTGACTGGTCGCACTGGTGGCAAACCGCACGCTGGCTTCAGGCCATTGACCCCACGCACGATCTTGCCGCGGATCGGGCTCAGTTAGAAGGCTGGCGCGAAGCGACGCAAACGTTGTTAACGCAGCGTTCTGTCTCCATTTTTTCATCGAGCACCTTGTGCGGCACCACCGGTGGTCGAACCGCGCTGGAACAGGCTTTTTCTCAGTTGGGGCTGACCTCGGTCTGGCCCCCCTTTCAAGCGGAGGGCGCGGGGCTGACGATTCAAACCAGTCTGAACCGTCGCCAGGCCCACGGGTTTGAAATTCTGACCTGTCAGATGCAACTGGATTGGCGCACCGCAGAACAAACCTTGGCCACCTGGTCTTTTCAACGTCAGGGACGCGGGCTGGTCGGGCAGGATCAGGCGCTGCCCGCTTTGCAGCAGGCTCTGAAGACGGCACTGACTCAGGCACCGCCTTTGTCACCTCTTTGGTCTGCGTCTTTTGAGGATTAAGCGCTTGTGGTAGGATGAAATAGAGTTGCATGCACTGGACTCCATGTCATTCAATCAATGAGGCATCATGAAACAACTGTATTTGGTGTTGATGAGTGTTCACGGTCTGATTCGTGGACGTGATCTGGAATTGGGGCGCGATGCCGACACAGGCGGACAGACCTTGTATGTGCTGGAGCTGGCTCAGGCTCTGTCCGAGCGCCCGGAGGTGGCGCGGGTGGATTTGATGACCCGGCGGGTGGTGGATCCGGACGTATCCGATGACTACGCCCAGCCGATTGAGCGAGTCTCTGACCAATTCAATATTGTGCGCATTGATGCCGGCCCGGAAGAATACTTGCCCAAAGAACAGCTTTGGGATCATCTGGACGCCTTCGTCGACAATGCCTTTTCCCATCTCAAACAGCAGTCGTTTTACCCGCATTTAATCCATTCACATTATGCCGACGCGGGCTATGTCGGCGAGCATCTGTCCAGCCAATTAGGCGTGCCATTGATTCATACCGGGCATTCACTGGGACGCGTCAAACGGGCCCGCTTGCTCGCCAGCGGTCTGAGCGCGCCACAGATTGAAGAAACCTACAACATGTCCCGGCGGATTGAAGCCGAAGAAATGACGCTGGCAGTGGCTGAGCGGGTGATTACCAGCACCCGTCAGGAAATTGAAGAGCAATACGCGCTCTATGACTATTACCAGCCCAATCAGATGCGGGTGTTGCCGCCGGGCACAAACCTGGAAGATTTTCACCCGGTGCGATCGGGGGATCCCATCGATGCCGAATTGCGCACGTATCTGACCCGATCATTGGTGGCACCTGAGCGGCCGATGATTCTGGCGTTGTCACGCCCGGATCGACGTAAAAACATCGTTTCATTGGTCGAAGCCTATGGACAGTCCGAATGGCTTCAATCCCATGCCAATCTGGTGATCATTGCGGGCAACCGCGACGATCTGGAAGAAATGGACGATGCCACCGAACAGGTCTTCACCGAACTGTTTCTGGCCATGGATCGTTACGACCTCTACGGCAAGGTGGCGTTGCCCAAGCATCATCAGCGTGACCAGGTTCCGGAAATTTATCGCATTGCCGCGGCCTCAAACGGCGTGTTTGTCAATCCGGCCCTGACCGAGCCTTTTGGTCTGACGTTGATTGAAGCGGCGGCCAGCGGGTTGCCTCTGGTCGCGACCGAAGATGGCGGGCCGCGTGACATTTTGGACAACTGTCACAACGGCTACCTGATTAATCCGTTGGCGCCGGAAACCATTGCCCGCGCGATTGAAAAGCTGCTCAAAGACCCGGCATTGTATGCCGACAAAGTGTCTCAGGGGCTGGCCGGGGTGACGGAGCATTATTCATGGCAGGCGCACGCCGAAAGCTATATGCAGCTGATCGAGCCGCTGGTCAAAAACAATCAACGCCTGGAACGGCCGCCGATTGTGCGACGTCAGGGCCTTTATCACGAGCGGGCGTTTGTCACCAGCCTGGATCAGAATCTGGTCGGGGATCGCGAGGCGATCAAAACACTGATGCAGCGTTTGAAAACGCATCGTCAGAGTACCCTCTATGTGGTGGCCACCAGCCGTCGTTATGATTCGGCGCTGCAGTTGATGAAAACCTATGGCATGAGTGAGCCGGATGTGTTGATCAGCAGTGGCGGCACCGACATTCGTTATGCCCCCAACCTGACGCGCGACCAGGCCTGGCTGGCGCATATTGATTATCAGTGGACCCCGCATCGGGTGCGGGCTGTGATGCAAGAATTACCAGGCCTGGTGCGCCAGCCCCGACTGGAACAGAGTCACTTCAAACTCAGTTATTACGTTGATCTGAGCAAGATTTCGCTCGATCAGATCAAAAAAGCCTTGTACGAAGCGGAGCAGTCGGTGCATGTGCAGTTGTCATTTGATCATTACATCGACATTCTGCCGATTCGTGCCTCCAAAGGGCTGGCACTGCGCTATGTGATGGACCGTTGGCAGGTGCCGCTGGCCAAAACCTTTGTTGCCGGCGGCGCCGGGGCGGATGAAGATATGATGCGCGGCAACCCGCTTGCGGCCGTAGTGGCCAACCGTCACCATGAAGAACTGTCCAATCTGGCCGAAATCGATCGTATTTACTACGCTGAGTCGGCCTTTGAGCAAGGCATTCTGGAGGCTCTGGATTATTATGATTTCTTTGGGGCCTGTATGGACCCAAAAGAAGCCGATGAAGCGTCAACCGAAGGACACCCGGCATGAGCATCTGGGAGCTGTTGCTGGCGTGCGACATGGACCAGACGGTGATCCCCAACGGCCAGGTCGTGGAAGCGACGGGCGCCCGTGAACGGTTTCAGGTGTTTTGTGACGATGCACGGGTGCAATTGGTTTATGTGACCGGGCGTGACATCGGATTGGTGGAAGCGGCCATCGCCCAATATCATCTGCCTTTGCCGGATTTTGTGATCACCGATGTGGGCGCTCAAATGTACGCTTATGATGCCAAGACGGGGCCTCGTATTTTGGCCGACTGGCACGCACATTTGGCCCAAAGCTGCCCACCGGAGGCGTTTGCGCGCATTGATCAGCATTTAAAAGCCTGGACGCGACTGGTCCCTCAGGAAGCCGCGCGCCAGAAGACATTCAAGCACAGCTACTATGTGGCCGCCGACGCCGACATGCCGCCACTGGTGCAGGAAATCAAAAACCATTTGGCGCATTTGGGCTTGGCCGTCAGCGTGATCTGGAGTTTTGATCATGAAAAGGACGTCTGGCTGCTGGACATTCTCGCGCGTGAAGCCAATAAGCTGGATGCATTGCTGTTTTTGTGTGAGCGTCAGGGCATCGGCCAATCGGAACGGGTGTTTGCCGGGGATTCCGGCAATGATCTGGCCGTGATGGAAAGCGACATCCCATCCGTGCTGGTGGCCAACGCATCGGAATCGGTCCGCGCCGAGGCAGCACGACTGGCGGCCAGAACCCGGCGCCAGGCGCAGCTGTATCTGGCCGAGTCCCAATGTTCGCACGCGCTGGACCACCGTTGCGGGTATTATGCCGATGGGGTGCTGCAGGGCGTCTGGCATTTTGTGCCCGCGGCGCATGACGCGCTTAAGCGGGCCGGGGCTGATTTTTCAGAGATGACCGGGTCATCCGGGATGCAAACGAAGGGGGCGCATCATGGTAAGCGCACACAGTGACGACCAGGCACTGGTGATATTTGGAGAAGTGTTGTTTGACTGTCTGCCGGACGGACAGACGCTGCTGGGCGGTGCGCCCTTTAATGTGGCCTGGCATACTCAGGCGTTGGGGCTGCATCCACGCTTTGTCAGCGCCATCGGTCAGGACGCGATGGGGGAGCAGGTTCGCCATGCCATGCATGAATGGTCGTTGTCGCAGACGGCGGTGACCACCCATGACGATTTGCCCACCGGGCGAGTGGAGGTGACCCTCGATCAGGGCCAACCTCACTATGAGATCATGCATCCGGTGGCCTATGACCGCATTGAGCCGGTGGATGTAACCGCACTGCTGAACCAGGCGGTGCACAGTCCGCATCCGGGCATTTTGTATCATGGCACCCTGGCGTTGCGCGATGCGCCGTCGCGTCATGCGTTGGAACGGCTGAAAGCGGCGGGGGATTTTGATATTTTTGTGGATGTGAACCTGCGCGCGCCCTGGTATGATCCGGCGCTGGTTCGGGGCTGGCTCAAGGATGCGGATTGGGTCAAGCTCAATGACGAGGAATTCATCGAGCTGGGCGGCGAGTCCGAATGGCTCACACAGGACCCGGCAACGGCGCTGGGCGACTTCAAACAGCGTTTTGGCCTTAAAGGCGTGATTGTCACCCTGGGCGCCGATGGGGCGCTGGGCATGGATGAAAGCGGCCAGCTCAGCCGGGTCACGCCCGAGCCGTTGCCGAGTGAGAAAATTCAGGACACCATCGGTGCCGGGGATGCGTTTACCTCGGTGGTCCTGCTTGGGTTGCTGGAAGAATGGCCCTGGATGCAGACGTTGCAGCGAGCGCAACAATTTGCCAGTCAGGTCGTGCAAATCCAGGGCGCGCTCAGTCACGATCCGCGCTTTTACCAGGCCTGGTTAAAAAACCATTGAACGGATGCTTTTCGTCGGTCCATAACGCCAAATAAAACGAGCCCTTTGTTTGTTTAAAGGGCTTAAAACATAGGAATCACTATGTACGAACCGGTTGCACACTCACTGCTTAACGACATTCTCAATCGCATTCGCCCCGAAATTTACAAGGAAGATTTGCGCCATTTTTATACCCGTCTGGGGGCCAATTTTTATGCGATCCATTCATTGTTTTATCGGCTCTACGGTCATCGCAAGGATTTTGAGGGACAGGCACAGAAATTGGTTGAAACCATGGCCTGTCAGTACATTGAACGCCCGGAAGCCTTGCGTGAAAGTGACATCGAGCGCGAAGACAATCATAACTGGTTCCTGAGCCAGAAGTGGGTGGGCATGGCGCTCTATGCACACGGTTTTGCCGATGATCTGAACGGCGTGCGCGAGCATTTGCCCTACCTGGAGTCACTGGGGGTGAATCTGCTGCATGTCATGCCGATCATGCAATGCCCGCAAGGAAGCAGTGACGGGGGCTACGCGGTCAGTGACTTTCGTGAGATTGACCCGCGCGTGGGCACGCTCGATGACCTGGCGCATTTGAGTTATGAGATGCGCCAAAACGACATGCTACTGACCCTGGATGTGGTGCTCAATCACACCTCGGACGAGCATGAATGGGCGCAGAAAGCCAAAGCCGGTGACCCGGTGTATCAGGATTATTATTACACCTTCTCCAACCGCAATGTCCCGGACATGTTCGAGCAGAGTCTGCCGGAGATTTTTCCCGAAACCGCGCCCGGCAATTTTACCTGGGATGAAGACATGCAGCGCTGGGTGATGACGGTCTTTAACGACTATCAGTGGGACTTGAATTACGCCAACCCGGCGGTGTTCATCGAAATGCTGGATGTGATTCTGTACTGGGCCAATAAAGGCGCGGACATCGTGCGACTGGATGCGGTGGCGTTTTTATGGAAAAAAATCGGCACGGCGTCGCAGAATGAGCGTGAAGCGCATTTGATTTTGCAGCTGTTGAAAGACTGTTGTCAGGTCACCGCTCCAGGCGTGTTATTCATCGCTGAGGCCATTGTCGCGCCGGGTGAAGTGGCAAAATATTTCGGCGAGGATGCGGTGATCGCCAAAGAATGCGAAATTGCCTACAACGCGACGTTTATGGCACTGATGTGGGATGCAGTCGCCACCAAAAATGCGCGACTGCTCAATCAGGGCATGAAAAGTCTGCCCTCCAAGCTGGACCGGGCCACCTGGCTCAACTATGTGCGTTGTCATGATGACATTGGCCTGGGCTTTGATGACAGTGACATCGCTGCAGTGGGATATGATCCCAGCGGACACCGTCGTTTTCTGGTGGATTATTTCACCGGCCGGTTCGACCACTCTCATGCGCGCGGGCTGCCGTTCGGGCAAAATGCCAAAACCGGTGATACCCGAATTTCCGGGTCGCTGGCCAGTCTGGTCGGGTTGCAGTATGCGCTGGAACAGCAGGACCCCAAGGCGATTGAGGACGCGATTGCGCAGATTTTACTTCTGCATGGTTTGACCCTGTCTTATGGGGGGCTTCCGCTGCTTTATTACGGCGATGAAGTGGGCACGCTGAATGACGATGCCTATCTTCAGGACCCTTATAAAATGGAAGACAATCGTTGGGTGCATCGTCCCATCATCGACTGGCAGAAGCTGGAACGGCGCTTTGAGACCGGTACGGTCGAAAACCGTATTTTTGAAGGGCTGAGACATCTGATTTCGGTGCGCAAAGAGATCGATGTGTTTGCCGATTTCAATAACCGCTCTCTGATCGAAACCGACAACCCGCATCTGTTTGTGTTCGAACGCTATGACTTGGACCAAAACCGACACAGCGTGTTGGTGGTGGCTAACTTTCATCCCGAGCCGCAGCATCTGGACATGAGTCAAGTGGGGCCGCACTGGCAGTTGGATGGCTATCAGCGTATTGAAGATCAGATCAGTGGGCATCAGCCGGACGTGTTCAGTGATAATCTGATCATTCCCGGTTTCAGCCACTATTGGTTGACACGCATCGGTTAAAGGTCCTATCGGTCGTGCCTCGCTCGCCCTGTGTGAGCTGAGACGACGGGTGCCAACAGATAGAAATACGAGAATCGTTACTCAAAATGTTTCACTGCCTTGGCAACAGTGCACCTTTCTGGCTGGTTTTGTGGTCAATGTCATCCAATGGTATGACTTTGTGTCGTATGGTCACCAAGCCTATTTTCCGTCCTAACGCTTTTTAGACTCCCTCTCTCTTTGTGTTTCTGTTCATTTAAGTCCTGTTGTTCTGGTTTGCGCAACGGTTAATTGCACTGTGGCCGGTATGTGCGGCCAGTCGATTGAACTAAGCTTATGGCTAGGTCGTCACGAGGGTCTGTTGACATGTCGTTACAAAATTCGTCTCACCATTATGGCTGGTTGACCATTGCATTGCACTGGGTGATCGCTTTGGGTGTGTTGAGCGTTTTCTTTCTGGGGCTGTGGATGGTGACCCTTGATTATTATTCCACTTGGTATCACCAAGCGCCCTGGGTGCATAAATCATTGGGGGTGGTGTTGGTCGGGTTGATGGTTGTTCGCTGGATCTGGCACCGAATCTCCTGTGTGCCCAAGCGATTTGAAAATCTGCCGGCAGCATGGATGCACGCGGCGGTGCATGCCAGCCATCTTATGATGTATGGGCTGGTATTGTTGATCGGGCTGACGGGGTATTTGATCTCGACCGCGGAAGGCAAGCCTGTGTCGGTGTTTGATTGGTTTCATATTGCCGCGCTGCCCTGGCAGTTTGAGCAACAAGCCGATTGGGCGGGTTGGTGGCACCAGTGGCTTGCCTATGGGTTATTAGCACTGGTCGTTATGCACGCTGTGGCGGCGCTGAAACATCATTTTGTGGACAAAGACTGTACGTTGAAACGCATGTTGAACACTCAACCTTATTGATCCATTTTCACCAAAGCAAGGAGTTGAATGATGAAACGTTTACAAACAATGGCTCTGGCCGCCGGAATGACTGTGGCCGCTGTTTCCCAGGCCGACCCGGTTACTTATCAGATCGACACCCAAGGCATGCATGCCTCCATCAATTTTAAGATTCAGCATCTGGGTTACAGTTGGCTGACGGGGCGGTTTGATGAGTTTGAAGGCACCTATGTGTACGACAAAGATAAGCTCTCCAACAGTCGGGTCGAAGTGAGCATCGACACCGCCAGTGTGAACAGTAATCATGCGGAACGTGACAAACACTTACGCAGTGATGACTTTCTGAGTGTGGCCGATCACCCTAAAGCTGTATTTGAAAGCACGGCGATCAGCGGAACTGGTAAAGAGATGACCATTGAGGGCAATTTGACTTTGAATGGCGTGACCCGTGCCATTGTGATTGACGCTCAGAAAGTGGGCGAAGGCAAAGATCCCTGGGGTGGTTATCGCAGTGGTTTCAAAGGTAGCACGACCCTGAAACTGGCGGATTTTGACATCACAAAAGATCTGGGACCCGCTTCCACCGAAGTCCATTTAATGTTGCACGTGGAAGGGGTGCGCCAGTAATAGCGCTTTCAATGAATTCTGTGACCAAAAACCCGGCTAATGCCGGGTTTTTTGGTTGACCAGAACAGGCGTTAATAATGCGGTGCTTCGCAGAGTCATTTGACCGAATGGTGGTGATCAAAACAACCAGGCCTGGTTAGTTTGTGGCAAAACCCGGCACGCCTTGACGCCCGTCCATTGCGCCGTATAACTGTGGTCAGAACTTGTAGTAGGACCAGCCTTGTTGCATTTGATGGACGATTTCATCAATCGCCGGTTTATCCGCTTTCACTCCATCAATCAGTTTGATGGATTCGCCCTTGGCCGCACGGCGTTCCAAAGCGCGCTGACAAGCAATCAGTTTCAGGTTGTCATATTGCGCCAATAAACCAATGATGGCTTCCCGGTTCTGGTTGTCCTGTTCGAACAAATCCACCCCTTTGTCATTGGCAACGATTTCAATCTGTATTGGCGGCACGTCCTCGTTCGTTTTGTTTGCTTGCAAAAGTGTACTGGCTTTTTGCAAGAGGGCTTGGGTTCTGTCCGGTTGATTGGAATCAATGTGCAACAAAATCCGAGAGTTGGATGCGTCAGTCTTCACCAAAGAAGAGCCGCTGAACTCATGACCGGATGTGGGTGCATTCGCCCACCAGACCCCTCCAAGTGTGACTGCGATTAGCACCGAAGCGGCCGTTGCCCAATAAGACACTCTGTAAGGCTTTTTTGAGCGCGCACTCGGCGGCACCGGCACTTGGCGGTAGTGCTCCAGCATCTGCTGTTTGATTTTTCGAAGCTCGCAGACTTCTGCTCGCAGAGCGGGATCCAGCGCCATGTTTTTCTCAAAACGCTGGCGCTCATGCGACGAGAGTTCTCCATCTAAATACGCATGAATTTCCTGCGATGTCGTTTTCTGTTTTTCTGTCATTTCGTGCGACTCTTTTTTAAAACGACCACGTTGTCTTGATACTTGGGCTGTGACCCCTCGTTGGTCACCAGTTTTTTCAGTTTCTCCCGGCCGCGAGACAGTCGACTCATGACCGTTCCGGCGGGCACATCGATGATGTCCGCGACTTCCTGGTATGAAAAGCCTTGCAGATCAACCAGAGCGATCACCTCCCGTTGGTCAACAGGCAGGTTTCCCATGGCATCGTGAATGGTTTCAACAGCCTGCTTACGAATGTATTGTGATTCCAATGATTCCGTTTTCATCTGATGTTCGGCTACCTCGGCAACCGTCACATGTTGCCAGCGGGCATTATGCCGACAATTATCATAAAACAGATTATGCATGATTTTGCATAACCAACGGTCAACGCTGTTAAAGCAGGTCAGTTGATCGGCTTTCTGCAATGACTTCACCATTGTGTCTTGTACCAAATCTTGTGCCAAAGACTCATCTCGACTCCAAGCGTAAGCAATACGGTAAAGGTCAGCATAATGCGATTCAAGCACAGCATTCAATTTGACTTGGTTGGTTTTTAACTTTACCCAGTGGCTAATCATTTACCCCTCCTTTTTTCATCATAGGAGAAAGACCAACCCGCCACAAGTGCTTGTTTTGTCTATAAGAATATAATTGTTTTATGAAATAAACAGGCGTTATTTACTCATAGAAATAATCATGCAAGAAAGTTGGAATAAAGTCGTGTTGATTTGCGTTGTTGGGGGGAGTGCTGTTGATAGCCTCATATCAAAACTGGAGGAAATAAAACGTGTTCAAACAGAAAGTAAACCTGTTCATTTTGAGTTGGCTCGCGACACTGCTGTTCTCAGCCAATGTCGTGGCGGCCGCTCAAGAACCCCCGTTGCCGGAGACTTTTGCAACCCACAAGGTCGTCCTGCAAATCAGTGATCCTAACCCGTTCAAGCAGACGTTGGTGTTGAACGTGGCCAACAACCTGATGAAGCACTATGACGCAGGTGATTTAGATTTGGAAATCGTCGCGTTCGGACCGGGTTTGCGATTGATGTTGGAAGGCAATGCCAACACGGCTCGCATTCAATCGCTCATGGACGTCGGGGTTCGTTTCAGTGGTTGTGCCAATACGCACAAGCATTTTACCAAAATTCTGGGAAGCAAGCCTCCTCTGATCGAAGGGGTGAGCGTGGTGCCCGCTGGCGCCGCACGTATTTTGCAACTGAATGCAGCGGGCTATCAGATATTGAAACCCTAAAACCGCTCAGGCTGGAAGCCACAGGATTTAAAAAAGACAACATAACGATTAGAGAAGAGGCTTATGAAGAAACAATTTTTGACCAAAGTACTCCCCGCTGCTGTCATGGCGGCTTGCTTTACGTCGCCAGCTCAGGCCACCAACTGGTTGATGCTGCAGGGCACTGAACGGGCCGATCAAGCGCCAAGGGCCAAACTATGGGGATTTGTGCAACTGGATTATCAACAGACCGATGACACCAAGCTGAAAGCCGGGCCTTATGCCGGGAAGTCTGCCGCTTTTAACCAAATGGCCCCGCAGTTGGATACGCCCAGCGGTTTCAATGTCAAACGTGCCCGAATCGGGGTGCGGGGGAATAATCTGCCATTAGACAAAAAGGTTAATTATTTTCTGCTGGCAGAAATGGGCAACAATGGCGTCACGACCGGTGAAGGTGCTTCGCAGGGGCAATTGACGGACGCCAGTGTGACCTTGAATCATATTCCCGGTGCGCGTGTGCGCGTTGGCCTGTTCAAAACCCCAGGGTCAGAAGAAGGGTTGCAGGCCGCGTTTGTTGCCAACTATAACAACTTTTCCAATGCGACCAACCGCCTGTTGTTGGAAAGAACGTTCGATTATCAAAGTGGCAATACCGGGCGAAACGGGCCGGTCGGCGCCTTTCGGGATACCGGGGTGCAGGTTTTTGATACATTCAATCTTGGGGGATGGGAGACCAGTTACGCGGTCATGATCGGAAACGGGGCCGGTTTGGCGTATACGGATAACGATCAAAATCGTGACACCTATCTCTATGCCTCCACCGAAAAAGTTTTTGGCAGCTCCAAAGGGCCTCGTCGACATGGGTTTAAGCTTTATGCCTGGAATCAAGCCGGTCAACGCAGTTACAACGACGGTACCCCCAGTTCGTCTGGCGCGGACACCGACGAGGATCGTACACGTCGGGGTGTAGGGACCACTTATTTTGACGGTACCTACCGACTGGGAGCTGAGTACATGACGGCCGACGGAATGATCTATGGGGGGACGACCGGTGCCGGGACGCCCGACGATGGAGCGACGTTTACCGTGTTGCCGGATCAAAAAGCCGACGGTTATTACGTCAGCCTGGGGTATCGCCCGATGTCCAATGTGGAGCTGGATGTGCGTTACGATCGACTCAACAGCGGTACGGACAAAAACGGCACGGGTGGAGCGGGTGCGAAACGCGTGTTTGAAACCACCACGCTCGGCGCACAGTACTTCTTTAATAAAAAGACTACCCTCAAAGCCAACTATGAAATCCGCAGTATTGACGCCCCCAACTCAAATGACACGGTCAATCGAATTTTGGACTCGATTGATGATCGTATCTCATTACAGTTGACAGCCGTTTTCTAAGTGGTTGGTTTGTTTTGCGTTCATGGCCTGCTTTTGCAGGCCTTTTTTTGTCCATCAATGGTGGAAGGCGCTTGGTTTATTTGCCTCGCCAGGCGATGATCGCACCCACGGCGATCAGGGTCCAATGCAACCACTCGCTTTGGGTGTAGGCACTGGGTTGTAGTTGATGTCCGAATAAGATCGGGATCAAACCGGCCAGGATCAGGGCGCTGGCGAACCAGCGGTGGCGTTGTTGGTGGGCTTGTCTCGCCAGTTGGCGTTCCAGATCGGCCAGTCGTTGGGATTGCCCGGCAAAATCGGCGTGCGACAGGGCCTGCAGACTGCTGTGCACCAGGCCTGGTAAATTTGGGGCCTGCTCAATCCAGAAAGGCAGGTTGCGACGACTGTTTTTGACCAGGCTTTTCAGGCCCACGCGTTCCTGCATCCAGTCTTCCAGAAAGGGCTTGGCGGTGTCCCACAGATCCAGTTCGTCGTCCAGTTGGCGCCCCAGCCCTTCGATGTTGAGCAGGGTTTTTTGCAGCAACACCAGTTGCGGTTGGACTTCCATGCCGAAACGTCGCGCCGTCTGAAAGAGGCGCATCAGAAACAAGCCGAATGAAATGTCTTTCAACGGGCGGTCCCAGATGGGTTCGCACACAGAGCGGATCGCCGATTCCAGTTCATTAACACGGGTATCGGCCGGCACCCAGCCTGATTCGATGTGCAGCTCGGAGACTTTCAGATAATCGCGGTTGAAAAAGGCCAGAAAGTTTTCCGCCAGGTAACGCTGATCTTCGGGGTTAAGCGTGCCCATGATGCCAAAATCAATCGCGGCATAACGGCCATCGGGCAGGACAAAAATATTGCCCGGGTGCATGTCGGCATGAAAAAAGTTGTGTTTGAACACCTGCGTGAAAAAGATGGTCACGCCTTTGGCCGACAGCTCGGTCAGGTCAATGCCGGCGGCTTCCAGTTGATCGGTCTCGCTGATGCGAATGCCGTGAATGCGCTCCATGGTTAGAATATGGTCATGCGTGTGTGACCAGTAGATTTCCGGGACGTAGAGCAGGTCAGAGCCGTCGAAGTTGCGTTTGAGCTGGGCGGCATTGGCGGCTTCGCGCATCATGTCCAATTCATCCAGAATGGTTTTTTCAAACTCTTCCACCACTTCGACCGGATGCAGACGGCGACTGTCCTTGATGGCCGCCTGAAGCAGACCGGCCAGGGTTTTCATAATTGCCACATCCTGTCGAATCACCGGCAGAATGTCGGGGCGCACCACTTTGACCACCACATCAGCCCCGTCAGGCAAGGTGGCCGCATGCACCTGAGCGATGGAAGCCGAGGCCATGGGCACGGGGTTGAGGCTGGCGAAGGCGGTTTCGATCGGTTCGTTGAGCCCGTCTTCAATGATTTTCAGCGAGGTCTGTTCGTCAAACGGCGGGCAGTCGTCTTGCAGTTTGCGCAATTCGGTGGCGATGTCATCGGGCAATAAATCTTTGCGGGTGGACAAGGCCTGGCCCAGTTTGATGAAAATTGGGCCCAGTGCTTCCAGCGCCAGACGAATACGCTCGCCACGACCGCCGGAATGCGTCGCCCGCCAGTTCCAGGGCAGGAGCTTGTTAAGCCAGAGCAGCCAGGCGTACTTGGTATGCGCCAGAATCAGACGATCAATCTGGTAATGGGTCAGCACCTGATTGATGCGGATCATGCGGTGAAATTGATGCAGGCGTTGCTTAAGTGCGTTCATGAAAGACCGGTGTTGAAATAAGTGAGTCGGTTTCCGGGCGCCATCACTGGCCCTCAGGGTTGAATGTGGGGTTGCATTTGATCGGCCATCAACGCTTCCACGCGATGGGTGAGCGCATCGACGCGCTGAGCCAGTTCGTTGACGTCTGTTTCAAATTGCGTCACTTCATGCGGCAGCGGTAATAGCTTGAGTTCAAATTGCAGGTATTCGCGCAATGTGGTCCAGGCCTTTTCCTGAAGGGAGCGGGTCTGTTCGCGTGCACCGCGCACGGCTTCGCCCGCCTGATGCGCGATTAAATCGCCGGTTAAATGTGAGAGTTGCTCTTCCCAGTCGATCGACAGTCCGCCAAGGGCAGTGAGAAACTGCCGGGCCAGTGCCTTATCACCCAACAGGGTTTGTGTCGACGTCCCTTGCTCCGGGCCTTTTTTGAGCCAGCTTAAAAAGTCGGTCTGGATGTGGGCATCGGCCTCACCCATCAAATGCGTCTGCACCACAAATTCTCCGGCCGGATTCTGATCGGGGACATGATCCGGGTTGGGGTGAAACGTCCAGAACACGGAGAGGCCCAGATCACGAAAAGAGGTTTGCACCACTTTTTCCGCACAGGGCAAAAAGGCTTCGCCCTGAAGGGTGTCCCAGGCAATGGCCTGATTGATCAGGGGTTGAAGCACCTCCGCCAAAGCTGTTTTGACTAGGCCTGGTGAAAATTGAGGGTCGGTCGGTGTCATTGCGCTCTCCTTGCCATGCAGGTGATCAGTATTTCCAGCCACGGTGCAAGGCGACGATGCCTTGCGACATGTTCAGATAGTCAGCCTTGTCAAATCCGGCGTCCAGCATCATCTGCTTGAGGGTTTCCTGATCCGGGTGCATGCGGATGGACTCGGCCAGGTAGCGATAACTGTCTTCGTCGTTGGCGATCCATTTGCCCATTTTGGGCAACAGATTGAACGAGTAAAAATCATAGGCTTTGGCCATCAGCGGTTGTGAGACTTTGGAAAATTCCAGAATCATGGCCATGCCGCCGGGTTTAAGCACGCGCGCCATTTCCGCCAGCGCCTGATCCTTGTTGGTGACGTTGCGCAGGCCAAACGAAATGGTGACCAGGTCAAAGGTGTTGTCGGGAAAGGTCAGGGCTTCGGCATTGGCCAGAGTGTAGTCGACATTGCCCACGACTCCGGCATCCGTCAGGCGCTCGCGGCCGACGCGCACCATGTTTTCGTTGATGTCGGCCAGCACCACTTGGCCGCTTGGCCCCACGCGTTTGGCAAAGGCACGGGTCAGGTCGCCGGTGCCACCGGCCAGATCCAGCACCTTGTGGCCGGGACGGATGCCCGAAAGTTCGATGGCGTGGCGTTTCCACAGGCGGTGAATGCCCAGCGACATCACATCGTTCATCCTGTCATAGTTGGTTGCGACGGAGTCGAACACGCCTTTGACTCGTTTGACTTTCTCTTCCAGCGGGACTTTGTTAAAGCCAAAATCGGTGGTGCGGTTGTCTGTGTTCATAAAAATTACCAGGCCTGGTTAAATCAGCTGTTGGGGATCGGTTTGAATGTCGGGATGTTTGTGACCGGCTTTGAGCAGGCGATTCAGGTAGTCCTGCCAATAGGCATCGTAATGTTTGCCCAGGTCATAAAGGCGCTCCCAGGTGTAAATGCCGGTGTCGTGACCGTCGTCAAAATGCAGCTTGACCGCGTAGTTGCCGACGGGCGTGATCTCGTCGATATTGACTTGCTGTTTGCCGGTCTGCAACACTTCCTGGCCCGGCCCGTGCCCGGTGACTTCGGCCGATTGGGAGTAAACCCGCAGGTATTCACACGGCAGCTCAAAGGTTTCGCCCGTGTCAAAGGCAATCGCCAGCAATCGCGATTTCCGGCGTAATTTGATGTCGGTTGGTTGTGGTTGTGGCATGGCAGTCACCGTTTACAAAATGTATTGCGACAAATCCTGATCCTGTGCCAGATCGCCCAGACGGTCGTTGACGAATTCGGCATCAATGGTCACCGTCTCACCGTGACGGTCGGGTGCGCTGTAGGAAATGTCTTCCAGCAGGTGCTCCATCACTGTGTGCAGGCGACGTGCGCCGATGTTTTCGGTGGCTTCGTTCACGTCAAAGGCGATTTCAGCCAGGCGTTTGATGCCGTCGTCGGTAAAGCTTAGGGTGACGCCTTCGGTGGCCAGCAGCGCCGTGGCCTGTTTGGTCAGTGCGGCTTTGGGTTCGGTTAGAATGCGCACAAAATCGTCCACTACCAGTGACTTCAATTCCACGCGGATGGGCAGGCGCCCCTGCAACTCGGGAATCAGGTCCGACGGTTTGGACAGATGAAAGGCGCCGGACGCCACAAACAGGATGTGATCGGTTTTGATCATGCCGTGCTTGGTGGACACACTGGAGCCTTCGATCAACGGCAAGAGGTCACGTTGCACGCCTTCGCGGGAGACATCTCCGCCGCCGGCATCCTGACGCTTGGCCACCTTGTCGATCTCGTCAATAAAGACAATGCCGTTTTGCTCTACGCTTTCGATGGCTTTGGCCTTGAGATCTTCCTGATCAATCAACCGCTGGGCTTCTTCTTCCACCAGGTGTTTGAACGCCTGTTTGATTGGCAGTTTGCGTTTGTTCTTTTTGCCGCGGCTCAGGCCTTCGAACATGTCCTGCAACTGATTGGTCATCTCCTCCATGCCCGGGGCGCCCATGATTTCCACATTTGGCGGAGCGGCGGAGAGTTCGATTTCAATTTCCTTGTCGTCCAGGTCGCCTTCACGCAAGCGCTTGCGAAATTTCTGGCGCGTTTCCGACATGCTGTCGTGGCTTTGCTCTTCGTAACCGCGAGCCGGCGGCAATAAAATGTCCAAGATCTTTTCTTCGGCCGCGTCTTCAGCCTGGCGCTGAACCGATTCCATTGCCTGTTCGCGGTGCATTTTGATCGCGTTTTCGGCCAGGTCCTTGATGATCGAGTCCACTTCGCGTCCCACGTAACCGACTTCGGTGTATTTGGTGGCCTCAACTTTAATGAAAGGCGCGTTGGCGAGTTTGGCCAGTCTGCGCGCGATTTCGGTTTTGCCCACCCCGGTGGGGCCGATCATCAGGATGTTTTTGGGGGTGACTTCCTGTCGGAGGTCGTCACCCAGTTGCGCACGTCGCCAGCGATTACGCAGGGCAATGGCGACCGATTTTTTGGCCTCAGCCTGGCCGACGATGTAGTTGTCGAGTTCGTGTACGATTTCTTTGGGCGTCATTATCGACTTGCTCATGCGGTTCCTTTTGCCGTTTGTCGAAAAAGACCTCTGATTAGGTGCCGTGACCATGGGGTGGTAACGGTGGACGTGTCCGTCCATTCGACGAAAGTGTTCGCTTGGCACGCGTTCGCCGGGTTCAGAGGTTTTCCAATCATGAATTTGGTTTATTATAATGGACTTTGCTGTCAAAGAATATGAATAGGAGCCCCATGTTGCCAACCCTTTCCACTGCCGGAGAGTCGCTGTCGTTTCGAAAAATGCAGGGGCTGGGCAATGATTTTATGGTGATTGACGCCACCGAATCCAACCCCCATTTGACCCCGGAAGAGATTCAGGCCTGGTCCGATCGCCATTTCGGTGTGGGCTTTGACCAATTGTTGATGGTTGAAACCACGCAAACCGCTGGGGTCGATTTTCGTTATCGGATTTTCAATGCCGATGGCTCCGAAGTGGCGCAATGTGGCAATGGCGCACGCTGTTTCGCGCGGTTTGTGGTGGACAAGGGGCTCACAGACAAGCGTGAAATCACCGTGGAAACCGCCTCGGGCGTGATTGTGCTCTATGTGCGCGAGGACGGTTGGGTGCGGGTCAATATGGGGCACCCGCGTTTCGCCCCCGCGGACTTACCCTTTAAAGCTGATGGCGTCCAGCCAAACTATGAACTGGCGCTGGAAGAGCAAACGGTGTCAATCGGGGCGGTTTCCATGGGTAATCCGCATGCGCTGGTTCTGGTGGACGACGTTGAGAGCGCGCCTGTCGCCAGTTGGGGCCCGCAGATTGAGGCGCACGGACGGTTTCCCGAACGGGTGAATGTGGGCTTTGCCGAAGTGCTCGGTGATGAGGCCATTCGTTTGCGCGTGTATGAGCGCGGTGCGGGTGAAACGCTGGCCTGTGGCACCGGGGCCTGTGCGGCCATGGTGATTCTCAGGCAATGGGGGCAGGTGGGTGCCCAAGTCAGGGTCGAACTCAAAGGTGGCCCTTTGCAGATCGAATGGTCGGGTGAGGAAACGGACCCTGTGTGGATGACGGGGCCGGCAGAAACCGTGTTCGACGGCGAAATCCCGAGGTCAGTCAAGCCAGCGGCGGAGGGCGGTCATGTCGAGTCTGATTAACGATTTGCACGCCGAAGACGTGGCGGAATACCTCAATCACAACCGTCAGTTTTTTCATGTGTTTCCAAGCCTGTTGGGTGAACTGAGCATTCCACACCCAAAGACGGGGGAAGAAATTTCCCTTTTGGAACGCCAGGTGCATCAGCTGCGACAGCAACGTGATCAGTTGCAGACCGAAGTCGATACCCTCAAAGACGTGGTAGGCGAAAACGGCCAGTTGTTGCATAAGGTGTATGCCATGGCCTACCGTTTGTTGGCGGCGCAAACCAATGACGCAGCGGTGGCCGAGATTTATCAGACCATGGACAGAGTGTTTGAGGTGGAGGCCATGACCCTCGTGACCTGGGAAATGCCGAGTGAATCGGTGCCCGGCTTGCATCAGCTGGGCTTGTCGCAGCAATGGTCACAAAGTTTGAAGAATGCATTAGAACCGGGGGAGCCGCGTTGTGGGTTTCTGGAACCGGGCTGGCAGGACGGTTTGTTTCAAACCCAGGCGGCCATGCAAACCGTGTGTGTGATGCCGCTGGGTGAGCAACGTGTGTGGGGCGCCTTGGCTTTGGGCGCCAGCAGCGACCGCTTTCATCCGGATTTGGGCACGTATTTTTTGACGGTGATGGGCCAGATGATCTCTGCCCGGTTGGCAAGGTTGTTTGATGCATGAAGCGAATGGCGGATAGGGGCACAGATCACGCAATCCATCTCTGGAGGGCCTTTGAAGCCCTCAGTGTCCGCAAAGGTCAATCGGCGCTGACGCGTCAGAATTACGCCCGCGATGTGAGCGCGTTCGTTTGGTTTTTTCTGACCTACCACGGACAGACACGGTCGCAAGCGCCTTCTGAAAAGACCCTATCACAAAACAACCAGGCCTGGTTATTGCAGTCCTTTGAGAAGTGGGCCGATGTGCAAGCCTCCGATGTGCAGGCATTTTTGGCCGAACGCATGAGTCAGGGCATCAGCGCGCGCACCGTGGCGCGTCAGTTGTCGGCCCTGCGCAGTTTTTATCGATTCTTGCTTGAACAGGGGCAGGTGTCTCACAACCCCGCGGCCGACGTCAAAGCGCCCAAACAACCCAAGCCCCTGCCCAAAAGCCTGGATGTGGATCGCACCAGCCAATTGCTGGATCAACCGCTGGAAACCTGGCAGGACGTGCGCAATCAGGCCATTTTCGAGCTGCTCTATTCTTCTGGATTGCGTCTGGCCGAGTGTGCCGCGCTGGATGTTCGTCAGGGGTTGGACAAGTTGCGGGAAGGGTGGCTGGAGGTGATCGCGGGCAAGGGCAATAAAGACCGTTTGGTGCCCGTCGGTGAAAAAGCCCAGGCTGCGCTCACAGATTGGTTGTCGATTCGATCTGAGCACAGTGCTGCTGATGAAACCGCCTTGTTTGTCAACCGACAGGGACGTCGGCTCAGTGCTCGCGCCATCCAGCAACAACTCAAGCAACGAGCGCAGAAAGCCGGGCTGCCCATGTCGGTCTCGCCCCATCGATTGCGCCATGCCTGTGCCACCCATGTGTTAGAATCCAGTGGCGATTTGCGCGCGGTGCAGGATCTGTTGGGGCACGCCAATTTGAGCACCACACAAATCTACACTCACCTGGATATGCAACATCTGGCCCAGGTCTATGATCAGACGCATCCGCGCAGCAAAAAACCGAACGACTAGCAGCAAACGAGGCAATTATGAGCGAGCACACGGACGCGAGCACCTTTTACGGCACCACGATACTATGCGCCAAACGAGGCAATCAAATGGTCATCGGCGGCGATGGGCAGGTCACACTCGGGCATGTGGTGATGAAAGGCAATGCGCGCAAAGTGCGCCGTTTGTACCATGGGAAAATTCTCGCGGGGTTTGCCGGAGCCACCGCGGATGCGTTTACGTTGTTTGAGCGCTTTGAAGGCAAATTGCAATCGCACAACGGCCAATTGATGCGCGCCGCCGTGGAAATGGCCAAAGACTGGCGCACCGACCGCGCCCTGCGTAAGCTCGAAGCCATGATGCTGGTGGCCGATAACGACAATATGTTGTTGATTTCCGGCACGGGCGATGTGATCGAACCGGCGCATGACTTTATTGCCATCGGCTCCGGCGGCAGCTACGCCCATTCCGCCGCTCAGGCCCTGATGGACAACACGGATTTGTCGGCCAAAGACGTGGTGGAAAAAGCCCTCAACATTGCCGGCGATTTGTGCATTTACACCAACCATAATCTGACCATCGAAGTACTGGATGGCGAGTCATCAGCGTGAAACACGGGAGTAAACCATGGCTGCAGAATCTGAAAACAACCCCTTGTTGACCGACAGCGAATCGAGTGTCTGTGACCGTGAACGCAGCCGCACCGAGAAAGGCTTTGAAGGCGTATTGTGGAACAGCCGTTTTGTGGTTCTACTGGCGGTGATTGCCAGTCTGATCATGGCCTTTGGCATTTTTTATCTGACCACGATTGATGTGTACTACACCATCGCTCATCTCTCACACTACCACGAACTGGCAGACGCCGACCGAGCCGAACTCAAGGCACAGACGGTCGCCCACGTGGTTGCTGCCGTCGATGGTTTTCTGCTCGGCACCATTATGCTGATCTTTGCGCTCGGGCTGTATGAGCTGTTTATCAACAAAATACAGGCCGCCGAAGGCAAACAAAGCGCAAGTCAGATACTGATCATCAACAGCCTGGATGACCTCAAAAACAAACTCGCCAAAGTGATTCTGCTGATTTTGATCGTCATGTTTTTCGAGCAGGCGCTGTTTCTCAAACCCACCACCCCGCTGGAACTGCTCTACTACTCATTGGCGATCGTGCTGGTCGCGTTAGCCCTATACTTCTCGCAAAAAGCCTACAGCAAATAGAGCGAAAATCAGCTCCATTTTTCACCAGGCCTGGTAAAAAAAGCCCCGGGCTTGGACCGGGGCGAATGAGGAAATAGGTATGTTGAAGGTTTGGTGATTTACTCTGCCTGATCTTCAAATTCGATCAGGTCATTAAAGGCGTGCCAGCTGGCGTAGCCCAGCAACGGCATGATCACCACCATGAGCAGGCCGACGGTGACCAATCCCAGTATGACCATTGCCCCGATGGTGATGGCCCAAGCGGTCATGACGGCTTTGTTTTCCATGACCACCTGATAGCTCAAAATCATGGCGGAAATGGCGCTGACCTTTGGGTCTTTCAGCATCAGCGGAATGGTGACCACACTGATGGCAAAGGCAAACGCGGCAGCAATCAACACTAACAGGGCAAAGTAGGCCATAAACGCCCAGCCAGCTTGAGAGCTTATAAAGCCCATAATGCCTTCCCCGGTTTCAACGATCATCAGATTGTCAGACTGAGCAACGGCGGTAATCATGGGCAGGAAATTGACCGACACGAGCACAATCACACCGAGTGACAGGGCATAGAGTACAAAATTAGCCGTGTTATGCCGCCAGACGGTCATGGATTGCCACAGGTCAGGCTTTTTGCCTTGTTGCATTTGCTGAGAGATGGCGTACAGACCCGTTGCGAGAAACGGTGACAGCATGACAAAGAAGGTGGCTGTTTTGAAAATCATGATGGGTTCGGCTTGATAGGCACCATACACCAGCATCACGGCCAGGGTCATGATCAGCCCGTAGAAGAGCGATGCCAATGGTGCGTTGGCCATGTCCATCCAGCCTTGTTTGAGCCAGTGGCCAATGTCGCGCATTTGCCGATCCTTGGATACCAAGTGCTCACCGTTCTCCGTCACATGGTGGTGAATGCTTGAGCGAGAAATGGCATGTTCCATCGTAACCTCCTTGCCTTGTTCAGGCGTTAAAAGACCGAATTATTCAGAAAAACAAGTGGTTAATTTCTGAGTGGCCAATAAGGTTACTTTCATTTGTACGGATTTTTGAGTTGCTTTTAAAATTAAATTTGTTAATTATTTATTACTGTTGTTTATAAAGCTGGTCTTTTGGGGTCATTGAGAAATAAGACTTTCCTAATATTAGAAGTTGGTTTTCAACTTGTTGTTTTAATTGGTTTGCTCGAAACTGTTTGGTATTATTTCCAGTCATAGATAAGGGAATTGATTATGGTGGTTCGGTTATTTTTTCTGACCGCAATGCTGTTGTTACCTAAAATCCTTATGGCAAGTGTTGGGACCTTTGCACTTGTGACTGGGGATGTCGTGGTTGAACGTGGTCAAAACAGTTTGGTCGCGCAGACGGGGATGTCTTTGCAGCAGAAAGATTTTGTGGTCACCGACTCAGGCGGACGGGCGCAAATCCGGTTTAATGATGATTCTGTGATTACGCTTAATGGTCAGACCCGTTTTGGAATCGAATCGTTTTTATTTGAAGAAACAGATCGCTCGGACACAGCAACGTTTAATGTTGTAAAAGGTGCTTTTAAAGCAATTACCGGTCAGATCGGCAAGCGTTCTCCAGAACGCTTCAAGGTTAAGACCCGTACGGCGACGATAGGGATTCGGGGCACGGTCTTTCTAGGAAAAATTTGGCCAGATCGCGAAATGTTTGCCACGTTAGATGGCCAAATCTTTGTGACAGAAAATCAGACTGGAGGTATTGTAGAAATACCGGCCGGACAGTACGTAGAAGTCATGCCGGGGCTGCCCCCGCAGCCGCCACAGCCGCTTGATGATGCGGTGCTTGATGACATCAATTCGGAAGATCCACCTCCGCCTGGCGATGATGCGTCGGCTGGTGACCCGAATAATGCCAACAATGATCAGACTGAGACATCACCTGTTCAAACAGCCGAAACCTCAGGCGAGGGTCAGTCTGCCGTGGGTGACTCTGTAGGCGAACCGCCTTTGCCTGATGATTCTTTGCATGCGTCGGAACAGGAGACCGTACCGACTTTGCCTGTGTTAACTGGTCAGCTGGTCGAGCCTGATGTGGCAGATGAGGCGCAACAGGCCAAAACCGAAGAGACCCCAAAAGTTGATGAGCCAACGACTCCTCCTGATGGCTTTAACGAAAATCAGGGGGAATGGATGCTTTCAGAAGAAAGTAATGTTTGGACTTGGCAGGCCTACCCGAGACCTGATATGCCCACAATTCCTGAATCGGGTTACAACTTCAACCAGGGTGAATGGCAGTTTAATGAAGAGGCTTGGGTGTATGAGTGGGAGGCCTACCCGAGACCTGATATGCCCACAATTCCTGAATCGGGTTACAACTTCAACCAGGGTGAATGGCAGTTTAATGAAGAGGCTTGGGCATACGAGTGGTTTGCTTACCCGCCTCCTGCCCCAGAACCTGAGCCAGAGCCAGAACCAGAGCCAGAACCAGAACCAGAGCCAGAACCAGAACCAGAACCAGAGCCAGAACCTAATGCAGAGCGAGAACAATCCATGCAAGGGGTTTTGGTTCAAACCATTGAAGGCTCTGACTTTGATACGGTTGCGAAGCACTTAGATCTTGGCTATCAATTGGTTGCTAATACATTGAAAGACGGAACCAGTGGAGAAGGGTCGACGATTCCTTTTGAAAGTATCGTCGACGGAACAACCTCTAATATAGAATTCACAAGAAACTGGTCCTTGTCTCTGGACGAGGCGTCCTCTTCATACACAGCGTGGGCGTCTGAAGACACCGAAAGTATGGATTTGTACTTTTTTGATGGCGAAACCGCCCAAACCGGTGCTCAAATCACTGTTTATGCTGATTCAAAGCAAGAATTTTTTGTAGCGGATTATAGCTATTCAGATGGCATGACGATTCAATATTCCGAAGCGTTCGGCCAGACGTTGGCTTACGCACATAAACCTGCCAGCGACATTGTTCGTTATCAAGACCCTGTGACTGAAAAATATCTGTATATGAATTACGAAAATGACCAGTTGATGAATTTTGAGCTGGTTGACTTTGATCAGGTGTCACTACGCTATGGGGAGGTGTTTTATGATGCTTCCTCCACAGGATTGATTCCCATTGATATGAATAAAAAAGGGTTCGATTATTCAGATTTCAGTTATGAAACGGAGCAATACACCAAACTGAATTATTTAGACAGCGAGCATGCAGGGCTGGTTTATGGCAGTGAGGCACAGGGCATTATTGCGCTCAGCGAAAATGAAACGTTGAATAAAACGGATGTGTTTTCAGGGTTTAAAGACACAGAATACAGTCCTGCTGCCAATACGGATAATTCACCAAATTTGGAGCTAAGTGGGTTGATGCACAGTCGTTTAGCGGATGATTCGGGTGGAGCTTTACATTTTGATATGGATAAAAGCGATGGTCGAGTTTGGAGCACGAACATCGTGATTAAAGATACCCAGGGCGCCGAAGTGTTTACCTATGTTATGAATGATGATGGGGATTACTCTGAGGGGGCTTTTATACATGATGATTTATTCCTCAGCGCAACCCAGGCTTCCTTGGAAGACGATTTAGGGGCGACGTTTGACGCTTCGGTTGATGCTTGGATTGCGGCATTGGATGATCAGGCAATCATGGATAATGAATACGTGTCCTGGGGCTATTGGGGGAGCGGAGAGGCAACCGATGGTCAAGCCAATCGTGATGCGGTCAAACCGAGTTTGTGGGTCGCGGGCAAACAATGGAGTGAGGCGGCTACTTATTTAAATGATCTGGCCTCGGATGTAAGTTATACCTATACCGGGACGATCAAAGGAATGACCACCGACTCGGATAATCTTGTTTATCCGATCGATGAAGGAGGCACGGTGAATATTGGTTTTGATTTCGGGCCCTCGGGAGATGCCTTTACCAGTGCTCAACTTGAGTTCAACTCCAATAATCAGAATTGGAGTTTGAACTTGGATTCTGCACCAGGAACGTTAACGGTTACATCGGGTGATCAGGCTTTGTTTGAAGGCTCTTTGGTCGGTGATGTTGATGCCACATCTGGCGCGACCGGGGATTTAAAAGGCTTGTTTTATGGAAGTGAGGCCGAGGCAGTGGGCGGTCGTTTTAAAGCCGAGCACCCCGGGTTATATCTTGAAGCAATGGGTGTGTTCGAGGGTAAACGATAACTATGGCAAGTCTCAATGCACAAGCTTTTATTGATATCAGACTACGGCTGCTTTCCTTCCTATTGGTTTGCATAACGGTGGCGCCCGTTAGCGCGCAAACCGTTCAATCTGATCGATCCACGGATCAAGCGGGTCAGGTTGATCAGATTAAACATTTGTACCGACAGGCCAAAAAAGCTTTTGAAGCAAAAGAGCATGAGAAAGCACATTCGCTTTTTACTGCTTTGGTCCAGAAGGCACCACAAAGCCGAACGTTTAATTTTTACTTGGGCCGCTCAGCCTTTGAGATATCCCGCTACGAGGACGCCATCGTTGCTTTTGATCGTGTGCTGATGCTAGAACCAAATCACTTAAGAACACGTCTTGAAATGGCGCGTGTTTATTTTGCTCTGAAGCAATATGAAATGGCGTTATTGGAAGTCAAGGCCGTTTTGGCCAACCCTGACGCAGTGCCGCCCAATGTTCAAAAAAATGCAAAACGTTTTGTTGCAGTGATTAATTCAGAGATGGATTACAGCCCACATTCGCATTCATTTACCTTGGTATTGGGTGGCGAATACGACAGTAACGTTAACAACGACTTGGGAAGTTCAGGGAGTTTTGAGTTGCCGGGGTTGAACGACTTGGTTCTGGAAGGGCGCAAGGAGGTTGAGGATTATGCCCTGAGCCAAACATTTTTATATGACTACGGTTATGATTTTGGTGAGCGTAAAGGTTGGCATTGGCAAACAAAAGTACTGGGCTTGAATAAAAATCATCGAGAAACCTCGCAAAATGATTTGCAATACTTATCGATTGAAACAGGCTTAGGTTTAAAACAATCAAATGGACGTTGGTTGTTTCCCTTGACGCTGGATCGTGTCTATTTGGATGGAGAAACTTACGTCTCGAATGTTGCTTTGGGCATTGAGTATGAGCGTGCGGTCACATCAAAATTATTCTGGACGGCCGGTTATACAGGAAGGGTCAGTGAATACGAATCCAATAATAAAGCGCGTAATGCCCTTTCGCATTTGGTCTCATTATCAACCCAAAAAATCTCAGAAGGTGAGACCCCGTGGGTATTAGGTTTGGAGGCGAAAGGCGAGTCACGGCGTCAACGAGAGACCCATCCCACCGATCCAGCGTCGATGCAAGAGTACAGATTGCGTGCGTCGGTGACGAAAGTCATTGATTCGGATTGGCGAGTGAACAGTGGGTTTATGCGCCGATGGACGAATTATGACTTTAAGAGCGCACTGTTTGAAAATCAACGGGCGGACCGGGTCAATCGTTTTAACCTAGGTGTCACTTATCAGATGGCAAAAACATCCCAGCTTTCTTTTAATGTTTCTCGCGCGATCCATGATTCGAATCAGGGTCTTTATCACTATGACAAAGATCGTGCCGCCTTGCGCTATATCCTCCAGTTTTAGGTGTTTGTGTGTCACGGCGAACGCTTCAGGCCACTCTGACCCTACTGTTGATCGCGCTCAGCCTGTTGTTGTTGATCACGCAAAAAGACTGGTATCAGCCCTTTGAAAACAAGTTGAATGACCAACTATTGGTGCTGAGGGGGGTACAACCGGTTGACCCCAATATCGTTATTGTCGACATTGATGAAAAAAGCTTGAAAGCAAGGGGCCAGTGGCCCTGGCCTCGCGATCAAGTGGCTGAGCTGTTGCGAAAACTGACTGGCCTTGGCGCGGGCATGATAGGCCTGGACATGGTGTTTGCCGAATCGGACAATAGCTCACCAAAGCGTGTGTTTGAACGTTTAGGTCGAGAAACGGATGGGCTGCCGGATTACGATCAGCGTCTGGCCGAAGCCATTGCGGAGACGCCAACGATTACAGGCTATGTCTTCATACAAAATCCAGATGGCATTGACCCGGGACGGTTGCCGACCAGTCGAGCCATGATCCTAGAACGAGACAAACCTGCTCAGAGCTATCTTTTTCAGCCGTATCGAGCGGTGCTGAACTTGCCCATTCTGCAGGAAAGTGCATATGCCAGCGGCTACTTCAATTCGGTGCCTGATGCGGATGGGGTTGTGCGCAGTGTGCCTTTGGTGATGCAGTATGAGCAAATGCTTTTCCCCGCATTGAGCTTGGAAATGTTACGAGTGATCTCTGGACAGCGGCGCATCGAGGTTCAGTATGAGCACCAGGGCGTCAATTCCGTATCAATGGGGCCTTTGCATGTCCCGACCGATGCCAACGGTCAAATGCGGCTTAATTTTCGTGGTCCGGCTTTTTCCTATCCTTATGTTTCGGCTGTGGACGTGCTGGAGGGTGAGGTGGTGCCTGCTGATCTGGCAGGCAAAATCGTTTTGCTGGGCACCTCAGCCTCTGGTTTGATGGATTTGAGAGCGACGCCGCTCGACAGTGTTTATCCGGGGGTGGAGGTCCATGCGACCGCCATTGATAACATGCTCAATCAAGATTTTCTGGCTCAGCCGATGTGGACGCTGGGGGCGGATGTGGTCACGCTGCTGGTGGGGTTGATGCTGATTGGGCTGGCATTGATGTTCACGGGGTCGGTCCTCAGTTTTGTGGTAGCTTTGACTTTGATTGCGGGTCTGGTGGTAGCTCATTACTATCTGCTGGTTTCACAAGGACTGATTTTTAACACCGTCGTGCCTTGGGCGGCGTTTGTGATGTTGTTCGGGTTGGGCACGGTGATCAACTACTTCTTTGAAAGCCGCCAGAAAGCCAAGATACGCAAACGCTTTGCGCAAAAGGTATCGCCGGCGGTGGTGGAGGAACTGATTAATCATGCGGATGATGTGTCTCTGGAAGGAAAAGAGCAGGAAGTGACCCTCTTTTTTAGCGACATCCGAAGCTTTACGACCATGTCTGAAAAAATGGGTTCTGCGCGTGCATTGATCACTTTGCTGAACCGTTATATGACCCCGATGGTGGAGGTTATAACGAAACGTCAAGGCACCGTGGACAAGTTCATTGGTGATGCCATTATGGCTTATTGGAACGCACCGATTGAGGTTGAGCAGCATGCGGACGAAGCGCTGACCGCTTCGGTTGAGCAGATTCTGGCGCTAGAGGATTTAAACCAAACACTGGCTCAGGACGAATTGCCTCGGATCGACATAGGCATTGGATTAAACACTGGCGTGGTTGTGGTTGGCGAAATGGGATCTGTGGGGCGTTCAGATTATACCTGTATTGGCGACGCGGTGAATTTGGCGTCTCGGGCCGAAGGTTTGTGCAAACCTTACAGCGCCAAAATTGTTTTGACTGAATTCACCGTGTCGGCTTTGGCGCATCCCGACCGGTTTCAGATGCGTTTTCTGGACAAGGTCCGGGTCAAAGGCAAAAGTGAGCCAGTGTCGATTTATGAGTGTCTGGGCTTTGCTCAAAATGACCAGGCCTGGTATACAATGGCGCAAGAAGAACGCACTTTGTTTGATCAAGCGCAAATGGATTACCATGAAGGGCGCTTTTCAAAAGCGCTAGAGGGCTTTCGACAGCTACAGACACGCTGGCCTCAGCCTTTGTATGACATGTATCAATCTCGATGTAAACATTATGTGAAGCATCCACCCGAGTCGTTTGATGGGGTCTTTACGCTTGAAAGCAAATAATCAGCAGGAGAAACGCGCATGAGTCGGATTCGATTTTTGGGTGCGCACGGTGGACGCGCGCAATCAGCGAAAACCACCTGTTTGCAGGTCACGCCCACAACGCTGATTGATGCTGGTCACATTATGGGAGGACTGACTGAAGCAGAGGCGTTGTCCATTGAGCGTATTTTTTTGACCCATGCCCACCTGGATCACATTCTCGACATTGCGTTTTTTATTGACCATTTTTTTGCCAGGCGGCAGTTTCCGCTCAAAATTTATGGGTTGCCTGATACGCTTGCGGCATTGCGGCAGCATTTTTTCAATGAGGCCATCTGGCCGGATTTTACGCTGATCGACTTGCCCGGGCTGAATAATCGAGCGATTGAACTGGTCGAGCTCAGCATGGACGTGCCCGTGGACGTGGATCAGGGTATTTGTCTGACGCCGATCCCGAGTCATCACACGGTTGCCTGTTGCGGCTATGTGATTGAAAGCTCGGCCGGGGCCATGGTGTTTGGGGGCGATGGTTGGAAGAACCCGGCACTGTGGCAACGGGTCAATGCCGACCCTGCGATCCATTCTGTGGTGATTGATGTTTCTTTCCCTGATCGTTTGCGTTCGGTGGCGGAGAAAAGCCGACATCTGACCCCAACGCTTCTGGTGGAAGACATGAAAGCGTTAACGCGCTCAGATGTGTCTGTGTATGCGTGGCACATCAAACCGGCGTTTGCGGACGAAATTTTTCAGGAATGGACTGGTTTGGGGTTGTCGGCGTCTCATCTTTTGACCGAAGGGGATGAGCTGGACCTGGCCTCCGGGCAAAAGTTGGCCGCAGCTTCCGCTGGACAGAGCCATGGTTCGGTCGATGGAATGGACCGGGTCGCGCGGCTTAACCAGATTGGCGTGGCACTTTCGGCGGAAAAGGATTTGGCCGTTCTACTGGAAAATATTTTGGCCGAAGCAAAAAATCTGACGCACGCAGACGGCGGTACCCTGTATTTATTGGAAGACGATGCTCTGCATTTTACCGTGGCGCAGACAGATTCGCTGGGGATTCGAATGGGCGGCACCAGTGAACCGATCAGTTGGGAACCTCTGCCATTGAAGCTGGCGGATGGGGCGCCGAATAAAAAAATGGTGGCGGCCACCAGTGCACTGGAGAACCGCGTGATTAATATTGAAGATGTCTATCACGCAGATGGTTTTTCGTTTGAGGGGGCAAAAAAATTCGACGAGGCGATGGGTTATCGCTCCAAGTCAATGCTGGTGATCCCGCTTCGCAACTACGAGGAAACCGTCATCGGTGTGTTGCAATTGCTGAACCGTCAGGACGCCAACGGCCAAACCTGCGCGTTTGGAAAAGAGGATGAGCAGATTACCCTTTCTCTAGCATCTCAGGCGGCTGTGGCCTTGACCAATGCGCGCCTGATCGATGATCTTGAAAATCTGCTCGAGTCTTTTTTGGGCAGCATTATTTATATGATGGGGCGTAAGTCCGAGTACACGGCGGGTCACATTAATCGCATGGTGGCGTTAAGCGAAATGTTTGCAGATGCCATTCATAAGGATGCGACGTTCTTCCCAGATAAATTCTACTCCAAAGAAGACGCTCACATGATCCGGATGGCCGCGCTGATGCATGACATTGGCAAGCTGGCTACGCCTGAAACCGTTATGGACAAAGCCACCAAGCTGGATGGGCATTTTGATCGAATTGAATTGGTGGAACAGCGCGCCCAGACCGTTCGGGCCAACCTGCACAATGCACGTCTAGTTCAGGCGTTGGACCAGAAGAATGATCGTGCGGACTCGCAGGCCGAAAAAATCGACTGGGACGCTGAGCTACGCCGGCTGGATGAAGGGATGGCGCTGGTTCGAAAAAGTAACGAAGGGGGGGAGTTTTTGCCGGATGAGCAGTCACGCGCCATTCAGGCACTGGCCGAGACGCCCTTTCCCGTCCAGACGGGACCGAAAACGCTTTTAACCCAGGAAGAAGCCGATTATCTGAAAGTTCAAAAAGGCACTTTGACTGAGGCCGAGCGTCAAATCATTATGGAGCATGCGCAGATTGGTTTGGACGTGCTTGAGCAATTGCCGTTCCCTGAAAAATACAAAAACATCCCGCATGTGGCGGGGGCACACCATGAAAAACTCAATGGCAAGGGTTATCCATTGGGATTGAAGGCGGAAGAGATTTCATTTGATGCACGCATTCTGGCGATTGCGGACATTTTTGAAGCCCTGACCGCCTTTGACCGTCCTTACAAAAAAGCCAATCCGTTATCGGTGGCGATGAAGATCATGGGCTTTATGGTCAAAGATGGGGAGCTGGATCCGAAGTTGGTTCGTTTTTTCATTGAGTCCGGCTTGTATCAACAATACGCCGAGCGTTACCTGCCTGAATCGTCCAGAGATGACATCGATGTGGATTTCAGTGAGTGGCCGGAGGGGTAAATCAACCAGGCCTGGTTATTTTTGACGTTTTTCTGGCGCAGGGAACCAGCTGGCAGATCGATCGGTCAGATAATAGGCCGTGAGTCCGAGCCATTCACGCCAGGCGGTTTCTAACATGTCCAAGTGGCCGCTGAATTTAAAATTGGCTTGCCGGTAAGGGCCTTGCGCGCTTTTGTAATCGGTGGGCCAGGGGATCACATTCACGCCGGTCTGACGGGCAATGCCGACGGCGCGGGGCATGTGAAACGCTGAGGTGACAAGGAGGTAGCGACCGTTTGGGTTCGGCAATAAGGGTCGAATGGCAATAAAGTTTTCGTAGGTGTTGCGCGAATCCGATTCGATGATCAGCCGGGAAGGCGCAATACCGATCCTGGTCAGCAGCGTGCGTGCAAAATGCCCTTCGCCTTGCGTGTCCTGCAGTTGCAGGGAGCCGTAAAGAGCACAGGTGTGTCGGGGTAATGCCCGGCCAGATAGCGCGCATCGGTATAACGGTCGCCGCCGCTGCCCAATTGAGGCAGTTGCCAGCTCAGGCTGGCGCGTAAATCTTCCCCTCCCCCCAGCATTAAAATCCCGTCAATGTTTTTGGGCAGTGTGACCGGTCGTTCAAAGCGTTTTTCCAGTGGGGTGATTAGCCAATCGCCCACCGGATAAATTAACAGGGTCAGACCGGCCGCGCTCAGAAGCGTCATCAGCCCTCCGGCCAGGCGACGGCGCCCGAACCAGAGTAACAAGGTGGCGATCACCAGAAGAACGATCATCAGATTGCCCGGTGTCAAAAACAACCAGGCCACTTTGGAGAGGGTAAAAAAGTTGGTGTCCATAGCGATCTGTTCAGTCAGTCTGAGAAGCGTTGCTGGAAACCGGGGCTATGACCGTTTGGTTGCGCCCACGTTCTTTGGCCATGTAAGCTGCAGCGTCGGCGTGTTTGAGCAAGGCGTCGAGTTGGTAGCCATGCGGGCCAAGGCAGCTGACACCAATGCTCAATGTCAGGGGGTCAATGCCGTAGTCGGCCTGCCAGTCGATTTGCGCAAAACGCTCATGCAAATATTGCGCTTTTTTCAGAGCCGCCGCCTCTGAAAGACCATAAAGCAGGATGACAAACTCTTCACCGCCCCAACGGTAAATCCGGTCGTTTTTAGTCAGTGACGCTGATAGCAGTTCGGCGCCGTGCTTGAGTACCTTATCGCCGGTCTGATGACCAAACAGATCATTAATGCGTTTGAAGTCATCAAAATCAATGACCAGCAGGCAGGCCCCTTCCTGTTTGAACTTGGCCGACTGTAACTGTGCCTGAATTTGCTTGGCCCCTTCGCGTCGATTGGCAACGCCGGTAAGAATGTCATAATGCGCCAGTTGTTCCAGCTGGGTTTGCATGGTTTTATGATCGGTGATGTCTTGTACCATGCCCACCACCCGAGTCGGCCGACCTTCTTTGTCACGTTGGCAGACCTTGCCACGGTCATGGACCCAAAGGTAGTGTCCATTGCGGTTGCGCAACCGGTATTGCGCCTCGTAACGACCGCGAACCCCTTTCAAATGGCTGTCCAGAACGCCCCAGACGTAATCAATGTCTTCGGGGTGGACATTTTTGACCCAGGTCTCGACATGCGGGGCCATTTCATCCGGTCCGTAACCGAGCATTTTTTTCAGTTGCGGACTAAAGAAAACGTAATCCGTTGTCAGCTCCCATTCCCATAACCCATCTGAGGCTTCGTTCAGAGCAAACCAGACACTGTCTTCCCGGGTTTGCAGGGATTGTTCGTAGGCCAGACGTTTGTTGATGTTTCGCGCGACGGAGACAAAATAAGTCTGATCGTTTTCAGTGAGCACGGTGGTGACCACTTCGACCGCCATCTCATCCCCGTTTTTGTGCTGGTGGCGTCCGACAAAGGTGTAACCATCCGGGTTTTGGCGGATGACGTCGGCGATTTCTGCCCATTGGGGCAGGCCGGTCACGTCTTTTTGTAAGCTGAGGACAGATTGGTTGATGATCTCATCGGGTTGATAGCCCAGGGCTTCATACCCCGCCCGGTTGCACCAGAGGATACGGGAAGACTCCGGGTCAATCACATAGACACTGTCCTGAAGGTTTTCAAAGACTTGGTTGACAGATGGCAGGGGCATAAATTCCGCGTAGGTCGAGAATAATTGATTGATATTAACGAATCTGTAGACTGGATTCTAGTGTTTTTTTCGTAAAAAGTGAGCATTCGTTGATCTGCTTGTCGACCGAAGTGGCGCGGTTTGCTTTTCAGTAAGTTTTGACTTGAAAAAATTCGCTTACCCCTTATAAAGGAAGTAACAGAAAATTTCTGTCCTGTCAGCATCTGAACGGGCAGAGTTAAGGGAGATTGTTAAGTATGATGGATAAATTTACCACTCAGTTTCAAACCGCCTTGTCCGAAGCCCAATCGATTGCGCTGGGTCAGGATAATCAGTTTATCGAACCGCTGCACATTCTGGCGGCATTGTTGGCCGATCAGAGCTCGTTGTTGCAACTGGCCGGTGTGCAAGTGCCGCAATTGAAAACCGCTGTGAATGAAAAGCTCGAGACGCTGCCCAAAGTTTCGGGCACTGGAGGCGATGTGCAGTTGTCCCAGAACGCCGGACGGTTGTTGAACGTGATGAACCAGTTGGCACAAAAACGCGGCGATGCCTACATTGCCAGTGAACTGTTTTATTTGGCGGCATTGCAGTCCAGCGACCCGGTGAAAGACCTGCTTAAGTCAGCGGGGGCCACAGAAAAAGCGATTGAAGCCGCGATTGAACAGGTGCGAGGAGGCGAAACCGTGCAGGATCAAAATGCCGAAGAAAATCGAGAGGCGCTGGATAAATACACCCTGGATCTGACCGAGCGAGCTCGCAGTGGCAAGCTGGACCCGGTGATCGGGCGGGATGACGAAATTCGTCGTGCGGTGCAGGTGCTGCAACGACGCACCAAAAACAACCCGGTGCTGATCGGTGAGCCGGGTGTGGGGAAAACCGCCATCGTAGAAGGACTGGCCCAGCGTATTGTCAACGGCGAAGTACCCGAAGGGCTGAAAAACAAGCGTCTGCTCTCACTGGATTTGGCCGGACTGCTGGCCGGGGCCAAATATCGCGGGGAGTTCGAAGAACGCCTGAAAGCCCTGTTGAAAGACCTGGAAAAGCAGGAAGGTCAGGTCATTCTGTTTATTGATGAAATTCACACCATGGTCGGTGCGGGCAAAACCGAAGGTTCAATGGATGCAGGCAATATGTTAAAACCGGCGCTGGCCCGCGGCGAATTGCACTGCATTGGCGCGACCACGCTCAACGAATACCGTGAGAACATCGAAAAGGATGCAGCGCTGGAGCGTCGTTTCCAAAAGGTGATCGTGGACGAACCGTCCGAAGAAGACACCATTGCCATTTTACGTGGTCTCAAAGAGCGTTACGAAGTGCACCACGGGGTGGCGATTTCCGATCCGGCAATTATTGCGGCGGCGCATCTGTCGCAGCGCTACATCACCGATCGTCAGTTGCCGGACAAGGCAATTGACCTCGTGGATGAGGCGGCCTCGCGCATTCGTATGGAAATTGATTCCAAACCTGAAGAAATGGATAAGCTGGAGCGGCGTCTGATCCAGCTTAAGATTGAGCGCGAAGCGTTGAAAAAGGAAAAAGACGAGGCAACTAAGAAGCGTCTGGAAACGCTGGAAGCGTCCATCGATGAGATGGAAAAAGAGTACGCCGACCTGGAAGAAATCTGGAAAAAAGACAAGGCGGCACTCCAGGGAGCCAAGCAGTACAAAGAAGAGCTGGACAAGGCCCGTGTGGAAATGGACGCCGCCCACCGTGAAGGCAATCTGGGGCGCATGTCTGAGTTGCAATATGGGGTGATCCCCGAACTGGAGCGTAAAATCGCCGAGGCCGAAGTGGCCGAAGGGGAAGACGACGGCACCATGCATCTGCTGCGCAACAAAGTCAGCGAAGAAGAAATTGCGGAAGTGGTGGCGCGCTGGACCGGGATTCCGGTGGCAAAAATGCTCGAAGGCGAGCGAGACAAACTCCTGCGAATGGAAGAGGCGCTGGGCAAACAGGTGATCGGGCAGAAAGAGGCTGTGTCTGCTGTGTCGGATGCGATTCGCCGCTCGCGCGCGGGTCTGGCTGATCCCAATCGACCCAATGGCTCTTTCCTGTTTTTGGGGCCGACCGGGGTGGGCAAAACCGAGTTGACCAAGGCGCTGGCCGACTTCTTGTTTGACACCACCGATGCCATCGTGCGTCTGGATATGTCCGAGTTTATGGAAAAACATTCCGTGGCCCGTCTGATCGGGGCGCCTCCGGGCTATGTGGGCTATGAGCAGGGCGGTTATCTCACCGAGGCCGTGCGGCGCAAACCTTATTCCGTGATTTTGCTGGATGAGGTGGAAAAGGCGCACCCGGAAGTGTTCAATATTCTGTTGCAAGTGCTGGACGATGGGCGTTTGACCGACGGTCAGGGGCGCACGGTGGACTTTAAAAACACCGTGATTGTGATGACCTCCAACCTCGGCTCGCAACTGATTCAGGAAAAAGCCGGGCAAGCCGATTACGCCGAGATGAAAAAAGACGTGATGGATGTGGTCGGAGGGCATTTCCGCCCCGAGTTCATCAACCGGATTGATGACATCGTGGTCTTCCATCCATTGGATCGGGACCAGATTCGCGCGATTGCCGACATCCAGCTAAACCATCTGCGCAAGCGTCTGGCTGATAATGAGCTTTCGATGGACATCAGCGAGGCGGTGCTGGAGAAAATTGGTGACGCCGGGTTTGATCCGGTCTATGGCGCCCGTCCTTTGAAACGCGCGGTGCAACAGCTGGTGGAGAATCCGCTGGCACAGAAACTGTTGCAGGGCGATTTCAAAGCCGGGGACACCATTCACGTCGGATTGACCGATGGCGAGATCGATTTTCATTGATCCAAACCGAATCAATGAATTGACCAGGCCTGGTTAAAACGAGCCTTTTGACACCCGCTTCGGCGGGTGTTTTTGTTTGTGTACTTGATGCGAGATGGCTGATAAAATAAGACGCATTATCATCTAAAATTTACGGAAAAGATCAGGGATTTTATGGCGTCAACATTTGATTCGTTTCATTCATCTGCGGCAGCCAGTGATGCGTTGCCGATGGATGCGCCCGTGACGGTCACCTTGTCACTGGAAAAAATCGTGGCGCTGATGCGGGCCGGTTACTTGTGCGGGGCGGACCTTCATGCGTCAGACCCGCGCACGCGGGCGCTGGTCCATCAGGCGTGTTTGCAAAGTTGTCAGCAGAAGGTGTGTGACGAATGCGAGTACCGCGATCACTGTCCCAGTGCTTCTGTGGACTGGCCTTTGCCCGACAAAATGCCCATTGCTTGAATCGCTTGGTTAATGCTGTCCGCTTAGGCGCAGTATACTCAGCCCAATGCGGCTGCCTGCCAACCCCGCCAATGCCCACAACCACCCATGCAGACTGCCCGAGGCGATGCCACTGAAAAACGCGCCAATGTTGCAGCCGTAGGCAATCAACGCGCCGTACCCCATTAACACACCGCCTACCAGTGCCAACCCATACGACAGGCGCCATTTGAACGGATGGTCCGACAGTGGCTTTTTGGGTGAATGGATAAAGGTCACCAGCATGGCCCCGGCAATCAGCCCCAGTGCCACCAGACTGACGGTATCAGTGAGAATCGGTTGAGACAGGCGCTCACCATGGGCCATCGCATAGCTCCAGAAGGCCCAATCCATTTGCAGGGTCGCCGCCAGACCGCTGGCTTCGGCCAGATTCAGTCCCCAGTAGGGGAACACATTGGCCAGCGTCCAGGGGCGCCCGGTCGTGTAAAGCACCCAGGCGTTCAGCAGGGCCAGGCTGATGGCGGCCAGCAACCAGGGGTGCCATCGGTTAAGCTGCCAAACGCGTCCCCGAATCAAGGGTTGGACCTGGCCGGTGCGACGACGTTCCAGTCGTCGGACCCACAGGTAGAGGGCGGCCAGCAGGGCAAACTGCGCGCCAAAGCTGACCACCAGCTGATCCGGCTGAAACACGGAAATCGGTGCCAATGCCGGTAAACTACGCCAGAAATCCATCTGCCAGGCGGCGAGTGTCCCGCCGAGCAGCAACCCAAGAAAACTCCAGATCGACAAAGGCTGAAACTGGCCCAGTTTATTCAGTGTGCCGGAGGTGCAACCGTGTCCCAGTTGCATGCCGATCCCGAACAGAAAGGCCCCTGCGACCACCGCGAGGCCCAGGGGCTGAATCATACCCTGCATGGGCTGAGGCCCCGGTTGCCAGGCGAGCAGCACAAAAAACAACAGACTGGCCAGGGCGAGCATCCAGATCAGCGTGCGCAGCCCCAACGTCTGCCCGCCTTGAAGCAGCGCATGGGAGCAGCTACGAAAACCGAAATGCAGGGCGTGCAGGGTGATGCCCAGCAATAGCCCTGTGATGAAATTGACCAGGCCTGGTAAAACGTTTGATTGATACAGCATCAGGTTTAACGCAACCAGCCCCAAAAACAGTCCAAGGGTAAAACGTGTTCGGTTCATAGAAAGGGTTTATGGTTCTTGATTAATTTTATGAGAGGGTAGTTTAAGGGATTGATGCACGGGTGTGAAATGAAAGCCGTGAATCCGGGCATATGAAAAACTGAACGCCGGTTGGAATGCGATGCGGACACCGCGAGATGCGCGATTTTTTGAATGGAAGCGCTCTTTAGCGGGTGTCGGACATGGCCAGCAAGCGGTTGATGTCCACGCTTTTGAGAAAGTCCATAAAGGCTTGCGCGGGCGGTAGCATGACTTTGTCTTTGGGGGTGGCCACGTACCAGTCCCGGTTGAGCGGGAAACCTTCCACATCCAGAATCTGCAGGTGGTGATACTTGGCCTCAATGCGCACCGCCTGGCGTGGCACCACCGCCAGGCCCAACCCGGCCATGACGGCCTGTTTGGTGGCTTCAGTGCTGCCCAGCTCCATGTAAGGCTGGAGACGGATGCCTTTTTGGGAAAACACTTCTTCCGCGGCAATGCGAATCCCGGAACCGGCTTCCCGTGTGAGGAATTTTTCACCCGCCAGTTCGGTAATCGGAATTTTGCCTTTGCAGGGAGGCTTGTAGGTCAGCGGCGCGACCACCACCAGCTCATGCTTAAAGAAAGGGTAGGCGTTCATTTGCAGTTCCTGCGGTACCCGTCCCATGATCGACAGGTGATACTGGTTATTTTTGAGCTCGCCCAGTATGCGTCGTCGGTTGACCACAGTGATGTTGGGGTGGACTTCCGGGTATTGGTTCAAAAACGCCTTGAGCACATGGGGAATGAAGTATTTGGCGGGGGTGACCATGGCGATTTTCAGCTCGCCTTTGACCACTTCCTGTTCCGATTTGATGTTCTCGTTGAGGTCTTTAAGTTGTTGCAGCAGGTTGTCGCAGGCCTGGCACATTTTCTCCCCAGCCGGCGTCAGATAGAGTTTTTTGCCAATGAATTCAACCAGTTTAACGTCGTTGTTTTCTTCCAGGCGTTTGACCTGAGACGACACCGCGGGTTGGGACAAATCCAGTTCGTCCGCGGCATTGGTATAACTTTTGAGACGGCAGACCGCGTTAAAGATGCGAATCTGCTGGGCCGTGATCTGAAAAGGCAAACCGATTTCTCCCGGTCAGAAAATCCAACCTATTGATAATTATCTATTTATCTAATCAGTATAACAGAATGTTATGCAGATGATAACAGGGACCCCATTTTCAAACGTTTCATTTTCAATAAGATAGCCGTCACTGCAAACGAGCGCTGCGGTCAGGAATCGCTTTCATAGATAGATGAAAGGCCATGCATTCACTCGTTTCAGACTCATTTTTACTATCCAACCACAAGAAGAGGTAAAAGATGGCTAAGACTTATAGCGCGGGCGTAAAAGATTACCGCGAAACGTATTGGATGCCAGAATATCAGCCGAAAGAATCGGACTTTTTGGCGTGTTTTAAAGTGGTTCCTCAGCCGGGCGTGCCACGTGAAGAGATTGCGGCCGCGGTGGCAGCCGAATCTTCCACTGGGACCTGGACGACCGTTTGGACCGACCTGCTGACCGATCTGGATTACTATAAAGGCCGTGCTTACAAAATCGAAGACGTGCCGGGTGATGACGAAGCTTTCTATGCATTCATCGCGTATCCAATCGACCTCTTTGAAGAAGGGTCTGTGGTCAACGTCTTTACCTCTCTGGTTGGTAACGTGTTCGGCTTTAAAGCCTTGCGTTCCCTGCGTCTGGAAGACGTACGCGTCCCGCTGGCGTATGTCATGACCTGTGGTGGGCCACCACACGGGATCCAGGTTGAGCGCGACAAGATGGATAAGTATGGTCGCCCAATGCTGGGTTGTACCATCAAGCCTAAGCTGGGTCTGTCTGCGAAGAACTATGGCCGTGCTGTCTATGAGTGTCTGCGTGGCGGTCTGGACTTCACCAAAGATGATGAAAACATCAACTCTCAGCCATTTATGCGCTGGCGTGACCGTTTCCTGTTCTGTCAGGAAGCGATTGAAAAAGGCGAAGCGGAAACCGGTGAGCGCAAAGGTCACTATCTGAACGTGACGGCTCCAACGCCTGAAGAAATGTATAAGCGTGCGGAATTCGCCAAAGAGCTGGGTTCACCGATCATCATGCACGATTACCTGACCGGTGGTTTTACCGCCAACACAGGTCTGGCGAACTGGTGTCGTGAAAACGGCGTTCTGCTGCACATTCACCGCGCGATGCACGGTGTGATTGACCGTAACCCTCACCACGGGATTCACTTCCGTGTGCTGGCCAAAGCGCTGCGTTTGTCAGGGGGGGATCACCTGCACTCCGGTACCGTTGTTGGTAAGTTGGAAGGTGACCGCGCTGCGACACTGGGTTGGATCGATCTGATGCGTGACAGCTTCATTGAAGAAGATCGTTCACGCGGCATCATGTTTGATCAGGACTTCGGTGCAATGCCTGGTGTCTTGCCAGTGGCTTCCGGTGGTATCCACGTCTGGCACATGCCGGCACTGGTCGCCATCTTCGGTGATGATTCCGTTCTGCAGTTCGGTGGCGGTACCCTGGGCCACCCATGGGGCAACGCAGCCGGTGCGGCCGCGAACCGTGTGGCTTTGGAAGCGTGTGTTCAAGCGCGTAACGAAGGCAAAGAAGTCGAAAAAGTTGGTAAGGAAGTACTGACCGAAGCGGCGAAGCACAGCCCAGAGCTGAAAGTGGCAATGGAAACTTGGAAAGAAATCAAGTTTGAATTCGACACCGTTGACAAGCTTGACGTCAGCCACAAGTAATCGAAACCAGTTTTAGGAGTTTAAATCATGAGTGAAGTACAAGATTACCCTTCGCGTCTGTCGGATCCGAAGTCACGTAAGGCAGAAACGTTTTCTTACCTGCCAAAAATGAGCGACGAGCAGGTTCGTCAGCAGGTTCAGTACATCATCGACCAGGGTTGGAACCCGGCGATTGAGCACACCGAACCTGAGCACGCTTTCGACTACTACTGGTACATGTGGAAGCTGCCAATGTTTGGCGAAACGTCCGTTGACCGTGTGATGGAAGAAGTGGACGCTTGCATCAAGGCCAACCCGAACAACCACGTTCGTTTGATTGGCTATGACAACTATTCGCAGTCTCAGGGCGCGAACATGTTGCTTAAGCGTGGTGACATCTAAGCGATTGCGTTGGATGAAACCGCCCGTCATTTCGTGACGGGTTCGGCTGGCGTTTCGGCGTCGGCCATCCATTTTTGATTGATAAGCAAGGGCGAATGGCACGCTTGTTTATCAATCAAAAATGCGAATCTCACGGCTCATGCAGCCATTAACCAGGGAGTGTCGATTATGTCTGAAGTCAATGCGTTGGACCCATCTCAGTATTTGATTAAGGAAGCCCCTTTTTACCAGCCGGTGGCCGACGAAGTGGGCGTATTTGAATCCGCTTACGATTCACGCATGCCGATCATGCTGAAAGGGCCAACGGGCTGTGGTAAGTCCCGTTTTGTTGAATACATGGCGCACAAGCTGAACAAGCCTCTGATTACCGTGGCCTGTAACGAAGACATGACCGCCTCGGATCTGGTCGGGCGCTATCTGATCGATATCAACGGCACGCGCTGGCAGGACGGCCCTTTGACCGTTGCCGCTCGCATTGGTGCCATCTGTTACCTGGATGAGGTGGTGGAAGCCCGCCAGGACACCACGGTAGTGATTCACCCGCTAACCGACCACCGTCGTGTTCTGCCACTGGACAAAAAAGGTGAATTGGTGGAGGCACACCCGGATTTTCAGCTGGTGATCTCCTACAACCCTGGCTATCAGTCGATGATGAAGGATCTCAAGCAATCCACCAAGCAGCGTTTCGGCGGGTTTAAGTTTGACTACCCGGAAGAGGGCATCGAAGCGGACATCGTGGCCAAGGAAGCGGGCATTGATCGCGCCACGTCGGAAAAGCTGGTTCAGGTTGCACAGCGTTCGCGTAATCTGAAAGGCCACGGCCTGGACGAAGGGATTTCCACTCGTCTGCTGGTGTATGCGGCGCAGCTGATTAATAAAGGCGTGCCGGCCAAGCAAGCCTGTACCGTGGCTCTGATCACGCCGTTGACGGACGACGACGACATTCTCGATACCTTGTTGACCACGGTCGACACCTTTTTCGAATAAGTTGGTCGCAGACGCCATCCCGCGATGGGGTGTTTTTGACCAGGCCTGGTAAAAAACAGGCCCGATCGTCTCTGTGTCTTCGCAAGCAAGGTAAGTCGCTATGAGTTCGGAAATCGAAGAAATCAAAGCCTCGTTGATTGAATCCGTGCCCCAGCTGGATGATATGCTGGATGCATTGATTCACGAGGCCGCTCATTCCATGAATGAGGCCACACGCAAAACCTGGCTTCAGAATGCCCAGGGCATTGCCTATTTGGGCAAAGGCCCGTCGGTGGTGGTCAGTTTTCTGGAATCGGTGCCACAGGTGGTGGCACGGGTCGAAGATGAGATCCTGACCGACATTGTGGAAACCACCATGAAACTGTCCTCGGTCACCTCCGGCGAGGTGGTGGGGTTGATGCTGGATTCACTGCCTCTGGCGGCGGAGCGCACGGGCGACATTGATCTGTTGCGAACCTACTTGTCCCTGATCTATCAGATCGGCTCCAAATCACCTCGCGGCCTGCGTCCGATGCTGCAAAACATCGACGAACTGCTTTCCAAGCTCACCGTGTCCGGGTTGCGTCGTTGGGCCCAATGGGGCGCTCAGGCACACGCTCGTGATTTCAAGGCCCAAATCGCGTATTTTTCGCTGGAAGCGGCCGATTCCAAAGCGGTGTTCCAGCAGCAACGCAAAGGCACGCTGTTCATTGATCACCATCGCTCGCTGAATTTCTTTCTGCGAGCTTTCTGGGGGCGGGATTTCTTTATCCGCCCGGCTGCGGCGGATTTTGAAGATTTTAAGCCGTATTTCGAAAACATGGCGATGCACCTGCCCGATGCACTCAATGATCTGGGCGAGGTCAAGGGGCTGGAAATCTACCGAGCCATGGCGGCCCACCAGGCCGCGCATCTGATGTACACCCGTCAGGCCATTTCGATGGAGCAGTTGAACCCACAGCAGATGTTTTTCATTGAGCTGATCGAAGACGCACGGGTGGAGTACAACGCAATCAAAAAATTCCCCGGGCTCAAAACGCTGTGGTTGAAGGTGTTTGACGCCAATCGCGAAGCGGTTGAGCTGCCCCAGGGCAGCACGGCCTGGCGCCTGGAACAGTTGGCCCTGTCTTTGATGGATCCGGAATATGATCTGTCCGCTTTGGGCGATGATGCCTTGAATCTGGTGCACGAGCGTTTTTACGATGAGATCAATGAGCACCTGGAAGACGAGAAATGGTCCTGGGATTTGGGGTTGACGCTCTATAATGCCTTGAACCAGGCCGTCAGCAAATGGGAATCGCTCACCGACATCAGTCAGACGCGTTTTGGCTACCGTGACGACAATCGCCTGGTCTGGGCCAGTGAAGAGTGGGGCGAGATGGCCGGGCTGGGCGCGGCGCCTCAGGAAACGGTGCGCAAGCATGTGTCGCTGATGGAATTGGTCAATGAGCTGGATTCCGAGTTGGAAAGCGATGACCATCAGGAAGTCTGGGTCTACGGGGAAGAGCTCTACCCGTATGAAGACGAAGGCGTGACCTACAACGAAATGGAGGGGGTGGAGCCGGTTTCCGATCCCTTCCATTATTATGAGTGGGATTATCGGGTGCAGCTGGCACGTCCTAACTGGGTAACGCTGTATGAGCACCGTGCCAAAAAAGGGGATCCCAACCTCTATGATGAAATTCTGGATCGCAACAAAGGCATTGCTCACCGCATCAGACAGATTGTGGACAAACTTCAGGCCGTCGGTCTGCAGCGTATCCGTCGGATTGAGGACGGGGATGAGCTTGACCTGAATGCCTGCGTGGAAGCCATTACCGCCTTGCGTATGGGACAGGAGCCGGACCCACGCATCACCATGAAAAACGTGATCCGCTCGCGTGAAGTGTCGGTGGTGATCCTGCTGGATCTGTCCGAATCCACCAATGAGTATGTGCCGGGGGAAGACAAAACCGTGCTTGACGTCACCCGAGAGGCGGCGATTCTGGTCTCACATGCGATCAATGGCATTGGGGATCAGTTTGCGGTACATGGCTTTGCCTCCGATGGGCGTCATGATGTGCAATACACCCGTTTTAAACAATTCGACGAGCCCTTTGACTCGGATGTGCATGCCCGTCTGGCGGGCATGCAGGGCGGTCTGTCGACCCGGATGGGCGCGGCCATGCGCCACGCCGGTCATTACCTGGACCAACAGCCGAGTAAGCAGAAGTTGCTGTTGACCATCACCGACGGCGAGCCGTCGGACATTGATGAGCAGGACACGCAATACTTGAAGCAGGACGCCAAAAAGGCGGTGGAAGAACTTGGGTCGCGGGGCATTTATTCCTACTGTCTGACCATTGATCAGTTCGCTGACAAGTATGTGCAACAGATATTCGGGCACAATCGCTATGCGATTGTGGACGATGTGATGCGTCTGCCGGAAAAACTGCCCGCGCTGTTTGCCAATCTGACCAGTTAAGTCTTTCCCGGAGGTGTTGGCCGGATGAGACTGCGAAACCGACTTGGGTGTGCTATGCTCAAGATCGGTTTTTTGTCACAGGCGGGCGTCAGTGCCCGTCGCAGGGAGCTCGATATGTCACATTCTCACCACCATTATCATGGCGACCCGTCCAAGCTGGGCGAGGTCAGGCTGATCTGGGCGGTGGCGGCCAATATGTTGCTGACCTTGGCGCAGGTCATTGGTGGATTGATCTCAGGCAGCCTGTCCCTGATGGCGGACGCACTGCATAACTTCAGTGATGCGGCTTCCCTCTTGATCGCTCTGGTGGCGATTCGAGTGGGGCGGCGACCGGCCGATGCGCAGAAAACATTCGGTTACCGGCGTACGGAGACGCTGGCGGCGTTTGTCAATCTGCTCTTGTTGCTGATGATCGGTTTCTACCTGATGGTGGAAGCGTTTAAGCGGTTTTATGCCCCCGAGCCGATTACCGGCTGGATCGTGGTGGGCGTGGCTGGCATAGCGCTGGCCGTGGATTTGTTTACGGTCTTTTTGACTTACAAGCCTGCCAAAGACAGCTTGAACATGAAGGCCGCCTTTTTGCATAATCTTGGCGATTCGTTGGCTTCGGTCGGAGTCATGGTGTCAGGGACCTTGATTTTGCTTTATGACTGGGTCTGGGTGGATGCCTTAATCACGCTGGCCATTGCCGGTTACATCCTGTGGCAGGCGGTGGTGCAGCTGCCCAAAGCCGCGCATTTATTGATGGACGGCGCTCCAGTGAATTTAAGTCTCTCCCAGGTGCGAGCACTGCTGACCGATTGCCCGGAAGTGGTCAGTGTTCATCATCTGCACCTTTGGCAGATCGATGAACACAAAATCGGTCTGGAAGCGCATTTGGTCCTCGAAGACCTGAGCCGTATGGAAGCGGTCAAGCAACCGCTGAAAGAGGCGCTTTCGCAAAAGCTGGGCATTGAGCATGCCACGCTGGAGTTTGAAAGTCCTGGCTATGATTGCCCGGATCGTGATGAGCCATGAGCTCGCCTGCTGCAATGACTCTGAATAAGGACAACCCATGAATGCAACTGAATTGAAAGACGCGCTCAACGCGCTCGATGATGACGCCTATCAGGCGCTTATGGAAGGCGCTGGTCTCGTGGTGGAGCAGGATGAAGGCCTGAGCATCGGCCGGCCGGATCAGGCGTTTGTGATGTTTGAGCTGGGGGATGAGACGTTTGAGAATGCGCAGGCGCTTAAAGCTTCGCTATTGTCCCGCGCTGAAGGGCTGATTGACGAGTACTATCAATTCAACCCACTGAGCAAACCGTTCTTTAACCGCCAACTGATGGCGTATGTGCAGACCTATGGCCCGGAGGCGTTTGTGTCGATGCCGGGTCAATCCGCTCAGTGGGTGGTGTTTGCCGATGGTGGTGAGCTGGTGTGCGAAGACGCAAGCAGCCCCCGTTTTGATTATGGCTTGCACTTGCGGCTGGATGAAAAAATGCCCGCACTGGCGATCAAGAACAAAGTCAAAAACTGGGTGCAATCAGGCTCAGCCTACGAAGACTATATCAGCGTGAACGTCTGTCGTTTCAGCTGTATGGAATGAGGATGAGGCGGCGTTAGACGTCGTCCAGTTTCCGAATTTTCTTGAAGGCTTTTTTGACTGCCTTGGCGACCGTATCATCCACCTCGAGATGTTCCTGGCCGGACATGTAAAACGACATGTCGATGTCGTAACGGATGTAACGGGGTGGAATGCGGTTAAGGGCCATGCAGGCCAGATCGGCCAATTGTTCTTCGTCCAGACCGCTTTTCAGGTAGTTTTCATTGATGTGGTCAAACACCTTGCGTTCATAAAAGTTATGAACCGACTCGAGCGTGGACATAACGGCTCCTTACCTGTGTGATCATTCTGACAATATAGCCGATTCGCACACAGAAAAAAACCGCTTTTTCACCAGGGCTGGTCGTTTTTATGCTGGTTTGTTACTTTCCCGGGCGATCGCACGATGACCGATGTCGGTGCGATAGTACGCCTGATCCCACTGAATCTGCTTGACCGCCGCGTAGGCACGTGCCTGGGCATCGGTGACGTTTTCACCCAGTGCAGTGACGCAGAGCACGCGTCCGCCGGCTGTGACCAGTTCTCCCGCGTCATTGGTGCCTGTCCCGGCATGAAATACCTTGGTGGTGGCGGAATTGGCCTGTTCGATGCCGTGAATCACATCGCCTTTTGGATAGCTGCCGGGATAGCCGCCCGCGGCCATCACCACGCCCAGTGCCGCCCGGTCGTCCCATTCGGCGTCAATCTCGTCCAGGCGTTTGTCCACGGCTGCCAAGCAGAGCTTGGGCAGGCTGGATTTCAGGCGCATCATAATCGGTTGGGTTTCCGGGTCGCCAAAGCGACAATTGTATTCCAATACTTTCGGTGTTCCGTCTGGGGTGATCATGATGCCCGCATACAGAAAACCAGTGTATGGGTGGCCGTCTGCAGCCATGCCTTCAACGGTGGGGCGAATGACCTCCTCCATGATACGCGCATAAATCTCACGTGTGACCACGGGGGCGGGGGTGTAGGCCCCCATACCACCGGTATTGGGACCGGTGTCACCATTGTCGCGGGCCTTGTGGTCCTGGGACGTCGCCATGGACAGGATGTGCTCGCCATCGGCCATCACGATGAAACTGGCTTCTTCGCCCTGGAGAAATTCTTCAATCACGACCCGTGCACCGGCCTGGCCAAACTTGTTGCCTGAAAGCATGTCGGTGACAGCGTTTTTGGCCTCAGACACGGTTTGCGCCAGGATCACGCCTTTGCCAGCCGCCAGACCGTCGGCTTTGACCACGATGGGGGCGCCGACCTCTTCCAGATAAGCATGAGCGGGTTCGACCTCGGTAAACACCTGATAGGCCGCGGTGGGAATGTGATGTTTGGCCAGAAAGTCTTTGGAAAACGCTTTGGAACCTTCCAGTTGTGCCGCAGCCTGGGTCGGGCCGAAACACTTGAGTCCAGCCTCGATAAAGGCATCCACGACCCCGGCCACCAGCGGCGCTTCAGGCCCGACGATGGTGATGTCAATTCGTTCGTTGCGAGCAAATTCCACCAGGCCTGGCAAATTGTCCACCGCGATGTCGACATTGGTCAGCCCCGGTTCCAGCGCGGTCCCGGCATTGCCCGGTGCCACAAATACCTGTTGCACGTCCGGGTCCTGCGCCGACTGCCAGGCCAGTGCGTGTTCACGTCCGCCGCTTCCAATCACTAATACGTTCATATCGAATCCATTCAATCTCGTTTCGTTAGTCAATCACTTCTGTTAAGCCGGATAAAAAATAGGCGTTTTGCTCAAGGTCAAGGGGGGAATGCAGGCCATAGCAACGCTATGGCCAAATTTCCCAACGCAGAGAGTGAGCAAACAAGCTATTTTTTAATGGCGGAAATGGCGCATGCCGGTGAACACCATCGCAATCCCATGTTCATTGGCCGCGTCAATCACTTCCTGATCGCGCATGGAACCACCGGGATGGATCACCGCGGTGATGCCCGCTTCGGCTGCGGCATCAATGCCATCGCGGAAGGGGAAAAAGGCATCGGAGGCCATGACCGAGCCGGGCACTTCCAATCCTTCGTCGGCGGCTTTGATGCCGGCAATTTTGGCGGAATAGACCCGGCTCATCTGCCCGGCACCCACGCCGATGGTCTGGCCGTCTTTGACATAGACAATGGCGTTGGATTTAACGAATTTACCTACTTTCCAGGCAAACAACAGATCGGCCATTTCTTTGTCGGTGGGCGCGCGTTCGGTGACCACGCTCAGGTCGGCGGCACTGACAGTGCCCAGATCGCGGTCCTGGACCAACAGGCCACCTGTGACGCGTTTGTAGTCGAACGCTGCTTGCGGCTCTCCCAGTTCGCCGCAGGCCAACAGGCGCACGTTTTTCTTTGCGGCCACGGCCTGTTCGGCTTCCATCGTGATGGTGGGGGCGATGATCACTTCGACAAACTGCTGGTCGACAATGGCCTGGGCGGTGTCGCCGTCCAGCGCTCGGTTAAACGCAATGATGCCGCCGAAGGCCGAGGTCGGATCGGTGGCGAACGCACGTTGGTAAGCGTCTTTGAGGTCGGTGCCCATGGCCACGCCGCAGGGGTTGGCATGTTTGACGATGACGCAGGCGGTTTCATTGAAGGTTTTCACCAGCTCCAAGGCGGCATCGGTGTCGGCGATGTTGTTGAACGACAGGGCCTTGCCTTGAATCTGCTTGGCCGTGGCGACGCTGGCCTCAGTGGCATTGCGCTCGGTGTAAAAGGCCGCTTTCTGGTGCGGGTTTTCGCCATAGCGCATGCTTTGTTTTTTGATGAATTGGGTGTTGTAGGTACGTGGGAAGGTGTCCTCGGCGTCCTCGCTGAAACGCTGGCCGAAATAGTTGGCAATGGCGCCATCGTAACGCGCGGTCTGTTCAAAGGTTTTGATCGACAGATCAAAGCGGGTGGCGTCAGACAAAGCGCCCTGATTGTCACGCATTTCAGACAGGACGCGCGCATAGTCTTCGGGGTCGGTGACCACGGCCACATCGGCGTGGTTCTTAGCCGCCGAACGCAGCATGGTGGGCCCGCCGATGTCAATGTTTTCAATGGCGTCTTCTAAGGTGCAGTCAGGCTTGGCGACGGTGGCTTCAAACGGATAAAGATTGACCACGACCATGTCAATGGGGTCGATGCCATGTTCGGCCATGACATCGTCGTCCGTGCCGCGTCGGCCCAGCAGCCCACCGTGAATTTTGGGGTGCAGCGTTTTGACGCGCCCGGCCATCATTTCCGGAAAGCCTGTGTGTTCAGACACTTCGGTTACGGGCAAACCGGCTTGTGTCAGTGCTTTGTAGGTGCCGCCCGTGGACAGCAGCGCGACGTTCATGTCGTTCAGAGAACGGGCAAAATCGACGATGCCGGATTTATCGGAAACACTGATCAGTGCGCGACGAACGGGTTTCATAGTTTTTCTCCAGAAATCAGGGTTGGGTAATTTGGTAGTGTTGCATCTTTTTGCGCAAGGTGTTGCGATTGATGCCTAAAATCGCGGCGGCCCGGCTTTGGTTGAATTCGGTGCGGGCCAGAACATACTCAAACAGGGGTTTTTCCACCTGACTGATCACCATCTGGTAAACGTCAGTGGGGGTTTCCTGTTCAAGGGTCTGAAAGTAGTGCGCAAGCGTCTGGGTGACATGTTCATTCAACGGCGCTGGTGCCTCGGTGGGGGCATCGGCCAGAATGGGGTCAGAGGTGTGTGGGAATTGAGTCTTATTCATGTCAAAAAACGGTCAATCAGTTCCAGTTGCTGGTCCGTTTGGTCCAGGCGGTTTGCGGCTTGCCTCAGTTGGGCGCCATTGGGTATATGTCGGCTGTACCAGCCGATGTGTTTGCGTGCGATCCGGGCGGCCTGAAGATCACCATAGAGGGATGCCAGTCCCTGAATATGACGACGCATTACATGGCGAAAGGTGTCTCCATCGGGGGGAGGGAGCGTGTCGCCGGTTTCCAGATAGTGGTGAATCTCCTGAAAAATCCAGGGATAACCTTGCGCCGCACGACCGATCAGCAAACCGTCGGCACCCGTATATTTTAATACATCTTGGGCCGTTTTTGGGGTGCAAATGTCTCCGTTGGCGATCACCGGGATGCCCACGGATTGTTTGACCCGCCGAATGGTCTCGTATTCGGCTTGTCCCTGAAATTTATCGGCCCTGGTTCGACCATGAATGGCCACGCCCTGCAAACCACAGGCTTCGGCCAATTGCGCAATGGATTCCGCATTGCGCTGCTCGCTGTCCAGCCCGGTTCGAAGTTTGACCGTCACCGGGAGGCTGACCGCCTCAACCAGTGCCTGAAAAATCTCAGTAACACGCCCGGTGTCTGCCATCAGGGCAGAGCCGGCGGCCACGGCACAGACTTTTTTGGCAGGACAGCCCATGTTCAGGTCAATGATTTGGGCGCCGCGTGCCATCTGAAAGCGGGCGGCGGCGGCCAGTTCCTCCGGTTCCGTGCCCAGCAGCTGAACGATCCGAGGTTCGGCTTCGTCTGCCTGCGCATGGCGTGTTTGCGATTTTCTGGAGGCGTTCAGCTCAGGTTTGGAGGCGACCATTTCCGAAACGGTGAAGTCGGCTCCGAAGGCCCGGCAAAGATCTCGCATGGCCCGGTCTGTGATGCCCGCCATGGGCGCCAGTCCCAAAACCGGGGTGTCAGGGAGCAGTGGCCAACTCATGACGGGGCTTGCAGTGTCAGCTGGGACCAGTCCTCAAGGGTGTTGTGGGCGAGGCACTGAAAGCCGTGCCGGGTGTAGTCGTCCAGCAGGTCATCGACTTGTGTGGTCAGCAAACCTGACAGCACCAATGTGGCCTCCGGTTTCAGTAAAGACTGGAAATTGGGTCGCAGGCTTTTAAGTGGCCCGGCGAGGATGTTGGCGATCACCAGATCCGCTGGCTGAGGGGAAGTGGCTTCGAAGTCTTCCACCAGCTCAAAGGTGATGTCAGCTTGATTGCGTTCGGCGTTGTCCCGGCTCGCTCGGATGGCCTGAGGGTCAATGTCGGTGCCCGACACGGAACGCGCGCCCAGTTTTGTGGCAGCCAGGGCCAGTACGCCCGAGCCGCAGCCATAGTCCACAACGCTTTGATCAACGGGGGAGTGGGCGTCGAGCCATTGCAGGCACAGGGCAGTAGTCGGGTGAGTGCCGGTGCCGAACGCCATGCCCGGATCGAGCATTAGATTGACAGCCTGCGGATCGGGCGGCTGATGCCAGCTGGGTACGATCCACAAGCGCTGACCAAACTGCATGGGTTCAAAGGCATCCATCCAGGCCCGCACCCAATCTTTGTCTTCCAGCGGCTCAATGGTAAAGTCGCTTTTGACCAGGCCTGGTGAATCGGGCAGAGTGGGGGCCGCCAGCACTTGAGTAAGCAGGGCATCCACATCCGTGGCCGCGTCAAACAGTGCGATGACCTGTGTGCGCTGCCAGATCGGTGTGGTCCCCAGTTCCGGTTCGAAAATGGGTTGGTCAGCGGCATCCGCAAAGGTGACCGAGGCTGCCCCCTGCTCGCTGAAAGCATCCGAGAGTGGGTCGGCCAGTGTTTCATTGACCGTGGCTTTGATCTGAATCCAGGCCATGTCAGACCAGATGTTCCAGTCGGTGCTCCAGATAGTGAATGTTGGGCCCGCCTTCACGGAAGCCCAGGTCACTCATGATTTCTTCCTGCATGCCGATGTTGGTGTCAATGCCCTGAATGATCAGCTCGTGCAGGGCGGTTTCCATGCGAGCGATGGCCGATTCACGGGTGTTGCCGGTGCAAATCAGTTTGCCGATCATCGAATCGTAATAAGGAGGAACCGTGTAGCCGGTGTAGATGTGAGAATCCCAACGGACACCGGGCCCGCCCGGTAAGTGCAGTCGATCAATTTGCCCCGGGGACGGCACAAAGTTTTTGGACGGGTTCTCCGCATTGATGCGGCATTCAATGGCATGGCCGCGAACCTCGATCTCTTCCTGTTTCAGGGCCAAAGGCTGGCCGGTGGCAATGTCGATCTGTGCGGCGACCAGATCAATCCCGGTGACCTGCTCGGTAACCGGGTGTTCGACCTGCAGTCGGGTGTTCATCTCGATGAAGTAGAACTCACCCTTCTCATAAAGAAATTCGAAGGTGCCAGCCCCGCGGTAATTGATTTCCTTACAGGCATTGACGCAGGCCTGGCCGATCCGGTCGCGTTCTTCTTGTGTGATCCCCGGCGCCGGCGCTTCTTCGATGACTTTTTGGTGGCGTCGTTGCATGGAACAGTCGCGCTCGCCTAAATGTACCGCATTGCCCTGTCCATCGGACAAAACCTGGACTTCAATGTGACGCGGGGTTTCGAGGAATTTTTCCATGTAGACTTCGGAATTGCCAAAAAAGTTCCCGGCTTCGTATTGGGTTAACTGAATGGACTTGATCAGATTGGATTCGGTATGCACAACGCGCATGCCGCGTCCGCCGCCGCCGCCGGAGGCTTTAATGATAATCGGATAGCCGATCTCCCGCGCAAGGCGCTTGTTTTCGTCTTCGTTGTCGCCCAGCGGGCCACCTGAGCCGGGGACCGTCGGCACCCCTGCGGCCTTCATGGCACGGATGGCCGAAACTTTATCCCCCATCAGGCGAATGGTTTCCGCCTTGGGGCCCATAAAGATGAACCCGCTTTCTTCCACTCGTTCGGCAAAATCGGCGTTCTCCGATAAAAAGCCGTAGCCTGGATGGATGGCTTCCGCGTCCGTGATTTCGGCGGCGGCGATAATGCTGGGAATGTGCAGATAACTGTCACCGGAAGAGGCCGGGCCAATACAGACGGATTCATCCGCGAGTAGGACGTGCTTGAGGTTGGCGTCGGCCTGAGAGTGTACGGCGACGGTTTTGATGCCTTTTTCACGGCAGGCGCGCAAAATGCGTAGCGCAATTTCGCCACGGTTGGCAATCAGAATTTTTTCAATCATGGGCTGTCTCGTGTTGGGTCACAAAGCAAAAAGTTAGGGGAGCCAAATGTCGGTCGACTTGCGGTTTATTCGATGATAAACAGGGTTTGACCAAACTCGACCGGCTCAGCATTCTTCGCCATCACTTTCTTGACGGTACCGGAGACTTCCGCTTCGATCGGGTTCATGATTTTCATGGCTTCAATGATGCACAGTGTGTCGCCCACATTGACCTTGTCGCCGACTTGAACATAGGGCGCTGCATCGGGCGAAGAGGCTTCGTAGAATGTCCCGACCATTGGTGAGGTCACTTTGTTGCCGCTGGGTTCCGCATCGGCTTGAGGAGCGCTTTGCTCTGGTGTGGCTTGCGCCGGGGCTTCCGAGGTCTGAGCAGGCATGGTGTTGACGGGCGCGGCCATTTGCTGAGGTGCCTGCATCATGACCGGTTCTTTGGAGCGGGTGATGCGAATGTTGTGTTCGCCTTCTTTGATTTCAATTTCGGCAATGTCGGAGTGTTCAACAATTTCGATCAGTTTGCGAATCGAGCGAATGTCCATAGTTGTATCCTTTGAATAAAGTTATTTGATTTTTTCAACCGCAGCGGTGAGGGCAAGCTGGTAGCCCATGGTTCCCAGACCGGCAATCACGCCCTCGGCGAGATCGGAAAAATAGGAGTGAGCTCGGAATGGTTCTCGGCGGTGAATGTTGGATAAATGCACTTCGATGAATGGAATTTTGACGGTGGCCAGTGCATCGCGAATGGCCACACTGGTGTGGGTAAAGGCCGCCGGATTAATAATGATGAAGGCGACATCGTCCATGGCCTGATGGATGCGCTCAATGATCGCGCTCTCGCTGTTGCTCTGGTAGTGCAGCAGGCGGACTTCGTAGTCATCGGCCAGCGCTTCCAGGTCTTCAATCACATTCGCCAGGGTTTGGCGTCCGTATATCTCCGGCTCGCGTTTGCCCAACATATTGAGGTTGGGGCCGTTGATGACCAGGATGTTTGCCATAGAGTACAGCCTTCGTTTGTGCGGTATACGATTGCGTCAAAATAATAATGAATTATACCTGAATTGGTCAGGCTTTAATATGTGTGAATGCAAAAACATGCACGAATTGTTCTGATCTGTTTTGAAAAGTCGGTTTCAGTCAGTTGAGCTGGGTGGACAGGCTTTTTTCAGGTAGTCGTTGAATTCTGCACGTGGCAGGGGGCGGGAAAAATAATAACCCTGATAGTGGAAACACCCCATGTTCGCCAGTTTTTGTTGCTGGTTTTGGGTCTCGACCCCTTCGGCCAGTACCTCCAGTCGCAGGGCCTGGCCCATGGCAATAATGGTCTGGGTGAGGATCACATCACTTTGATCGTTTTCCAGGTCGGTGATGAAGCTTTTGTCGATTTTAACCTGACTGAAGGGCAATTGTTTGATACTGGACAGCGAGGAAAAGCCAGTCCCGAAGTCATCCATGGAAAAGATAACGCCGATCTCGCGCAGTGCCTGCATTTTTTCCAGGGTGTCGTGCATGTTGTCCAGTGCAATGGATTCGGTGATTTCCAGTTTGAGTCGCTCAGGCGGGAAGGCGTAATGTTCCAATAGTTGAGTGACTTCTTTGACAAAGTTCTGCTGGCGAATTTGACGACCACTGACATTGACCGACAGAGTCAGATGACTGAGTGCAGGGGTGCTTTGCCAATGACAAAGGGTTTCACAGGCCTGTTGCAAGACCCAGTGACCGATTTGGATGATCAGGTGACTTTCTTCTGCCAGAGGGATGAATTCATCCGGTGGCACCATGCCTCGCTCGGGGTGCTGCCAGCGTAGCAGCGCTTCAGCCCCATTGAGCTGGCCACCGCGTCCGACCTGAGGCTGAAAGTAGAGTTGCAGTTGTTGCTTTTCCATGGCGCCGCGCAGATCCTTTTCCAGGAGTAAGCGGTTCTCGAGTTCCCTTTGCATCGCGGGGTTAAACAGGCGAATGGTGTTGCGCCCGGCATTTTTGGCCTGATACATGGCGTTGTCGGCTTGTTTGAGCAGGTCATCCAGGTCGTTCAGGCCGTCGCGGAAAAGCGCAATGCCGATGCTGGGGCTGTTGTAGTGTTCGATGGTGTTGAGGTGATAGGGTTTTGTGAGACTGGAACGGATTTTTTCCGCAATTTTTTCTGCATCTCTGGCGGCAAGCCGCTCATCATTGCTCAAGGCTTCACAGACCAATACAAATTCGTCGCCGCCCAAGCGCACAATGGTGTCGGTATCACGGGAAACGGTTTTAAGGCGCTCAGCCACTTCGACCAAGAGCTGATCCCCCACATCATGACCTCGGGTGTCGTTGAGGTGCTTGAAGTTATCCAAGTCAATGAACAGGACAGCGCCGTATGTATGGTGGCGTTGACTCATGGCAATGGCATGTTCCAGACGTTCAATCAACAGACGGCGGTTTGGCAGTCCTGTCAAAGGGTCGTAAAAGGCCAGTTTTCGAATCTGCTCTTCGTCTTCTTTGCGTTGCGTGATGTCGATGAAGGCCCCAATGTAATTGGTGACACGCCCTCGATCGTTGTAGACCGCGGTAATGGTTAAATATTCGGCATACGTCTCACCGTTTTTACGTCGGTTCCAGATTTCACCCTGCCAGCGACCGTGTTTTTTTAGTTGGTGCCACATGGTTTCGTAAAATTTGGCATTTTGAAGCCCTGAGCTTAAAACGGCTGGGGTTTTGCCAATCACCTCATGGGGGGCGTAGCCGGTTAATCGGGTAAAAGAATGATTCACCTTGAGGATATGGCCGTCCGGATCGGTGATAACAATGCCTTCTTGAACATTGAACGCCGTGGCCGCGATTTTGAGCTCTTTGCGATTATGGTTAATGAGATGGATGGCCCCACCGAGTAAAACAACTAGGAGGGTGATGAAAATCAGGCTGGTCGTATGGCGCTGATCGAGTTGTCCCAGAAATGGTGCTTCTGCCAAGGCGATAATGTAAGCGGCAGGCTTGTTTTCCAGGTCCCGAATGCTCAAAAAACTGGCCAGGTATTGGTGACCCTGTATTGAATAATTTAATGCAAAATCATTTCCTTGCCGCATTTTTTCTGCAACTTCCGGCATGTCACTCAACACGTTTCCGCTTCGTTTGGAAAAAATAGAGGGCTTAGGCGGTGAATTGGGTAAGTTTTTGCGGGTATCGGTTTCAATCCAGTCCGAGTTGAAACGGCTTTGGATGTAGTAATTCTTAAAGCGTTGGAACAAAGCGTGTTTGACGCGCGGATGCAAAATCAGGCTGTATTCACGATTCGGGTCGAGAAAGGCCATGTCCTGGCGCAGTGCTTCAAAGGCATGACTGAATTCGACCGCCCCGAGGTGTTGCTCTTCATCAATGATTGGAAAAACATTTCGAAAGCCTGGCAAAACCCGCCCGAGACCAAAACCGGAGACCGGCTTGAGGGTCTCGTTGGCAATACGGAAGGAGTCGCGCAAGCCGGATAAGTCATCGCCGTAAAAATCGGGCCGGTGCATGCGCAACAGGCTGGTATTGTCGGGCAGGGTGAACTGGAATTGATAAATGTCAGAGGCCTTAAGCTGTTCATAAACCGGGGTCATCTTTTGCTGAAGGGCCTGACGGGCTTGATCTCGCTTGTCGGGGTCCTGGGCGTCGTGCAGCAGTGAAAGCACATCCGGTTGCATGATATAGGTGTTTAAAAAAGCGCGTTTGCTCTTTTTCTGCAGGTGCTGAACAGAACGCCAGGCCAAGGTGAGATCAGACAGTTTTTTGTCGATATAGGCCTGTTTTTGTTGCTCGCTCTGGTGGTTGAGAAACGCCATACCGCCCAGCCACACGGAGACCAGCAGCAGAAAAAGCCAGAGGAAGTTGAATTGAGCTGTGGTAAGCCACCGCATTACGCACCGCCCTTTGAATACCGGATGAACATTAAGTCATTATAGCGCAAAGCGAAATGGCTAAGACAGTGAGTAAGCGCTGTGGCACTATTTGAGTGCCTGCTGAATGTTGTCGGTAAACGTTTGTGCGTTCTGAAAACCGACGACACGCTGGGCTTTTTGTTCCTGTCCGTTTTTAAAGAACAGAATGGCTGGCGGTCCCACAATGTTGAAATGTTTCATGAGAGCCTTGTGTACCTCCGTGTTGTCGGTCACGTCCGCTTTGAGCAGGGTGACGCCTTCCAGCGCCTGATGAACGCCCGGGTCGGTAAAGGTGAGCGCTTCCATTTCCTTGCAGCTCACGCACCAGTCAGCATAAAAGTCCAGCATAATGGGCTCGCCTTTGGCCAGCTCGGCTTCCAGTTCCTGAAGGGAATCGATTTTTTTAAAATCAAGTGCTTGCGTTTGAACGCTTCCGCTTGATGTGCCAGTCAGCCCCTTGAGCGGTTGCAGCAACTGGTTGGAACCGCTTGCCAGTCCGACCAACATGATCACCCCGTAAATCAGTGAAATCACGCCCAGGGATTTAAACAGCTTGTGCCAGCCGGATTTTTCGCCAATTGGCTCCAGTGCGCCCAGATAGACACCCACGCCAATCAATAGCAGGCCGGAAAGCATCAAGGTTGCCCAGCCTGGAATGATACGATCCGCCATCCAGATGGCCAGCGCCAGCATGAGCACCCCAAAGACGGCTTTGACGTTATCCATCCAGGCGCCTGCCCGGGGTAAAAGCTTACCGGCAGAGGTACCCAGCAACAATAATGGTACGCCCATGCCCAGACTCATGGCAAACAAGGCGGTGCCACCGAGCAACGCATCCCCGGTCTGGCCGATGTAGATCAGTGCGCCAGCCAGCGGAGGGGCCACACAGGGACCGACGATCAAGGCCGACAAAAAGCCCATGATCGCTACACCGGTCAAGGTCCCGCTTTTTTGCTGGTTGGAGACTTGCGTGATTTTGTTCTGTAATGACGCGGGCAGTTGCAGTTCATAAAAGCCGAACATGGAAAAGGCCAGTGCCACGAAAACCAGTGCAAACGTGCCGATGATCCAAGGGTTTTGGAACATGACCTGAAGGTTTTCGCCAAACACACCGGCGAGCACCCCGGCCACGGTGTAGGTCACCGACATCGCCAGCACATACACGAGCGACATGGTGAAGGCGCGTCGGGTGGTGATTTGGTCCCCTTGACCGACGATGATGCTGGACAGAATCGGGATCATTGGGAAGACGCAAGGGGTCAATGACAGCAGCAGCCCAAAGAGGAAGAAGGTCCCAATAATCAGCCAGAGAGAGCTGTCTTGCAAGGTTTGGGTAATGCGATCAGACTCAGACAGGTCGTTGCTGGTCTGAGGCGCGGACGGCATCGCGGGTTCACTCAGCGGTTGAGCAAAGTTTTGTTCAGAGACCGTCAGTGTTTTTGTCGTGGGCGGATAGCAGACACCTGCGTCCACTGAGCAGCCTTGATACGTCAGTTCGATTTCGGCTGTGTCCAGCACGTTGCCAATCGGCAAACGGGCGGTGAAGTCATCATGAAACACAGCGACCTTGCCGAACACCGGGTCATCGGTCAGGGTAGATTCCGGCAATTGCAGCGTGCCAAGGGATGCTTGCCCGGATTTGACCGTGGCTTTGAATTTGTCTTCATACAGGTGGTAGCCATCGGCGACCGCAAAGGTCAGAACCAGCATGCCCCGGTTTTGGCCGGTGCCGGGCTGGTAGTCAAACTGAAAGGCTTCCTCTTCTGGCAAGAGGTTGGTGCCGCTGTCTGCCACGATCGAATCGTTGAGTGCCTGCAAGCTGTCCAAGCTGGCAATGGCACCCGGCGAGGCTTGAGCGCTTGCTTCAGGCAGCGCCACCATGGTTTTGCGCGTTTGCGGTGGGTAGCAGACGCCTTGTTCTTCGGCACAGCCCTGATAGCTGATTTCAAGTTTCAACCGCTTTGCGTCCACCTCGGGAATGGAGACGGTGACGGTGAGGTCATTTTCATAAACCTTGGATTCACCAAAGGCAGGGTCTTGTTTAATGATGGCTTTGGGGAACTTGACCGGACCGAGTGTTGTCTCGGGCGAGGTGACTTTGATGCGTTTTTGATAGAGGTAATAGCCGTCTGCAATGTCCCAGGTGATGTGGATCTGGCCGTTTTTTGCGGTGACCGGTTGCAGTGCAAAGGCATCATCCACACTCAATAAATCATTGGCGTGCGCCTGCCAGGGGGCAAGTGAAAAGGCGCTGACAGTCAGGATGCCAAGTAAAACGTGTTGGAAGCGTCGAGCGGTCAAAGTTATAAAACGGCGAAACATAAAGGTCGTCCTTACCCGTTGAATTCTGTTGTAACGCAACCATCATTGATATGATGGCGCTCAAATTAGTTGAATTGATCTAATGATTCTAACGTAAAAGCCCCACGATAGGGTGTGCAAAGTTTGTGTAAGGCTGACGTCTGTATTGAGGTATGAAGCCACGGTAGATTTGGGTATAAGGGTGAATGAGGCTGTATGTTTAATCTGACTGTTTTATTGTTTATTTTGGTGCCGCTGGCGGAGCTTTATGTGTTGATTGAGGTCGGCGGTGTGATTGGAGCGCTGCCGACGATCCTGTTGACCGTTTTTACCGCTGTGGTGGGGGTGGCACTGATGCGTCAGCAAGGCGTGAGCACCATGCAGCGGGCACAGGCCAGTATGGCTCAAGGCCAGCCACCCGCACAGGAAATGATGGAAGGCGTTTTGCTGTTTTTGGGCGGACTCTTTTTACTGATTCCAGGTCTGATGACGGACTTCCTGGGCTTTTTGCTGCTGATTCCGCCCTTGCGGGCGGTGATGGCGCGTAAGGTGATTGAACAGCGCCGAACTCAATATGCGCAGCAAAGAGACGGGGTGTTTGAAACCGAGTGGACCCAGAAATCGGAGGACGGGGATCAGATTCTCCATGTCCGAACGCTGGGACGAAGCGAGGGGCGTTCCGGTCATGATGAGCGTGTGATTGATGGTGAGGTCACACACGAGTCGTCGGATCAGTCGGACGCCTCGAAAGATGACCGTGGCCGAAACCGATAATCGGCTTAGACGCTCTCGGCTTCGGTGTCTTCGTTGATTTCTTCCAGTAACGCCGTGTAGCCTTCTTTAAAACTGGGGTATTTAAACGTGTAGCCAGTGGCGCGGATTTTGGCGTTGGAGAGGCGTTTGTTGCCACGTTGAGCCCGGCTGTTTTCGGTGGGCTCATTGTGCTCCACGACCGAGGCAGACAGCTGTTCGGCCAGCCATTCATACACATCACAAATCAATGTGGGCTCATTGTCGACGCCAATGTAAACCGGCTCGAGCGGGTCGACGGTGAGCAGGTGCGCCAAAACTCCCACGGCGTCTTCAGTATGAATGCGGTTGCTGTAGACGTCTTCCATGCAGTGTGCATGCCCTTTCAAAACCATGTCGATCAGATAGGTGCGTCCAGGGCCATAGATGCCGCCAAAGCGCACCACTGTTCCCGGGAAAGGGGCGTTTAAAGCCAGTTCTTCCGCTTCCAATAAACGGCGACTGGCAAAGTTTTTGCCTTCGGTCGGGCTGTCTTCGGTGACGGTTTCGCCATTGTTTTGGGTGAACACGGAGGAGCTGGAAATGAAAAACAGGCGTTTGATTTGGTCGGAGAAGCCTTGTGTTTCCAGTGCTTTGATCACATTGCGAAGGCCGAGGACGTAAGCGCGATAATAGCCGATGTCATTGAAAGCCCCGGCGGACACAATGTAATACACATAATCAAAGGGACCCGGCAAGTCAGGCAACGGCGCGAACAGATCGGCTTCAATGGGCTGGATGTCCGATGGCACTTTGCCGGCAGAGCGTCGAATGCCAAATACGTCATGTCCTTGCTTGGAAAGTTGCTTGCCCAAGCGGCAACCAATGTCGCCACAACCTGCGATCAGAATGCGTGCCATAGACCTGTGTGCTCCTCTTAATCGGTCATTTGTCTGGCATCCTATCACAAACAAATTGCACAGAATAAGAAAAGTTTGAAAAATACATGTATTGCTTCTGTATATGTATTGGTTAAGGAGGGCAGAGATGTGTTTTTGACCAGGCCTGGTCAAAAAGGCATAAAAAAACCGCCAGCCGCAAACGCGGGTGACGGTTTGGTTAGGATGTTCTAAGCGTACAACTTAAAAGTTCATGCGCAGAGACAACGTGTACCCAATTTGAGAGTGGGTTACTTCGTGTTCGGTGCTGTCTACTGGATTTCCATCATAACTTCCGTCTGACATCATGTCAGAAATGGTACCGGTGTTAACCTTTTTGTTAACCTCGGCGGCATAAACAATGGCAGCGTCAAGCGCTAGGTTTTTGGTAATGTTATAACCGCCACCAAAGGTAAAGTGTTGTTCAACCACAGCTGGGAAAAAGTGATTGTTGAAAAGGTTGACTGCTTGGTTTTGATAGGCGGTCATCGGGTTGTTGTCACTCATGACATCAATAGGGTCTTCGGCATAGTTGTAACCAACACCGAGCCAGTAGTTGTTTGCTGTGTATTTGAAACCAGCTCCGAATACATTTTGGTCATCCCAATTAAAATCCTTGTATCCGTTGGCGTCACTCCATTTAATCTGTTTTGCGTCAGCCGTGAACATCATGTTGCCCATTGTGTAAGCGGCACCGATTTTAATTTCCGCGGGTTGCTCAAGATTGTCCGAGGTGATTGTATTCGTTTGTGGGCGCGCGTTGCATCCAGTTGGACCAACGCCAAAACCACACGCCGCACCGGTGATTTGATCGTCATATTCCATATCAATAGCAGATTGGTAAGCCAAAGCAACGGTAAATTCAGGTGTAATGTCAAAATGACCACCGATGTTAAACCCATATCCCAGGTCAGAAGACATGCCGTTACCAAAATTAGAAACTTGGTCATCTGTTGGGTCCATAGGTGTGCCGTTGTTGTTACGGGAATGATAGTTAATGTCTAATGCGCCGTATTGGATCACAGGAGCAAAACCAATCCCCCAGTTCTCGTTGTTGTAGGCGAGAGAAGGCGCGAATTTCATTAACTGAAGATTGCTATACCCGTTGAACAACCCGGTACCGTCCATTTCTCCGCCATTATCTCGGTAGTCTGTCCCCATCCCTGCGGAGCCGAAGATGCCGAGGCCAAATGTCCAGTTGTCATTAAGGCGTGTTGAGAGAGAGACCTCAGGAATGATGTTTGTATCAGCCTCACTGGTTTGTGATGCTGTTTGACCCGGCATTGAAGCGACATTGGTTTCGGCTTTCACATCCGGTTTAAACAAAGTCCCGCCAATGGCAAACTCGGTGCCTTGGCCTTTGCCGAGCAGAGAAGGGTTGGTCAGGGCGTTTTCGGAGCCGAAGAAAGCGGCGGTGCCAGTGCCGCCCAGTGCGCGTGACTGTGCGCCCAGACCGATCAGGTTGTCACCGTTGGTTGCCAGAACAGGGGTTGAAACCATGGCTGTGGTGGCCACAGCGAGTGCGATTCTTGTTAACTTCATGCGTTCATTCTCTCTTGTTGTTGTGATCAGGTTGGTTTTCCTGGGTTGTGTGCAGCATGCGCCACAACCTTTTCAGAAAACACTATGCATAAGCGTTTTCTGATTTAATAATCAAAAAAATTTTATGATTGATTAGTGGGATTAATTCGTACGGGACTGGGGATGTGTTCGAAATTTGATCCAAGTCAAAAAATAACTTAAGTTCTTGATATTAAATATAATAAGCGTTTTCTAATATAAGTGTTCTATGAAATAAGGAATTGTCTTTATTGAAGTCAAAACTTTTTTATAACTAAGCAGAGTTTTTTTATTAAGAGTTTCTAATATTATTAAATACTGTACTTGGTGAGCGGTGAGCGGTGAGCGGTGAGCAATGAATGCAAACATTACCAGGCCTGGTGAAAAGGCAAGCAGATTGGCGTTTGAGTGTCGTCCTGGTTCAAAGTGTCTCCGGTAGGCCTTATGCCAAGGCTTTTGTCATTCTTAGGCTTTTTCTTCGCCCGTGAAAGGTCTGAAAGATCATTATTTTCGCAGGAATGCTGGTGAGGGCAGTGGGGGAAGCGGGGCGTTTGAAGGCGATGCTCTAGATCAGAGGGGCGAGGTTTAGACATTCATTCGTGCACAAAAAAACCCGCGCAAGGCGGGTTTCTAATCAGAGGATCGGGAGGGAGCTTACCAAGCGCCGGAAGCACCTTTTTCCATCATTTTCCAAACCGTGTTACGCACATGCATGGTTTCTTCTTTCAGTTCTGGTGGCAGTTTTTTGCCCATTTTGACCATCATGTCCATGTTCATGCTGTAGAGATGCAGACCATCTTCTTCTTCAACGATGGTGATACGACAAGGCAGGAAACCACCCATCGCCGGTGAAAAGTCGATCATTTTACGAGCGGTTTCAGGGTTACAGAAAGACATAACGTGAATGCGCTTGGATTCGATGCCGCGGGCTTTCAGTTCTTCGGACAGGGGCAGTACGCCGACGTTCATCAGACCGGTGCCCATGGCTGCATTATTGATGGCGTCAACCACGTCAACGAATTCAACGCCTTCTTCTACTTTCATTTCCCACATGGTGGCGTCGGCGATATCGCCTTCGGCTTCAACCCATTTGTCCCAGACTTCGAAAAAAGTATCGCTCGCGCCGTCATTCAGGTTGCCCATGGCGTTGATGGTGCCACACCCGGAAAGCAGGGCGATGCTGCCGGCCACAAAAGCGGTTTTGAACAGTGTCATCAGTTTCATTGAGTCGTTCTCCATTGGTTTGCGTTCGTTCTCACTTGCCCACAACCGGATGGCTGTGGCAAGTGTTTTTTGATGTAAGTCAATTTTCAGAACCAAGATTACTCGGGTGCCGAATGGGGCGAAAATCAAATTTTTTGTCGGCAAAATAACTTTCTTTTATGGACATAACGACTTGCTAATATTAAGAGATAACGAAACCCTGAAATAAGTGTCTGCTAAATTAGTTGAAAGCCTAGTTCTATCAATAGCTTATTTAAATTTTTATCGGGTGTTTTTGCCACTCGGTGTTGTGACCACTCTCGCCGCACCGGGTAGTGTCGACGGTAATATTCATATTTTTTATGCGTGCCCTGAATCTCTTTGGCCCGTATGGCCTGATCGTCGTCCAAAGGGTTGTAACATTGCTTCAAAAGCTGCCATAGCGTCTTCGCTAATTGAGGAGCGGGTTCAATTTGAAGCGGTGCGGGAGGGAGGGGTAATTCTGCCTGCCAATGTTGCTGCGGGGGGATTTGCCAGTGCTGGCAAAGCTGTTCGTATACCATCTCACTGCCCTTAATTTTAGCGTCCAGGGCATGACCCGCGATGTGAGGGGTGGCAAGGGTGGCTTTCTGATAGAGGTCAGCCCGGATTTCCGGTTCATTTTCCCAGCAATCAATGAGATTTTCGTTCATGGGCGCCGTCACCCAGGCCGCTTCATCCACAATGCCACCGCGTGCGGCATTGATGAGCACCTGGTTCGGACTGAGCCTTGCCAGATGCGAATGCGCCAGCAGATGATACGTTGGCCATTTTCCTTCATGGGATAAGGGTGTGTGCAGCGAGATAATGTCCGCTTTCAGTGCTTCGTCCAGTTCACAGAAGCCGTCTGAGCCTTCGCGCGCGGCACGAGGCGGGTCATTTAAAAGGCAGGTCAGACCGACGGCTTCGGCCAGTGTCTGCAGGCGTTTGCCGACGTGCCCGACGCCAATGATGCCGAGTGTTAGCCTGGTCAGGTTCCACTCATTTTGTGCCGCGAGGCGAATAATGTTGGTTAAAACGTATTCGGCGACGGAGTTGGCGTTGCAGCCCTGTGAAGAATAGAAGGGAATGTTCTGTTGTTTTAACCAGGCCTGGTCAATGTGGTCCAGGCCGACCACGGTGGAGCCGACAAAGCTAACGCCGCTGTCTTGTAGCAGGTCAGCATTGACCTGCGTTCGGGAGCGCACAATTAATGCGTCGGCGTTTGCAACGTCGGACGGGCGGATGGCTTTGCCGGGTCGTAATTTGACCTGGCCGAGGTGAGAGAACATTGCTTCGCCGAAGGGAATGGCGTCATCAATGATCAGTGTTCGTTCTTGCATTGTCTGCTCCATGGCTCTTTCAATGAGACCATTGTAGCGGTCGAGCGGGTTTCAGGCGACTGTTTGGCAGAGTCTTTCGAATCGAGGCGGGGACTCGGGTAAAATGGCCGGCATTACCTCATTGACCATGGAAATTATGCCTGCATCATCCACTAGTCTTGTCATTCCGGGGGAAGTTGGCCCCTTGCAAGCCCGTCTCACCCGGCCCGGTGCCTCTCGGCTGGCAGAGTCGAGTCCCTCCGTTCATGACACAGCCTGGGTGGTGTTGAGTCATCCGCATCCTCAGTACGGGGGCACCATGGATAATAAAGTCGTGACCACGCTGGAACGAACGTTCCAGCAGTTGGGTTGGGGAACACTGGCCTACAATTTCCGTGGGGTGCAGGAATCTGCCGGCGATTATGATGAAGGGCTGGGTGAACAATACGATCTGGCTGCCGTGGTCGAGTGGTTGCGGGCCACCGAATCCGTGTCGCACTTGACCCTGGCCGGGTTTTCATTTGGCAGTTACATCAGCGTGGCACAGGCCGATGCCTTGAACGCGGATCAATTGTGTACGGTGGCACCACCGGTAAGCCTGTATGATTTGAGTGGGTTTCATCCCAAGGCGGAGTGGTTGTTGATTCAGGGCGGGCAGGATGAAGTGGTCGACCCCAAGGAAGTGCTGGACTGGGCCCTGGCTCGGGAGCAGGTGCCGGATCTGGTCTGGCGGGCGCAGGCCAGTCATTTTTTTCATCGCCAGTTGGTCTGGATGAAACAGTTGCTGTTGGGGCATTATGGTTCGCCTTGATGTCACAATGACTAAGCCGGACAGCACTGGCATATTAGAGAAAACTTATTTATAATCCTCGCTTATTAGAAAATGCTTATATGCTAATGTGTTTGTCATTTCAGGGCCTTATCACTAATGTTTGGTGAATAAGGCCCGGGCAGGCCATCCAGGCAAAAAGGATGAAAGTATGAAATCAGTAAACGGCTTACATCGATTTATGCGCCGACTGTCGCCTGTGGCGATGGCCGTGGGGTTAATCAGTGCTCAGGGCATGGCCAGCGCCAATCCGGTCACGTTGGATTTTGAAGCCTGCGTGGAGACCGCACTGGGCAAAAACCCGGAGATGACGGTCAGTCAACAACGGATTGTTCAGGCCGAGTCCGCTCTGGCTGAGGCCGAAGCCAGCCGCATGCCTCAGATTACTGCTTCCCTGACCGGGACCCGTTCCAATGATGCGATGAATGTGTTTGGCATGAAACTGGGTCAGCGGCAGGCGACATTTGCAGATTTTGGCTTTGCGGATTTTGATTCGACTAACCCTAATCTCCTAAGTGTTGAGCCTGACGATTTAAACCATCCTGGTGCGCATAATAATTTCAATAGCCGTTTGGAAGTGAAGCTGCCGGTTTGGAATGGCGGAAAAATCGGCAGTTATGAAGATCAGGCCCAAGCCATGATCGCCGCAGCGCGCCAGGGTGATGAGGCCACGCAACAGTACCTCACCTTTAATGTCTACAAAGCCTATGAAGGCGTGCACACGGCGCGGGCCTTTATTGATGTCGCCAAGCAAGCGATGGAAGCGGCGCAGGCGTATGTGAACACCACTGAAAACTTGGTCGAGCAGGGCATTGTGGTGCGCTCCGAGCTGTTGAGTGCCAACGTGCATTTATCAGAGGCGCAAACGCATTATGAGCAGGCGTTGATGGAAGAGCAGATTGCGCTGGACAATCTGAAAATGCTGATGGCCATGGATGAAAACGCGCAGATTGAGATTGGGGCGCGTCAGGATATTACATTGCCGGAGCACACACCGGATTCATTGAGCCAGCAGGCCATGACCGCCAATCCGCAACTGGAAGCGTTGCGCGCGCAGACCGAAGCCAAACGAGCGGCCATTGCCGCCAGTGAAGCCGACAAATACCCAAGCTTTAATCTGATGGCGCGCGGGGATGCCAATGATGAAAACCTTGGTTTTGACAGCACCTCCTACACCGTGGCCGGGGTGGTTTCTTGGAAGCTGACCGATTTTGGCGTGACCAGCAATCGGGTCAGCCGCGCGCGCGCGGAAGCCGAAGAGGCCAAGGCGGCACTGCAATCCAAAACCAATCAAACCCGTTTGGCCGTGCGCAAAGCCTGGCGCATGCTCAAAGTGGCTGAAAAACGCGTGGTATCCAATGAGTTGGCCGTGGCCCAGGCCGAAGAGGCCCAACGTTTGATTATGAAACGCTACAAGGGCGGCATTGCCACCATGACCGAAGTGCTGGCCAATCAGGCGCAGCTGGATAAGGCGCGTGCCGATCTGGTCAAATCTCAATACGAAAAGAACATTCAAAAAGCCAAGCTGCGTTTGGAAACCGGCGCAATGAGCTTGGCTCAGCTTTAATCAATTCAACCAATCAAATCAGGTGAGTCGGATGAAAATCAACGCGTATTCTATGAAAACCCCATTGCTTGTTGCCTTATTGACGCTGGGGCTGACGGGGTGTGGTGAGTCAACCAATCCGGAAACCGATCCGGTCAATGTGCAAACCATTGATGCGCCTGTGGCATCGGTTGAATTGGGATCCATTCCCTTGCAGTCGGTGGTGCCCGGTTCCGTGGTCCCGGACCAGAAAGCGCGCATTGCGTCGCGTTTGATGGGCTACATTAAAGACCTGGACGTGAAAGTCGGTGATCGCGTGGACGCGGGGGATCTGCTGTTTTCGATTGATTCCAATGATGTGAGTGCGCAGATTACCCAGGCCAAGTCGGGCTACCAGCAGGCCAAAGCCGCACTGGAAGATGCCAAACTGGATTATGACCGGTTTAAAAAGCTCTATGCAGAAGACTCGGTGTCCAAGCAGCAGTTTGACAAAATCAGTCTGCAGTACCGCGTCGCGCAGGAAAATCTGGCCGCGGCTCGTTCTGCCTACAATCAGGCGCAATCCCAGCTGAACTATGTCAACGTCAAGGCGCCGTTTGATGGCGTGGTGGTTGAGAAAATGGCCGTTGCCGGTGACCTGGCTGCGCCGGGTAATCCGATTCTGGTGCTGGAAAATCTGCAATCGTTGAGTGTTCAGACGCAGGTGTCGGAAGACTTGTTTGCGGTGTTGCGCCTGGGTGACAAGGCCGAAATCAAACTGGATGGCAAGCTTGCGCCCATTGAGGGGGAAGTTTATACATTGGTGAGTGCGGCTGATCCCAAGTCGCGCACCCACACAGTCAAACTCAGCCTGCCTAAAGGCATTGGTAATGTGAACAGCGGGACTTTTGCGCGCGTTGGGTTTACCCATGGGGAACGTCAGGCCATGATGGTGCCACGCACCGCCGTGGTGAACCGTTCGGGCATTGAAGGCGTGTTTGTGGTCTCCGACGGCAAGGCCCGTTTCCATATGGTACGTCTGGGCGAAGTCATTGGTGATCAGGTCGAGGTCAAATCCGGTCTTCAGCTGGGGGACACCATTGTCGTGGACAATAATATGAGCATCCTCAATGGGGACCGCATCGCAACCGACGACGCACAAGGCAAGGGGGCGTAAATGAGCGCGGACAAGCTTAATTCAGCCGGGAAACTGGCCAAGGCGTTTATTCACTCGAAGATCACCATGATGATCATGGTGGCGGTGACGCTGGCTGGGGTGCTGGCATTGATGGTCACGCCACGTGAATACAATCCGCAAATTGTGGTCCCTGCGGCCAACATCATGGTGCCGAAAGCCGGGGCGACCCCGGAAGAAGTTCAGAACATGGTGGTCAAACCCCTTGAGAGCATTATGAACTCGGTCTCGGGCGTCAAACACACCTTTGGGTATGCCAGCAACGATTTCGGGGTGGTAACGGTTCAGTTTGATGTGGGCGAAAACCAGGAAGACAGTCTGGTCAAGCTCTATAACCAGCTGATGCAGAACATGGACCGCATGCCACCGGATACTCAGGAACCGATCGTCAAACCCATCAATGTGGACGATGTGCCGATTATGACACTGGCGCTCACCTCCACGGAGCTGTCCGGCTTTGACCTGCGTGACGTTTCTCTCAAGGTGGTGGAAGAAATCCGCAAAGTGCCCGGCGTCAGCTTTACCGATGTGGTCGGTGGCAAAAAACGGGCGGTCAATGTGTGGCTGGATGCCCGCAAAATTGCCTCAGTGGGCATGTCACTGCAAACCATCAGCGACATGCTAAAGGGCAATAATGTGTCCCTGCCAGCGGGCAGTCTGGTGGAGCAGAATCAGCACTACCCGGTGCGTCTGAACGGGTATCTGGGCAATGCCGAAGAAGTGGGTGAGATCATTATCGGCACTCACCAGGGTCGCCCGATTTACCTGAAAGACATTGCCCGCATTGAAGACGGCCCGATGGAAGAAGACGTCAGCACCCGAATCGGTTTCGGTTCGGCGGCCGGGCAAAACATTCGCGGCGAACAGCCTGCGGTGACCATTTCGCTGGCCAAAAAACCCGGCACCAATGCGGTGACCGTGGCCAATGCCGTACTGGATAAGGTTGATCTGCTGAAAAAGAGCGTGATTCCTGCCAACGTCGACGTGGTGGTGACACGCGACGATGGCAAAAAAGCCAATGCGGCCGTCAACATTTTGATGGAACACTTAGGCATTGCTGTGGGCTCGGTGATCGTGATTCTGGTCCTGTTCCTGGGCTGGCGTGAAGCGGGCATTGTGACATTGACCGTGCCATTGATTCTGTTTGTGGTGCTGTTTGTGGGCTATGTGTCCGGCCAGAGCATCAACCGGATCACCCTGTTTGCATTGATTCTGTCGCTGGGGTTATTGGTGGATGCCGCGATTGTGGTGATCGAAAACATACACCGACACATACACGAAGGGTTTGATCCCAAGAATTTTGATGAATTATTGATTAAAGCCACCAATGAAATCGGGAACCCTACTAATGTCGCGACGTTTGCGGTCATACTGGCCTTTATCCCGATGATTTTTGTGACTGGGATGATGGGGCCGTTTATGGCACCGATCCCGTTTAACGTGCCGGTGGCCATGATTGCGTCCCTGGTGATCGCTTATATGCTGGTGCCTTACCTCTCGTACCGTTTGTTGGGGAATAAGGCCATCAAGGAGATGCAGTCCCGAGAAAGCACGGAGACGCATCATGTCACCGAACCGGATTGGATGCAGAAACTGTATGAAAAATCCATTGTGCCCATGCTGGAAAGTCGCACCAAGCGCAATGTGTTTTTGTTTGTGGTGTTGATGGCACTGTTTGCGGCCATGATTCAGCCTGCGCTGCAGTTTATGCGGGATGATGGCATGAACAATCCCCTGCACCCGGCTGGCGTGGAAGTGAAGATGCTGCCGTATGACAACACCAGCACCTTCCTGGTTCAGGTGGACATGCCGGAAGGCACGGCGCTCGAGAGCACCGATATTGTGGTCCGTCGTGTCAATGAGGTGATTGCCGATTTGCCGCATGTGACCGATTACAGTGTTTTTCTGGGCAAACCGGCACCGATTGACTTTGCCGCACTGGTGCGCGGTGACTTGATCAAACAGGGCGTGAACTTTGCCCAAATTCGGGTGAACCTGACCGATAAAACCCAACGGGATTTATCGTCGCACGAACTGGTACAAATGCTCGACGAGCGATTGAGCTCGGTCAAAAAGGTTTTCCCTGGGGCCAACATCAAGCTGTATGAAACCCCGCCAGGGCCGCCGGTGACCACGCAGATTCTGGCCGAACTCTACGGGCCGGATTACGACAAGCTCCGTCAGGCGGCGCTGGAAATCACGGATAAGATGCATGATGTCTATGGTCTGACGAATATTGATAACAGTGTCACCGCTAACAGCGTCAGCTATCAGATCAATATCGACCGCACTCAGGCTAATCTGTTGGGTGTGGTGCCGGCTCAGGTTGCCAAGATGTTGCGCGATTACATTAATGGCTATGAGCTGGGCTACATGCACCTTGATAACGTTCGAGAGCCGGTCAATATTGTGGTGCGTTTACCGCGCTCTGAACGGACCGTGCCGGAACAGTTGATGTCACTGAATGTGCAATCGCGTTCCGGTGCGTCCGTGCCGGTCGCCTCCTTTGCCGACATCAAGGAAGTCACCAAGGCCAAGCCGATCATCGGACGTGACCAGCATCAGATGGTGATGGTCGGGGGTGAGCTGCTGCGCTCCAGCCCGGTTTATGCCGTTCTGACCCTGGATGGCATGCTGGACGGCGTCAAACTGCCGGAATCCGACGTCACCTTCCATACCGCCAATCTGGGCTTTGTGGAAGCCGAGCCGAAAGACGTGATGGAGTATTCCCTGCTCTGGGGCGGTGAAATGCGCCTGACACTCGATGTGTTCCGCGATATGGGCAGCGCCTTCATTGTGGCGATTATCTTCATTTATCTGGTGCTGGTGGGTTACTACCGCTCGTTTATGATGCCGTTGATTGTGATGGGGGCGATCCCGTTGACCATGATTGGGGTGTTTCCGGGCCACTGGATCATGGGACAGGCCTTTACCGCCACGTCCATGATCGGGGTGATTGCACTGGCCGGGATCGTGGTGCGTAACTCTTTGCTGTTGATCGACTTCATCCTTGAGTATCGGGCCGAAGGCAAGACACTGAAAGAAGCGGTGATTGAAGCTGGTAAGGTTCGATTCCGGCCGATTTTGCTGACGGCGTTGGCGATCATGTTCGGGTCCATGATCATGATCACCGATCCGGTCTTTGGAGGTCTGGCGATCTCTCTGATCTTTGGTACCTTCTCCGCCACGGTGTTGACACTGCTGGTGATTCCATTGCTGTACTTTATCTGGCAATGGCACGGTGGCGTCAAATACACCGAAGGTGGCATGAGCAAGCCAGGCAGCTGATCCTTATAACCGGATCGGTGAACGCCTAAGCCATGGCCCTTTTGGGGGTCATGGCTTTTTTATTGCCTGACGCATTTGTATCGGGTGTTTTTCTACCAGGCCTGGTTAGCCCGAATATTTCACAAATTTGCACCGACCTTGCTTGCCCCTTGATTCCACAAGCAATATTTCCTCAGACGGTCGTAATCATGGATACGACGCTTCTTCGGAAATTTCCTTGTGAAAACAAGTTCCTGCGCAATCTCAGCACAAATTCATGAAACATTCGGGTTAGAAAAACCTGGTTGAGGGCGTGTATATGACAGTTGTGTTACACTTTGCGCAAAACGCGCAAAGAAGGACCTTGCATGACTCGTCAATGTCAACCTTGTACCGCCTGCTGCGATGGCTGGGTACAGATCACCGTCAAAGGCTGTGAAGCCTATCCGGGGCATCCTTGTCCCCACAGTACCGGCCAGGGCTGTGACGATTATGAAAATCGGCCGGTCAACCCCTGTCGAAATTTCGAGTGCGCCTGGATCAAACAGGGCAGTCGTTTGCCGGACGATTTTCGTCCAGATGAATGCGGGGCACTGGTCATTGACCATGTGCTGACGTGGGAAGGCCTAGTGGTCGATCTGGCGGTGCCGGTCGGGCGTGAAATCCCTGAAAAAACATTAAATTGGTTGATGCAGGAGGCCGAAAAGAAGATGCGTCCTCTGATTTATCAGATGCAGGACCCGGAAGTGGATGAGCTGGAAAAGAACCCTTTGACCCTGGCGTATGGTCCGCCGGCGTTTCAACAATGGGTGATGCAGCAACAGGCCGAAGGGCGCAAACTCTGGTAAAGTTCCGGCCTTATCTGTGGCACATAAAAAAGCCCGCTGGTCTTGCGACCGCGGGCTTTTTTGTTGGACGGAATCGGAACGGTGTTAAAACTCGCTCCACTCATCTTCCTCTTTGCTGTGCGCCGGTTGTGGCGGCGGTGGGGTTTGTGTGGCGCTATTGCGCCCCTCGCTGCGCTGAGGGGACGGTTTGGGCGCCGAGCTGGCCTGAGGTTTGGATGACGTCCGGTTGTGCTGAGATGCCTTGGCGTCGCTTTGGTGGCCCGACTGAGCAGAAGACGGCTTCTTCGCGATCGTTTTGGGCGTTTCCTCAGACGCTTTGGGTTTGTGACGCGCTTCGTCCTTTTGTTTGCGCGCAATTGCCGCCTCGGCGCGCGTCAAACCGTCAATGACTTTTTCACTGGCCGTATCCAGCTTGTCAAATTCGGTTTTCACCGTTTCGAAGTCGTCATTCTGATGCGCGTCCAGAATCCGTTTGATGGTAGCGTGAAGCTCCTTGTGCCACTTCTCGACTTCCTGCATTTCAGGCATGCTCAAGAAAGCCTGGCCTTCTTCTCCATACATCCACTGCCCCAGAGCACACTTGGTGTGATCGGTGGCCGTTTCTTTGTTGAACTCGGCATCGATCCCTTCCACATAGGCCAGCACCAAGCCTTTCCACTGGCGGTGGGCACGGCGAGCATGGGCAAAAGTAAAGTCGCCGGTTTCCATGGCCGTTTCAAAACCGATCTGCTTCAGATCAAATTTGAAGGTGCCGATCACGTTTTGCACCTCTTCGGCCAGACGACTCATGTCGGCGGTGCGATCGGCGGTTTTTTCCACCAGGGCCGAGTTCTGCTGGGTCACCTGGTCGATGCTGCTGATCGCGGTATTGACCTGTTCCACCCCTTTGGCCTGTTCGGCGGTGGTGTCGGAGATTTCCTTGACGTAGTTCCCGATTTTTTCAATCGAGCCATTGATCAGCTCCAGTGCCTTGCCGGATTCATCCGCGAGTTTGGCACCTTCCTGCACTTTCTCAACCGTGCTGTCGATCAGGTCGCGAATGTCTTTGGCCGCTTCGCTGGATTTGCCGGCGAGCGAGCGTACTTCGCCTGCCACCACGGCAAAGCCACGACCGTGCTCACCGGCGCGCGCGGCTTCCACCGCCGCGTTCAGCGCGAGCAGGTTGGTCTGGAAGGCAATACTGTCGATCAGTGAGGTGATCTCGGAAATTTTGGTGCTGGCTTCGTTGATTTCATTGATCGATTCAATGGTTCGGTGCACCACCTGGTTGGCATCCTGCGCTTCCTTCAGTGACAGCGTGGCCGCCTCATTGGCATCGCTGGCATTGTTGGCCGTCTGCTGGATGGTCGAGGTGATCTGTTCCATGCTCGCCGCCGTTTCTTGGAGGGAAGCGGCCTGCTGCTGGGTACGCGAAGACAGATCAATCACATCGTTGGAGATGTCCATGGTGCCTGTGGCCAGATTGTTTACGGAGTAAGTGGTCTGGGCCATCAGGCTGCTGACATTGGTGACCGAGTTGTTGATGCCTTCACGCAACACCGCCAAGGTGCCGTCGGTTTCCATGTGGATGCGCTGTTTCAGGTCCCCGGTGCCTTGAGCAACCATGACCTGGGTGGCGTTTTCGATGATTTTTTCCAAAGCGTCCAAGGTTGCGTTGATGTTGTCTTTGAGCACCTGCATTTCACCACTGGCTTTGGCGGTGATGCGTTTGCCAAAGAAGCCTTGAGAGACTTCGCTCATCAGTTCGTTGACTTCGTAGAAAACCCCTTTCAACAATGACATGGCAGCCTGAGCATCATGCAGCGCACGTTTGAATTCACCCATGGCTTTGTCCGAAGTTTCATAGCTGAAGTTACCAGCATGAATTTCCTGCAGTACGTGGCGCACTTCGGAGAAGGTGTCTTCCAACTGTTGGGATGCCGCATTGAGGTTGCGTTTTAATACGTCAAAGTCACCGGTCATTGGAATGACCGTGGAGGTTTTCAGGCGACCTTCGGCAATGTCTTTCATCATGCGACCGGCCTCACCCATGGCGACCTGGGTCATTTGCATCTGCCCGTTATAAGCTTCGGCCAGCAATCCCATTTCATTGGGGATGCGGGCATCGGCGCGGGCGCTCAAGTTGCCGGTGTCACGCGCATGGTCCATGACTTTGGCAATGCGCTTGATGGGCAGGACCATATTGCTGCGGATGATCAGCAGGAACACCAGAATCAATAGAATCATGGAGAGCGCGACCTTCACAACGGTGTCGACGGCCGCATCAAAGCTGACGGCGTTAAGCGCATTCAGTTTACTCAGGCTCTCATCCAAAATGTGGTAACCGATCAAATCGCCATTGGTGTCAGTGATCGGCAGAGCCACCATAAACCGATCGTTCAGTAGCAAGTGCTCTTGTTTGATCAGTTGAGTGATGTCAATGGATTGCAGGCGTTCAACCGTGTCCGGATTGAAAAGATCGGTACTGGATAGGGTATAAGAGCCAATTTTGGGGTTATCTTGTGCTTTTTGTGCAATCTCGAGCGCTTCGTCAACTAAAACGGACGCATAGCTGATGTCACGCTTGGCCATTTGATTTTTTAGGTTATCAATGCCAGTCACGACTTCGACCGATCCAATGACTTGATTACCGTTGTCCTTAAAAACCGGCGCAACGCTTCGAATGGCAATGCCACGACGACCCAGTTCGATCCCACCGACGGTTTTTTTCTGTTCGCGCACCTGATTGACGGTGTAACGGAACCCTGAAATGTCATCGCCGCGTTTGTCGGTCCAGGATCGGTAGAAAGAATGCCCATTGGCGTCATGCACGTGCACTTTGGGCGTGATGCCATGCGCCTGTTTCATGGACTGAATCTTGGCGTCTACGGTTTGCTTGGCCAGCAAGGGGTAGTCGCTTTCCAAAGCTGCCCTGACATCTGGATGAGTGGCAAAACCAAGTGCCTGCCCAATATCACCGGCGCGAGCTTTGTCGATAATGCTATCCAGACGCTCCGCTATTTGGTCGTGGCGTTCGACCGCATTGAGTGCTTCGACTTTCTGGTAGGTGATTTGAGACAGCAAAGCTGTGATGGCAATCCCGGCGACAACCAAAGTTGTCCCGATCGCAGCCAGCTTGGGCATGATTTTGAGTTTGTAAAAAGGGTTAAACTTATGGAGCGTGGCCTGTTTGGGTGACTCAATGTGGCCTTGGTTGATCACTTTTTTGCCCGCGCTGATGTCTTTGTAGGCTTGCGCGGCGGCCACTTTGTCCGCTTCCGGCGGCGGGGTGCGCACGGAAATGTACCCGGTGGTCTGGCCGTTTTCCACCACAGGCGCGGCGTTGGCGATGACCCAGTAATAGCGTCCGTCCTTGGCGCGGTTTTTGACCAGCTGAGTCCAGCCTTCGCCCGCGTGCAAGGTGTCCCAGAAATCTTTGAACACCGCTTTGGGAACATCCGGGTGGCGTAGAATGTTGTGCGGCTGGCCGATGATTTCATCGTGCTCGTAACCACTGATTTCAATGAATTCGGAATTGGCTTCGAGTATGGTTCCCTTCAGATCCGTCCGGGAGATCAAACGATAATGCTCGGGAACATGGATTTCTTCATTGATGATCGGGCGGTCGCTTGGATTCATAATCGTTGCCTTCTGATGTTGTTCGTTCGGTGCAATGGCCACATCTTTTTAACTGAAATGTAACCGCGCGGCTGTTTTTTTTCAACAAAACTTTCGTGACAAAGGGCCAGTAGCCTCTTTTGTGACCCGGTTGTCACAACAAAACGTTCGTTTTTGCCGCTTTTTGCAAGTTGAGGGCTGTTAAGCAGAAAGCGTGCCGAAACGACTAGGAGCGCGTTGTCTCCGAGCCTGCTTTTTTCAGGTCCTTTGGGCGAACATAGTGGAGCAAACGGCCCCGACCTTCATTGCTTGGTTGGTCTGATAGCAGTAGATGCGCGAGCGTGGCCGTGGGAAAAGGTTTGTTGTGGGGTTGGGCTTGCACAGCAGGGCCCAGCAAACGAGCCAGAAATTGCTCAAACCCCGGATTGTGTCCGATCCAAAGCAGGCGGTGCATGCTTTCGGGAAAGCGGGTGAGCAGTTGTTCCAGTTGGTCAAGATTGGCCAGATACAAGTGATCCACTGTTGTGACCGGAATCTCTTTGGGAAGTTGCAGTCGTTTGAGGGTTTGTTGAGCGCGTTTGGCCGGAGAGACCCAGACGGCATCCGGCATCAGTTGCTGTTGTTTGAGCCATTGGGCCATTTTGCACGCCGATTTTTTGCCTTTGTCGGAGATGGGGCGGTCAATATCGGGTTGATCCGGGTTCTTCCAATCCGATTTGGCGTGGCGCAACAGCATTAACTCTTTAAACGGATCCGACATGACGCACTCCTTTGCGTTCTAAACCCCGTACTCGGTTTGGTAGGCTTTCATGGCTGCAAGAATCGCTGCCTGGTCAATATCCAGTTCCGAGGGCAGAGACTGTTCGGTCAGATAATCGATCAGGTCCTGCAGGCAGATTAATCGGATCACAGGGAAGCCATATTGGGTTTCCACCTCTTCAATCGCGGATTGATCCGTTTGACCTTTTTCCATTCGATCCAGTGCGATGACCACGCCGGCCGGGCGAGCATGTTGTGCCTGGATCAGGTCAATTGCTTCGCGGATGGCCGTCCCGGCTGTGATCACGTCATCTATGATCAGGACGTTGCCTTCAAGCGGGTGACCGACGATGTTGCCGCCCTCGCCATGGTCTTTGGCTTCCTTGCGGTTAAAGGCATAAGGCGTGTCCAGTTGATGCTGGGTGGCCAGAGCCGTACTGGTTGCGGCCGCCAAGGGGATGCCTTTATAGGCCGGGCCAAACAACACATCAAACGCCAGACCGCTTTCGGCAATGGCCTGGGCGTAAATCGCCGAGAGTTGCGCCAGTTGACCACCGGTATTAAAGAGCCCGGCGTTGAAGAAATAAGGACTCTGGCGCCCGGACTTCAGAGTGAATTGCCCAAGTTTTAGCACGCCGGTTTGAAGCACCAGTTCAATAAAGGCATTTTTCTGTTCGGCGGTGAGCGGGTCTTTGTTGAGGGTGTGTTGTGTCATAGGGCCAAAATCTATTCCGTTGAAAGAGTGTTATTTTACCATTTTCGTTTTTTTTATGGGCCAGAGACCCATACAGGGTGATTTGGCATGCTTCTCGCGTTAAGCAGGGCAACACGACTTATCTATGACAGAAAATTGACAGTTTAAACGTTGCGAGGCACCGATTATGTCCATTGATTTACGCCAGGTTGAACCGTTGGGCTCCAAAAGCTTGCTGCTGGAACAGGCGCTGCGCCGCCAGCGTGGCCGTCAGGAGATTGACTATGACGATTATGATATGTCCGATATGGTTGCGCCGGATTACGAATGGCTGAAAGAAGATAAATCAGCGATTCAGGGACTGGTCAAGCAAATGGATGCGTCCATCGGTCAGCTGTCGAAACAGATGCACGAATTGGAAAACCGTACTGAACGCAGCCGGGCCAAACTGGAAAAAGAACAACAGTTGTTATACAAGCAAATCCGGACCCTGAATGGTTTGATGAAACGTCAGGTGGACATTTTCAGCTCCGTGGAGCGCCAGGCCGAAGAGATTGAAATCAAAAACAACAACCTGATTCCCCAGGTCGGCATCGGGTTGATTGCCGGGCTGATGTCGGCGGTCACCATCCTGGTGACGGCGCCCTGGATGACCGTGTTGATTGACATGGTGCGTGCGGGCTAGCCAAGAAGCGTTTGGTGGGCAGTGAGTCCGGGCTTATAATCGAGTGTCAAACGATGAACAGGAGCCCGTGATGCACGCCGAGGTGGTGTTTAACCGATTCGTAACCCCCCAGGCCGATAAGGCCATTTTTCATATCCGTTTAAACCTGTCCCAGGCGTTGGCTTATCAGCCGGGCGACTGGCTGATGGTGACGCCCCATAATCCTTCCGGGCTGGTGACGGCCTGTTTGCAGGCATTGAACCTGTCTGACACCACCTCTGTGACACTGCCTCGGCATGAGCCCATGCCTTTAGGTGAAGCCTTGCATGCGCACCTAGAGTTGACGCAATTGCAACCGGCCGTGCTTAATAAGCTGCAACGCCATTTTGGCTGGTCTTTATGGCCCGATCGACAGGCCATGATGGCCTATGCCCAGGGGCGCGATGTCCTGGACTTGATTGACGATTTATTGGCACAACAGCCTGAGTTGGCCGAGCCGGATCAGGCCCGTGACTTTGTTACTTTGCTGGCGCCTTTGGCCCCGCGGTTTTATTCCATTGCGTCGGCCCCTGAAGCGGTCGGGGAGACAGAGGTGGATCTGCTTTACCGACAGGTGGTGTATGAGCGTGCGCGCCGTCAACGCTATGGCGCGGCGAGTAACGTGCTCAGTGGCAGTGAGCCGGGTGATCGGTTGGAGGTGGAATGGAATCTCAACCCGCATTTCAAGTTGCCGGAAGACCAGCCGGATTCGGAAGCGGATGCAAGCACGCCGATTGTGATGATTGGCGCTGGCACTGGGCTGGCGCCTTATCTTGGCTTTTTGCAACGTCGTTTTGGGGCGCATGCGACCTCAACAGCCCAACAGGCCTGGTTGTTTTTTGGTGAGACGCATGCCGATCAGACTGATCTGTTGGCGGCTACGCTGCCGCAAAGCATGCTGGCAAGCTGGCAGCAACTGGGGTTAAAGGTGAGCAAAGCCTTTTCCCGCGACCAGGCTCATAAGGTTTACGTTCAGGATCGTATTTGGGAAGCGCGTGACACCTTGATGCAATGGTTGGATCAAGGTGCTTACGTGTACCTGTGCGGTGATCAGTCGAAGATGGCGCCTGAGGTGACGCAGTGTTTCACCAGTGTGTTGGAGCAGGTCGGTGGGCAAACGCCGGATCAGGCCGCCGCAACCTGGAAACACTGGCGCCAGATCAAACGCGTGCAATACGATGTGTATTGAAGCGGTGAGTTGAGGCGGTATTTGAACCAGGCCTAGGAGTCTGTCGGGTTTGAGCGATCGTAGCGAGCCGAGAGGGAAAGCGAGTACAGTTTTTCGATCGTTTGATGAGAATAGCAGTCGCTATTTGACGAAAAGGATCGGAAAAATGGGCCGTTTTCCATCCGGCGCAGTCGATCTGTCTTAAATCCGACAGGCTCCTAGTATCAGCCGGGAGCGGGTCCGGCCGGTCGATCAGGCTGGGTCAGCCAGCGCGCGCAGAAACACCTGCGCCGGATGCAGAGCGTGACGCTGAGCAAAGTCGGCCACCTGGTGGCGACAGCTGGTACCGGTGGCGATCACCCAGTCATCGCCGTCGGCGTTATTCAGCGTTGGTAAGATGGCCTGCTGAGCGATTTTGTAGGACACATCATAATGCTTGTAGCCGAACTCACCGGACATGCCACAGCAGCCGGAGGCAATGACTTGCAGGTCCAGACCGGGAATCAAGGCAAGCGCCTTGCTGGCATCGCCGGCATCACTGATGGATTTCTGATGACAATGCACATGCAGCCAGGCTTTTTGTGGCACGGTCTGAAAGTCAAACGGCCACTGCTGGTGCAAATCCAGCACCAGCTCCTCAAAGAGTTTGACCTGTGAAAATGACCAGGCCTGGTGACTGGCCGGTGTGATCAGATCCTTCGCTTCATCTCGCCAGACCAGGGTGTCAGACGGTTCCAGTCCCACAATACGATCCTTGTCACGGACGTGAGACAGGGCGTCCCGGGTGTCGGCCAGGGCCTTTTTGGCTTCTGAAATCAGTCCCTGGCTTAACAGCGCCCGGGGAGAGTGCTTCAGAAAGATCGGCTTGACCGCATAGCCGGCTTGTTTCAAGAACGTGAGGGCGGCCTGGCCAATTGCGGGTTCCTGGTAATGACTGTATAGATCGACCAGCACCCAGATGGTGGGGCGCTCGGTCGGCGTTGCCGCCGAATCAAATGATTCGCGTGCCTGGCGCCACCAGCGAGACAGCGGTTGGGATTGCATCTGCGGCAGGGTGCGACGTGTGTCAACGCCCATCAGCTTTTTCACTGGCGAGAGCCCTTGCACCCAGTTGTAGAGTCCGGGTAACCAGGCACCGGCTTGCATCAGTAAGCCGTAATAGCGGATGGACAGACGGCTGAAGCTGAAAGGGCGTGTCTGGTAAAGCATTTCGGATTTGAGGCGGGCCATGTCGACGCTGGCTGGGCATTCCGATTGACAGGCCTTACATCCAAGACACAGCTCCAGCGCATCGCGCAGTTCCGGAGCCTTTAATGCCTGAATTGGGTTTGGCTCGGTCAGCGCGCGGCGTAATAAATTGGCGCGCCCGCGGGTGGAATAATTTTCTTCCCGGGTGGCCTGATAAGACGGACACATGGTGCCTCGACCGGCTGATTTTCGGCAGGCACCCGCGCCATTGCATTTTTCCACCGCATCCATCAAGCTTAAATCCGCCTGCCAGTCGTAACCGGGGGTCAGATTAACGATCGGTTGGCGGTCTGAACGCAGATTTTGCGTGATCGGTGCTTCGCCGATGATCACGCCCGGGTTAAACAGATAATTGGGGTCAAAAATAGCTTTGAAGTCGACCAGGTGCTGATAGACGTCGTCGCCTAACTGTTCGCGAATAAAAGGCGCTCGGATTCGCCCATCGCCGTGTTCGCCCGAGATGGCGCCACGGTATTTTTTCACCAGTTGGCTACTGCGTTCGGCCACAGTCTGGAATTGCTTGCGGCCTTCGTCGGTCGCCAGGTCAATTTCCGGGCGCACGTGAATCAAGCCCACCGAGGCATGCCCATAATAGACGCAACCGATGCCCAGATCCGACATGATGGCCTGCGTTTCGCGGTAAAAATCCGGCAGGGACGCCACCGGGACAGCGGCGTCTTCGATCACAGCCACGGCTTTTTTACGGGTCGGTTTGCCCATGAGCAGGCCCAGGCCGGCTTTGCGCAGATTCCAAACTTTGCCAGTGTCAGCCGGGTCAATGATGGGGCAGGCGTAGGCGCCCTGGTTCTGCATCCATTGCGCGCCCTCGGTTAAGCGTTGTTGCAGCCGTTCGGCGTCGTCATCAAACAACTCCACGACCAGAACGGCTTCGGGGTCGCCCTCGACCCAGAAACGGTTGCGTGTCTGGTCGCGGTTGTTGCGGGTGCCATCCAGTGTTGGTTTGTCGATCAGTTCGATGGCAGCCGGATTGCGCGGCAAAAAGTCGGGCACGGAGCGCATGGCGGTATCCATGCAATCGAAATGGGCGCAGAAAACCTGATTGTGTTTGGGCAGGTCAACCAGGCGCAACGTTGCCTGAGTGATGAAGCCCAGCGTGCCTTCGCTGCCACAAATCAGCGGCGTGAGGTTGAACGGCTTGCCTTCAGGGTTGAACGGGCGATGCTCGCGATAGAGCACATCCAAGGCATAACCGGTGGTGCGCCGGATGATGGAGACGTCTGGGTAAGCATCCAGGATGGCTGGGCCGTGTTCGTGAAGCAATGCGACCACATCACGGTAAATTTGTCCTTCCAGTGTGTCCAGAGACTGCTTGTGTTGAAGTTGTTCATCACTCAGGTCGTCAAACGTGACCTCATTGCCGTCGGCCAGAATCAGGTTGACGCTTTTGACATGGTCGCGTGTGGTGCCGTAATAAACCGAATAGGCGCCGCAGGAGTTGTTGCCGATCATGCCGCCGATCATGGCGCGGTTGGAAGTGGACGTGTCCGGGGCAAAGCGCAGACCGGCTGATTTGACGTAATCGTTCAGATCATCCTGAATCACACCGGGCTCAACCACCACTTCCTTGGCTTCGGGACGAAAATCCAGGATGCGCGTCAGGTGTTTGGACACGTCCAGCAGCAGTCCGGGGCCGATGGCCTGACCACCCAGTGAGGTCCCCCCAGCGCGAGGAGTAATGGGCTGCTTTTCACCCAGTGCCTGACGAACCCGACTGAGCAGATCAGCCTGGTTTTTGGGATAGGTGAATGCGGCGGGCTGGATTTCAAAAACGGACGCATCGGTGGTTATCATGCCAGGGTCTCTCAGTGTTGGCCTACGTCAGAGGGTCAGTGCAAAACGCGTACGCGTACGGTTTCTTTAATGGCTTTGAGTTCTTTCAAAGCGGTATCACGGTCCTTGGCATCGATGTCGATGACCACATAACCAATGTCATCCATGGTCTGCAGGTATTGCGCCAGAATGTTGACGCCCTGATGCGCAAACGCATTGTTGATCTGGGTCATCACGCCGGGAATGTTCTGGTGAATGTGCAGCAGGCGACTGCGCCCAACCTGTTCAGGCAACGACACTTCCGGGAAGTTTTTGGCCATCACGGTGGTGCCGGTGTCGGAGTATTTGACCAGTTTGCTGGCTACTTCCTCACCGATGTTTTTCTGTGCTTCCAGTGTGCTGCCGCCGATGTGAGGGGTCAGAATGACATTGTCCAGGCCGCGCAGTGGGGAATGGAAGGTTTCGTCATTGGTCTTGGGTTCGACCGGGAAGACGTCAATGGCTGCCCCGGACAAATGACCGGATTCGATGGCAGCGGCCAATGCCTCAATGTCGACCACGGTGCCGCGTGCCGCATTGATGAAGATGGCGCCGGGGCGCATCAGCTCAAACTGCTCGGCGCCCATCATGTTGCGCGTGCTTTCGGTTTCGGGGACATGCAGGGAAACCACATCGGAGGTTTGCAGCAGTTCTTCGAGCGTGGCCACCTGTTCGGCGTTGCTCAGTGACAGTTTGGTTTCGATGTCGTAGTATTTGACGGTCATGCCGATGTTTTCGGCCATGATGCCCAGCTGGATGCCGATGTGGCCATAGCCGACGATGCCGAGTGTTTTGCCGCGTGCTTCCACGGCACCGGTCGCAGACTTGTCCCAAATGCCTTGGTGTGCCTTGGCGTTTTTGGCCGGGATGTCGCGCAACAGCAAGAGGATTTCTCCCAATACCAGTTCGGCCACCGAGCGGGTGTTGGAGAAGGGCGCATTGAAAACGGGAATCCCCCGGCGTCGGGCGGCATCCAGATCAACCTGGTTGGTGCCGATGCAAAAGCAGCCCACGCCCACCAGTTTCTTGGCGGCGGCGAAAACCTCTTCGGTCAGTTGCGTGCGCGAACGAATGCCCACGAAATGCGCGTCCTGAATTTTATCCAGCAGGTCGGCTTCACTCAAAGAGCCTTTGTGGTACTCAATGTTGTGATAACCATTGGCGTTCAATACATCGACCGCACGCTGGTGAGGGCCTTCCAGAAGAAGGATTTTAATTTTGTCTTTTGCCAGGGAATTGTTCATCGGTGTCACTCGGGAACTATGTAATGATTACTTGGTCCAGGGTTGTAAACCTGCCGCCATTGTCAGAAAGAAAACGGCCGGGCAATCGGGTGTCCCGATGCGCACCGGCCGAACAAAAGGTTTGAAGCGCTTTGCCAATCAGGATTGGGTCTGGGCTGCGTAATAGTCAGCCAGCGCTTTGATTTCCTCATCGGTCAGACCTTTTGCAAACGGTTCCATGGTGGCGTTCTTGCGATGGCCGTCGCGGAAGTCTTTGAGTGATTTTTCCAAATAAGCGGCATGCTGACCGGCCAACTTGGGATAAGTCGGAACCAGACTGTTGCCATTCGGGCCGTGACAGCCGACACACGTTTGGGCTTTGGCTGGCTTGTCAGCCGCCGTGGCCATAGGTGAAAAACTGAATAGGGTCATCAGGCCGGCCAGGGCCGAGGCAATTCGAACGTTCATAAGCTTAGATCCCTCAGGGTGGTTACAGGCTTTGGATAAGCATAATATTTAAGCTGATTCAGGCGCCCGGGTCAAGTTTAAGCTGAGATAAAAAAAGCCGCACGGAGGCGGCTTTTCTGGTTTTCAGACAGGCTTGAAACCTGTTTGAAACAGTAGCTTACAGAGTGTTGACGTAAGCAGCAATGTTTTCGATGTCGGCGTCAGACAGGTTCGCTGCCATCGGTGCCATCATGGAAGTCATTGGACCGACTTGTTCACCGGCACGGTATTTTTTCAGCAGGTCAGCGATTTCCGCTGTGTCACGACCCGCCAGAGCCGGACCAACACCGCCTTCACCTGCTGCACCGTGACAGCCAACACAGGTTGAATAAGCAGACTTGCCAGCTTCTGCGCTTGCCGCCTGAGCGGAACCCAGAGTCATCAAAGAAGTTGCTGTGATAGCCAATAGTAGTTTTTTCATTTTGTACTCTCCTAAGCACCTTGTCACAATTTAGGTTTAAACCTGTGCATATTACAATGCAAAGCGGCAACTTAGTCAAGCTGGAAGTTTGAAGGGAGATTGACCAAAGTATGACTCGTATCGAATCACTGAAACCAGGTCGAACTGCGATAGAATAGGGTCAAACGGAGGAGCGAAGTCATGCTGACGATTATCAAGTTTTGGGCGCTGGTGATGCTGTTAACGTTGGGCAGCTGGTATCTGCTGAAACTGGCGGGTCGCCCGATGAACATCGGCTGGGTATTTTTGTTTTGGGTGGGCACGTTGCTGGCCGCCGCCGGGCTCCTGTATGGGCTCTCTCTGATTGTGACCGCCTGAGCCCCTTTAGCCGTTGAGTAATCGCTGAAAGCTTTGGTAACGGCTGTAGGCAATGGCGTCCTCTTCCACCGCCCGGCGAATGGCGCAATGGGGTTCGTGCTGGTGCGTGCAGTCATCAAATCGACACTGTCCCAGAAACGGATAAAAATCCGGGTAGGCTTGTTCGAGCTCATGCAGCGGCATGGGGTCCGGGTCAAACTGACGCACGCCCGGGGAGTCAATCAGCTGGCCGTCTTGTTGCGGCAGGTGATAAAGCACACTGTTGCTGGTGGTGTGTTTGCCCAGGCCCGTGGCGTCGGACAGGCTCTGAATCCGAATGGGCAAATCCGGAATCAACGCTTTGATTAGAGACGACTTGCCTGCGCCCGAGGGGCCGACGATGACGCTGGTGTGGTTGTTCAGGTCCGCCTGCAGTTCTTCCAGTCCCGTGCCCTGTTGCGTGGAGATAAAATGAATGCCTTGCAGGGCGCGTGGGTTGCCCGGGTTGACCAAGTCTGGATAGGGCGCCAGTTGGGACAGAATCAGTGACTGGTGTTCCGGGGTGTCGGCCAGATCCATTTTATTGATCACAAGCAGAGAGGGCAGTTTCTGTTGCCAGGCCGCCACCAGATAGCGGTCAATCGCGTCCGGGTGGATGCCGGGTTCCACTCCCAGTGTGATCACCAGTCGGTCGATGTTGGCGGCAATCATGCGGGTCTGGCCCCGAAATCCGGGTCGGGTCATCAGGCTTTCTCGAGGCTGGAGTGCGGTGACGACTCCTGTGCCGGACTCGGTGCTGGGTTGCCAGAAAACGCGATCCCCCGCGACCAGTTTCCCCAGGTTTTGGCGAATCGCGCACTGGATCAGATCGCCCTGTGGGTTTTCGATCAGGACACTACGTCCGTGGTGGGTGATCACCTGCCCAGCTTGCTCGGGACCATCGACCGATTCACCCTGGGCTGCGTTGTTTGTGGCAGGTTTCAGGCGCCGTTTCTGCAAACGGCGCTTTTGTTGTTTGCTGAGTTTGCGTTGCGCCATGTGTCAGTCAAACAGCGCGTCGATTTTGGCCGCGAGGATGAAGTCGTTCTGGCTCAGGCCTTTGATGACGTGGGTGCTCAGCTCCACCTTGCAGGTGTTGTAGTCAAAGCACAAACGTGGGTGGTGGTCTTCCTGTTGTGCGATCCAGGTGACCGCATTGACGAAATGCACCGTCTGCAGGTAGTTTTTGAAGCGAAACGTTTTGTAGAGGCTTTTATAATTCAATGGCGCTTCCCAGCCGTCCATTTGTGAGAGATAGCTTTCGACGGTCGGGATGATCAGGCCTTTGGCATCCGGTTGAATGGGTTCGCAGTGGCTTTCTGCCAGATTTTTGATAGTGGTCATGTCTGAGTCTCCTTATGACGGCGTGGCATCAGACGCTTGAAAGCGTTTGAGGTGATCGATGCGAAGCTTGGCCGGTGGGTGACTGTCGTGCCAGGCCGAGTAGGCCGGTGCGGGAGTCAGGCTGCTGGCGTTGTCGCGATAGAGTTTGACCAGCGCCTGAATCAGAGCGTTGGGCCCGACCTGTCTGGCGGCAAATGCATCGGCTTCGTATTCGTGCTGGCGACTTTTGAGGGCGCTGAGCGGGCCCAGGAAAAAGAACAGCACCGGAATGGCTGTGGCAAACAGAAGCAGGGCGGTGGCCGGTGTCTGGGTGGTCATGCCCAGTCCATGGTAGAAGTCCGACGTTTGCGCCAGCCAGCCAAGCAGGGCCAGGCCAGCGAGGCTCAGTCCGAAAGACCAGACGAGGCGTTTTTTGATGTGCCCTTCTTTGTAATGCCCCAGTTCATGGGCCAGAACCGCTTCGACTTCTTCGGGGGTGAGTTTGTCCAGCAACGTGTCGAAAAACACAATGCGTTTGTTTTTGCCAAAGCCGGTGAAATAGGCATTGCCGTGGCCGCTGCGCGAAGAGCCGTCCATGACATAAATGCCATTGGATTCAAAACCGGTGCGAGCCAGTAATGCCTCGATCCGTTGTTTCATTTCCCCGTCTTCCAGGGGGGTGAAGCGGTTGAAAAGCGGGGCGATCCATTTGGGGTAGGCCCAGAGTAAAAACAGATTGAAAGCAATCCAGATCAGCCAGGTGTAAAACCACCAGGCCTGGTCAAAATAGGTGTGCATGACGCTCAAAATGGCCCACAGAACCGGTAGGCCCAGTGCCAGTCCAAGGGCCCATTGTTTGAGCAGGTCGGAGAGAAATTGGCCCATTGTCATGCGGTTAAAGCCAAAGGCTTCTTCGATTTTGAAGGTACGCAGATAGCTGAACGGCAGGTTGAGAACGGACAGCAACCAGAAGGTAGACAGCAGAAAGCCGATTTCTCGCCAGATCTCGGTCAGGTCGGTGGTCAGCCAGGCGTCATACAGTTGTTGGAAACCGCCGCCCAGGGTCATCAGGACCAGAATGGCGGCGTCATAGAAAAGAACATAGCGGTTGAGCTGAAGTTTGGCTCGCGTGTAATCGGCCGCTTTCTGGTGGTCACTCAGGGAAATGGTTTGAGCAAATTCACTGGGCACCGCTTCTCGATGCCGACCGATATGAAACTGGTTTTTGATGTTGAGCCAGACTTCGATCATCAGGTGGGCGGCCAATGCCAGCAGAAACAGGGTTGTCAGCCAGTTGTGGAGTTCCGGTTGTGCCATGAAAAAGGTGTCCGTGTTGATAAGGTCAGTGAGGCTGAATTTTACGTGTGCCTTGACTGAAACGCAATTGAACCCGTCACGGCGCGAGGGAATCGGTTTGAGCAGGCGTTCGGATAGGGGTAAGATAGCGCCATAAACGTTATCGGGTAAAATTTTAAGAAAGGGATGGCATGGCGCAATCAATGACGGGGCGAACGCTGGTTTCACAAGGCAAGTCCGACAATCATCTGATTTGGTTGGATCTGGAAATGACGGGGTTGGATCATCGTTGCGATCGGATCATTGAAATCGCTTGCGTGGTCACGGATGCCGATTTGACCGTGCTGGCCGAGGGGCCGGTTCTGGCGATCCAGACACCGAAGTCCGCGTTGGATGCCATGGACGATTGGTGTACGCGTCATCACGGCGCTTCGGGATTAACCCAGCGGGTGCTTGAAAGCGAGGTGACCATGGCGGAGGCGGAGCAGGCAACGCTGGCGTTTTTGCGCGAATGGGTGCCCAAAGGCAAGTCGCCCATGTGTGGGAACAGCATCTGTCAGGACCGTCGCTTTCTGATTGAGCAAATGCCGGAACTGGAAGCGTTTTTCCATTATCGAAATCTGGATGTGTCCTCACTCAAGGAGCTTGCTAAGCGCTGGGTGCCGCCGGTTTACCAGTCGTTTGAAAAAAAAGCGGCGCACTTGGCGCTGGAGGATATTTATGAATCCATCGCCGAGCTGAAGCATTATCGGGCCCATCTGTTCAAGCTTTGATGGCTTGAGCGCTTGCGTTTTCTGTCTGAATTTCCTACCATTTGACTCAGGTATTATGATCGCGCCGCGGCTTCCCAGTGCGGCGTAATTTGGTTATAATTTCGCTTTTTACTCAGAATTTTTTGAGGGTGTCGGTTAGGCACCCTTGTTTTTTCGGCGCAAATCAAGGATTTGGTCGTACACGATGACGGAGGACGTTGGTGTGGAATTAACCGGTGCCCAGATTCTGGTCCACTTTCTGGAAGACGAGGGCGTTGAGCTGGTCTGGGGGTATCCCGGCGGCGCGGCCCTGCCAATCTACGATGCCCTGGATACCGATGCCAAAAAGCTCAAGCATGTGCTGGTGCGTCATGAGCAGGCGGCGGTGCACGCGGCGGACGGCTTTGCGCGTTCGACCGGGTTGCCCGGTGTGTCGCTGGTGACCTCGGGGCCGGGTGCGACCAATACCGTGACAGGGATTGCGACCGCTTACATGGATTCGATTCCGATGGTGGTGATCACCGGCCAGGTTGCTTCGAACATGATCGGTCTGGATGCGTTTCAGGAGATCGATACGGTCGGGATCACTCGCCCGATTGTGAAGCACAACTTCCTGGTTAAAGATGTGAATGATCTGGCAATGACGCTGAAAAAGGCCTTTTACATCGCGACCACCGGGCGACCGGGGCCGGTGGTGGTGGATATCCCCAAAGACATTCAAAACGCCAAAACCGATTATCAGTATCCAAAATCAGTCAGTCTGCGTTCCTACGAGCCCATCACCAAAGGGCACAGTGGTCAGATCAAAAAAGCCATTGACATGATGGTGTCCGCCAAGCGTCCCATTATTTACACGGGCGGTGGCGTGGTATTGGGCGGTGCCTCAGAGGCGCTGACCGAACTGGCGCGTCATTTGGGCTACCCGGTGACCAATACCCTGATGGGGCTTGGCGGTTATCCGGCCGAAGACAAACAGTTTGTGGGCATGCTGGGGATGCATGGCACTTATGAAGCCAACTTGAGCATGCATAACTCTGACCTGATCATTGCGATTGGCGCACGATTCGATGACCGAGTGACGGGGAACCTGGAAAAATTCTGCCCCAATGCCAAAGTCGTGCATGTCGACATTGATCCAGCTTCCATTTCCAAAAACGTGGTGGTGGATATCCCAATTGTCGGGCCGGTAAAGCAGGTGCTGGAAAAAATGGTGTCACTGCTTAAAAAGCACAAAATGACACCGGACCAGGATGCGTTGTCGGACTGGTGGAAGCAGATTGAAGCCTGGCGCTCAACCAACTGCCTGCGCTATGAGCAAATCGGGCATAAAATCAAGCCGCAGACAGCGATGGAAGCGGTCTGGCGCATCACCGAAGGCGAGGCTTACGTGACCTCGGATGTGGGGCAGCACCAGATGTTTGCGGCGCAGTATTACAAATTCAACAAGCCGCGTCGTTGGATTAACTCCGGTGGTCTGGGCACTATGGGCTTTGGCTTGCCTGCTGCCATGGGCGTTCAGGCCGCTTACCCCGATGCGACGGTGGTCTGTGTGACCGGCGAAGGGTCGATTCAGATGAATATTCAGGAATTATCGACCTGTCTGCAGTATGGCTTGCCAATCAAGGTCTTGTGTCTGAATAACGGTTTTCTGGGCATGGTGCGTCAGTGGCAGGAGTTCTTTTACGATCGTCGCTATTCCATGTCCTACATGGATTCGCTGCCCGATTTTGTCAAGCTGGTCGAAGCCTATGGGCATGTGGGGATTCGGATTGATGACCCTGAAACCATGCAGGCTCAACTGGAAGAAGCGTTTTCCGAGAAGTACAAAGACCGATTCGTGTTCATTGATGTGATCACCGATCAGCAGGAAAACGTCTATCCGATGATTCCGGCCGGAGCCGGTCTCGACGAAATGATTTTGGTTTAAGCCCGCTGGGCTAACCGTGATCAACTGAACAAAGCAGGTAACTCATGCGACACATTATTTCCATGTTGATAGAAAACGAGTCCGGTGCGCTGTCCCGTGTGTCCGGTCTTTTTTCGGCCCGAGGGTATAATATCCACGCCCTGACGGTAGCGCCCACGGATGAGGGGAGTATTTCCCGTCTGACGCTGGTAACCAGTGGAAACGACCAGCAGATCGAGCAGATCGTCAAGCATCTGAATCGCTTGATTGATGTGATTAAAGTGGTGGATATCACAGAAGGGGATCACATCGAGCGCGAGTTGATGATGGTGAAGTTGCGGGCGACCGGTGCCATGCGCGAAGAAATCAAACGTTTGAGCGATATTTTCCGTGGCACGATTGTGGATGTGACCCAGCAGGTCTACACCGTCCAGCTTGCCGGCGAAAGCCAGAAATTGGATGCCTTCATTGAAGCGCTGGACAAAGGATTGATTATCGAGATTGTACGCTCAGGGGCCGTTGGGCTGATGCGAGGAGAAAAATCTCTGCACATCTGATCAAGCCGCGCCTTTGAACGTTCAGCTATTTTTTTAAAAACGAATCGGCAATTGCCATCAGTAAAGGAAATCAATATGCAAGTGTATTACGACAAGGATTGTGACCAGTCCATTATTAAAAACAAAAAAGTGGCCATCATTGGATTTGGCTCCCAGGGGCACGCTCACGCCACCAACCTGCAGGATTCCGGTGTGGACGTCGTGGTTGGTTTGCGTCCGGGCTCTTCTTCCGTCAAAAAAGCGGAAGGCTATGGTCTGAAAACCGCATCCGTTGCGGAAGCGGTTGCCGCCAGTGATGTGGTGATGATCCTGACCCCGGATGAATTTCAGTCTGATTTGTACAAAAATGACATTGAGCCCAACATCAAGCAGGGCGCTGTTTTGGCGTTTGCCCATGGCTTTGCCATTATCTACAACCAGATTGAACCACGCAAAGACTTGGATGTGATCATGATTGCGCCCAAGGCGCCGGGTCATACTGTGCGCACTGAATTCGTGCGTGGTGGGGGTATCCCTGATTTGATCGCCGTGGAGCAGGATGCTTCCGGTCAGGCCAAGGAAATTGCCCTGTCATATGCCTCAGCCATCGGTGGCGGGCGCACCGGCATCATTGAAACCACCTTCCGCGACGAGTGTGAGACGGATTTGTTCGGTGAGCAGGCCGTTTTGTGTGGCGGCGCGGTTGAGCTGGTCAAAGCCGGTTTCGAGACGCTGACGGAAGCAGGGTATGAGCCGGAAATGGCTTATTTTGAGTGTCTGCACGAGTTGAAGCTGATCGTTGACTTGATGTACGAAGGCGGCATCGCCAACATGAACTACTCCATTTCCAACAACGCCGAGTACGGTGAGTATGTGACCGGACCGCAAGTGATCAACGACGAGTCACGTCAGGCCATGCGTGAAGCGCTGAAAAACATTCAGACAGGTGAGTACGCGAAGCGCTTTATTCTGGAAGGTCAGACCAACTACCCATCCATGACGGCTCAACGTCGTTTGAACGAAGAGCACCCGATTGAAGTGGTCGGTCGTAAATTGCGTGGCATGATGCCATGGATTTCTGACAACAAGATTGTGGATCAGGAAAAGAACTGATTTCTTTCTGTTTGTTCGAAGCAAAAAAGCCTGCCTCGTGCAGGTTTTTTTGTGTCTGAAAAGTGTCTTTTTGACCAGGCCTGGTGATTCAAGTCTGTTTTTCTCTTTCCTTGAGCATAGCTGTTTCAGATCAAGTTTTCAGGTGAGTTTGCGCCGCTTAGCAGTTAGAATGAAAAAATTGTCACAAAACTGAATTCTGGATACACATGTATTTATCTTATTTCGGGCTGCATAAATGGCCTTTTAAGTTGACGCCGGACTTGGGGTTCTTTTTCCGTCAAGCCTCGCGCGAGGCCGTGGTGGAAGCACTCCAGTATGCGATTGCTCGGGGGGATGCGGTGGTGAAAGTCTCCGGTGCGGTCGGTGTGGGGAAAACCATGCTGTTGCGCCTGTTGACCCAGCGATTGTCTGGCGATTATCAGATTGTCTATTTGTCAGCGCCGAATTTAAGTCCAATGGATATTTTGCGCGTCATTTGTGCGGAACTTTCAATCACTCTGTCGGGGCAGGAAAACAAAGCGGACTTGCTCGGTCTGATCCAGAAGGCGCTGATTGAAAGATACCAGGCCGACCAGCGTGTGGTCATGCTGGTGGATGAAGCTCAGGCCTTAACCTTGGACGCGCTGGAGGAAATTCGGTTGCTGGGTAACCTGGAAACGGAATGGGATAAACTGTTGCAAGTGGTGCTTTTTGGACAGCCGGAACTGGACAAAACACTGGAAGCAGCATCAATGCGTCCTCTGAAAGATCGTATTGCCTGTAATGTGACGGTACAGCCCCTGAAACCCAAAGAAGTAAAAGAATATTTGAATTATCGAATGCGTATTGCAGGATACTTACATTCGGATTTTTTCAATGATCAAACGGCACGAAAAATTCAGAAGGCAACAGGGGGGCTGCCTCGATCAATTAACTTGATGGCTGACAAGCTGCTGATGGCGGTGTTTTCTACCGAAGACAAACGCTTGAAGCCCAAACATTTTCGTGAAGTGGGTCTTTCCAGCTTCTCTGGAGGGAAGGTCTTGGTCGTTAGCCTGTTGGCAGGCTTGGCTTTGATCGCTTCAGCGTATTTTGTGAACACGGACCCTGTTAGAGAGTGGTTGCATGGAGGGGAGGCATCACAGCCAATCGCGGATCAACAAGAAACAGTAATTAATCACTCAGACGATGAACCCGATCCTGTCCAAAACCAGACTAAAACCGAGCAGACAAGTCTGAAAAAACCTGTCCCTGAAGAAGCGCCTTCTTCCCTCGAGGAGAGGGCTCAAAAAGGAGCGCCTTCAGGGGAGAAGGACGTCTTGAACGAGGGCGTTCCAAAGCCATCCGAAAAGAAGAAGCCAGTGCTAGAGCAAGCATCAGTGGAACCGGGCTCTGCAGGGGCTGAATCTGATAAAACCGAAGAAAACTTGCTGACGCCTCAGGAGCTGGGTGAGAACTATCCTGCTTGGGCCGAGCGGCTGGGGGTCCCTTCGGCGAAGTTGCTAACATTGCTTACGTTGCATGAGCGTTTACGTGAATATTTGCTTGAGGCTTCGGATCAAACTCCGTTGATTGTCCTTGGCGTTGCTTCGGTTTCGAGTTTTCCAGACGTTTACGATCATTTGATGCAACGGTTGAGTTGGGAGAACCGGGAGCATGTGTATGCTGTGATTAAGCCTTTGAATAAGAGCCACAAAAAAGCTCAATATCGACTGGTTTACGACCCGAGAACTTCGAACCCTGCTTCGCTGAAGGCCAAAGCACGTCAACTGAAAATGCTGACCGATGCTTCCTTGGCGCAAACCCTTACTGTCAAGGAAGTGCGTGCTATAATCGCAAAAAACTAAACGGTATGGAGAAGGCGCCTCAACCGAGCGTAAACTTTCATGAAAAAAGAGGTTTACAGTCGGTCTGGTTCTTGCTTGAAATGGCTTGCCCTGCGAGAAAATGGTGGTATTCCAAAATGCCGTAAGCACTCTGATTCAATACAATAAAAAGTCTTTTTAATTTATGTTACAGCGCACGTTATTGCTTTTGGTTCTGTCGGGCCTGATTGGCCAGTCTGGTTGTCAAAGTGTCGACCAAAGACCCAGTGGCCCGGAAAAAGTAGAGCGTTTCACCCCCGTCGGGCATTTACAGCAGGATAAAACCGTACCGGAGACTGCTGAAACGCCTATTCCCGATCTTTCTGATTTTGATCCCATCCATCCGGGGTTGGATGAGGTTGATAGCAGCAAGCTTTATAGTGTGTCTGCTCTGAATGTTCCGGTTCAGGAGCTGATGCTGCAGTTAGCAGAGGATGCAGGCCAAGAGTTTGATATTCATCAGTCGGTGAAAGGAGAGGTGACGCTGAATGCGATTGATCAGCCTCTCAACAATATTTTACAAAGAATTGTTTCCCAGGTAGATGCGGTCTATTCCCATAACAATAATGCCATCGTCATTCGCCCTGACAGTCCCTATTGGCATAGTTATGAAATCGATTATGTCAACATTGTCAAAAATATCCAAGATACGACTGTGATGAACATGTCTGTGGGGAATGTGGTCGATGAGACCGCTGGTCAGCAAAGCGGAAACAGCGAGTTTCGTTTGGAAACCGCTTCCGAACAAAGTTTTTGGCGGAGCTTGGAAGAGAGCCTTCAAGCCATGGTTGCACAAGATTCCAGTGCGCCTCTGTCAACCGTTGTGAATCGTGATGATTCGTCGGCAGAGCGTTCGCCGCAATCAGACTCTGCTCCCCAGCCCTCTGAGCGCTCAAGGGTGGTTCTGCATAAGGAGGGCGGGTTGATCAGTGCGTTTGCGACCCAAAAATCTCACCAGCAGATTCAGGCCTTTTTAGATCAGTTGACCGAGCGGACCAACCGTCAGGTTCTGATTGAAGCAACCGTTGTTGAAGTTGAATTAAGTGATGAGTATCAAGCCGGTATTGACTGGTCTGTGTTCAACGAGTCCGCTAACACCTCTTCCAGCGCAGCAAACACGATTGTTGGCAATAACAACAGTGTTGAGCCCAATCTGAATGTCAATTTCATGCGTTTTAACTGGGATTTTGACTTGGGCGTGCGCTTTCTAGAGCGGTTTGGCGATGCCAAAGTCCTTTCCAGTCCCAAAATCATGGCAATGAATAACCAGACCGCTTTGTTAAAAGTCGTGAAAAATGAGGTTTATTTCACTCTTGAGGTCAATCGTGAAGCCGCTACCACGACCAGTGCTGGAGTCACCACGTTTGAAACGAACCTTCACAGTGTTCCGGTCGGCTTCATGATGCATGTCACCCCATTTGTCAATAATGACCGCGTAACGCTGAATGTCCGGCCGACATTGACCAGTATCATTGATTTCAAGGATGACCCCAATCCGGAGCTCGCTAATGCCGGGGTTGAGAGTAAAGTGCCGATTATTCGGGAAAGAGAAATGGATTCCGTGCTTCGATTGCTTGATCAGCAGACAGCGGTGATCGGCGGATTGATTCAGGACTCTCTGAACGATGTTGACTCGGGCGTGCCGGGGTTGAAGCATTTGCCGTTCATCGGTCCGGCGTTTGATTACCAGGAAAAAGTACAAAGAAAAACCGAACTCATCATTTTTATTCGCCCGACCATTGTTAAGAATCCAGATATTGAGCACGGTGATCTAAAAGCGTTCAGACCAATGATGCAGACGCGTTCCATGAGAGATAGCCCTGTGGCTGAGCGGCTCAACCAGGGACGATCTCAATGAGCGTGTTGTTGGAAGCGTTAAAAAAAGCCGCCGACGACAAAAAGCGAGAGGCAGAAACGGCGGCCGCGCCAACGGGGGAGGTGAAAACGCCAAATCCCAGCCGAGAAGCCATGACTCAGACCCTTGGTAAAGACCATCCTCCCCTATCCGAGCCTATGATGGGTTCTGAACCCCAAAAACCATCCACAGCTCCGGATACGCAGCCTGATAAGCGACCTGCCCCCGATACTTTATCCGCTGAATTGAAAGTTCCCAAGCAGCCATCTTCTGAGACTGGCTCGGAACCGCCTCTGACATTGAAAACGAAAAAAAAGCAATCGGAAGCATCCGGTGAGTTGCCGTCCAATGAGCCGGATGATAGATCTGAGAAGCAGGCATCTGCGGAGGCAATACATAAAGACGAGTCGGCTCCAGAAGCAGAGAAGACGTTGGCATTTGCTCCGAGCGAACCGCAAGATGTTTTGACCGGCTCAAGGGGTGAGCACCTTGATCTGGACACCCGGTTAGCAATGGAGGCAAGTCATCAAAACATCCCGGAACCGGAAAAGTTCAAGTCGGATGCAAAAGAAGAAAACCAGCCTTTGTTCGAACAAAATGATACGGTGGAACCTGAAAAAAAATTTCCTTCAGACGCAAATTCGGATTCATCGGTTTCTTCCTCTCAACTAGAAACTGACTCAGAGGCAAAGGGTTCCCCAGCTGAGAAAAGTTCTGTTCTTCCTGAAGTCCTTCATCCTGTCAGGACATCGACGGAAAAAAATGACTGGAGTCTTTCCCAGATTCCCGGCTATGGGCAAGAAGCTTCTTCCAATTCAAGTCAACAAAAAGGCAAACGATGGTTGAATCTGATGCAGTCGGGGCATCGTCGTCCCAAGCGGCGATATCGTTGGACTCTTGGTGTGCTTATCAGTCTTCTGATTGTGACAGCGATGTTTGTATATGGCTATGTTTACTTCCATGAATCGCAGATAAAACTGGACCAAGAGTTGAAGCGTTATCAGTTACCTTTGCCTAAATCTGAAAAACCGCAATCAGGAATCGAACAAGCTTCTCCAGAGTCTGCAGACCCCTTGGGTGCTTCAAACAGTGCTTTTGTTGCTGAGCGATCTGAGGATAAGGGTCAAGCACCGGTTGTCGACGAACCAATTGGTTCGTCCGATCGTGTGGCAGCAAAAACACCGGCTTCCCCCAAAGTGTCTGGCGCTGGAAAAAAGGAAACGACGCAAACCAAGCCAGACAAGGTAAACCAGAAGGTATCAACAAAACAGTCATCACAGGAAATGGCAGAGAGTGTGCAAAAAGCGAAAAAAAACGAGCAACGATTGCGCATTCGTTCTGAGCAGGGAATCAACACGTTGAAACAGGCACATGCGGCTTATCATAAAGGTCAGTGGGAAACTGCACGACAAAAGTACAAAATATCCCTTAACAGCAACCCTGAAAGTACCGTTGCCATGATGGGGCTGGCCGCAACCTTCATTAAGGAAGGAGATTATGCGAGCGCCATGAAGTGGTACCAAAAGGTATTGCGGTTGCACCCTGGGCATGAAAAAGCCATGGCGGCGCGAGCGGCTCTGGTTGGAAGCCTTGCCCAGTCCCCAGCGCAAGCACGCCAGCTTAAGGATTGGGTCCGGAAATGGCCTGATATGCCCCAGCTGCAAGCGGCCCTAGGTCAATTTTATGCGCGTAATCGGGACTGGCCCAATGCACAGTCACACTTTTTTAAAGCTTATGAGCTGGCACCAAGAAAAGCCAGCTACGCGCTTAATCTAGCGATCAGTCTGGATCGTTTGGGAAAATATACGTTGGCTCGTCGCTATTATCGTGAGGCACAGTCTTTGAACACCGGTTTGTCTGAAAATCAGTCTGAGCAAATCCGTGCACGATTAGCCATTTTGAACCAATTCTTGTCAAAGGAGTCCTAAGTGGCACAACCGGTCCGATTGGGTGACAAGCTGGTCAATGAAGGCTATATCACATCCGATCAGCTTCGCATTGCACTGACGGAACAGAAACTGACCGGTAAAAAACTGGGTGAAGTGCTGGTGCGTCTGGACTTCCTGTCCGAAGAAGACTCTCGCGAAGTAGTCGGCGATGCGGTCGGCTACTCGTCGATGAGTCTTCAGGGTGTGGTGCCGGACTCCGAAGCCTTGAATCTGATTTCCGAGCCTTTTGCGCGTGCCAATATGGTCATGCCAGTCAGTCTTTCGGGTCAACGTCTTCAGGTCGCGATGTCTAACCCGGACGACATCCTTCTGTTGGATAAAATCAAGCGTCATATCCGGGGCGAACCGGTGCAGCTGGAACCGGTTCTGGTGGTGGAAAATGAAATCCAAAGCGCCATTGACCATTTTTACGGTTACGAGTTGTCGATTGACGGAATCATCCGTGAGCTGGAAACCGGGCAGGCGGATTTAAGCTCGCTGGCAGAGGACGATGAATATTCTCAGCCGATGGTGCGACTGATCGATAATATTCTCACCGATGCGGTCAAAAAGGAAGCCTCTGACATCCATTTTGAGCCGGAAGCGCATTTTATTCGCATTCGCTACCGATTGGATGGGGTTTTACACCAGGTTCGATTGTTGCATAAAAGTTTCTGGTCCGCGATGGTGGTGCGCCTGAAAGTCATGGCCGATCTGGATTTGACGGATCAGCGATTGCCGCAGGATGGGCATATGGATCTGGTGGTGCATGGTCGGCAAATCGATTTTCGTGTCTCCTCTTTGCCGGGCACCCACGGCGAAAACTTTGTGTTGCGAATACTGGACCGTCACCGGGGCATTATTCCATTGGATGATCTGGGGCTTGATCCGGACAGTTACCAGGAACTCAAAATCATGATGTCGCGCCCGACTGGGATTTTGCTGGTTACAGGGCCGACCGGTTCCGGGAAAACCACTACCTTGTATTCTGTTCTTCGTGAAAAAGACGAGGAAGGGGTCAACATCATGACGCTGGAAGACCCGGTGGAATACCCGATGCAGCGCATTCGTCAGACTCAGGTCAATGAAGACATCGGCATGACCTTTGCCGCAGGCATTCGTGCCCTGATGCGACAGGACCCCGACATCATTCTGGTCGGGGAAATTCGCGATGGTGAAACGGCGGAAATGGCGCTGCGTGCGGCCATGACAGGGCATCAGGTGTATGCGACTTTGCACACAAACTCCGCCATTGGCGCGATTCCCCGTTTGCTTGACATCGGCATGTCCCGTTCCATTCTGTCAGGCAATCTGATCGGTGTGGTGGCACAACGACTGGCCCGGCGTCTGTGTGGTCAGTGCAAAGAGGCTTATGAACCGGAGCCGTTTGAAAAAGAAGTATTGGGATTGAAGGCAGAAGACAGTGTGGCGCAATATCGCCCGGTTGGTTGCGAGGCTTGTAACCATACCGGGTATCGCGGGCGTTTGGCCATTTTGGAAACCTTGCGTTTTACGGATGAAATGGACGCCTTGTTGCTGGAAGGTGGCTCTCAGTATCAGATTCTGCAAAAAGCGGTTGATCAGGGATTTTCTCCGATGTTGCACAATGCCCTTAAATGGGTACGTCAGGGCGAAACCACGCTGGATGAAATCAGCCGAATTGTGGATCTGACGGAGTTGGTGTAGAGCTTTATGCAAACCTATCGATTTCAAGGTATTAACCGTTTTGGCAAGCGGGTTCGCGGGGAGATGCTGGCGAGTAATGAGAAGGACCTGGAACGGCGCTTGCGCTCGACTCAGACAGAGTTGCTGACAGCCAAAGTCAAACAGTCCAACAGGTGGTGGCAGTCGATTGGACGTAAAAAAATTGCCCGTCGGGACGTGATTGTAATGACCAACCAGTTTCGACAGCTTCTGAAAGCGGGGGTGTCACTGATGGAGATCATCGATGATTTGCGTCGCACCTATGAAAATGACCAAGTGCGTGAAATGTTGACCGTGGTGTACGAAGCCATGGAGGGTGGGGAGACGTTCTCCAATGCGCTCAAGCCTTACGAAAGTGTTTTTGGGCGGGTGTATTTGAGTCTGGTGTCAGTGGGGGAACGAACGGGGCAGTTGGAGCGTGTCCTGGAAAAACTTGAATCGGCATTGCAATGGGAAGAGTCGCTGGCGTCCAAAGCCAAGAAAGTGATGATCTACCCCAGCATTGTTGGGGTGGTGGTGCTCTCCGTGGTCATGCTGATGATGTTGTTTGTGGTACCCGAGCTTTTGACCTTTATTGAACAGATGGGGGGCGAGTTGGGCTTGGCGACGGCGTCGTTGATTGCGACCTCCGAGTTCATTCAAAACAATATTCTGATTTTGCTGGCCCTGCCGTTTGTGCTGACGGCCTTGATTCGGGCCTGGCTGAGGCGCTCGCAACAATTTCGGCTGTGGTTTGACCGGCATCTTTTTAAGTTGCCGCTGGCCGGCCCCGTTCTGTATCGGATTAAGCTCGCCCGTCTGGCCGGCACTCTGGCGGTGATGTATGCGTCAGGGGTTAATTTTCGTGACAGTCTGGCGCTGTCCGGTAGCGTGGCCAGCAATGCTTACATTGAAGAAGCGGTTCACAATGCCATACGCCTGATCGAAGAGGGGGAACAGATTTATCGGGCCTTTGAGGAGACCGCTCTTTTTCCTCCCATGGCCATTCGAATGGTGCGTATCGGTGAAGACAGTGGCAATATGGATGATGCGCTGCACCATGTCAGTGACTATTACGATACCCAGGCTCGGGAGATGATTGAGAAAATCGAGCCGGCAGTGGAGCCGATTTTGACGGTGGTGATGGCGGTGATCGTCGGTTGGGTCATGATGGCGGTGCTCGGTCCGGTGTACGACACCATTTCCCAGGTTCAGTAGGAGTTTGCATGGACGCGGTTTTATACCTGAGAGACAACGCCATCTCGGTGATCGAAACGGATGACCGGGGTGCGTTTGTCGAACATGGCGTGGACTGGGATGAGACCGAGCGCCAGGAGCAGGTTTTTGCGCGCCTTGCTCGCGCCTCTCAGGTTTCCCTGGTTATTGATTTCATTGATGAAACACTGCATTTTGAGTGGGTGCCCAAACTGTTGCCCTGGGAAAAGCCGGGTCTGCAGAAACGTCTGACGGAAAAAGCCAGGCACGAGGGCGGGCTTTATGTGCATTTCACCTGGCTGCCCATAACACGCAAAACGCCGGAAGGACTGACGCAGCAACTGACCATGGTGGCCAGCATTCTGAAATCACCGGCTTTGGAAAACTTTTTCACTCGTCTGCATGAGGCAGCGGTGCCCTTAACACGGGTGTATTCGTTTGCGTTCCTGGTCGAAACCTTTTTCTTTCAGCGTCTGGCCAGACGCTTTCACCTTTCACGCAAACAATGCAAACAACCGTTTATGCTGGTGTTTCGTGAATGCGAACATCGGTTTCGCCAGATATTTTTTCAGGATGGTCATTTGCGTATTGCCCGTCAGGTGGATTTGGACCCTGCTCTGGATGAGACGGCGATCAACCAGGCGCTGATGGATGAGACGCAGCGTGCGGTGAAATATGTTTATAACCAGAAGCTGATCCCACTCAACAGCGAAGTGGGATTTGTCTATGTGAACGCCGCACACCATGACGAAGCCGAAATCAGACAGCTTTATCAGGAACGCGTGGTGCAACGGAACTGGCAGACCGACAAGCTGTTCATCGTAGGAGGCGAACTGGGCGAGCTGACGAAAGGGCTGACCCGAACAAATACCCCCCACAGCGCAATGGAAACCCTGTCGCACTTTATTGATCAGGCGTCACCGCCTTCTTTTTATCAGAATCTTTATGTGCAAACGGTGCGAGGGTATTGGTGGGGTCGCAAAAGCGCCTGGGCTTTGGCGGGATTGCTGGCTACGGCTGCCCTGTTTCTGGGCGTGCAAGCGGCGATCGATGGCTGGCGACTGCAAACGCAATCGCAGGCCATGTCAGCGCAGCAGACGTTGTTGACCCAGCAGAAGCAGGCCTTGCAGTCCCAGTTGGCGCTTGAATACGACGCGCGTCATATTCAGACCACGGTCGAATTTGCTCAAGCCGTCATCGCTCAGCGTTCGGAGCGGGGGTTTTTCCGTATCTGGCAGGATGTGGGACAGGTACTTGAACGGCATCCGCACATTGCTCTCCAGCGCCTTAGCTGGGAGGATGCTTTACCGATTTCAGCACAACATTTTGAGCTAGCGCTAACGGGGTGGGTCTATCCGTTTAACCAGTCGTTTGAACCGCCGACACAATGGGTGCAGGCCTTTGCACGTGATCTGGAAGCCTTGTCCGGGCTGCAGGCGGTGACCATTGATCGCCCGCCTTTGTCGGCGTCCCCGGAGGAGGCCTTGAATCTGAACCAGTCGGCGCTGCAAACCCAGTCCGCTTTGCCGTTTGAAATGACGCTGGTGTTTGCCATTCGGAATCAGGAGGCATCATGACGCCATCGAGATCCTCGCACGCCTTGCCCGGTCACTTTCATCGCGTGTTTGTCAGAAAAATGCTGTGGCTGCCCGGGTTGTTTCTGATTGGGGCGGCCGTTCTGTTGAGCATCGCATGGCCGCTTGCCACGTCGTGGCTGGCAGAAACCCGGCAAGCAGTGCAGGCGCAAGAACGTCAGTTGGCGCAAACACTGTCATCCGTTCGGTTTTTGCAGGAACAGCGGCGTTTGTTTGAGAGGTATGGCCCGGCTTATCAGTCTCTGTTGCAGCAGGGGCTGGTGCATCGACAGGATCGCGTGCGCTGGACGGATCGCTTGTTGCAGCAGCAAGCACAAAAACACCTGTCGCCCTTTGTGATTCAATATGAACCTCGTCAGCCGCTGTCAGAATCCATGGCCGGGCCTTTGCCCTGGAAAGAGCAGGTGTTTTCGGTCACCCGGCTCCACCTGGAAGCCGGGGTGCACACCGAGTCCGATTTGAAATCCGTGATGGATCAGGTTGCCCGTGAATTGACCCCTTTGTTCCTGACCGAACGTTGTGATATTTCACAGCGTGTGGCACCGGTTCTCACCCCGGAGCGTCCGGTTGCGTATCAGCCCAATCGGCCCGGTTTGATCGCCCAATGCACGTTGTTATTGTTCGAAGCAGACGTGCCGCCACTCAAACCGGAGCAGATGCCATGAAGCGAACCGTGATGGGCATTGGATTGATGGTGGTCGTTGTGACACAAGCGGTGGCACAAGCCCCGCGTCTGTTTCTGTCGCCGGAGCAGCGGCAAAATCTTGAAGCGGCGCGTCAGGGAACCGGCGCGACATCGAGCCCTTCAACGCCGTCAACGACCGATGGCCGTCCGAATGACACCGCAACCCCGGTGCGCATCAGTGCCATCATTGTGACCCCGGACGGTCGTAAATGGGTCCGTCGTAATGAGCGTTATTATCTGGTGGGGAAAACGGGCAAGCTCACCGGCCCCATGACCTTCGAACTCGGGCCCTCCACCCACCTGAGGGTCGGAGATGTGTATGATCCGAAATCGGGCTCTGTTGCATCGCAATCAGGGCAAGCATCAGATGAGACGTCGACCGCTGAGTCGACCCAATTAAAAGGACAGCCCTAATGGAATCATGGTGGCAGAACAGCGTTGAAATGCCCTGGCTGCTCTTAAGCGGACTCGTGGCCGTGGGCGCATTGATTTGGGGCTGGCGTTTGCAACAGCGATTGACCCGGGCATTGCAAAATCCACCAGGCCTGGTGGATTTGCAGGCTGAAAACACCCGTTTGCAAACCCAGCTGGCCGATTGGCACCGTCTGCAGGGGGAGCACGAGGCGCAGTCGCGTGCCTTGAATCAATATCAAGCGGAACTGGCCGAAGCACGTGCTGAACATCAGCGCTGGCAGGAAAAATATCAATCCGAAGCCACTGAACGGGCGAGCTTGATGACGCAGCTTAAGGCCCAGGAGCAGGCGTATGAGGAAAAGCTGGCGCTGCTCGAAGAAGCCAAGCAACGGATGACGGAAGCGTTTGAAGCCTTGTCCAATGACATTCTCAAGCGCAAGCAATCCGAGCTAGAAGCCCAAAGCCAGAAGAGTCTGCGTCATTTGCTCGAGCCCATGCATGCGTCCATGGAGCAGTTTAAAACCCGCATGGAAACGGTGCACAAAGAGAATCTTGAAGGCCGTGCTTCGCTGAAAACCCAATTGGAGCAACTGCAATCACTCAACCAGCAGATCAGCGAAGAGGCTCATAATCTGACCCATGCCCTCAAAGGCGATCAGAAATTGCAGGGGAACTGGGGCGAACAGATCCTCAAGCGCCTGTTGGAACGCAGTGGCTTGCGAGAGGGTCAGGAATTCGAATCCGAAAAAAGCTTCACCCAGGAAGACGGGACCCGCCTGAGACCGGATGTGATTGTGAACCTGCCAGATCGCAAACACGTGATCATCGATGCCAAGGTGTCGCTGCTGGAATATGAAAAAGCCCTGAACGCGGCGACAGCTTCCGAAAAAGAACAGGCAATTAAAGCGCATCTGGCCAGTCTGAAAAAGCACATTCAGGCGTTGTCTCACAAACGGTATGATCACATCGAGCGCTTGCACCCGCCGGATTTTGTGCTGATGTTTGTGCCCATCGAAGGGGCTTATCTGTTGGCCGTGGAAAAAGACCCAACCTTGTTTGAAACCGCCTTCGAGCAAAAAGTGGCCGTGGTGACGCCCACGACGCTGTTTACGACGTTGAAGACCATTGAGCAGTTATGGCGTTATGAACGCCAGTCCGAACATACCATGAAACTGATCAAGCGGGCGGCGGACGTGCACGATAAGTTTGTTGGGTTTGTGACACACTTTGAAAAAATCGGCAAGCAACTCAATACGCTCAACAGCAGTTATGACACGGCTCGTAAACAGATGATGGCGGGACAGGGCAATCTGGTGCGTCAGGCGGAAATGCTGAAGGAGCTGGCCGGCAAAACACGCAAGGAAATGCCGGAACACCTGCTGGAAGAGGCGGAAGGCAGCGCTATACTAGGTGAACCGACTGATCGGTGATCAGTTCCGGATGGTCGGCCTTAAGAACGCTTTGTGCGACTTTGATCAAACTTTCGGGTTGAAACGGCTTATGCATCCAACCATTGACCTGCAAGGCTCTTGCCTGTTGTTTGAGATCCTCGCCATTATCGGCACTGAGCATGATGATCGGTAGCTTGGCTGTCGGAGTGGGTGCCAGCCGTTCGATCATCTCCAGCCCCGTGGCATCCGGCATATTGAAATCCACGATCAACAGGTCGTATTGACCTCGTTCCCACTTTTCCTGGGCAGCTTGGGCGCATTCGGCGGTGTCCACTTGCCAGCCTTCCTGTGATTCCAATGTCATCTTGACCAGTTTCAGGATCATGGGGGAGTCGTCGACGGCGAGAACATGAATGTGGGTTGCATCAGTCATAATCGGCTTCAAAGTGCAGGGTTGGTGTTTGTTGTTCGTCTCAGTATAGTGGTTTTTACGACCCCAACCAACCCTGAATGGTGCAAGATTGATGCACCGGATTGAAAAGGCAGCCAAGTCGCTGAAAGTGTTTGAAAAAAAAAGAGGGGTGCCGTATAATCCCGCTTTTTCAACGGTTGTGTCCTGTGAGAACAACCACACTGTTGTCAAAAACAAGCGGGAAACCGCTTAGTAGAAGAATTTGTTGGCAGGAGTGCCTGCCATCGCCGATCAAGACAAGGAGAAGTTCAATGGTCGTTATTCGTCTTGCCCGTGGGGGCGCCAAAAAGAACCCTTTTTACCGTGTTGTTGTGGCCGATCAGCGCCAGGCACCTCGCGGTCGTTTCATTGAGCAGCTGGGCTTTTACAACCCAACCGCTCGTGGCCAGGAAGAAACTTTGCGTCTTGATGCGGCGCGCGTTGAACACTGGGTAAACAAGGGCGCACAAATGAGCCCTCGCGTTAAAAAACTGATGCAGGGCGCTGAAAAAGCGTCAGCCTGATCCCTATGGCTCAGACCGACTCGACGCCATTGGTGATCGGCCGGATTCACGGCATCTATGGGGTCAAAGGCTGGGTTAAGGTTTTTTCGCACACGGACCCGCGTGAAAACATCCTTCGCTACACGCCCTGGCTGGTCCAAGTCGAAGGTCAGTGGCGTGCCTGGCCGGTGCGGTCACAAAAAGTGCTCAATGGCGGCAAAACCCTTGTTGCCCATTTGGAGGGCATTGATGACCGGGATCAGGCGCGGGCACTGATGGGGGCCGAGATTGCGGTCTACCCCCATCAGTTGCCGGAGTTGGAAAAGGGCTATTACTGGTGTGATCTGATCGGCGCGACGGTTGCGGACGCGGCCGGTCAGACACTGGGCGTCATTTCGGAGATGATTGAAACCGGTGCGCACGATGTGATGCGCGTGGCGGATGCGAGTGAACAAACGGTGGCTTTGATTCCCTTTGTGGAAGGCACGTTTGTCAAACACGTGGACCTGGAAGCAGGGCGCATTGAGGTTGACTGGACGGACGAGGGCGAGCCACACAATGCAGTTTGATGTGGTGTCGCTTTTCCCGGAGATGTTTCGGGCTCTGACAGACAGCGGTGTTTCCGGACGGGCGTTTGATCAGGGCCTGTGTCAGGTTCGCCACTGGAATCCGCGAACCTATACCAGCGACCGGCATCGGACCGTTGATGACCGTCCTTACGGGGGCGGGCCGGGCATGGTCATGATGTATCCGCCGCTCAATGCCACTTTTGAGGCGATTGCCGAAACGCGTCAGGCAGAGATGGATCGGCCTTACACGGTTTATCTTTCTCCTCAGGGGCGGCCGTTGACGCAGTCACGTTTGCAGGCCTTGGCAGAGCGCCCACAGTTGACCTTGCTTTGCGGACGTTACGAAGGCGTGGATGAGCGAGTGATGACTCGCTGGGTCGATGAGGAAATTGCCATCGGTGATTTTGTGGTCAGTGGCGGAGAGTTGCCGGCCATGATGTTGATGGATGGGTTGATTCGACTGTTGCCCGGGGCGCTGGGTCATGCGCAGTCAGCGCAGGAAGACTCATTCAGCGACGGGCTGTTGGACTGCCCGCATTACACGCGACCGGCTGAAATCGATGGCATGACTGTGCCATCCGTCCTGCAAAGCGGCGACCATGCTCGCATTGCCCAGTGGCGACACCAGCAGAAATTAATCCGGACGCAAGCCAAGCGTCCCGATCTTTATGCGCGTTATCAGGCTGACCTGACAACGCGTGACAATTCGGATTCAACCTCTGACAGCCAGATTTAAAGCTGGTCTGTGAACGTTGGGTAAAATTCATTTCAGTGACAACACTGAAAACGATGGAGTGCTGAACGATGAGCGAAATCATCAAGCAGATTGAAGCAGAACAAATGACAAAAGACATTCCGGAATTCGGACCCGGTGATACCGTAGTGGTTCAGGTTCGAGTGAAGGAAGGCTCTTCCGAGCGGTTGCAGGCCTTTGAAGGCGTTGTGATTGCCAAACGTAACCGTGGCCTGAACAGCTCATTCATTGTGCGTAAAGTCTCTCACGGTGTGGGCGTCGAGCGTACCTTCCAGTTGTACAGCCCGCTGGTGGATTCGATTCAGGTGAAACGTCGCGGTGATGTTCGCCGAGCGAAACTCTATTACTTGCGTGAGCGTTCCGGTAAATCGGCGCGAATCAAAGAAAAGGTCAAGTAAGTGTCATCAAAAACGCCCCGCCGGGGCGTTTTTTGTATCTAAGGGGTTTTAATGAGAACGCCCGCCAACCAGTTGCCCGAGAACTCGCCGGATGCGAATCCGCTGCGCACCTTTTTAGATCGTCTTCGGTTTGAAGAAGGTCTGTCTGCACACACTTTGGCGGCTTATCAACGCGATCTGATAAAAGTCGCTCAGACATTGTGGCCCACACCTCTGATCGAAGCGGACAGCGAAGCCCTCGATGGCGCGGTGCAGGCATTGTCAGACGTTCTCAATGCTCGTTCGTTGGCACGGCTGGTTTCAGCCCTGAAGCGTTTTTATGGATTTGCTTGCGCTGAAAAGCTGGTCTCGGTCAATCCCGCTCAGGCGTTGATCGCGCCAGGGGCGTCGCGTTCGCTGCCATCGATCCTCACGGAGCGTCAGGTGACGCAACTGCTCAAAGCGCCCGACGCGCAAACCGCCCTGGGGCAACGGGATCTGGCCATTCTGGAACTGATGTATGCCACCGGACTGCGTGTGAGCGAAGTGGTGGCGCTGAGGTTTGATCAGATCAACCTGCAGGCGGGCTGGTTGCAGGTGCTGGGCAAGGGGCAGAAAGAGCGTCTTGTCCCCATGGGGGAGTGGGCGCAAACCCAGCTGCAAACCTATTTGGCGTGGGCGCGCCCCCAATTGGTTGGACAAAAACAGGTGGAGGCGGTGTTTGTCTCCCGGTTGGGCCGGGCCATGACTCGGCAGACTCTCTGGCATCGCATCAAAGCGCTGGCAGCCCAGGTCGGTCTGCCTGAAACTCTTTCACCACACAGCCTGCGTCATGCGTTTGCCACCCATCTGATCAATCATGGCGCGGATCTTCGTTCGGTACAGGCTTTCTTGGGGCATTCCGATCTTTCCACCACACAAATTTATACGCATGTCGCCAAAGCACGGTTGCAGACGCTTCACCGTCAACATCATCCGCGCGGCTGATGGATTTCTTTTTTACATGGAGTGAATATATGACGATTTCAAATCAAAAGGGCTGGATGCGGTTTGGCATGGCGGCCTTTGTTTTGTTGGGACTCTTGGCCTCAAGCGCCGCTTCGGCCAATGACAAGGAGGCCGCTCAAGCACGCATTGAGCAGACGTTGAATACGTTGATCCCGAATGCACCGGAGGCGCAAATTACCCAAACGCCTGTGGATGGGGTCTGGCAGGTTTTGATCGGTTCGGAGATCATCTACATGAGTGCCGATGGCCAGTATTTTTTTAATGGCAGTCTGATTTCACTCAGTACACGCGAGAACTTGACAGAAAAAGCACTGAACGCGCAACGTCGTGAGGCCTTGTCAGAGCTGTCGGCAGAGAGCATGATTGTCTACCCCGCCAAAGGGGAATCACAACACGAGATCACCGTGTTCACGGATGTGGATTGCCCTTATTGTCGTAAGTTACACCGGGAAATTCCAGCATTGAATGACGCCGGGGTCACGGTTCGCTACCTGGCCTATGCGCGCCAGGGCATGCAGTCGGAGGCGTTTGCCAAGTCTGAAAAAATCTGGTGTGCCAAAAACCCGGCCAAGGCGATGGATCGAGCGATGTCTGACCAAAGCATTGACACGCTGGCGCAAAAAGAAAGCTGTGAGCCGCCAGTGCGTGCGCACATGCAGCAAGCCCAGCAATTTGGGGTGCAGGGGACGCCCACCATCATTCTGGATGACGGCCGACGCTTCCCGGGATTTGTCCCCACGGACGAATTATTACCGCTGTTGGGACTGGGTGACTGAGCCGCACACCGTTGCAGCCCCTGGGATTTCACCAGGCCTGGTTATTCTTGTGCTTTATCCGGCGCCCGATAACGGTAGGGATCGGGTTTGGCCGCGAGCTTTTGGGTTAGTGCGTCCAGTTTTTCCACTTTTTGTTCAATCTGTGACTGCTGGGTTTTTAACGCCTTCACATTGCGATCGAGCACGTCAAGCTGCTGGGTGATTTTGTTCAGTGCTGGCCCTGTCTGGGTGTCCTGGCTGACGGTGGGTGCTTTGATTGAGCTTAGCGCCTGGCTTAGCTCCTTCAGGCTGGCTTCGATGCGTTTGAGCATCTTGCGTTCCTGAAACGCCGACCAGGCAATGGCTTTGAGGCGTTCAGCCTGTTCATCACTCAAACTGGAGGCCGTCGATGCCTCGGAAGAAGCGCCTTGCGCTTCAGTCGGAGTGGCGGGTTTTTGTTGATGACCCTGAGTTAATTCAGCCAATTCCGCCAGGGTTTTGGCTTCCAGCTGCGATTGCAGGGTCAGCAGGCGTTCCAGTTTTTCCTGAATTTGTGCCAACGCTTTTTGTTGCGCCTGGCTTTGATCGCTCAACGCCTGGACCTGAGTGGTCACAGGCGCCAGCGATTCGGCTGCATTGGCCTGTGGGTCGGGCGAGGTCTGTGACGACGATTCTTCTGGCAAGTCTGCTGCTGCGGTGCGGTCGGTCGCCGGGGTGTTTTCGTCAGAGTGGGGCGCGTTGGCGCTGTCTTTGCGCATGGTTTCAGCGGTTTCGGACTTGGCTTCCGGCTGGGAGGCCTCCGCCGTTTTAACGTCCGCCTGGTCTGTATTATTGTTGCCTTCAAGTACAGGCAATGCGCCCACCGATTCAGTTTGTGACAACCGGCGAATGTCCGCAACCAAGGATTCGATCAGGCTGGCTAATTGATCCACTTTGATGGTCATGTCTTTTTGAAAGAGTCGGGATTCGGTGGTCAGAATGTCGGCCACCTCGTTTTCAAACGCCTGCTGTTTTTCGGTGAGGTGATAAAGCATCCACCCCATGGCACCGGCGGCAGAGAGACTGACGGTCACCGTCACGCCCATCATGATCGATACCGCATTTTTGGACGATTTCAGGTCACGAGATGCGGTGCGCAATGCCTGGCGCCAGGCGACGTTGGCGTCGCCCAGTTCCATCAACTGCGCCTTTTGCTCATGCGTCATCTTAACGGCCGCTTCCGCGGCTTTCTGGCTTTGTTCGGCTGCCAGTTGAGCGGTTTTGGACGATTCAAGTGACAAGGCCGCCGCATCCAACTCACTGGCTGCTTCAGCGGCACCCAGTTCGCTCTGTTTGTCCTTGGCCTGCTGCACGTCGTCAGCCATCTTTTCCGAAGCGTGTTCCAGCTGCTCCAGTTCGTCCAGTAGATCGTCTGCGTTATCGCTCATAGCGGACCCTTCGTTTCTCAAGCTTCGTCGGTGGATTGGCTCATTTGAGCAATTTTTTCTTTCAAAGCGTCATTGGCCGCCTTGAGTTGCTGATTCTTTTCTCGAATACGTTTGAGCTCGTCGCGCATTTCACCCGGTTCGTGCGCGGCACTGAGTTCATGCGGTTCGATGTCGTATCCCGCTTCCTTGGCCGCGGCAAAGGCACGCTCTGTGGCCTCAAAGGTGGATTCGATCGCCTTTTGCGCGGCATCGGTGGCACTTTGGGCTTTTTGCGAAATGCTCAAGGCCAGACGGGTGGCTTCTCGAGCGGTGTCGCCAACCTGTGCATTCATGGCGTCGGTGTCCTGACTGGTTTGAATGGCGTTTTGCATTTCGTCAATCGCTTCGCCCGCCAGCGACACCACATCTGTGTCGTCGGTCTCGGCGGAGGTGTCACCGACGGAGGTCGCTTGCTCCGTGCCTGGTTCCGCGTCGTTGCTGTCCGCTGCATCAGTTTCTTCGCTGACGGCTTCGGTCGGCGCTTCATCGTCCGAGACCGGAGCGTCTGCTTCAGCGGCCGGATCTTCTTCCTCGGCGGCCTCAGTGTTGTCCTCGGGCATCTCTGACGGTTCCGAGGTGTCCTCAGCGGGCATTTCCTCTGCGGCCGTGTCGGCGTCTGATGTGTCGTCTTCCGTGTCAGAGTCGGTTGCCTCCGTATCCACGTCATTGGGTTCGCTCTCAGCGGCTTCCTCGGCGTCAGCGCTTTGCGCTGTCTCCGCTGCGTCTGTTTCGCTCATCTCAGAGTCCGACGCCTCGTCTTCAACCTCAATCTCGGTCGGCATCTCGGGTTCCTTGCCATCATCGGATTCGCTGTCGTCAGCTGGGTTGGCTTGTTCGGTCTCGGTTTCTTCCGGCTCTGAGTTAGAGTCGGTTTCTGTCGAGGTTTCGTCCTCACCGTTTTCCAGTTCGTCCAAGGCGTCCAGCAGTTCATCGGCCTGGGTTGTTGAGTCGTCCGGTGTGGAGGCGTTTTGTTCCGCGTTTTCGCCTTCCTCTCCCAGCATCTTCATCATTTCCTGAGTGGCCTGATCGTCTTTTTCAGCATCAATGGTCATAACTGAATCCCCTGTCGGTTTCCTGTTCGGTCGGTTGATTGTCGGTAACAAAGCATTTTTTGTGCCAGTCTGATAGGGGATAATCGAAGCACAAGGGTTGCTGAGTCAACGGGTGCATGAAGCTCAGATGGCAGGCATGCAGCATCAATCGTGAACTGAGGCGCTGTATGCGTTCCGGAGCATAGAGGTTGTCACCAAGGATCGGGTGCCCCAGTGACGCCATCTGCAGGCGCAGTTGATGCGAGCGGCCAGTGGTGGGGGAGAGCGTTACTTCAAATGCATGGTGATGCCCATCCAGGCAAAGCGTCTCTGTGCGCAATGCCCAGTCGGTATGGGTGGCTTTGCCTTGTCGCATGTCAATTTTCTGGCGCGGTCGATTGGGCCAGTCACAAATCTGAGGCAGCTGCAAAGTACCCTGCTGCTGACTAGGCATTCCAAAGCACCAGGCCTGGTAAGTTTTGCTGATCTGGCGCCGCTCGAATGACCGGCTCAAAGCGCGATGCGTGTCGGCATCGCGGGCCAATACCATTAAGCCGGAGGTGTCCATGTCCAGCCGATGCACAATGCGGGCATCGGGCCAGGCAAGCTGGATCTGACCGATCAGGCTGTGCTCGGCAGGACGCGTCCGACCGGGCACCGACAGGAGGCCGCTGGGCTTGCTTACAACCAGAAGCCAGTCGTCTTCATAGCACACCCAGTCGGGCGCATAATGATGGTGTGGGGGCAGCGTCGAGGAAATGGCGAGCCTCTTTCTTGTCCGAGTAAGGAATTTGTTAGAATCTGGTGTTCTTATTCTAATGCAAACCAACCTTGAGGAAAAAAGATGTCGCACCAAGTTTCTGTTCTGTTTGTCTGTTTGGGCAATATTTGCCGATCGCCGACGGCACACGCCGTTTTTCGACAAAAAGTGGCTCAAAGAGGGCTTGAAGATCAGATTCGCATTGATTCAGCTGGCACCGGTGGTTGGCACATTGGCAAACCGGCTGACCAGCGTGCCAGCGCGGTGGCGCATGAAAAAGGCATTCCGATGGCGGACCTGCGCGCCAGACAGGTGGATCTGGGGGATTTGATTGAGTTTGATTATGTGCTGGCGATGGACGATGCCAATTACCATGATCTGCTTGAGATGGCGTTACCGGAGCACCGGGAAAAAATTCATCGCTTTTTGGACTTTGCCCCGGAGTACGCTGAAACCGAAGTCCCCGATCCATATTATGGTGGCCCGGAAGGGTTTGATCATGTATTTGAGTTGGTGGACGCGGCGTCGGAAGGGTTGTTGAAGGAATTGGCGGCCAAGTTGTAAATGTTGACCAGGCCTGGTTAAGTCCGGCGAGCTTACGATAGGACAGTGGGCTCAAAATAAAAAGCCCGAAGGGACAGTCTGTCCCTTCGGGCTTTTTAATGCGCCGGATGACGTGGGATTAACGGCTGCCGGTTTTGGCCTGCGCGGTCTCCGATTGGGTGTCAGACGACGGTGTGGTGTCTGATTTCGTCTCTTCCGTTTTGGAAGGCGACGCTGTTTCGGATGGCTGCGATGGTTGAGCAGGTGACTGATCCGGTGCCGTTGACTGAGCCGCTGCGTTACCCTGGCTTGGCGTTGCCGGTTTGTCGGTTTTACTTTGGGTTTCTGCCGCGGCTGCAGCCGGGTTGTTTTCCGAGCTCACAGTGACGCCCGCTGTGTCCTGAGGCGGCACGGCATGGATCGACATGTTTTCGGCCCCCGCAGGCTTCCGACGACGGCTGTTGTAGCTGCGGCTGTTGTAGCGGCTGCGACGACGAGGACGCTTATCCTGGTCCCCTTTGTCCTGATCCGCGCCCTGAGGGCTGGGGGTCGATTTTGCCGCCGGTTTTTCATTGGCCGAGGACGATTTGTCCGTCTGAGCGCCCGGGGCATTGTCTCGATTGTTTTGACGCGGGTTGCGTCGGCGCCGGCTGTTCGGCTTATGGCCGGAATCGGATTTTTGCTCTTTACCCGCGTTGTCGGTCGGTTTTTTGCTCTGTGGTTTTTTCGCTCCCCCGGTGTCCTTGCCATTTTTGGCTTCGGGTTTGCCGGATTTGTCCGAGCGTTTGCGTCCGTTGCCGTTCTGGTTACGGCGACGGGGTTTCTGGCCGCCGTTGCGTGGCTTGTTGCGGCCTGATTCCGAACCTTTCGACTGACTTTGCTTGTCCGTGTTGTCTTCGGACTCATCGGCAAACAGGGTTTGCCAGAGACGTTTGAACAGCCCCGGTTTCTGTGCTTTCTCCGGCGTTTTGGGTGACGGAGCGGGCGCACCCTGCTGCATGTTTTTAATGGCCGGTTCTTCTTTGACCACTTTTGGAAGGGCCTGTTTTTCCGGGCTGTCTTTGCTGACAAACTCTTTGATCTTATAACTGGAATCGGTGGTTAGCTCATCTCCGTGTCGACTGCGCTCGATGATGAAATCCGGTGTGTCCAGATGCTCATTGGGGATGATCATCAGATGCAGCTTGTAACGGTCTTCAATGTGCGTGATCTGATGACGTTTTTCATTGAGCAGGAAGGTGGCCACATCCACCGGAAGTTGAACCGTGACCCGACGGGTGTTTTCTTTCATCGCTTCTTCTTCAAGCAGGCGCAATGTGGAGAGGGCCAGTGACTGTACCCCGCGGATCACGCCTACGCCTTTGCAGCGTGGACAGACCATTTGCGTGGATTCCTCAATGGAAGGGCGCAGGCGCTGGCGCGACATTTCCAAAAGGCCAAAGCGCGAGATGCGGCCGATCTGAACCCGGGCCCGGTCCGATTTAACCGCTTCGCGCATCTTATTTTCCACGTCACGCTGGTGACGGTTGGAATGCATGTCGATGAAATCGATCACAACCAGACCGCCAATGTCACGCAGACGCAGTTGGCGGGCGATTTCGTTGGCGGCTTCCAGGTTGGTATGGTAGGCCGTTTCTTCGATGTCGCCGCCTTTGGTGGAGCGACTGGAGTTGATGTCGATCGAGGTCAGGGCTTCGGTGATGTCGATCACAATGGCGCCGCCAGACGGCAGAATGACTTCGCGACTGTAGGCGGTTTCGATCTGAGATTCGACCTGGAAGCGCGTAAACAGCGGCACTTTGTCCTGATAAGGTTTCACCTTGTACACTTGGTGCGGCATGACGTGCTGGATGAAATCCCGGGCCTTGTGGAAAGTTTCCATGTCATCGATGATGATTTCACCGATGTCCTGGCGCAGGTAATCACGAATCGCCAGAATAACAATGTCGGATTCCTGATGGATCAGGAACGGTGCCTGCTTGGAGGTGGAGGCGGATTTGATCGCTTCCCAGAGTTGAACCAGATAGTTCACGCCCCATTGCAGTTCTTCGGTGGATTTGCCCACGCCCGCGGTGCGAATGATCAACCCCATGCCTTCGGGCATGTCGAGATCCTGCAGTGCGGAACGGGTTTCAGAGCGGTCATCGCCTTCGATGCGACGCGAGATGCCGCCCGCTTTGGGGTTGTTGGGCATCATCACCACGTAAGGGCCAGCCAGCGTGATTTGGGTGGTCAGGGCGGCGCCTTTGTTGCCTCGTTCTTCTTTTTGGACCTGGACAATGATTTCCTGGCCTTCTTTGAGAACGTCTTTGATGGACAGGCGTCCTTCCGACTTTTCCGGGTAGTATTCTTCGGCCACTTCTTTGAAAGGTAGAAAGCCGTGACGTTCGGAGCCATAGTCAACAAAAGCGGCTTCCAGGCTGGGTTCGATCCGAGTGACCGTGCCTTTGTAGATGTTGGCTTTCTTTTTTTGGTGGTGGGGGGTTTCGACATCCAGGTCGTATAGTTTCTGCCCATCGACCAGGGCAATGCGCACCTCTTCAGATTGGGTGGCGTTAATCAGCATTCGTTTCATGCGATTCTCTTTCGTTTTCTGGGGCCAAGGCTCAGTCGAAGAGAATAAGGCGAGAAGGCGTCTTTAAGACAGTCAGACAGTTGAGTGCGTTCGTGTGATTCATCATCGTTGGGACTGAAATCGATTCAATCCCTTTCCTGTTTTGCAGGAATACGTCGTTTGGCACCGCTTTCGAGTGATAGTGACTGTAATAGTTTTTTGTCGAGCCAGGCATTTTTGTGCAGTCCCGGCTCTTAGCCAATCAGATGTTCGCGTCAGTCATATGGCGGCAATCTAATTTATTTTGGGTTCACCCCATCCGGGTGATCTCTCGTATCACGTCGCCAGCGTCTTATGTTCATCGCCTTTCGGGCCGTTGCGCTGCGAGGTGTTTATTCTCTTCCACTGGTCAAAGGCCAGGGTTAAAATTCATGCGTCCACCCTGTCAGGATCACCGACAAGGTTTAATAGTTGTTCTTTCTTAAAGCTTGGACAATATAGCACGCTGTTGGTCCCTATGCAATTGAAATTCCTGAATTGAGCCACACACCGCGCAGCGAATTCAGTAAAATGCGCGCCATGAATGCCAAAGATAACTCAACCCGTTCCTCAGCCGAAGGGACGATGACTCAGGTTCGCTGGATTGAAGTCAGTGAGGACGATGCCGGTCAGCGACTGGATAATTTTCTGATGCGCTGTTACCGCAAGGTTCCCAAAACGCTGATCTATCGCGTGATTCGTAAAGGGGAAGTGCGGGTGGACAAAGGGCGCGTCAAGCCGCATCGCAAGCTCAAAGCTGGAGAGGTGGTGCGCGTACCGCCGATTCGACAGCCTGATGCCCCGGGTGAAGCGGTGATTGCGCAGGCCCAGCTCGACCGGATTGAGCAGAGTATTGTGTATGAAGACGCTGATCTGCTGGTGCTGAATAAACCCTCAGGCGTGGCGGTGCATGGCGGCAGTGGTTTGAGTTGGGGCGTGATTGAGGTGCTGCGACGTCTGCGTCCGCACGCCAAGCGCATGGAGCTGGTGCACAGGCTGGACCGGGATACGTCGGGCTGTCTGCTGGTCGCCAAAAAGGCATCGGTGTTGAAGGCGTTGCACGCCCAGGTTCGTCAGGATGCGCTGCTGAAGCAATATTGGGCACTGGTGGCGCCGCACTGGCCGCAGGGGTTGGATAAGGTGGATTTGCCGCTGGAGAAAAACACCTTGCAGTCGGGAGAGCGCCTGGTCAAAGTGTCGGCACAGGGCAAACCATCGTTGAGTGAGTTCCGCCCGTTGGAAACCTTTTCTGAGGCGGATTTGGTCGAGGTGACCCTGCGGACCGGGCGTACGCATCAGATCCGTGTGCATGCTCAGGTAAGCGGCGCGCCGCTGGTTGGGGATGAAAAGTATGGCGATCGGGATGTGAATCGATCGTTTCGAAAGCGTGGCATGAAACGACTGGCGTTGCATGCACGACGTTTGGGCTTCAAACACCCGGTGACTGATCAATGGTGTGTGTTTGAAGCGCCACTGCACGAGGATTTTTCAGCGCTTTTGGCGCAAATGCGAGGTGACGGTTGAAGCGGTATCAATGTGTGATTTTTGACTGGGACGGCACGCTGATGAACTCAGAAGCCCGCATCGTCCATGCCATACAGGTGGCGGCGGAGCGTGCTGGTTTTCCAGTTTTGCCTGCAGAAGAAAGCAAACAGATCATCGGCCTGAGTTTGGCCAATGCGGTCAAAACACTTTACCCGCAAGCCGATCAGGCCGGGATTGAAGCCATATCGCATGGCTATACGGAGTGCTTTCTCAATGAGTCCGAGGTCCCCATGGAGCCATTTGCAGGGCTAGACGCTTTGCTTGGGCACATCCGGCTTCAGGGGGCGAAAACGGTGATTGCCACCGGGAAAAGTCGACGAGGCCTTGATCAGGTGTTGTCGGAAACCGGTTTGGGACGACATTTTGATTGGACGCGGACGCCAGTGGAATCAGCGTCCAAGCCCGACCCGCTGATGCTGGAGCAGATTCTGGATAAATACGCTCTAACCCCGGAGGATGCCGTCATGGTTGGGGACACGGAGTTTGATATGCAGATGGCGCATGCGTTGGGCATGGACCGTGTGGCGATGACGCACGGGGTGCATGAACTGGAGCGATTATTGGCCTATGAGCCGGTCGCGCATCATGATGACCTGCCTTCGCTTCAGGCCTGGCTGGACGGGCGCTTGCAGACGCATTCGCCTTAATCGCTGCGTTCGATGGGCAGCGCCAGTCCGGCGGCTTTGAGGAAGCCCGTTAGTTGAATCAGGGGCAGACCGATCAGGGCGTTGGGATCATGCGTGTCAATGCCTTCAAACAAGGTGATGCCCAGGCCCTCCGATTTGAAGCTGCCCGCGCAGTGATAAGGCGCTTCAGCCTGTAAATAGGCGTTGATGGTGCGTTCGTCCAGTAACCGAAAGTGCACATCGGTTTGATCCAGTCCTTCCCAGCGTCCATGAGGGGTAACCAGTGCCAGAGACGTATAAAACGTGACCGTCTGGCCGCTGAATGCTTTCAGTTGTGCGAACGCCTTTTCATGCGTCAGCGGTTTGCCCAGCGCCTGGCCCTTGAAGCAAGCGCTCTGGTCGGAGCCGATGACCCAGCTGTGCGGATGATGCCGGGCAACGGCCAGGGCTTTTTCGGTGCCCAGCCGCAGAGTCATCTGATCAACGGGTTCGTTCGGACGCGGGCGTTCGTCAATGTCCGGGTTTTTGCATTCGAAAGGGCATTGCAGTTTTTGCAGGCAGGCGCGACGAAAAGGGGAACTGGAGGCCAGAAGGATGTGAGGCAGTTCCTGGCGGTTGGAAAGAGTGGGTTGGTTCATGCTAGCCTCTTGTTTTCACTGGTTTTCATCTGGTGTCCAACGTCGGGATTTGTTTTTGACATTCTAGGGGTTTACGGTTATTATGCCCCGCTATGTCAGAAAAGCTACCCGAGTTGATTGATCCGGTCTACTGCGCGCAACATCATAAGGCGTATGTAGGCCAAGTCAAACAAGCGCGTTTTCCGCGTTTGGCGGATCAGTTGGTTCAGGCCGATGACTGGGTGGAGGTTGCCATCAAATTCTACCCCTGTCCCGGTGTGAAGGCCTATGGTTTTGACTTGCGTGTGAAGACCTGTCTGCGTTTGCAATGTCAGCGGTCTTTGCAACCGTTTGGCTTTCCGGTTGACGTGGCGCTTTCCGGTGCGTTTGTGGAAAGTATGGCCTTGGCGGAATCTCTGCCGGAAGAGATGGCGGTATTTGAGCTGCCGGAGGATAAAGTGGCTCTGAACGCTCTGGTTGAGGATGAATTGTTGTTGCAGATTCCTCTTTCACCGGTTGACACATCGGCTTCACTGCCCGACTATGAGCCGGCGGTCCCGGAGTGGGGGGCGTCGGAATCGGATGTTCACGATGAAAAGTCGGACAATCCGTTTCAGGCTTTGCAGGGTTTGAAATCGCAGAATGATTAATTGCACAGGCACCGGTTTTTGACCAGGCCTGGTTGTCCGTATGGCGTTTGAGCCATGAAACATTGCCACCACTGAATTCAGGAGAAATATTATGGCTGTTCAGAAAAGTAGAAAGACCCCTTCCCGTCGTGGTATGCGTCGCGCTCATGATTCGTTGCGCGCAGCGGCGATCACTGTGGACGAAACCACCGGTGAATTGCACCGTCGTCATCACGTAACGGCCGACGGTTATTACAAAGGTAAAAAAGTGATTCAGGACAAGTAATTGTCCGTTCATTGCCTCGACGCCTGCCCTTTTGCAGGCGTTTTTTTGTTACAGCTCCCCTTTTCCCAATTCCGATCAAAGGACTAGGATCACTGATTTGAGTATTCGAATAGCAATTGATGCGATGGGTGGCGATCACGGTCTGACGGTGACGGTGCCGGCTGCATTGAAAGCGCTCAAACGTTTTGATGACATCTCGATCGTGCTGGTTGGCCAGCAGAGCGAAATAGAGCGCGCACTCGAAGGCGAAAACTACGACGCCGAGCGTCTGCACGTCCAGCATGCCGAGCAGGTCGTGGCCATGGACGATCTGCCCTCCAAAGCCCTGCGCCAGAAAAAACAATCCTCCATGCGCATTGCCCTCAACTTGGTGAAAGAGGATCAGGCGCAGGCCTGTGTCAGCGCGGGCAACACCGGCGCCCTGATGGCGGTTTCGAAATTTGTACTCAAAACCTTGCCGGGAGTGGATCGTCCTGCCATCTGTACTTCCATGCCCAGCATGACCGGACATGTGCATGTGCTCGACCTCGGTGCCAATGTGAATGCTGACGGCAAAAGCCTGGCCCAGTTCGCCATGATGGGGTCAGTGCTGGCGCGTGCCATTGACAACAACCCGAACCCAAAAGTCGGGCTGTTGAACATTGGGGAAGAGGAAATCAAAGGCCACCAGCGCATCAAGGATGCCAATGAAATCCTAAAACGCACCCAGATCAATTACATCGGCTATGTCGAAGGCGATGAAATTTACAAGGGCGAGGTCGATGTGGTGTCCTGCGATGGGTTTGACGGCAACGTGGCGCTGAAAGCCAGCGAAGGGGTGGCCAAGATGATTTCGTTTTATCTGCGCCGCGCCTTTAAACGCAATCTGTTGACACGGTTGGCCGGATTGATCGCCTGGCCGGTGCTCAAAGCGTTTAAAGATCAGGTGGACCCGCGTCGTTACAATGGTGCGTCCTTTTTGGGACTGCGCAAGATTGTGATCAAAAGCCATGGTGGGGCGGATGCGTTTTCGTTTTATCATGCGATCGCCGAAGCCCGTCTTGAAGTACAGAAAAACGTCCCCGGTCAGATTGCCGAAGAAGTGCATCAACTGCTGGAAGCAACCGATCAGAACGCGTGATTGATTTTCGCCGGTACAAAAAGCCGGCCAGTGACCAAAGAAGGTTTCATGACACACTCTCCTTATAGTCGAATCATCGGAACGGGTGGTTATTTGCCCGAACGCATCATGACCAATGTCGAGCTGGAGGCCATGGTCGAGACCTCGGACGCCTGGATTCGAGAGCGCACCGGCATTGAACAGCGGCGCATCGCAGCCGAGGGTGAAACCACGTGTGACCTGGCAGAAGTGGCCGCGCGAGAAGCCATGGACGCCGCCAGCATCTCTCCCCAGGATCTGGACCTGATTCTGGTGGCTACCACCACGCCGGATAAAGTCTTTCCCAGCACCGCAACCTTGCTGCAGGCCCGTCTGGGTAATCATGGAGCTCCGGCATTCGATCTGCAGGCGGTCTGTACCGGCTTCGTCTATGCGCTGAGCGTGGCCGACCAGTTCATCAAAACCGGGATGGCAAAAAATGTATTGGTGGTGGGGGCCGAAACCCTCTCTCGCATTACCAACTGGGAAGATCGCAATACCTGTGTGTTGTTTGGTGACGGTGCCGGAGCGGTGGTGCTTCAGGCGAGTGATACCGCCGGGATACTGTCAACGCGCATTCACGCCGACGGTCAGTATGAGGAGCTGTTGCATGTGCCCTCGGGGCCGTCCAAATTGCCGGAAACGGATGCCATGGCCGAGCGGACCATGAACATGAAAGGCAATGAAGTGTTTAAAGTGGCGGTCAATACACTGAGTCAGATTGCGGCGGACATTCTCAGTGATAATCAGGTGACGCCCGATCAGCTTGACTGGCTGGTGCCGCATCAGGCGAATTTGCGCATCATTAATGCCACGGCCCGTAAATTGAAGCTGGCGCCTGAGCAAACGGTGGTCACGGTCAGTCGCCACGCCAACACCTCCAGCGCGTCCATTCCCTTGGCATTGAACGAAGCCGTGCGCGATGGCCGTATTCAAAGAGATGAATTGATTTTGTTGGAAGCATTTGGTGGCGGTTTCACCTGGGGCGCGGCACTTTTGCGCTATTAGCGCCTGCCCTGTCGATGACCGCAACGCATTCATCTCAACGCTCACTCAGTTACAAAGGAATTTTTCATGTCTTACGCATTTGTTTTTCCCGGTCAAGGATCACAGTCGATTGGGATGCTGGCGGATTTGGCTGAGACCACACCCGTCGTTGCACAAACATTCGAAGAAGCGTCCCAGGTCCTCGGTTATGATCTTTGGTCTCTTGTGCAGAACGGGCCGGACACCAAGCTGAACCAAACCGAAGTCACGCAGCCTGCCATGTTGGCGGCAGGCATTGCGGTCCATCGTGCTCTGGCTGAGAAAACGCCGCTGAATCCGGCCTATATGGCGGGGCATTCTCTGGGCGAATACAATGCGCTGGTGGCCGCCGGTGCCTTGACCCTGGCTCAGGGTGTGGCGCTGGTTGAAGCCCGCGGTCGCCTGATGCAGGAAGCGGTGCCGGCCGGTTCTGGTGCCATGGCGGCAGTGCTCGGGCTGGACGATGATCAGGTGCGCGCTTTGTGTGATCAGGCCGAAGGTGTGGTGGAAGCGGTCAATTTCAATGCGCCGGGGCAGGTGGTGATTGCCGGTGACAAAAACGCCGTGGATCAGGCGCTGCCTGTTTTTGAAGCCGCCGGTGCCAAGCGCGTTGTGCCTTTGCCGGTTAGTGTGCCGTCTCACTGTGTGCTGATGAAGCCGGCCGCCGATGCCCTGGCAGAGAAACTGGCCGATATGACATTGACCGCCCCGGCGATTCCGGTGGTGCACAATGCCTCGGTCCGGACCTATGATTCGGCAGAACAGATTAAATCAGCCCTTGTGGAACAACTCTATCGACCGGTTCAGTGGGTCGAGACGGTTGAGTACCTGAAAGCGCATGATGTCACCCAATTGTATGAGCTTGGACCGGGCAAGGTGCTGATGGGGCTCAACCGTCGCATTGACCGCAAAATGGGGATGCAAGCCGTTTTTGATTCGGCTACACTTAGCAAAGCGTTGGAAACACTCTGAGGAAGGTTATGATGTTAGCGGGAAAAATTGCGCTGGTCACTGGCGCCAGCCGTGGTATTGGCCAGGCCATCGCCTTGGATTTGGCTGCTCAAGGTGCCACGGTGATTGGAACAGCCACGTCTGAAAACGGGGCCCAGGCGATCACCGATTACCTGAAAGAGGCCGGTGCCAAAGGCGAAGGCATGTGTCTGGACGTGACTCAGGCTCAGCAGGTGACGGATCTGGTCGCCCGAATCGGCGAGGCCTATGGCGCGCCAACCATTCTGGTGAACAATGCGGGCATTACCCGGGACACCCTGTTGATGCGCATGAAAGACGAGCAGTGGGATGAGATCATCGATACCAATCTGACCTCGGTTTATCGGGTTTCCAAAGCCTGTCTGCGCGGCATGATGAAAGCCAAGTCCGGCGCCATTATTAACATCGCCTCGGTGGTCGGGGTGATGGGCAATGCCGGTCAGACCAACTATGCGGCGGCCAAAGCCGGGATGATCGGGTTTACCAAATCGCTGGCGCGTGAAGTCGGTGCCAAAAACGTGACCGTCAACACCGTGGCCCCCGGGTTTATCGACACCGACATGACGCAGGCTTTGCCCGAAGCCCAGCGTGAGGCGTTACTGGATCAGATTCCGCTCAAACGTCTGGGCTCACCTCAGGACATTGCCAAATCGGTGACCTTCCTGGCCTCAGAAGGCGGTCAGTACATTACCGGTCAGACTTTGAACGTCAATGGCGGCATGGTGATGGTATAAAAATCACCAGGCCTGGTAAAAATGGCTTGAAAATTCGTCCGATTAGGGCGAAAATGTGCGAAATTTTGATTTGACTTGGGTTGCGCTGTGTGTCAGCGGGCCTGCCTTTATTTGTAAATGAAATTGGAGATTATTCCATGAGCAGTATCGAAGAACGCGTCAAAAAAATTGTGGTAGAACAATTGGGTGTGGAAGAAGATCAGGTCACACCTGATGCGTCTTTTATTGATGATCTGGGTGCCGATTCACTGGACACCGTTGAGCTGGTAATGGCGCTGGAAGAAGAGTTCGATTGTGAAATTCCGGACGAAGAAGCGGAAAAAATCGCAACGCTGGCACAGGCCACTGCTTACGTCGAAGAAAATCTGGAATAATCGGTCTTTACTGACATTTCAGAATCGCTGAAAAAGCCGTGTTTTCACGGCTTTTTTTGTTTTTGGGTGCCCGGCAGTCGGGCACCGTTTAATGGTCGGGATGGGTAATGAATAGAAAACGCGTGGTGATTACGGGCCTGGGGTGTGTGACCTCTCTGGGCAATGATGTGACAACAACCTGGCAAGGGCTTTTGGCGGGACAATCCGGGATTGCTCCGCTTCAGGGGTTTGAAACGGACGCTTTTTCGGTGCGTTTCGGCGGCCAGATTAAAGACCTGGCCTTAACCGACTGGTTAAGCCCCAAGGAAGCGCGCAAAATGGACCCGTTTATTCATTATGGGATTGTGGCCGGCTCTCAAGCCATTCGTGATGCCGGGATTGAGGTGATCGAGGCCAATGCCGAACGCATCGGCGTGTCCATTGGCTCCGGCATCGGCGGTATTCAGACCATTGAAACACAGCATCAGACCTTACAGGAAAAAGGCCCACGCCGGGTGTCGCCGTTTTTTGTGCCCGGTTCGATCATCAATATGATTTCGGGCAACCTTTCCATTATGCATGGGTTGAAAGGCCCCAATATGGCCATCGGTACCGCCTGTGCCAGTGGCACTCACAGCATTGGCGATGCGTATCGCATGATTTTGCACGGGGATGCCGATGCCATGGTCGCGGGCGGAGCAGAGCATGCCACCACACCACTGGGTGTGGCCGGGTTTGCGGCGGCCAAAGCCTTGTCCACCCGTAATGATGATCCCCAGGCCGCGTCCCGTCCCTGGGATCAGGAACGTGATGGGTTCGTTCTCAGTGATGGAGCCGGTGCGGTGATGCTGGAAGAGTACGAGCACGCCAAAGCACGGGGCGCCCACATTTATTGCGAAGTGATCGGTTTCGGGATGAGCGGTGATGCCTACCACATGACCAAACCGGCCGAGGGCGGTGCAGGCGGCGCCCGCTGTTTGCAGCAGACACTGAAAGACGCCGGTCTGAATCCAGATCAGGTCGATTACATCAACGCGCATGGCACCTCCACCCCGGCGGGGGATGTGTGCGAGGCGCAGGCCATCAAAACTGCTCTGGGCGAAGCCGCGTATCACTCACTGGTCAGTTCGACCAAGTCCATGACCGGCCATGCGCTGGGCGCGGCCGGAGCGATGGAAGCCGTGTTCACGGCAAAGATTCTTCAGGAGCAGGTGGTTCCCCCGACCATCAACCTGGATCAACCCGCCGAGGGCTGTGATTTGGATTTTGTGCCGCACACCGCGCGCGAGGCCAAGATTGAGGTGGCCTTGTCCAACTCGCTTGGCTTCGGGGGCACCAACGCTTCCTTGGCGTTTGCGCGCCTCTGATCGTTTGGGTGATGGGGATGCGCTGGTTAAGTCTATGAACACGTCTCGGTCTGATCGACGATTGGAACCGCAATGCGTTACCGAGCCGGTACCGCTCTGGATTCAGGAAGTGTCTGACGCCGCAGGCGCGGATTTACTCAATCTGTGTGAGCGTCTTCCTGAGCGTTATCCGTTTTTACTCGAGAGCGTTACCTCCGGCGAAAAGCAACCGGGTGTGGGGCTGGACGGCCAACCGGTCGATACCGGGGCCGAATCGCTGGGGCGGTATGATATTTTGATGGCCTTCCCTCAGTCTGAGGACAGCTGCGATCAGGCTGAAGACGGGGCGGCGTTTCTGCAGGGGTTTGAGCAGACGTTGGCCGAAGATATGATCCAGGTCGATGGCCACGTTGCCTCCGCGTCGGCGATGCCGGACCTCCCGTTTACCGGCGGCTGGTTTGTGTATTGGGGGTATGAATTTTCCCAGGCCTGGGAACCCTCATTGAATTTGCCAGCCGCCAACCTGCCCCTGGCCAAATGGGTTCGTATCCCCGCAGCGATCATCGCTGACCGGGTTGCGGGGCGTGTGTTTCTGGTGGCCGAGCCGGGCTTTGAGTCTTACGTGCCCCAGCTGTATGAAGATCTGCAGCAGGCTTGCGGTGTCGCCGAGCGCGCCGTGCCGGTCGTGACGGTGGCTTCCATGTCCGAGGCGCCACCGCAAGCGTTTACCCAGGGCGTTGAGCGGATTAAAGACTACATTTTGGCCGGGGATGTGTTTCAGGTGAATCTGTCGCGTCAGTGGGAGGTGACACTGAAGGAGGCATCGCCTGTGGCGGTGTATCGCGCTTTGCGTCAGGCGAACCCGGCCCCATTTGCGGCCTATGTAAATTTTGGGGACTGGCAGATCCTCAGTTCTTCGCCCGAACGACTGGTGACCTCGGACGGTGATCGGGTCTCAACCCGTCCGATTGCGGGCACGCGGCGACGCGGACAGGATCTGGAAAAAGACCAGGCTTTGATGCGTGAACTGCAGGCGCATCCCAAAGAAGTGGCCGAGCACATTATGCTGATCGATCTGGAACGCAATGATCTGGGGCGCCTGTGTCAGCCCGGAACGGTGGCGGTGGACGAATTGATGGCGATTGAAACCTATCAGTATGTGCATCACATTGTGTCCAACATTCAAGGGCGGCTCAAGCCTCAGACTTCTCCCCTGGACGTGTTTGCGGCCACCTTTCCCGGCGGCACCATTACCGGTTGCCCAAAGATACGGTGCATGGAGATCATCGCCGAATTAGAGCAAACGCCGCGGGAAGCGTATACCGGCAGTTTGGGCTACATCAATCGCGATGGAAGTCTGGATACGAATATTCTGATTCGCTCGTTTGTGCAACAGGGCAACCGTTTGAGCTTTCGGGCCGGGGCGGGCATTGTGGCCGATTCCGATCCGCAGAAGGAATTGGCCGAAACACGGCATAAAGCCAAAGGGTTGCTCAAGGCGCTGCGCTGGGAGCATGCATGACAGCCAACCGTCTTCCCTTTGTGTGGTCACCCACGTTTGCCGAGCCTCAGGCGGGGTGCGATTGTCTGGATCGCGGCGCCTTGTATGGGGATGGGTTTTTTACCACGCTGGTGGTGGCACAGGGACGGGTACTGAACTGGGCGGCCCATCGGCAGCGTCTGGTGACCAGCGCACAGCGTATGGGCTTTCCGCCCCTGGACCAGGGAGCGCTGCAGGCGGATTTGGCTCAAAGCTATGCGTTGGGCCCGCCCGCACAGGCGCGCGAGGTGGTCAAAATCCTGATCACCCGTGGCGCCGGCGGTCGGGGTTACGCCCCCCCCGAAGCGCCAAAGATTCAGCGACGGGTGATTCGGTTGCCGTTTCCTGTCGGACCAGAGGCGCATGCACTGCGATGGGAGCTGTCGCTTCAGGCCAGCCCGGTTCACTGGAGCCGCCAGCCTTTGCTGGCAGGGCTGAAACATTTAAACCGGCTGGAAAACGTTCTGGCACAACAGGCATTGGCCAAGTCACAGGCCTCGACCGAGGAGCCGCTTTTGGTGGATGCGATCATGACCGATGACCGGGCGCGGGTGATTTCGACCACTCAGGCCAATCTGGTGTTGATGCGAGGCGATCAGTTGCTGACCCCCCGACTGGATGAATGCGGGGTGGCCGGGACCTGTCTGCAGGGACTCAAACAGGCGCTGGCGTCTGAACCGTCCACCCGACATTGGCAATGGGTGACTCAGGATTTGAGCTTGACCGACCTCCATGCGGCGGATGCGGTGTTTGCGACCAATGCAGTGCGGGGCGTGATGCCGGTGGCATCGCTTTCGGGGCATAAAAAAAGCACCCAGGCGGTCTTGCCGATTCATCAGGCCTGGTTAAAATGGCAGTCTGAGACGGCGCAGCCCCTGTCAGATTTTTCAACCCTTCAAGATTGAGACGCGACACGCATGAACTGGATCAAATGGAAATTATTGACGATCACGCTGCTGCTCAGTGGCCTGGTGATCTGGTTGTCCGTTGAGGGCTGGGCATTTCGTCAGTTCCTGACGCAACCGATTTCATCGCTTTCAGAGCCCAAGGTGGTCAGCATCGCATCCGGCAGCAGCACCCGTGAGGTCGCCAACCAGCTTCATCGTGAAAAGCTGCTGCGTCACCCGGACTGGTTCGTGTGGGTGATGAAGTGGGAAGGATTGGACGGTCAGATCAAAGCGGGTGAGATGGAAATTCAACCGCAGTGGGACCTGACGACGCTGATGGATGCGCTGGTGCAGGGCAAAACCGTGACCTATCCGTTTACCTTGATTGCCGGGGAAACCCTGGCCCAGGCGCTGGAGCGGGTGCAAAAACTGGAAAAAATCGAACACACCCTGACGCCTTTGACGGAACAAAACGTGGCCAAGGCGTTGGACGTGGCCTCGCCGCTGGAAGGGCAGTTGCTGCCGGAAACCTATTTTTATTCCGCCGGAGAAACCGATGTGGCTTTGCTTGAACGGGCGTATGAATCCCTTCAGCAGCGCCTGTCCCAAGCCTGGGCGCAACGTGCGCAAGGGTTGCCGTATGACAGCCCTTATGAGGCGTTGATTCTGGCCTCGATTGTGGAAAAAGAATCCGGCTACGCGGCCGAACGGGCCAAAATCGCCGGGGTGTTTGTGAACCGTCTGCGTCGGGGCATGCGTTTGCAGTCGGACCCGACGGTGATTTATGGCATGGGTGAACGGTTTGACGGCAATATCCGCAAGCAGGATTTGCGCACCAAAACCCCCTGGAACACCTATCGCATCAATGGCTTGCCGCCCACGCCGATTGCATTGCCCAGTGGCGCAGCGATTGATGCGGTGATGCAACCGGAGGCCACCGATGCGTTATACTTTGTTTCCAAGGGTGACGGGCAACACTATTTTTCCGAAACCCTGGCCGAGCACAACCGCGCGGTGCGAAAATACATTCTCAATGCGCCCTAAGCGGCGCTTGATCGACGGATTCACTCATTCAAAGGCATTGCATGGCAAATGTTACCAGGCCTGGTCCATTCATCACCCTGGAAGGGACAGAAGGCGCAGGCAAGTCCACCAATCTGGCGTTCATTGAACAGTGGCTGACCGAGCAGCAGGTGCCGTGGCTGGTCACGCGCGAGCCCGGCGGAACGCCACTGGGAGAGGCGATTCGTGAGCTATTGCTGGATCAGCGTAACACGGAAATGACCGATTTGACCGAGCTGTTGTTAATGTTTGCCGCCCGTCACCAGCATCTGGAAGAAAAGATACGGCCTGCTCTGGCCGAGGGGACCTGGGTGATTTCGGACCGCTTTACCGATGCCACCTACGCCTATCAGGGCGCCGCTCGCGGCATGGATCAAAGTGTGATTGCCCAGTTGGAAACCCTGGTTCAGGGGGCGCTTCGTCCAGACTTGACGCTGGTGATGGATGTGCCGGTGTCGGTTGGACAGCAGCGGGTGCGCGCGCGCGCTGACGCCGGAGGCCCCGCCACCGATCGGTTTGAGCAGGAACGGGCGGATTTTTTTGAAGCCGTGCGACAGGCGTACCTGACCCGGGCCGCCGCTGACCCGAAACGGTATGCGGTCATTGATGCCAGTCAGTCACTGGCCTCCGTTCAGGCGCAAACACAGGCCGTGCTTGAAACAACCTTGAAGGCGTGGCAGCGATGAGCGAACCCGACTGGTTGACGGTTCATCCCTGGCAACAGCCAACCTGGCAGAATTGGCAGCGCCAATTGCCGCAGGTCGGGCATGCTTATTTGCTGGCCGGACAGGCAGGCACCGGGCTGAGCGGACTGGCCCATCGCATGATGCAAAGTCTGCTGTGTCAGGCCTCGGACGGGTCTGCTCCTTGTGAGCAGTGTGCCGGCTGCCATGCCTTGGCCCAGCAGACGCATCCGGATGCTCTGTTTCTGCAGCCCCCGGAAGACAAAACCGTGATCCCGATTGATGCGGTGCGGGCATTCAGTGATAAAGTTTATACCACCTCGCATCAGGGGGGGCGCAAGGTCGGATTGATTGCGCCGGCCGAAGCGCTGAGTGAATCGGCGTTTAATGCTTTGCTCAAAACCCTGGAAGAACCACCTCCGGGCACCATTTTGATTTTGCTGACCCATGCGCCCAGCCGTTTGCCGGCGACGTTGATCAGTCGGTGTCGACTCTGGACGGTGCCCATGCCCACCCGCAAAGAGGCGCTGGACTGGTTGGGCCAGGCCTGCCCTCAGGCCGACGATCCCTTGCTCAAAAAAGCCTTGCTGGTTAACTGGGGGGCACCGCTGGAAGCGCAGCGCTGGATTGACGAAAAAGGGTTCGAATTTGAAGCCCAGTGGCAGTCGGATTTGAAAGCCTTGCAACAAAATCAGCAGACAGTGACCCAGCGAGTGGAGGCCTGGCTGAAACAGTCGGAACCCCAGCGCGTGCTGGATTATTTTTATTTGTGGACCCTGCAGCGCATCCGTGGGGCCTGTTATCAGCAGAAATGGCCGCTGGATCCCAACTGGTTCGCGTTTCAAAAGGCCGTGCTCCAGGCCCGTGAGTACTGGCATAGCAATGTCAATCAGGCGCTGTTGCTGGAGGCTCTCACGCATGAATGGCTGGCGCATCTTACCCCCGGCTATGTACCGCATGAAGCCCTCAAAGGGCGCTTGATCCGTGGCCAAGCCATCTGACAGACCCTAAATGATTCAACAGGAGTGTTTATGACGCTGATCGATTCCCATTGCCATCTCAATATTCTGCCCGATGATTTCGGCGGTCCGGCTCAGGTGATCGATAACGCCCATCAGGCCGGTGTGGACCGGATGATGTGCATTGCCATTGGACCCGACGGCTGGTCCGAGATTCTCGAACTGTGTGATCAGCACCCGGAAGTGTATGCGGCGATTGGCATCCATCCGTGCGAGCCCAAATCGGTGACCGTCAGTGATGAAGCATTGATTGACGCGGCCAGCCACCCCAAAGTGCTGGCGATTGGCGAAACCGGGCTGGACTATCATCATTTCGATGCCGAACAGGAAGACATGACCTGGCAGGCCGACCGGTTTCGGCAGATGATTCGCGTTGCCAAACAGCTCAACAAACCCATTGTGATTCACACGCGCCACTCCACGCCTGATTGCCTGCAGATCCTCAAGGAAGAAGGCGCCGATCAGGTGGGGGGGATCATGCACTGCTTTGTCGAAGACTGGGCCATTGCCCAGGCGGCACTGGATTTGAATTTTTACATTTCCTTTTCCGGCATTGTGACCTTTAAAAACGCCAAATCGGTCAAAGCTGTGGCGCAACAGGTGCCGATGGACCGGATTCTGGTGGAAACCGATTCACCCTATCTGGCCCCCGTGCCTTATCGTGGCAAGCCCAACCAGCCTGCCTACACCCGTCATGTGGCCGAAGAAATTGCCCAGCTGCGCGATCTGTCTCTGGAAGAGGTGGCGCGCCAGACCACGGCCAATTTTGAGCGACTGTTCGGTCCTCTGAGCGCATCGTGAGCGACATGCGTCAGGCCGACCAGACGTCGCTGCCCTCCGAGCAACCCTTGGCCAAGCATCCGGGCGAATACACCTGGCGTCGCATTTTTGAGCGGGTGATTGAGCACAAACCAGCCCTGATCAAGGCGCATGTGATTGCGTTGTTTGCCATGCTGGCAACGGTGCCACTGCCTTTGTTGCTGCCGCTGATGGTGGATGAGGTGTTACTGAACCAGCCGGGCACGATTGTCGCTCTGCTTGATGCGTTGATGCCGCAGAGCTGGCAGGGTGCCTTGGGCTACATTGTGGCGGTGACGGTCATCACCATGTTGCTGCGTGTGGTGGGGACCGGATTGGGTGTCTGGCAGGTGCAGCAGTTCACCTACATCGCCAAGGATGTGACGTTTGGCATTCGCCGCGATCTGCTGGCCCGGGTGCAAGGGGTCGCGATGAGCCGTTATGAATCCATGGGCAGCGGCAGTGTGACCGCCACCATGGTGAATGACGTGGACACGCTGGATACCTTTTTGGGCACCACCGTGGGCAAGCTGGTGCTGGCGGTTTTTTCACTGGTTGGGGTGACGGCTGTGCTGGTGTGGCTGCATTGGCAGCTGGCATTGTTTATTCTGCTGATGAATCCGTTGGTGATTTATTTCACCCTGCGCATGGGGCGCCACGTTAAGGCACTGAAAAAAGATGAAAACACGGCGGTGGATGCGTTTCAGCAATCGCTGGGAGAGACGCTGGATGCCTTGCAGCAGGTGCGCGCCGCCAATCAGGACCGGGCGTTTTTTGAGCGGATCCGTACCTCGGCACAGGCGATTAAAGAGCGCTCTCAGGCCTTTGGTTGGAAATCCGAGGCCGCGAGTCGAATTTCTTTTCTGATTTTTTTGCTCGGGTTTGATCTGTTTCGCGGCGTCAGTTTTCTGATGGTGGTGTTTTCCGATCTGAGCATCGGTCAGATGATGGCGGTGTTTGGTTATCTCTGGTTTATGATGGGGCCGGTGCAGGAAATTCTGGCCATCCAGTACGCCTACAATGCTGGCAGCGGGGCCTTATCACGCATCAACCAGGTGCTGGATCTGGAGCAAGAGCCGCAGTATCCGGCGCTGAAAAACCCTTTCACGGCAGATCGCGTCAGCGTACAGGTGCAACACGTTGATTTTCATTACCCTGGTCATGAAAAGCCCGTGTTGCGCGGGCTGTCGTTTGAGCTTCACGCGGGAGAGAAGCTTGCCTTTGTCGGGGCCAGTGGCGGGGGGAAAACCACGCTGGTGCAACTGCTGTTAGGCTTTTATCAGCCGGATGGCGGTACGGTTTGCTACAACGGCGTGCCGATTGAGCAGATCGGTCAGGCGCGCATCCGCGAACAGGTGGCGACCGTGTTGCAACAGCCGGTGATGTTTCAGCAGGACGTTCGTTTCAACCTGACGCTGGGCCAGTCCATGTCGGATGAGCGTCTTTGGGAGGCGCTGGCCATGGCGCAACTCAAAGACACCATTGCTTCTCTGCCGGATGGGTTGGCCACCGTGGTCGGTCGCAATGGCATCAAACTGTCCGGCGGTCAGCGCCAACGACTGGCGATTGCCCGCATGATTTTGCAGGATCCCAAAGTTGTGATCATGGATGAAGCCACCTCGGCGTTGGATATGGCCACTGAGCGCCATTTATATGAAGCGCTGGCGCCGTTTCTGGCGGGGCGTACGACCCTGATTGTGGCCCATCGACTCAGTTCGATCAAACAGGCCGATCGGATTCTGGTGTTTGAAGACGGCCACATCATTGAATCCGGCAGTCATGAAGACCTGGTCGAAGCCGGCGGCACCTATCAGCGGCTCTATCGCTGAGATCAAACCAAGCTCAACGCCGGACGGCGTTGGCGCTGTTTCCCCCTTCTTTTTTACCAGGCCTGGTGAAAAACACACCCCAAAACTCATATAAACCTTTCTTGCGTCTTATAAAAAACCTTGTTCATTGCGGGTGCTTGGACTGGTTATAATGGCGTATGTTTTTGACCTGTTGTCGGGTTTTCTCTCAAAATAAGGGGCTGTTTTTATGCGAATACGTCATCACCTGGCTGCTGGGTTGATGCTGGCGGTTGTCACCGGGCCGATTCAGGCCAAAGAGGATTCCCCCAAAACCATTGATGGGGCCCAGACCGTTCAGGCCGCCGAGGTGAAAAAACTCTGGCGTCAGGGTGTGGCGATCATCGACACCCGAAAAGACGAGGACTGGGAGGCCGGTCGCATTCCCGGCGCTTACCACGTCAACATCAAAAAGCCCGAGTTTAATCCGCAGCGGATCGGTCAGTTTGTGGGCAAGGATGAACCGGTGGTGACCTACTGCAATGCCAAAAAATGCCATCGGGCGGCCAATGCAGCCAAAAAACTGGTGTCGTTCGGTTACACCCAGGTGCACTATTTTCGGGGTGGCTTTCCCGCCTGGAAAAACGCGGGTTACCCTTACGAATAACGTTCCGCATGCTGACGAGTCTGCCCGCAAGTCCGCGTCACTGGCAGGGTTTTTGCTGATGACGCTGCATTGACGGATCGGACCCTGTCCCAAGCACCCCGGGCAGCGCCCGATCTTTACTCGATCTTCTTCCAGTCGACGTTCGGCTGGCGTTAAAACAGGAAATTCATTCTATGTCTGTGGCCAAACATCCGTCGCTTCGCAAAGAGCTCGAACTGTTTACCATTGCGGTGGTCGCTGTCACCATCGCCATTTTGATGACCGTGTTTTACTTCAATCATCTTCAGTCGGAAAAGCAGTTGCAGCAGGCGCTTTCCAGCAAAATGGCGTCGGTCTCGGACATGATGGTGACTTCCGCCCAGGAAAAAATGGAAAAAGCGATTTTTTCCTTCACCCGTGACGACATCCTACTGAACGGCATCCGTGACAATGATTTGACGGCCATCGCTTCCCGCGCCAATACCACGGCCAATCTTCTGGAGGCCACCGGTATCATCTCCAATATTCGGGTCCTCTCGCCCAAGGGACAGGTGCTGTTTACCCGCAACCAGAACGAAGCGGGCAAGCGTTTGCAATCGCGTCTGGTGGAACAGGCCGCCACGGAACTGAACCTGGTGTATGGACTGGAAAAAATCGGGAACGCGCCGCTGCAGGTGCATTTTGTGTTGCCGATTGCGCCCAAGGGGCAATTGCTGGCAGTGGTCGACATGGCGCTGGACTATCAGGCACTGATCGCGCCTTCTGCCAAGGTGAGCGGCACGCCTCTGGCCTTGTTTGATCCTTCGGGGCAGCCGATCATTGCTTCAGAGACGTCAGTGCTGACCCAGATCCAGCAGAGTGGTTTTGATGTCACGGCGCGTGCATTGGGTCAGCTGGAAACCGATGAGGGCATGTTTACTCTGTCCTCTCTGCCGCTGACCACCGCCAATGGGCAGACGGTGGCGTATCTGGTCGCGGCGGATGACACCACTGATTTGAGCGCGGCTCAGAATCTGGCGTTTTATGGTGGGTTGGCTGCGGTGATCCTCTGGGCACTGGTGGCATTTCTGGTGATTAAGTGGATTCTGATCAAAGCCTTTAAACCGCTGGAAGCGATGCAGCAGACGGTGGCAGTCATTCAGGAGAAAGGGGATCTGAGTTCGCGCATTACCGTCAACAGCCAGAATGAGATCGGCCAGGCGGCCGATGCGATCAACCGTATGCTGGACGCCGTCTCAGCGGTGTTCGATGACAGTAACCGGGTGATGCAGGCGGTCAGTCAGGGGGATTTCAGTCAGTCGATCCAGACGGACCGCTTTGCCGGTGATTTTGCTCGCTTAACGCAGAACATCAATGCGTCGACCCAGAGTCTGGCGTTTACCATGACCGAACTGGAAAAAGTGGTGATTGGGCTGGAGCAGGGCGATCTGAGCCTGCGCATGGACAGCCGAGTGAAGGGGCAGATCCGCACGCATGTGGACACGGCCATGCAAAGCATGCAGAAAGTGATTGCCGATATCGTCATGGTGCTGGAGCAGATGGCCAAGGGCGACTTTACTCAGCAGGTGACGGTGGCCGCTCAGGGTGATTTCAAGGAATTGGCCGGGCATGTGAACAACCGGGTTCAGCAAACACGCAGTGCCTTGGAAGACATTGCCAAAGTGGTGGAAGCGATGTCTGAAGGGGATCTCTCGCAACGGGTCGAAGGCGATTACGCCGGTAAGTTCGGAGAGGTGTCGGATCTATTGGATCGATCGGCGCAAAATCTGTCACAGCTGCTCTCGCGCACGCGTTCAACCGCGCAAACCCTGATCAATAATGTCGGACAGATTTATCAGGGGGCCCGGGATCTGAACGATCGTACCCAGCGTCAGGCGGCGTCATTGGAAGAAACCACCTCGATGATGAAAAAAATCACCGATGCGGTGACTCAGACCACCGAACATGCGCAATCGGCCAATCAGCAATCCACCTCAGCCCGCAATCAGGCAGAGAGCGGGGCCGACGTGATGCGGGCCACCGTGCATTCGATGGGCGACATTCGTGATGCGTCGCACAAGATCGAGGAAATCATCACCTTGATTGACAGCATTGCTTTCCAGACCAATCTGTTGGCCTTGAACGCGGCGGTGGAAGCCGCGCGGGCGGGCGAACACGGTCGCGGATTTGCGGTGGTGGCCGGTGAGGTACGTTCGCTGGCCGGTAAATCAGCGGACGCTGCCAAAGACATCAAGGCCCTGATTGAAAACGCCGTCAGTGCCGTGGACGAAGGCACCCAGAAAGCCGAAGCCTCCGACCAGGCGCTTCAGGGCATCACTGAGGTGATTCGTCAGGTCAGTGACAGCGTGGCGGAAATCAGTGCCGCCTCGGACGAGCAGACGCGGTCGATCCAGCAAATCAGTCAAGCGGTGTCCGACATCGATGAGGTGACACAGCAGAATGCGGCTTTGGTGGAACAGACCTCAGCGGCCTCGGAAAGCATGAAAGAAGAGGCCGAAGCCTTACAGGAACAGGTCAGTCATTTCAAGATCTAGCCCTTGACCGAACGGCATTAAAAAACCACCCTTTGATTGCCATTGGGTGGTTTTTTTGTGCCCGTTTGCCATGGCTCAGCTTGCCAGTGCCGTTACCCAATTTTCGATGGCTTCCTGTGCCACCGGGTTGGGCGCGTGCATGAAGTTGATCACAAAGTCGTTGTCACGCTCGGTGATGCCAATGGCACGCGGACGCACCGCCACCGGATCGGGCGATGGCAATTCCCACCCAAAGCAGAAGATCAGGTTCTTGACGTCTTTGATGTCCTCGGCAATGGTCCCCTCCACTGATTGCGTATGGGAAAAGTGGTCAAAACGACCGATTTCCGTGGCTTTGGGATGTGCCGCCACCGCTTGAGACAATTGCTCCAGAATCTGATCGACCTGGGTGAAAGCGGTGTCGCTTTTGGCCAGTACCAACTCGTAAATGGGGTAGGTGTCTTTAAAGGTCTTTTTTTGCAATGTGCTCATGGTGTTTCCTTTTTTATGCGTTCCCGGACATTATTCATAAAATTATATAATTGATAAATTATTTATTTTTATGATCTGGGGCAACCGGGGTTAATGCGGGCTACCAACCGCCAAAGGCGGCGGGCCACCAGTCGGGGGTGGTTTGTTCGCCGAGAAACGTGAGCAGGTCAAACCGCATGGGGTCGCACTGATACTTGGGGTGTTGTTGCACAAAGCGTTGGGCCGCGTGCAGCAGTCGTTGTTGTTTCTGTGGGGTCAACGCCTCGGCGGGGTGACCCTGGTCGCTGGTCTGGCGGTGTTTGACTTCAAAAAACACCAGGATTTTGTCCTGGGTCTGTCCGATTAGATCAATTTCCCCGCCTTTGCAGCGGTAATTGCGTGTGATGATGTGCACGCCCTGTTGCTTCAGCCAGCGCGCGGCCTGGCGTTCTTTGTGTTGGCCGGTGCGTTGGCTGAACCAGCCCATCAGAGAGAGGGGGCGGAAGGTTCAAGCAGGGCATCGATCGACACGACCGGTTTGACGGGTACCACCTCTCCGTTCTGGGTGTAACGCGCCCAGCGCAGATGACGTTGATACTGTTTGTCTGCGTAGCCGAGATTGCCGGTTGCCGTGGTGTGGAAGCACAAGCCGGGTTTGAGCCAGTCGCGTTGATGGGCCAATGCCAGGGCATCCCAGCCGAAGGCTTCAAATTGTGTTTTGGCTGGATGCTGGCCAAAGGCTGCATTCATCGCTGGAAACTCAATTCCTGCCAGATCCGGCATGGCCTTGGGAGCATAGAAGGCCTTCGGCATGGCGTCTGAGGTGCTGTAGAGGGGCAATGTCAGTTCAAAAAAGTCAAATTGCGGACGAAACACCGCCAACTGTTTCAGGTGAGTGACCAGAACCACCGCGTCGAGGTCCTGTCGCGGGCGGGGGGTAAATTCAATCGGCTCTTTCAGCAACCAGCGCAGGTTGTTTTTTCGAGCCTGACTTTCGTTTTCATTGATCAACTGCCCCAAAGCGTCACGCAAATTGGGGCGCTTATCCGGGAAGGTTTTCAGCAATGCTTGCACGGGTCTCCGTTGGTCGGCAGGCGCTGTGACGGCATCCAGTTCATTGGAGTCTGCCGTGTTATCAACAGACTGGTTCAGTTCCAGGTAAGGCGCATCGGTATTTTTTAAGCGGGTTTGCGGTGAGGTAAGCGGTTCCGGTTGGGCGCTTGTTTTGAGGGGGCTGAGGGGGTCGGATGCCTGACGTTTAAATGCCCCGGCAATTGCGGCCGCTTTTTGGGCATAGCGGTTGTTGACGTTGGTCAGGATGCCAATACGTTGATGCTGCGCTTGCAACAGTCGTTTGGCCACTTGTTCGGCTTCATTTTCGGTGGGAAAGAGAAACGATTCTGCCCAAACGGGGTTGCTCTGATCGCTCTCGTTGAGTGCCGCGGTCCAGCTTAACTCAGCCTCAACCGGCAGGCTGTTCAGCGCCAGTATGGGGCGCGCCTGTTCCGGGTAGGTCTGCCAATGTTGGATCACGGCGTCCACGCGGTCGGATTGAACGGGTCCGATGATCGCATCGACCTGTTGCTCACTGGCCGCTTTGAGTTGTGAGGGCAGTGACTGAGCGTCACTGGTGTTATAAAAATGCAAATGAATGGGCGCCTCAGCCTGGAATTGATACTTAAGCAAGCCATTTCGAATCTGTTCGGCCACGCTTTGATAGGCCCCAGAAAGAGGCAGAAATACCGCATAGTGTCGCGGGGCCAGACGTTGTGCCTGCAGATATGGCAAGAGTTCGTTGTGGAACCAATGGTTTGAGTAGAACAAGGCAAAGTCCTGCAACCCAAGTTGGTGAAGACTGGCCGAGCGCTGCATTAAATCGGTCAGGTCCAGCCAGGCCTGCAGGGAAGCATCTTGCGAATGCGCTTGCCGTAAAGTCTGACGGGTCGTTTCCGGCAACGCTTGGAAGGTCTTCAGCGTGTCGAGGGCCGTCTGAAGACGCGATGCCTGACGGGTTTGTGCCTGCCAGACATTATGCTGGTATTGCAGGTAAAGTTGCCAGGCCTGGTCGGTTTTGGCTCTCTGTGCCGCTTGTTGATAGGCTTCCAGAGGGGTTAAATTTTCTGTAATGGGTTCAGGCATTTGTGCGGGTTTGCCTGGCGCAGTGGGCGCAGTCGGGGTCGGGCTGCAACCACTTAATACGAGTGCGCAACCGAGCGTGGCGGCTCCGCAGAGAAGCGTCCATGGTCGGGCGCTTATTTGCTGGCGTTGAAACCAGGAAACCACTGGAAGATCAATCGAAGAAAACATAATGATCGCTGGAATTATTTACAATACCCAGCATTATAACCAATTCCATTGTCGAGAAGGCCGTGCTCGCTGAAAAAACGAGGGCATTTCAAAGGACGTTTGCCTTCTTTCGGCTGTCAATATCAGAGGTGTCTGCATGACTGCTACCCCCGCCGCGTCTCAAACCCCGCCGGATGCCGATTCGGCATTGTCCCAGTCTGTCCGTGTACAAAGGCCGGACCCATCATCCGAGTCGGGGTGTCTGTATGTCATTGCCACGCCCATCGGGCATTTGGAAGATTTGTCTCAGCGTGCGGCCCGGTTGCTGGGTGAGGTCGACTGGATTGCGGCTGAGGACACGCGACACAGTCAGACCCTGCTGCAATCACTGGGTGTGAAAACGCCGTTGATCAGTTTGCACGAGCATAACGAGGCGGCGCGGACCGAAACGTTGTTGCCCCGGCTGCAGGCGGGTGAGGTGGGCGCGTTGATTTCGGACGCGGGCACGCCTTTGATCAATGATCCCGGGTATACGCTGGTGCGTCGCTTGCGAGAAGCAGGCATTGCGGTCAAGCCCGTGCCGGGTCCCAGTGCGGTGATTGCGGCGTTGAGTGCGGCGGGGCTGCCGACCGACCGGTTTGCCTACGAAGGGTTTTTGCCGGCCAAGCCAGGCAAGCGGCAACAGGCACTGAAAGCGCTGGCGTCCGAAGCCCGCACACTGGTTTTCTACGAAAGTCCGCATCGGCTGCTGGCGAGTCTGGAAGCGTTTGCGCTGTGCTTTCCCGACCGTACGTTGGTGGTGGCCAAAGAGTTGACCAAGCGTTTTGAAACGTTTGTGTCGGGGGCGCCCGGGCAGGTGCATCAATGGTTTTCGGCCAACACCGATGCGGTGCGGGGTGAGTTTGTGTTGATGCTGGAAGGGCAAACGCGCAAGACGGAGGAACCCGAAACGGGCGGTGATCCGCAAGCACTGATCGATGCCATGCTGACACAGGGATTGCCAGTCAAACAGATTGCCGAGATTCTCAGTCAGGCCTTGTCCCAAAAAAAGAAGGCGCTGTACCAGCGGGTTCAGGCGCGTAAGGATGCGCTGGATTTGTGAGTCAAAAGGCCGCGTATTTCTACCCAGTCGAGTAAAAAAGGTTTTGACAAAAAAACTCTTTTCTGAGGACTTGAAGGCTTCCTTTTTTTATACTATATTTGGTTTATCTGATCGCTCAGCCATCAATATATTGTGTTTATGGGCGAATAAACCACGACAACTGGCCCTTCGCTGGCGTCGGGGTTTAATGCGGTCTCTCCCTAGATTTTTCTAACTGTCTGATTGCGCAACAAGTTTCTTTTGCGTTTGTGCAGACCCGAAAACGAATCGGAAAAGAAGCCCCTATGTCTACAGAAAACATGCTCGTCACCAAACGCCACGGAAAAACCGAACCCCTGGACCTTGAAAAAATTCACCGAGTGATTTCCTGGGCCGCAGAAGGGTTGGAGAATGTGTCGGTTTCCGAGGTGGAGCTGCGTTCCCACATTCAGTTTTACGACGGTATGAAAACCGCTGATATCCATGAAACCATCATTAAATCGGCGGCGGATTTGATTTCTGAACAGGCGCCGGACTATCAGCACCTCGCGGCCCGGCTGGCGATTTTTCATCTGCGTAAAAAAGCGTTTGGGCGCTTTTCTCCCCCGGAGCTGTTTGAGCATGTGAATAAAATGGTGCGCTCCCGTCTGTATGATCCGGAATTGCTGGAGGCATACAGCAAGGCGGAGTTTGAAGAGCTGAACGCTTACATCGATCACAGCCGTGATATGAACTTCAGTTATGCGGCAGTGAAACAGCTCGAAGGCAAATATCTGGTGCAAAACCGGGTCACAGGGAAAATATACGAGAGCCCGCAATTTATCTATATGTTGATTCCCATGGCGCTGTTTTCGCATTATCCGAACGAGGGCGCGCCGGGCACAACTCGTTTGGACACCATTAAACGGTTTTACGATGCGGTGTCGAATTTCAAATTGTCATTGCCGACTCCGATTATGTCCGGGGTGCGCACGCCTACACGTCAGTTCAGCTCCTGTGTGTTGATCGAATGCGGGGATTCACTCGATTCGATCAATGCCACCTCATCGTCGATTGTGAAGTATGTGTCACAGCGCGCCGGGATCGGCATCAATGTGGGACGTATTCGAGCAATTGGCTCTGAAATCCGCGGTGGTGAAGCCTATCACACCGGTATGATTCCGTTTATCAAGCATTTTCAAACGGCGGTCAAATCCTGTTCGCAAGGCGGTGTTCGAGGCGGGGCCGCGACCCTGTTTTTCCCGATCTGGCATCTGGAAGTGGAATCACTGGTGGTGCTGAAAAACAACCGTGGGGTCGAGGAAAACCGTGCCCGTCATCTCGATTACGGGGTCCAGATCAACAAACTGATGTATCAGCGCATGATCGAGGGTGGGAACATCACTTTGTTCAGCCCGTCGGATGTGCCGGGCTTGTATGACGCTTTCTTTGAGGATCAGGAAGAATTCGAACGGCTGTACAAAATTTATGAAGCCGACGACACCATACGTAAGAAAACAATGAAAGCCATTGATCTGTTTACTCAGGTGGCGCAGGAGCGGGCGCAAACCGGCCGCATTTACGTGCAGAATGTGGATCACTCCAACACGCACAGTTCGTTTGATCCGAAACAGGCACCGATTCATCAATCCAATCTGTGCCTGGAAATCACTCTGCCGACCCACTCGTTGGATAGCTTGGATGATCCGGACGGTGAAATTGCCCTGTGCACTCTGTCTGCCTTCAACCTGGGCGCGCTGGACAATCTGGACGAGTTGGAAGAGTTGTCGGATTTGATTGTTCGCGCATTGGACAGCCTGCTTGATTATCAGGATTACCCGGTCGAAGCCGCTCGCCGTGCCAGCATGGGGCGCCGGACGCTGGGGGTCGGGGTGACCAACCTGGCGTATTATCTGGCCAAAAACCACACCAAATATTCCGATGGCTCGGCCAACGGGCTGGTACACCGAACGTTCGAGGCCATTCAGTATCATCTGCTCAAAGCGTCGGTGAACCTGGCCAAAGAGCACGGGGCCTGTGAGTTCTTCGATCAGACCAAGTATGCGCAGGGCATTTTGCCAATCGATACCTACAAAAGTGATCTGGATGATGTGTGCCAGGAGCCGCTTCATTTGGATTGGGAAGCTTTGCGCTCGGACATTCAGACCCATGGTCTGCGCAACTCCACCATGACGGCGTTGATGCCGTGCGAAACCTCCTCCCAGATCACCAATTCCACCAACGGGATCGAGCCGCCACGGGGATATGTGTCGGTCAAGGCCTCCAAAGACGGCATTCTCAAGCAGGTGGTGCCTGGCTTTAAAGAGCACAAGGATGATTATGAGTTGCTCTGGCAGATTCCCGACAACAAAGGTTATCTGCAGTTGGTGGGGATCATGCAGAAGTTTGTGGATCAGGCCATTTCGGCCAATACCAACTATGACCCGGCACGTTTTGAAGACACGCGCGTGCCGATCAAGCTGATCCTTCAGGATTTGCTTTATGCCTATAAGATGGGGCTCAAAACGCTGTATTATCACAATACGCGCGATGGGGCGTCCGACGGGCACGAAGATGACGGTTGTGCCGGTGGGGCGTGTAAGCTTTGACGGTCACACCGCTCGGTTTATTGATGAAAGCGCCTTCGGGCGCTTTTTTTTTGGGCAAAAAAAGTGCGTCAGGATAAAATGGCAAAAAAATGCAAAAAAAGATTAAAGTTTTATTGTGGCAGTCGTTAACATCTACGTGGAAGTGTTCATTTTGAAAGGTGGCGGAATAAAAAGATAACCGGGCTCGAACCGGGAGGATATTGTTATGGCAATTACAAACATTCCCGCAGGTGCGGCGGCTTACAATAAGCACTCTGATCTGACCACGTCTCAGGCATCGAATCCGGTTGCCAATGCGCCGGGTGCTTCTCAGGCAGCGGGCCAGGCCGGCAACAGCGCCGAAGTGCGTCAGCAAAATCAGGCAAGTTTGGTCTCGCACCTGTTCGGTGACGGCAAACGCTCTTTGGAAGGGGCGATGAAACTGACGTTTCAGGCCACGATGGAGCAGCTCAATCAGGCTTTGGCCCCCGATTTGGGGCCAGAGGCCATCAGTCAGGCACGCTTGCAGGAAACCGGCATGGAGTTCTGGAACGCCGAAAATACGGCCAACCGTATTTTCCAGGGGGCTGCCAATTTCCTGCCTGCGTTTCAGCGTGCCAATCCGGACCTGGAAGGTGAGGCACTGATGGACAAATACATGGACGTTGTCGGGGGTGGATTGCAACAAGGCTTTGACGAGGCCAAAGGCATCCTCAGTGAATTAAAAGTGTTTGAAGGCAACATTGCAGAAACATTCCAGAAAACCATGGACCTGGTGTTTCAGAGCATGGAAAACTTCCGCCGGGAGCAGTTAGGTTTGCCACCGATTGAGCCGGATGCGTCCCAACCGGAAGCCGGAGCTTCTGACATTGGTGAAGACGCCGTCCAATCAGAATCAAAGTCTGAGTGAATCTTTCACCTGGTTTGATTGCCACAAAACAGAAAAGCCGGCAGGGTCGTGGACCTTGTCGGCTTCTTTTTTACCAGGCCTGGTAAACGCTTGGTTTGTTTAGTCGGGGTAGGCGGCTTGAAGCGTATTTTGTAATAACGTCGCAATGGTCATCGGCCCCACGCCGCCGGGCACAGGTGTGATCCAGCTGGCTTTTTCTTTGGCACCAGCGTAGTCCACGTCGCCGCACAAGCTCCCATCGTCCATGCGGTTGATGCCCACATCCACCACGATGGCACCGTCCTTAATCCATTCGCCTTTGACCATGTTCGGAATCCCGACCCCGACAACCACCAGATCGGCTTCAGAGATTTTTTGGGCCAAGTCTTTGGTGGCGCTGTGACAAACGGTGACGGTGGCACGTGCGTTCAACAATTCCAGTGTCATCGGCACGCCCACAATGTTGGATGCGCCCACCACAACCGCGTTCAAGCCACGCAATGGTATGCCGGTTTTGTCCAGCATGGTCATGACCCCATGCGGGGTGCAGGGAGCCAAAACGGGCATGCGCGTGGCCAGACGTCCCATGTTGTAAGGGTGAAAACCATCCACATCTTTGTGTGGAGCAATGCGTTCGATAATGGTCTCCGGGTCAATGTGATCGGGCACGGGCAGTTGAACGATGATGCCATGCACGTCTTCGCGCGTATTCAATTCATCAATGCGCTCAAGCAACGCTTCCTGAGTCGTTGTTTCGGGCAGGACTTCGGACACATCCAGAAAGCCTGCTTTTTCACAGGCCAGTTTTTTGTTGCGAACGTACACGGCCGAAGCCGGGTCTTCGCCCACCATAATCACCGCCAGGCCAGGCGCGCGATGCCCTTGAGCCACTTTTTGTTCAACGGTTTGGCGGATGGATTCGCGCAATTCGAGTGCGATGGCTTTACCATCAAGGATTTGTGCGGACATGAAACAGGTTCCTCGGTGATCAAAATCGAGCCGTCGACGGCAAGAATCGCCGTTGTCAGAGCTTGTCGGTAAAACGCAATCATACCGCATTTTGTTCGGGGTTCGCAAAGGCGCGGGCTTTGAAAATTATGACAGGAATATATTGACAGCGTTCGCCGTGCTCTATACAATACGCCGCATCTTATTTCGGAGTATAGCGCAGTCTGGTAGCGCACCTGTTTTGGGTACAGGTGGTCGGGGGTTCAAATCCCTCTACTCCGACCAGTTTCAAAGAATGTTGAGCACGTCTCAGCAGGCTATAAGAAGTTCGTAAACGAGCGCCCATAGCTCAACTGGATAGAGCATCGCCCTTCTAAGGCGAGGGTTGCAGGTTCGAGTCCTGCTGGGCGTGCCATTTTTTGGTATGCCCTTTTCCATCTATGGCGGATGTAGCTCAGTTGGTAGAGCCCAGGATTGTGATTCCTGTTGTCGCGGGTTCGATCCCCGTCATTCGCCCCATTTTTCTTGTTCATCCCTTATCGCGGATCGTCTTTTAGGCTGTTTTCTAAAATTTCCTGACCAGGTTGCGATCACTGAATCGTCGAATCAATGCACTCTGCGTTGAATCCATTTTTGCATGTTTTCGTAAGCGTCGTTGGTCTTTGACGCACTTTTGTTTCTTTCTTCGTAAGTGGTGCCAAACACTTTTTTGTAAGCTTGGTTCATGACCGCTTTGAGCATGTCCGCATTCGCAATGCCGGTAACCAGCCCGGCTTCCATATAGCCTTTGATGGCACTTTCCTGCAAAGGGTCTTGGGAGCGATGTTGCTTGACGTGTTGGTACTGATCGACCAGCCGTTCCTTCAGGCGCTGTAGATAGTCATCCATGGTCCGTTCCTCCATTCCACCTCATCATTGAGGCACCGTTTAAATGGTCCCTTGTGGCCTTGACCCGCAATGGCCCAGTCATACGTGCTTCACATAACCGATTATAAATACATTAACAAAACGGGGAAGCCTTTACGCAATCTTTGCGATCTACTCTGTGTAAGAGCGTGATTAACCTGATTTTTTACAGGTTTTCTCTGATTAAGCTCTGTGGTTTGATTAACCCATCTATCATACAAAAAAAGGTTCTCGGTATGACGCAGCGTCCGCCTTGTTCGCTCAATATGGACTTGACTGAGAAAGTGGTGATCGAAACGTCCACTCAAAAATGGGAAGGAAGCCGGGCTGAAAGGGTGCTGAGAAAACCTCTGGAAAGGGAGTATAAGGAGTCAGGGCGAGCCACCAGTCTGGTGCAATTTCTTCCCGGCGCTTCGTTTCCCACCCACTGCCATGAAAATGGGGAAGAGATTTATGTGCTGGAAGGCATTTTTTCCGATGAAGAGGGCGATTACCCAGCAGGGACTTATTTGCGCAATCCGCCGGGCTCCAGGCATGCCCCATTCTCTAAGGAAGGGTGTACGTTGTTTGTCAAGCTGGAGCAGTTTGCAAGCAACGATCGATCCCGGGTTGTGATCAATACAAATGAAGCGCCGTGGCAGCCAGGCATTGGGAACCTGAAAGTGATGAGCTTGCATCATTTTCAAACCGAGCACACGGCGCTGGTGTGGTGGCCGGCGGGCGAGCGCTTCCAGCCCCATCAGCACTGGGGCGGTGAGGAGATTTTGGTGCTTGATGGTGCCTTCATTGATGAACATGGCCATTATCCCAAAGGAACCTGGCTTAGAAGCCCGCACAAAAGTTTGCATGATCCCTGGGTGGAAAACGAAACGCTGATATGGGTCAAAACCGGGCATCTTTAACAAAAAACAGCGCCTGAGGAGTGACTTCGTTTTATTTGACCCTTCTGTGGAAGCTACCTACAATTAAATTGACACAATAAAAAAATAAAAACAATGAATCAGTTTGCACTGGAACGCATTCCCCACCTGGACCTCATCGCTCTGATGCCGGTCGGTTTAATCGTGCACGATGCTAATAGTGAAGCTGCCATTTTTGCCAATGCCAAAGCCCTGAGTATTCTGGGTATGTCCCAGGAAGAGCTGATGGGAACCAAGGCGAGCGACCCCCTTTGGAAACCTTTGGATCATCAAGGACGCGTTCTGTCATCCGAACAGCTGCCCGTCAGTGTGACGCTGAAAACCCATCAGCCGGTTTCAGAGTTTATGATGGGGCTGGCCTACCCGGATAAAACAATCTGGTTAAGCGTCAACACCGAACCGCTTTTTGATCAGGCGCACTTGTCGGCCATCCTGGTGACCTTTACCGAAGTGACCAATGAAAAACAACTCAGAGATGAAGTTGAACTACAGAAAAAACGCATGGAGCTGGCGGTTGAAGCCACGCGTGATGGGCTTTGGGATTGGGATCTGGTGACCGATGAGGCGTATCATTCGCGTCAGTTTGAACGCATGTTGGGGTATGACGGCAATGAACTGCCTGATAACTCGCAGGCCTGGTCATTATTGGTGCATCCCGAAGACATTAATGAAGTGTTTGCCAGGGTAAAACGTTACCTCACGTCTCAAGGCAAACAACCCTACAAAAGCGTTTTCCGAATGAAGCATAAAAATGGGGAATGGCGTTGGATCGAAGCCAAGGGCAAGGCCATTTTTGATGAGCAGGGCAATCCGACGCGTTTTATTGGGTTTAATCATGATATCACTGAGCAGTTGGAGCAAACCAAGCGCATTGAGTATTCGGCCAAGCATGACATGCTGACCGGCCTGCCGAACCGTTTTTTATTTGATGAACTGCTGCATAATGCGTTGCAACGCACCAAACGTTCTCATGCCCGAGTTGGGTTGATTTATCTTGACCTGGATGGCTTCAAGGCGGTCAATGATCAATATGGCCATCATGTCGGGGATCGGGTTTTGGTACAAGTCGCCCATAGGCTTGAAGCGTCCTTGCGTACGGCAGATTTTCTTACTCGTCATGGCGGGGATGAGTTCATCATCTGCCTGTCGGAAATGCAAGACGATCGTGAGTTAATGCCGATCCTGGAACGTTTGCTGGAAACGGTCAATGAGCCGCTTGAAGTTGCCGACGGGCACGAAGCGGTTCATGTGGGGGCGTCCATTGGCGTGACGACCTATCCGCAAGAAACCGAGCTGGGGGCCGATGCGCTGATTCGGCAAGCGGATCTAGCCATGTATGAAGCCAAGGCAAGCGGTAAAAATCAATACTTATTTTTTTCCGCCCTGGAAAACAAATCCTTTTCCGAGATTTCTGAACTCAAAAATCAGCTCATTCAAGTCATTGATAACAATGCCGTTTATCTGCATTATCAACCTAAATACGATGTTCATAAACGCCGACTTTGTGGGGTGGAAGCATTGTTGCGTTTGAAAATCCATCCGGGTGAACCCTGGGCGTCCCCTCAGTCGTTTTTGTCTGTGATTGAATACGACGCGACACTGGCTCAGACCCTTGGCCGCTGGGTGTTTGAAGAAGCGTTTGAGCAACTGGCGCAGTGGAATATGGCTGGCATGGACATTGACATCAGTCTCAATGTCAGTGCTCATGAAATGGAAGAAAGCCATATCCTTCCATTGCTGACGTCTCTGTTTCATGCGCACCCGGCCGTCAGGCCCGAGCAAATCGAGCTTGAAATTCTGGAGTCATCCGCCATCAATCACCCTGAAAAAGTGGCTGAAGTGATCCGTCAGTGCAAGCATTTGGGGGTGAAGATTGCACTCGATGACTTCGGAACCGGTTATGCCTCGTTAAGCTATTTTAAACATTTTCCTGTGGACACCCTCAAGATTGACCGCGGGTTTATCACGGAATTGCATTCGGCCCATAAGGATTTTTCAATTGTTCGCGCCTCCATTGGTTTGGCGCAAGCTTTTCATTGTCAGGTGGTGGCCGAAGGCGTGGAAACACAACGGGTGGGTGAGACGCTGATTAAGCTTGGGTGTGATGTGATTCAAGGATTTATCGTGGCAAATCCCATGAAAGCGTCCGCCATTCCTGATTTCTTTCAGTCCTATGCGCCACCCGAAGCGTGGCGGGCGTGTCAAGAAATATCGCCTGCAGAGAAGTCCATTTTACAGGCGTTGAATGACCTTGATGTCTGGCGCCAGAATTTAAAAGCCTCTTTTTCAGAGCAGACGCGCGACAGTGTGCATCATATTCTGTTTGGCCCTTCGTCTCTATTAAGTCCCTGGCTGAGAGCCGAGGGGGCTGAGATCATTCAAAACAGTGAAACTCTGGCAAAACTGAATGATTTGAACACCCAGTTAAGTCAACAAGCCCACCGTCTGATGCACCGTTTTCAACTGAAGAGAGAGCCTCAAGACTGGACGCTGATCGATCGACTGGTTCAAACCTTATCCGACGAATTGACGGGTTGCCTGGACAGCTTTGCCACCCCGGCTGAGTGACAGCGCGTTTCAAGGGCGATCTTTTATGCCTAACCTCGCAAACCATGGCCAGAGTCTATGGGTTGCATTCGATTTCCCAATTTTTCTTTTTGGCGGCCTTCTCCTACTATTGAAGTCAAGAATTGTGCTTGCTTTTTAATCACTTGTTTTGCATGACACAACGATCAACGAATGTGAGAAGGAGTGTGACATGACCAGTGCATGGATTGAAACCTGGGTGATGGTCTTCATCCCCATTGGCTTTTTTGTGGTCGCGTTATTCAATGAAAAGATCGCACGTTGGCGTCTTGCGGCGAATTTCAGTTTGTTTGGTTTGGCCTTGACGGTTTTGATGGGGGCCGCCGCGATCGCAGGCTGGGTCAACCTGGATCAACCCAGCCACTGGTTTATTCCCTCTGCATCCAGCTTGGTGATGCTCGGGCTGGTTAACTTTATCGCCTACATCAATATCCGCTATTCCAGTGCCTACATGGCGGGCAACGTGGACGAGGAAAGACGCTATCTCAGTTGGCTGATGGTGACGCTGGGCAGTGTCTCCATGGTTGTGGTCAGCAATCACATGTTGTTGTTTATGGTGGCCTGGATTGCCATCAGCTTGAGCCTTCACCGGCTATTGATTTTCTTCCCTCAGCGCCAGCGAGCGGTCCTGGCCGCCCATAAAAAATACATCTTTGCCCGTGTGGCCGAGTTGTGTCTGCTGGGTGCCATTTTGATCCTTCATTTTGAACATGACACCTGGCTGATCAGTGAGGTGTACCAAAATGTCAGTCAGGCGACGGCTTTGAGTACGCTTGACCACTGGGCGGCGGTGTTGCTGGCACTGGCGGCATTGGTCAAGTGTGCGCAACTGCCTTTGCACGGTTGGCTCATCCAGGTCGTTGAAGCGCCGACGCCCGTATCGGCGCTTCTGCATGCAGGCATTATTAATCTGGGCGGCTATTTATTAATCATCTTTGCGCCGCTGATTGTTTTGTCCGATGCCGCGCAATGGCTGCTGTTGATTGTCGGTGGGATTACCACCGTGCTCGCCGCACTGGTGATGATGACACGGGCCTCGGTCAAAGTGCGTCTGGCCTGGTCCACCATGTCGCAGATGGGCCTGATGCTGGTGGAGTGTGCATTGGGACTGTTTGAATTGGCCCTGCTGCACTTGCTGGCTCACTCCTGTTACAAAGCGTACGCGTTCCTCAATTCCGGTTCGGAAGTGGAGGCCAGTATGAAACGTCGTTTGTCATTGGCGGTTGCCCCGACACGCCTCGACTGGTGGCTGGGCGGCCTGATCGCGGCGTCACTGGTCGCAGCACTGATTTGGGCGGCTGAGATTTCCGGCCCCTACAGCCCATGGTTGCTGCTGGCGATTGCGTTGACCCTGTTGATTGCCGAGCGTCGCGGCCGCCTCTCGGTGGCGTCGGTCACCGGCATGATGACACTGGCGGGCGTGCTGCTGGTTGCCTACACCCTGCAAAAAAACGGCGTGGGCATCATCGTGCCGTCAATGCCCACCTCGGTTGGGTGGCCGGGTGACCTCTGGATCGCGGTGTTGCTGGGATTGTTTATGGCCGGTTATATCCTGATGCGCTATCACGCCGACCAGCCCTGGATGGTCAAAACCCGTCGCGCTTTCTATGCCGGCTTCTATTTGGATGAATGGGTGACCCGATTGAACCTGAGGCTTTATCCGACCCGGTTACCCGTTCGCTTTAAACCCAAAAAGTTGCAGATTCCGAAAGAGGAGTTGTACCGATGATGTCAAATCCAAACCCAGCCCCGGGAGAACGTCAAGCCCAGGCACTGAAGCCTGAATTGAATCAGAATCAAGCTCAGGCGCTGCAAGATGCGTGTGGTCGGATTGCGCCCACCTGGCCATTGGATGAACTGATTGCGGTCAACCCCTGGTGGGAAATGCGCGATCAGCACATGATGGATGTGTCGGCCAAACTCAGCGCCCTGACCCAAGCTCAGTGCGTGATGCCCAAGTCCTATTTCCAGGATGTCTGGATGGAGCAATTGCAGCCGCACCATCTTCAGCAAGCGACCCAGGAGATGGGACATGACTACAGTGTGGAGACGCTGGAGCGTTTTTTGTTGGAAGACGACGAGCATACGCATTGGCACAATGTGAGTGATTTTGTCGACAGCGGTCGTGATCGCCAGCACAAAATGGCTTGGCGGGATGAGATTACCCATCAGATCAGTCAGTTCTGTGCGGATTTTTTCCGTCATAAAACCGATCAGGGTTCCTACGCGGCCACCTATGGGGATCTTTACCGAGAGTGGCTGGCCACGACCCGACAGGACAAAGGCATCGAAATCCTGATGGCGGAAGACGGTCTGACCGAGCAGTTCATGGATTTACCGGAGACCTCGGAAGGACTGCTGGCGGAGGCACTGACCGGATTGGGCGTGATGGACGATCAGGTGGCTGATTATGCCCATGCCTTGCTGCTGGATGTGAATGGTTGGGCGTCCTGGGTGGCTTACCTGCGTTGGCAGGATGGCTTGAACCAGCAAGACAACCAACTGATGCTTGATTTCATCGCCATACGTGTGGCCTGGGAGTGGGTACTGTGGCGTCATCAACGTGCGCGTGATAAAGGGGTGTTCAACGAACTGAAAGTCCTGTGGCGTCATCAGATGAACATCCTGCCGCAATTGATCGCCGCCCATAAAGAAGCCCAGACCAAATCCTGGATTTGGCAACGTGCTTTGGAAATGGCGTATCAGTCGACCTTGCATCAACAGTTGAGCCATGCCAGCCAGACATCGGAAACCGAGACGCAACAACCGCTGTTGCAGGCGGCCTTCTGTATCGATGTGCGCTCAGAGGTGATGCGCCGGGCTCTGGAGGCACAGGACCCGCGCATTGAAACCCTGGGCTTTGCCGGATTCTTCGGTTTGCCAATCGAATATCAACCGGTGGGCACCGATGTGTCGCGCCCTCAGTTGCCAGGACTGCTTAAGTCCGGCATCAAGGTGTCGCCGATTCTGTCGGAAAGTGACAAGGCCAAAACCCGCCAGGCGCTGAATAAAAAGGCGCGCTGGATCGAGTGGGGCATCGCACCGCCGTCGGCGTTCAGCATGGTGGAATCATTAGGGCTGATGTATGCTTTTAAGTTGTTGCGCAACAGCTTGTTCCCATCGGAAGGCACCCACCCGATTAATCATTTGCCTGCCTCGGATGCGTTTGAAATGACGCAAAACGAGGAAGCCATCACCCTGGAACAGAAAGTGGATTTGGCGGCTGGCATCCTGCATGGCATGGGGCTGGACCATGATTTGGCCGAAACGGTGATGCTGGTGGGGCATGGCAGCAGCAGCTGCAATAACCCGCATGCCGCCGGGCTGGATTGTGGTGCCTGCGGCGGTCAGACCGGTGAGATTAATGTTCGGGTCCTGGCGTTTTTGTTGAATGACCCGGCGGTGCGCGATGGGCTCAAGCAAAAAGAGATCGAGATTCCCGAATCCACCCGTTTTGTGGCGGCGATGCATAATACCACCACAGATGAATTCACCTGTTATGGTTTGGAAGATCGAACCGAGACCATCGAAAACTGGTTGGTGCGTGCCACCGAGCTGGCACGCCAGGAACGGGCCGTTCGTTTGGGACTGAGCGATCTGAGCGGACGCACATTGCACGAATCGATCAAAGGTCGTGCCCGGGATTGGTCGCAAGTGCGTCCCGAATGGGGGCTGTCCAACAACGCCGCGTTTATCGTGGCACCGCGTGCCCGCACCAAAGGACTGGATTTTGAAGGTCGTGCTTTTTTGCATGATTACGATTGGCAGCAGGATGCGGATTTATCTTTGCTGACGCTGATCATGACCGCGCCCATGGTGGTCACCAACTGGATCAACCTGCAGTATTACGCATCGGTGTGTGACAACCATGTTTACGGCAGTGGTAACAAGGTCTTGCATAATGTGGTGGACGGTTGCATCGGGGTGTTTGAAGGCAATGGGGGCGATCTTCGCATCGGTCTGCCCATGCAGTCTTTGCACAACGGTGAACAGTGGATGCACGATCCTTTGCGTTTGAGTGTGTACATTGACGCGCCACGTGACGCCATTGCTCAGGTTGCGGCCGACAATGAGGTGGTGCGTCAGTTGATCGATAACGAATGGCTGTATTGTTTCCGCTGGGATCGTGATGGCCGCATTGAACGCTATCTGAATCAGGCATGGCTGGTTCAGGATGTCCGATAGAAACCGAGTCTGACAAAAAGGGGGTGCCACAACGGTTGCACGGTTTTTGCGCTGGTTTTGCGTGAAAGCCGACGTTATGATGAAGCCGTTTGCACGCCAATAACGAAACAGTATGGTTTTCATCAGGAGGATACACAATGCAATCGATCAATAATAAGCGCGGTTGGGGCTGGCTCTCACTGGCCTCTCTGTTAACCTTCTCGGCCTGGGCTCAAGCCGTTCAGGCCAAAGAGGTGACACAGACTTTTGAGGGTCAGACTCTCAATGCCAATCTGGTTTTGACCGATGACGGCTACAATGGGCCGGTGGCGTTGCTTTTGCACGGGACTCTGACGCATAAGGGGCGTTCGACCTATTCGCAATTGCAGGATAATTTAAACGCCTACGGCATCAGTTCTCTGGCGATTAATTTATCGCTGGGGCTGAATGACCGTCATGGCGAATACGACTGCGCGGTGACCCACACGCACAAACACACCGATGCCCTGAAAGAGTTGGATGTGTGGATGGATTGGCTGGAAGCCAAAGGCGCCGACCAAATCACGCTGATGGGTCATTCACGTGGTGGCAACCAGGCGGCCTGGTATGCCAGTGAACATCCACGCGACAGCTTGACGCATCTGGTGTTGTTAGCTCCGGCGACCGGAGAGCAGCAATCCCCGGCGGATTACCAGAAAAAATACGGTGTGGCGCTGGATACAGTGTTGAACAAGGCACAGAAACTGGTGGACTCAGGCAAGGGTGACACGGTGATGAAAGGGGTGGACTTCATTTATTGTGAAGACGCCGAGGTCACCGCTGAGGCGTTTGTGGATTATTACACCCAGCGTCCTCAGTTTGACACCCCGACGCTGCTGAAAGACCCCGCTGTGCCGACCCTGGTGATCATGGGCAGTCTCGATGATGTGGTGGCGGATTTGCCGGAAAAAATCGCTCCGGTGGCCGAAGCGCAGGATCAGGTCAGCACTGTGACCATTGACGGTGCGGATCATTTCTTCCGTGACTTTGTCAATGAAGACGTGGCGATTGAAACCGAGGCCTTTATCAGCCAGTAACCTGCGACGCTAACCGAGCGCACCATGATCTCTGACCCCGCCCAGGCGGGGTTTTTTATGGTCATTTGACCAGGCCTGGTCAAAATGATGCTGGGGGGAGCCGGTCTTTCAGCGTTCCCACTGTCGTTTGAGAATGGCGTCGGCTTTGACCGGCTTGCTGAAGTAGTAGCCCTGGTAGGCCAGACAGCCCAGTTCGGCCAGTCGGGTCTGATGCGCCTCGGTTTCCACCCCTTCCGCGATCACATCCAGCTTCAAACTTTTTGCCAGTGAGATGACCGTGGTGACGATGGCTTCATCGTTTTCATCCTCCAGCAGATCACGCACAAAGGTCTGATCAATTTTAAGCTGATCCAGTGGCAGGGATTTGAGGTACGACAGCGACGAATACCCGGTGCCAAAGTCATCCAGGGCAAAGCGAATGCCCACGGCCTGTAACTCCGTCATTTTCTGGCTGATTAAGGTTGGCTGAGTCATGAACACATTTTCAGTCAATTCCAGTTCCAGCCGTTGTGGATTCACGTCTGCTTGCTCAAGGGCCGCCAGCGTTTTGCTGACAAAGTCATCTTGCATGAATTGATCAATGCTCACATTGACTGCGAGTGTCAAAGCCTCGGTCTCAGGGTGTTGGGCCCATTGGTGAAGTTGCTGACAGGCACAACGGATGACCCAGTCGCCGATGGCAACAATCTGGCCGGTCTCTTCGGCAAACGGAATGAATTCAAAGGGTGGGACCATGCCCCGTTGTGGGTGTTCCCAACGAATCAGTGCTTCCACGCCTTTTACCCGGTTGCCCTCTGTGATTTGAGGCTGGTAATAGAGCACAAACTGGTCTTGTTCCAGTGCCAGCTCGATGTCGGCCTGGAGTTGTTTTTTCTTTTGCACCGCCAGGTCAATGTCGTCGGTGTACACCTGCAGTTGGTTTTTGCCGGATCGTTTGGCGTAATACATGGCCTGATCGGCTTTTTTCAGAATTTCGGTCACGTCCTGGGTTTCCGGGGTGATCACGACCATGCCAATGCTGGGGCTGGAGCGATAGGTTTTGCCTTCCAGTTCCATCGGGGCATTCAAAGCGCGGCGGATGGCCATGCCTTGTGCCTGGTAGGCATTGTCTGACAAGTCTTTGAGTGACACCGCCACAAATTCGTCGCCGCCGAGGCGGGCCAGCAGACGATCTTCTTCGGGCATCACGGTGCGCAGTTGCTCGGCCACTTTAACCAGAAACAGGTCGCCAATCTCATGCCCGCGGCTGTCATTCAAATCTTTGAAATCATCCAAATCAATGAAAAAGACCGCGGCGTGACGGTTTTCGATCTTGAGTTGTGCCAGCAGGGCGTTGAGCTGGTCAAACAGTTTGCGTCGATTGGCCAGATGGGTCAGGGGATCGTAAAACGCCAGTTGCGTGATCTTTTCTTCCGCGGCTTTTTGCTCGGCGATGTCTTGGGCGGTGGCCAGATAGTGGGTGACGTCGCCAGCGTCATTTTTGACGGCGGTGATGGTCAGCCACTGCGGATACAGTTCACCATTTTTACGGCGATTCCAGATTTCACCCGACCAGGTGCCTTGTTGTTCGATTTTTCGCCACATCTGCTGATAAAACGCAGCGCCATGGCGACCAGATTTAAACAGACTGGGCGTTTGTCCGATCAGTTCTTTGGCGGTCCAGCCCGACAGCGTTTCGTAGGCATGATTGACCTGAATGATGGTGTTGAAGCGATCCGTGATCAACATGCCCACGTTGGATTCAAAAATCTTGGCTGAGATGGTCAGGTCTTCTTCCCGGGCTTCGATTTCATCCATCATGTTGTTGTAGGCGCGCGCCAATTGCCCCATCTCGTTTTGGTCTTTGAGCTGAATTTTCTTGCGATAGTTGCCCGCCTGGATGCGCTCGGTCGCGCGCATTAAGCTGGAGAGCGGTCGATGCAAAACATGGTGAAACACCGCGTAATTCAATGGCAGTACCAGCAATATCAGCACAATCAGTGACCACAGTAGGGCTGAGTAAGCCTGTTTCAATTCTTGCTCATACACATGAGCCGGATAAAGAAAGGCCGCTTCGAGCGGGTGCTGACCAAACGTCACCTCAAAATGTTGAATCAGGCCCTGCGGGGTTTCGATCAGACGTCCGTCATGCGGAAAAGCCGCAATGTCTTCCCACTTAAAAGGGATTTGAGCATTGGTTTTGATGATGCGCTGGCCTGTGTTCTGATCAAAAACCGCCAGCTTCAGGTCGTCAAATTCACTGTTGTGGATGAGGGCGTCCAGGTCGTTGAGCAAAATCATGAACCCGGCGGTGTCACCGGAGAGACTTTGGATACGACTGACCAGCCCCACGAACCATTGCGTCCGATGGCTGGGGGACCGGATCAGGAAAAATGCCTGCGTGGCGGCCGAGGGAGCGTTTTCCAAGGTGTTTTGAGCTTGTTGCCAGATCTGGCGGATTTCCTGAAACAGTGGAGCAAGAGGGCGTTTGTATCCGCTTTCAAATTGCAGTGTATTTTCCTCGCCGCTGGCAGGTTTGAATCCATAGACGGACCGTGAGCGATGGTTTTGAAAGAACCCGATCAGTTCGCCTTTCGGTTTGAACAGATAAGCCTGCTGATAGCGTCCCAACAGATACCCTTCTTTGAGGTTTTGAGCCAGGGCTTGTTTTTCGTGGTCAAACAGATAGGCATGGGCCTCACCCGGGGTTTCGTATTCATGGATCACGCGGACACTGGGTAAAAAGCTCTGGTGCTGATAAAGCCCGGTTTTGGCCGTCATCAAATTGGCCTTGATTTGAGACAAGGTTTCTTCAAAAGTGAAAAACCCGGTGTCCATCTGTGCCTTAGCCTGGGTCTGGTGGTAGCTTTTGAGCGAGTGGTAAAAGAGGGCGCCCAGCCCTAAAAGCGCTGACAGGGTGACCAGCACAACAAACAGGCTCAGTTGAGTTCGCAATGACTGCAATGGCATCAAAAAATCGGCTCCACTTGGTTCGCCTGAGAGGGCGTGACCATCTGATGGTCAAGGGTGATCTGCTTTGGCACAGGCCGACCGTCGATGATCCGCTCTACGATGGCCGCGCCTTCCTTGCCGCCCGTGGGGTAAGTGTAGCTAACGCTTTGCTCACCGGCAAGCAGGGCTTTTTGGGCGGCCTGAATATAATCAATGCCGACGATCACCAGATCGCCCGGATCCATGCCATGTTTTTTGAGTGCCAGCCGGGCACCGATGGCCATGCTGTCACTTTGGGCATAAATGGCATCAAAGCGCAGCCCGTTTGCCAGCAATCGGTCGGTGGCAACCAGTGCCCGAGAACGGATAAAGTCGGCGCCACGCTCAATCACCTCAAATTCCGGTGCCAGGGTGGCGAGAAAACGCTCTGTCCGCGCCAGCGTGACCGAGTTGCCCGCAACGCCGGAAAGCATCAGAAGTTTGCCGCCCTCTGGCAGTGTTTGATTGATAAACTGAGCCGCCTCTTCGGCAATCGCACTGTTATCGGGGGCGATGTAGGTGGTGTAGGCATCCCCATCAATTTTTCGACCTTGTAAGACAACCGGAATGCCTGCCTGATAGGCCTCCCGGATGACCTGAGACAGTCCTCGGCTTTCACGAGGCGAAACCACCAGAACATCCACCTGGTCATTGATCAGGCGTTTGATCTGTTGCATTTGCACCGCGGTGCTGCCGCCGGCGTCGCGGTGAATAAAGCGAATGTCCTGGCGGTGTGCCAGATGTTTTTTGACGTCCATGACTTGCTGGTAGCGCCAGTCGTTGGTCATGTCATCCTGGGAAAATGCCACCACTTTGGCGGATTGCGTGGACGCAGAAACGGCACCGGCCATCCCGGATAGGGGGATCAGACAAAACAAGCTCAGTAATGCGATAAAAAGGCGTTGGGGCATGGCGCAAACGTCCGGTGTGCAAGGTGTCGATGAGTTTAACCGGTCAAGCAACCGGAAATCCAGGGTCACCTTACTGAAAAAACCCCAATAAGAAAAGAGAATGAATAGAAAGTCTTAAGAATGAATGCGTTTTTACCAGGCCTGGTAATAAGTGGTGTTGACGGTGGCAGGGCGATGCAACCCTTTAATAAAAATGGCGCGCCCAGGAGGATTTGAACCCCCGACCTTTGCCTCCGGAGGGCAACGCTCTATCCAGCTGAGCTATGGGCGCGTGGTCAGCGGCGCTTATTATAAGGGTTTCAGAGGCTAAATAACAGGGCGACTTTCCAATGGCGTTGATGAACTGAATTCATGGGGCGAGTAAACGCTGGGCCCTGGTGGGCAAATGGCGTGAGTTTTGTGTCTGAAGTCGGCCAGAGACTCACCTTATACCTGTGTTGACAGTTCGGGAATGTCGAATAAAGTCTGAAATTGAGCGGTATGGAGCGTTCGTTCGACCGATTCAGAAAGATTGATCAGTTTGATCCTCTGCCCCTGACCGTCAAGGTGTTCACGCAATAGCAACAGTAAGCCCAGCGCGGCACTGTCCAGATGGTGAGTCTGGGCGAAATCCAGGACGTAATATTCCGTTGTTCCCTTGCCCGCTTGGTAAGCGGTATTGAAGGCCTCATAAGAGGCCATGTTGAATGAGCGGGGCAGGGTGATGGTCAATGTGTCGCCGGAATGGATGGCGTGAAAATTGTTCATAAAACGTAATCAAATCTGTTTTTATGACGCCCGTTTATCTGCCGAGGGGGCTTGGGAATGTGCGTCTACATCCACCAAATTCCCCTGTATCTTAGCGGTCTTTTCGGTTGATTCCCAGCGATCAGAGATTGAACTTTTTTTGGGGTCGATAAGAAAAACTTTAATATTTTTTGTTCGATTTGTTCAAAAAAAAGATTAATATGAAGGTAAGAGAGAAGAATATGAGGCAGCGCAAGATTCGATTGTTTTTTTGACGAGCCGGGTTGACAGGGGTGAGTGACCGCCCTAGGATTCAATGAACAAATCTGACAGACCGTCTTTATGCCTCCTCCCGTCTCTCCGCTGCTTTTTTTTGATTTTTTTGGATCCGGCTGATGAACTATTTTCCCCGACTTGAGGCCATTGCAACCCAATCGGTTGTGACCGTGAGCACTCAAAATACCATTCAGGACGCGGTCGCACTGATGCAGGCGCACAACATCCGCGATGTGATTGTGGTCGATGCCGAGAACCATTACTTCATCGTCACACCGCGTGAGTTGATCGATTTTAAGCTGCAGGGCATTGCCTTTGACACGCCCCTGGCTGAGGTGTCATTAAACGCGGTGCCGGTCATGGCGCCCACCGATCACGTGCACGATGCCCTGTCCGTGTTAAAACACCATCCGGATCATCATTTATGTCTGACCGATGACGACGGTTCCCTGGTGGGGATTGTCAGTTATTCGGATCTGCTGGCAAGCCTGGACCCGGAAACCGTGGCGAAAACACGCTCGATTCAACAGCTTTTGCAATCGCATCAACCGGTTTTTGTGGCGCCGGAGGCCAGCATGCAAGAGGCGTTTCAGTGTCTGCAGGATCATGTGGATTCGGCCGCGCTGGTCGGAACGTCGAAAAAACCGCTGGGCATTCTCACTCAGAGCGAGGTCGTTCGCTCGCTGGAACAGGATGCGAATTGGTCGCGTCCAGTGCGTGAGTTTATGAGTCAACCGCTGAAAACCCTGCCGCCTGATACCTCTTTGCGTGACGCACTCAGTTTCGCCCGGGCCCAACGAATCAAACATCTGGTGGTCAGCGACTCGACACAGGTCCTGGCTGTGCTGCATCAGCGCGATCTGGTCAGTGTGGTGTTTGAGAGCTGGCATCGGCGCTTTCAGGATGAGGCTTTGCGCCTGAAAGCCGAGGCCGATTTGTTTGCCAGCGGTCCGGTGGTGGTGTTTGTCTGGGCGCTGGAAGAGGGGTGGCCCGTAAAATTTGTGACCCCCAATGTGCAGAGCATTTTAGGGTATGAAGCCGACGCCCTGATGGCGGACCAAAGGCCTTTTTCCGAATTGGTTCACCCGGATGATCTGGCCAAGGTCGGGGAGGAAGTAACCACCTTTCTGGCAGAAAAACGCCCTTACTGGGAACAGCATTATCGTTTGATCGACCATCAGGGACAGGTGCGTTGGTTCTACGACTACACGCGTCCGGCCTATACCGAAACCTGTGAAATCAAAGAAATCTATGGCTATTTGCTTGATCAGACCGATCTGATTGCCACACAGCAGGCCCTGTCCGATTCCGAAGAGCGATGGCGTGCCGTGCTCGAAGGCACTCAACAGGGCGTGTGGGACTGGGATGCGACCACCGATCGGGTTTATTTCTCGCCGCGTTGGAAAGCCATGCTCGGGTATGACGAAAACGAAGTCGGTTCGGATTTGTCTGAATGGGATTCCCGGGTGCATCCCGATGATAAGGAAGCGGCCTATGCGGCCTTGAACCGGCACTTTGCCGGAGAAACCGAATTTTATGAAAACACCCACCGGGTTCGAACCAAAAGTGGTGAGTACATTTGGGTGCTGGATCGTGGGCGGGTCATGTCTCGGGACGAAACCGGTCGTCCGCTTCGCGTGGTGGGCACCCATACGGACGTGGATGACGCCCACAAGGCCGAAGAGAAATTATCCAAGCTGGCTGAAAACGTGCCGGGTGTGCTTTATCAGTATCGTCTTTATCCGGATGGGCGCAGCCATTTTCCTTATGCCACGCGAGGACTCGAGGCCATTTACGGCGTTACGCCGGAGGCGGCGCAAGTTTCTGCTGATGCAGTGTTTGCCGCCATCCATCCAGATGACAGAGAAACGGTGGTGGCCAGCATTCAAGCGTCTGCCGAACAGCTCTGTACCTGGCAACAAGAGTACCGTGTGGTGCTGCCGTCTGGGCAGACGATTTGGGTTAGCGGCCAGTCCGAGCCACAAAAGCTGGAAGACAACTCCATTTTGTGGCATGGCTATATTTTTGATGTCACCGAGCGTAAGCGTGAGCAGCTGGCGTTGGAAGAAGCGCAAAAACGTTACCGGCTGACCATGGAGGCTTCTCAGACTGGTTTGTGGAGTTGGGATCTGAAAACAGACGAACTTATCTGGTCCGATGAGATGTTTACTCAGTTGGGTTATGCGCCCAATGCGTTCGCCTTGACCGAAGGTCGTTTTACGAATCTGCTGCACCCGGACGATCAGCCCTGGATGATGCAGGAAGTGCAAAGACAGATTGCCAAGTATGAAAGTTTTGCTGTGCAATTTCGCTTGCGAAATCACGAAGGTGGTTATAGCTGGATTGAGGGGCGAGGGCGCTACACCGAGTTTGATGACGGTGGTCAAGCCATCAAGATGATGGGCACGCATACGAACATTGATGAACAGAAGCGAACGCAGCAGGCGCTGGAAGAAAGCGAAGCTCATTTTCGAACCCTATTTGAGCTGTATCCGGATGCGACCACCCTGTTTGATGCCGAGACACTCAAGCCAGCGCGTTTCAATGACCAGGCCCACCAACAGCTGGGTTACAGCGCCGAAGAATATGCCGAGCTTCGTATCTTTGACTTTGAAGTGATGGAAAATCCCGAAGAAGTCAGGCAGCATGCGGAGGCCATTCATATGAATGGCCGGGATGACTTTGAAACCAAGCACCGCCGAAAAAACGGTGACATCATTGATGTGCATGTAACGGTGGAAAAAATCACCATCAATGGGCATGTTTACTTGTTGGGGGTGTTTCGCGACATCACCGAGGTCAAGCGTTATCAGACCCAGCTTGAGGATGCCAAGCGTGAGGCGGAAATCGCCAACCAGGCCAAATCCGAGTTTCTGGCCAATATGAGCCATGAAATTCGCACGCCCATGAATGGCATCATTGGCATGAGCGAATTGGGCGATCTGACCGATGACCCGGCGCAACTGAAAGATTATCTGCATCAGGTGCACCATTCCGGGCGTCAGTTACTGGGGATCATCAACGACATTCTGGATTTCTCTAAAATCGAAGCCGGCAAGTTGATGGTGGCCCCCGCCCCGTTTTACCTGACCGAGCTGGTGGAAAATCTGCAAAACCTTTTTAACCCCATGGCAAAGGAAAAAGGCATTCGGTTGAGCGTGAACGTCAGTGATCAGCTGGGTCCGGTGTACGAGGCTGATAGCATGCGTTTGCGGCAGGTGCTGACCAACCTGGTGGGCAATGCCATCAAATTCACAGAAACCGGGCAGGTGACCTTAAGTGTTCAGCCGCAAAGCGTTCATGCCAATGCGGACCTCTCTGATTCGGTTCGGGTGTATTTTGGCATTGAGGACACCGGGATCGGCATGAGCGTCAACCAGCAGCGGTTATTGTTTCAGCCGTTTCAGCAGGCGGATGCGTCCACCACCCGAGCCCATGGCGGAACCGGTTTGGGTCTGGTGATCAGCGAACGGCTGGTGCGCGCCATGGGTGGAACCGGGATTGAAGTACAGAGTCAGCTCGGCGTGGGCAGCCATTTTGGTTTTGTCCTGCCCCTGATCCCTTCTGATCTGGACAAGGTCCAGGCGGAGCAGGCAGATGATCTCCAAGAGATGACGCGCTTGACAGGGCATGTGCTGTTGGTGGAAGACAACCCGATCAATCAGGAGGTGGCCAAGGCGCAGCTAAACCAGTTGGGGCTGACCTATGAGCTGGTTACCAATGGAAGGGAAGCGGTTGAGGCCGTTGACAAAGGGGCATTTGATTTGGTGCTGATGGACATTCAGATGCCGGAAATGGATGGCTATGAAGCCACACGGCGCATCCGTGCATCGGGTTGGACAGAGGATGACCTGCCCATCATCGCATTAACCGCGGCGGCCATGGTCGAAGACCGGGACAAGGCCTTGAGCCATGGGATGAATGAACACATCGGCAAACCGCTGCGGTTGAGTGCTTTGTATGAAGCCTTGACCCGTTTTCTGTCTGCCTCCCCTGGTCAAACATTGAAGGGGCCCGCTATGAACTCGAAAGCCCCCGCTTCGGCGGACCTGACGCCTTCGGTTCACCCCGAAGACTGGCCGTTAGTGGATGAAAGCAAAGGGCTGGTTCAATTGAATGGCAACCAGGTGCTGTATGACAAATTGTTGCAGGATGTGGCTCAACAACTGGCCGATGATTATGCCTCTTTGGCGACAGATCTGATGGCGCTGCAGAGCGACGACACGCAAGGCATGCAATCAATCCAGCCGTTGAACCACAGCTTGAAAGGGGTGGCGGGCAATCTGGCTTTGACGCGTTTGTTTGAAATCAGCAAGACCATTGATCAATCCCTGAAAGCGCTGCGTAAACCAGACTCAGATGTCATTCAGGCGTTTGCTCAAGCGCTGGCGGCGACCCGAGCTGCTCTGGCGGAGAGGAAATCTGGCGCAACGACTTCCGCCGGGGAAGCGGTCTCGCATCAACCGACGAACGCATCGGCTCTGTCCGGTGAGCAGCACGCGCGTCTGCAAGCGTTGTTGTCAAAGATACAGCACAATGAATTTCTGGATGAATCCGACCTGGAAGCGCATTTTGCCGGTTTGCCCGGACCGGAAGTCAGCGCGCTTAAAACGCAGTTGAATGACTGTCTGGACGCGTTTGAGTTTGAACAGGCCGCTGAGGCCCTGAGTCTCTTTCTTGATCAGGATGGCGAATGAATATGAATGGTTTGAGTTGGCAAAGTGTTCGCGTGGTGGTCCTATGGCTTGGCTTGGCTTTGTGTGGGGCGCAAGCGGCGGCCCCGACGTTTGAACAGGTGTTTGAACGTCACCCGTTGCCGATGTTGCTGATTGATCCGGACAGCGGTGCTGTGGTCGAGGCCAACCAGCAGGCGGTGGCGTTTTATGGTTATGACCACGACACTCTGACGGCCATGCGCATTCAGCAAATCAATACGTTCACGGCTGAACAGGTGGCGGCCGAGCGTCAGGCGGCCGAGCAGGCACGACGGCAGTTTTTTGTGTTCCGGCATCAACTGGCTACGGGGGAGACGCGTCGCGTACTGGTGTATTCCCGACCCTATGAATTTGACGCACGCTCCCTGTTGCTGTCAATGATTGTGCCCTGGGATGCTCAAGCGATGCCGGATGACGCCGAAGCCCGTTACCAGGCGATGCTGGAAGCACAGGTGGATGAACAGGTGCTCCAGCTGCAACAGAGCAAAACCGACCAGGCCTGGTGGTTTTCGGCTTTGGTGGCCGTCTTGATCCTGGCGTTTGCCGGCCAGTTTGTGGCGTGGCGAAGGGAAAAGCGTGAGCGACGCCATAATCAGGAATTACTGGAAACATTCTTTGAACAGTCGCCAGCGATTATTCGAGTGCACGACCCAGAAACCGGCGCGCTTCTACAAGCCAATGAACGAACTTGGCAATTTTATGAATGCAGTTCGGAGGCGGAATTAAAAGCCTGCACGCTCGGTGAGCCGCCTTATTCAGAAGCCGAAGCGGTCGCATGGATCCATCGTGTCATGCATCACGGTCGTCAACAGTTTCAGTGGAAGACACGCAGCCGTTCCGGCGAAGAGCGCTGGGAGTGGATTCAGTTGACGAAGGCCTCGCTTAACGGAGAGGCTTGTGTGGTGGCCACTGGCGTCGATATTACCGTGCTCAAATATGCCCAGGCCCAACTGGATGAATTGAATAAGAAATTTGTGGCTTTCCTGGAAAATACCTCTGATTTTGTCTTTTTTAAAGATACCGAGCACCGGTTTGAGTTTTGTTCCCAGACGGTGGCGGACATTAATGGGTTTGACTCCTGGCGTGATCTGATCGGCAAAACCACCCGCGAGGTCTTTCCGGAGGTCTATGCGCCGCGCTATGCCAAAGATGAACAGTGGGTGATGACGCATAAAAGACCGTTGTTGAACAAAGAAGCCCCCTACATGAAGCCGGACGGTGAAAAGCGCTGGGTGCAGGCGAGCAAATGGCCGGTTTTTGCCGAGGACGGCGAGACGGTGATCGGTCTGTTTGGGATCAATCGGGACATCACCGAGCGCATGGAGATGGAGCAAAATCTGGTCGAGGCCAAAGAAAAAGCCGAGGCGGCCAACGAGGCCAAATCACGTTTTCTGGCCAATATGAGTCATGAATTACGCACCCCCATGAACGGCATTATTGGGTTGAGTGAACTGATGCCGCTGGAAGACGATCAGGACGAAATTCGTACCATGAGTCGCCAGATCAACCAATCCGCCCGTCTCTTGCTGCGACAGTTGGATGACCTGCTGGACATGGTGAATCTTGAATCGGATGATTTGCCTATTTATGAAAAGCCCTTTTACCTCAATGCGTTGCTGGAAAACCTCGAAACCCTGTTCAGGCCTCAGATTGAAGCCCGTCGTTTACGTTTTCAGGTGATCAAGGATGGGCTGGGAAGCCCCTGTTATGTCACCGATGTGGACCGTCTGATGCAAGTGTTGGCGCATTTGTTGAGCAATGCGATGAAGTTTACCTTTGAAGGACGCATTGGCTTGACGGTGTCTCATCAGGCATTTGGTGACACCGTGAATCTGGTGTTTGAGGTGGCCGACACGGGCGTTGGCATGCCTGTCTCTCAAAAAGAACATTTGTTTGAAGAGTTTGCATTGGGCGATGCGTCCAATACCCGTCAGAGTTCGGGCATGGGCATCGGTCTGGCTATGTCCCAGAAATTGATCAAACGCATGGGCGGCGACATTGCGTTGCAGTCTGAGGAAGGTCATGGCACCCAGGTGACCGTCACGTTGCCGGTGTGCCCTTGTGATAAGGCACAGGAAGCCAGTTTGATCCAAGAGGCCAGCCAACCATCTCAGCCGGGCCAGCATCGTGTTTTGATCGTGGAAGACAATGCGGTCAACCAGAAAGTGGTGGCGTCGTTTGTGAAACGAATGGGGCTGGACTATGTGACCGCCAATAACGGTGAAGAGGCGGTGTCGCTGAGTCGCAGCCGATCATTTGATCTGGTGCTGATGGACATTCAGATGCCGGGCATGGACGGTTATGAAGCCACTCGTAAAATCCGTCAGTTTCAACCCGGTGTGCCGGTGATCGCCGTGACGGCGGCGGCCATGGTCGAAGACCGTGAAAAATCGCGGGCGGCGGGTATGAATGCCCATTTAAGCAAGCCGATTATGTGGGACGCCTTTACCCAGGTGGTGAGCAAATGGTTGGATTTGCCCAACGAAGCCACCGGACGGGATCAGACCGATCAAGCGGTGGTTCAGCATGTACGCGATACGGCCACCGTGAAGCAGCCGACGGCCCCATTAAGAGTGCTGGTGGTGGACGATGCCAGAGCCAATATTAAGGTGTTGGCCAATGCCCTGAAGTCGGACTACGCGGTCCAAGTGGCCGATTCCGGCGAAGCGGCGCTCAAAGTGGTGCATCAGGGCCCCGTGCCTGATTTGATTTTGCTCGACATCATGATGCCGGACATGGATGGCTACGAAGTGTGTCGTCGCTTGAAAGATAACCCTGAGACGCAGGAAATTCCGGTCATCTTTGTGACCGCCCTGGATTCGGAAACCGATGAAGCCAAAGGCTTTGAGATGGGAGCTGTCGACTTTATTGCCAAACCGTTCAAAATCCCCGTGGTGATGGCGCGGGTGAAAAATCACCTCAAGCTCAAACAGCGCACCGACATGCTGGAAGAAATGTCGCACATTGATGGGCTGACCCAGGTGCCCAACCGACGACAGCTGGATGAGACACTGCCGAAGGAGCTGGCACGTCTGCACCGCGATCAGGCCAGTATGGGCCTGATGATGATCGACATCGATCATTTCAAACCTTACAACGACCATTACGGGCATGGACGCGGCGACGAAGCGCTGGAAAAAGTCGCGAGCGTGATGCAAAGTGCCCTCAAACGCCCCGGCGACCTTCTGGCGCGTTATGGCGGGGAGGAGTTTGTGGTGCTGTTGCCCGAAACCGATGCGGCGGGTGCGAGAAAAGTGGGCGAACAATTGCGCGCGGCGGTCGAAGCCACGGGTCTGGCGCATGACTATTCACCGGTCGCAGACCATGTCACCATCAGTCTGGGCGGCATTGCCGGCCGGGTGGATGAGGTCACCAACCCCCAGGCCTGGCTGAAGCAGGCGGATCAGGCCTTGTATGAGGCCAAGGATCAGGGTCGGAACCGAGTGGTGATTCATGGGGCGGAGGCCAGCCGGGATGCTTAGTCGTCGCCAGACTGAAACGGAGGCAAGGCGTCTCAAGGCCATGCGTTCTGTGGGTGCGATGTGTGCGCTCATGTTTGGTTGGGTGGCGCTGTGGTGGCCACCACAGGCGTCGGCCGACGATGGCGTCTACCGCATCGGCATTTTTCAGCATCAGGAAAAAACGATGCTGACAGACAAATACCGGCCTCTGATGCGTCACCTCGAAAAACAGTTGCCCGGCTATCGGTTGGAATACGAACTGTTGACCGAGCCGGAAATGCTGGAAGCGGTGCGATTAAACCAGCTGGATTTATTATTTACCAATCCCAGTCTCTACCAGATCATCCGGCATCAGAACGCGCTTGCCTCACCCATTGCCACGGTCGAGCGGATTCACCAGGGGCAGAATGTCAGCAGCCTGGGCGGAGTCGTTTTCACCAGGCCTGGTGAAAATTATACCTCGCTGGCGGATTTGACCTTGGCCACGATTGCGGTGCCTTCCACGCACCATGCAGGCGGATTTCGGGTGCCGGTTTATGAATTCTTTAAGGCGGGCATTGCGGTGGATGACCTGCATTTTAAAGAAGTCGGTCACCATGATGCGGTGGTGGAAGCGGTGATGAGCGGGCAGACCGATGCGGGCTTCGTGCGTACCAGCATTCTGGAATACATGGTCGCTGAAAAAGGCTATGCAATGAGCGATTTCAAAGTCATCCATTCACGTGATTTGAGCGCTTATCCGTTTGTGGTGTCTTCGATGCTGGTGCCGGAATGGCCGTTTTTTGCGCTGGCGCATGTGGACACCGAAACCGTCAAGAAATTCACCGTGGCTTTGTTTGGGTTGGATGCAGACGATCCGGGCATGCAGGCACTTGGGTTTGCCGGGTTTGTGCCCGCCAAGGATTACTTGGGGCTGGAGACGCTGCTGCGGGACATGCGAATGCCGCCGTTTGATGTGGAACGGCCGGTGACGTTTAAGGAGATCTGGCGTCAGCACAAATGGACGTTGATCGCGGTGGGCACGTTGCTGGTGGTGGTATTAATCGGGTATTTTGTGCTTGCCTGGCTCAACCGTCGTCTGCGGCTGAACCGCCAGAAGTTAATGGCGGCACGCCAGGAGGCGCAGAAAGCCAACCAGGCCAAATCCGAATTTCTCGCCAATATGAGTCATGAAATACGCACCCCCATGAACGCGATTCTGGGGCTGGCCGAACTGGGGCAAAGCGACGCGACCCTTGGTGCGGTTCAGGATCGACTGCGTAAAATCGATGCGTCGGGACGGCTTTTGTTGGGCATCATTAATGACATTCTGGATTTTTCCAAAATCGAAGCCGGAAAAATGACACTGGAATCGCATCCGTTTTCGGTGACGGAGGTGGTGGACCAGCTGAAAGACCTGTTCGAGCCGACAGCCAAAGAGAAAGGACTTCGGTTTGAGGTCGTGATGGACCCGCCATTGGATCAGGCTTATTGGGGTGACAGTTTGCGTTTGCGTCAAATTCTGACCAATTTGCTGGGCAATGCCATTAAGTTTACCCAGGAAGGGCGTGTCACCTTGACCGTGGCGCGACGCACGCATGAACAGGAAACGGATTGGCTGGTTTTTGAGGTTGAAGACACCGGCATTGGCATGGATTCGGTGCAACAGCAAAGGCTTTTCCAGGCCTTCAGTCAGGCCGATACTTCCATCAGTCGTGAATTTGGTGGCAGCGGGCTGGGGCTGGTGATCAGTCAGCAGTTGGTTCAGGCCATGGGTGGCGGTGAGATTGAGCTCCAAAGTATCAGCGGTGAGGGCTCGACGTTTTGTTTCAGTGTGCCGTTTGCTCAGGCGGATGCGCAGGCGCTCGCCGACTGGCAAGCCCAATCCAAAACCGTGAACGCCCATGCGGAGCGTTTTGCCGGCACGGTATTGTTGGTGGAAGACAACGCGATCAATCAGGAAGTGGTGGCCGAGCAGTTGCGTTCACGCGGCGTGAGCGTGAACATTGTTGACAGTGGCGAACAGGCGCTTAAAGCGGTGCAGGACGGCGATCGCTATGATCTGGTTTTCATGGATATTCAAATGCCGGGCATGGATGGCTATGAAGCCACTCGCCGGATCTTGGCCTCTCAGCCGGAGGTGCCGATTGTCGCCTTGACGGCGGCGGCCATGGTGGAAGACCGGCAAAAAGCATTGCAAGCGGGCATGAAGGACCATTTGAGCAAACCGATTGAATCGTCGGCGCTCTGTCAGGTGTTAAGCCAATGGTTGCCCCAGGCCCCTGCATCGACGTCCAGCGCAACGAAAGCACCGGAAAATTCTAAGCCATCGGATTGGGTTGTGTTTGCCGCCGCCGATCCAAAGTCCTTTCGGCCCTGGATGGAAGCGGCGAAATCGGATTATCGGATCAAAGTGATTCGAGATCTGCCCACGCTGAAAACGTTTTTGGGCGAAAACCATTCAACCCGAATGATTGTGACGTCTCCGGATTTTTGCGAGGCGTTGCAAACAGATTTGTCCGATTTGGAAGGGGAGTTCTGGGTGACAGGCGATTGCGCTTGGGCGCCTGAGAAACCGGGATCGGTTGTGGTGCGGCCTCATGCCACGCAGCCCCTGTTTGAGCAGGCGTTGAAAACCTGAGGGAGATCTGTATGCCATTTGGATTTTTAATTCGTTTTGATCAGATTGTGTTATTTTCTGATAGAATTTTCCACCCGACCCGTGCAAATCGCTCTGGTGGTTTGCCATCACAAGGAGGCTGACATGACAGACACTTCGGCGGCAGTGGATGCCTCCCGTATTTTAGTGGTGGACGACAATGTCACCAATATTCAACTGATTGACGCCACGTTGCGGTCTGCGGGGTTTGACCACATCGTGTCGGTCACCAAACCATTGGAGCTGACACAGCATTTTGGTCAGCATGCGTATGACTTGGTGTTGCTGGATATTAATATGCCGTTGATGGATGGGTTCGCGGTGCTGTCGCTGATGCAGCAAATGCTGGACAAAGCCCAGTTTCCTCCCGTGATCATGCTGACGGCCCAGGCGGACGAAACCAGTCGCATCAAGGCGCTGGAAAACGGTGCCAGTGATTACATTACCAAGCCGTTTAACCGAACCGAGTTGCTCAAACGGGTGCGGATTCATCTGGAAAACTGGCATCTGCGCCAGCGTCTGCAGCAGGAGAATCAAACGCTCGAGGCCAAGGTGCGCGAGCGCACCGAAGCGTTGGAAACCGCGCAGCTGGAAATGATTTATCGGCTGGGTCGGGCGGCGGAGTACCGCGACAATGAAACCGGAAACCATGTACGCCGTGTGAGCTTGTTTGCGCAGGCCATTGCCGAACAATTGGGCATGGATCAGGCATATTGTGATTTGATCCGCATTGCCTCCCCCATGCACGATGTGGGCAAAATCGGGGTGTCGGACACCATTTTGCTCAAACCGGGCAAGCTTAATGACGATGAATATGCCAGGATGCAGTCGCACGTCGAAATAGGCGGTGAAATTCTGTCCAATGGCCAGTCCGAACTTTTGAAAATGGCCCGTGAGATTGCCCTGACCCATCACGAAAAATACGACGGCAAAGGTTATCCGCACGGTTTGAAAGGCGAAGACATTCCTTTGTCGGGGCGCATTGTGGCCATTGCTGATGTCTATGATGCTCTCACGTCAGCACGTCCCTACAAAGAGGCCTGGCCCAGTGACAAAGCCGTGGCGTTGATCGAACGGGAAAAAGGCGCGCATTTTGACCCGCAACTGGTGGATGCCTTTTTGGCCGTTTTGCCTCGCATCCGATCCATCAGCGCCGAGCTTCAGGACTGATCATGTTTCGCACCTCGCTGTTGCGCCGTAATCGTCAAGTTCTGGCTTTTAGCTTACTGTTGCTTTTGAGTTTAGGCATTCTCTCGCTTTGGGCCGCGCATCATTACTTTCTAGCTGAAGCCAAATCGGGCTTTGTCGCCAAGCAGACAGCCTTGTTGCAGGAACGCATCGACAAAAAACAAAAAATCCTTCATGGCGTGATGTTAGCGTTGTCCCAGAACTCAACCATTCAGCGTGCGCTGGCCTTTGAAGACCGCCAGGCACTGCATGAAGAGTTGGGGCATCTACGCGAAACCTTTGCCACCTGGACCGGGTTTGAAAATTACGGGTTCCATGCCATCACTTTTGATGGGCGATCCTTGTACCGCTCCTATGCGCCGGATTCATTCGGTCAGGACGTTCGCCAGCACCCGATGATGCGCGAGGCCATGAGCGATCTGACTCAAGCCGTGACTCGTCTGGGGCAGGGCGGCTTCGGCCAGGCTTATCGGGTGGTCAGCATCCAGCCGGTGTTCAGTTTGACCGATGCCACCGAACTGGTCGGGTTTATGACGGTCTCTCAAGGGCTGAAACAGGTCCGGCTGGAGTTTGAACAGAGTCAGATGCCGTATGCAGTGTTTCGCCAAACGCCGGGTTCAGACAAGACGGCCTCGCCTGTCTGGCAGGTGGATGCAGCCGAGTATTTTTCGGGTCAACCGATTGCAACCTGGCAATTATCCCAGTGGGACCTTATGCCGGGACAGGTCCACAAAAAAGCACACTGGTACTATTTCGTGCAACCGTTGAATTTTGGCTTGGCGGCGTCACCCGAGGCGTATCATCTGGTCGCCGTGCCGCAGGTCCGTTTGCAAGAGCAGGCCTGGCAAAAAACCATGCAAGTCGCTTGGGTGCTGGTGGCGGCTCTGTTGGCAATGGTCGTGGGTGGATTGATGCAGCTGGGCCTGTTGCATTTCAATGTGCTCAAGCCCCTGCGGCGTTTGACCGCAGCAATGCAGGACATTGTCACCACACAGCGATACGATCGATCGGTCTGGGTGGATCAGGATGACGAAATCGGGGACGTGTCGCAGGCCTTTAACCAGTTGCTGGACAAAACCAACCGGGTGCTGTTTGATCTTAAGTATCTGAAAATCGCCATTGATCAGACATTGATTGTGTCGCGGGCAGACTTGCATGGCACCATCACGGACGTCAACGACCGTTTCTGCGAGATCAGTGGTTATCACCGGGATGAACTGCTGGGACAACCGCATAGTTTGGTTCGCCACCCTGACATGCCGTCTGAAACCTTTCGCGACTTGTGGGCGACCATCCAGTCCAAAGAAATCTGGTCAGGCGAGATTCAGAATCAGCGCCGCGATGGGACCAGTTATCATGTCATGTCGCACATTATTCCCATTCTGGACGCCGAGGGCAACCTGACGGAATACCTGTCGATCCGCCAGGACATTTCCCTCATCGTTGCGTTGAAAGAAAGCTTACAGGCGGCAGCGGAAGAGGCCCGAAAAGAAAAAGCGCTGGCTCAGGAGGCGAACCAGGCCAAATCCCAGTTTCTTTCTTCCATGAGTCATGAGTTGCGCACGCCGTTGAACGCCATTATTGGCTTTTCGCAGCTGTTGGAACTGTCGCAGAAAGATGCACAGCAAACTCAGCAGCTGCAAACCATTCAGGCCAGTGGCAAGCATTTACTGCAGTTGATCAATGATATTCTCGAATTTGCCAAGCTCGAAGTCGGGCAGTTGCCCATGCAGTTTGAAGCCACAGAGATGGTGGGGCTCACGGAGGAAGCGACTCAGTTGATTGCCTCGGAAGCCGATGCGCAAGGCATTGGCCTGGACGTGGAACATCGCGATGCGCCCGTGTTTGCTCAGGTGGACCCGCTTAGAGCGCGTCAGGTGATGATCAACCTCTTGAGTAATGCAATCAAGTACAACCAGCCGCATGGGCGTGTTTCCGTCACGTCGCGTCAGGTGGCGACGGATCAGGGACCGATGTGGCAGTTAAAAGTTGTGGACACGGGCATCGGCATGGATGCCGATCAGTTGGCCAGCCTGTTTGAACCGTTTAATCGCCTGGGTCAGGAACGCTCGGGCATCGAAGGCACAGGCATTGGTTTGAGCATTACGCGGGATCTGATAGAACAAATGAAGGGGCGCATTGAGGTGACGAGCCAGCCGGGCGAGGGCAGTTGTTTTGTGGTTCGGTTCCCAGTGATCGATCCGGCGGAGAGACCTCTTTCCGAAGAGGATCAAGCAGTCTCCGACCCCACTCAGGCATCGAGACAGACGCTGTCCATTCTTTATGTGGAAACCGACCCCCAGCGGATGAGCGTGGTGTCGGAGGCGATCGAGTCGTTTGACGATGTGACGTTAAACATTGCGCCGACTTGGGCCAACGCCGAGGATCAGTGGTGTCATGGCTGGCCTCAGATTGTGATGGTGAATGCGTGTGATGCGCAAGCGCCTGAACAGACGGAAAAACTGCGGCGTGCGTATGAAGACGCGGGGCGATCAGTGCAATTGTATGGTGTGCTGGACAAGTCGGCGCAATCGGCCAGTTTGTGTCACCAGTCCGTGTTTGATTCGTTGGTGTTTCTGCCCTTGGATCAGACGCATTTTCGGGCCCGCCTGACGGCAGTGAGGTTGGGGTTATGACGAGCCTTTCCATGGATCGTGCGTCTCTGTCAGGGGAACGCATTCATTTGATCAGTCCGGCTCTGCATGCGGAGGATTTGGTTCAAAAAGAGCGTCGACGGGCCTTGGGTCATGCGTTGATGGCAAAACAGATCCAATTGGTTACCGTGGCGCGACAGGCGGATCTGACCGCACTTTGGTCCTCTGATTCGTCTTCGGAGCAGCCCGCCATGCTGGTGTTTGATGCCACCCCTGAAACGCATTTTACCTTGCAGGACTGGCTGACCCGGGTGCCGGAAACCGTCCGCCAGGCCACGCCCTGTGTCTGGATTGAGTCCATCGAACGACTGGATGTGCGCTTGACACTGCATCAGCTGGGTGTGGATGAGTTGTTGGACCCGACTCAGCCGGTGCAATGGTTGGCGGAAAAACTCAGCGAACGGCTGGCCATGCAGCGGCAGGACAAGGACCGGGTTTTGTTGCTGGATGACAATAAGGTGGCGCTTGAGCTTCACACGGCATTGTTGAAACAGGCAGGTTTTGAGGTAGCCAGTTTCAGTGATCCGTATCAAGCGTTCGCGGCGTTGTCCGCATTTGATCCCGATGTGCTGGTGTTGGATTTGTACATGCCCCAGGTGTCCGGTCGGGCGTTTACCTGGGCCGTGCGGCAGGGGCGTACCGAGGCAGAGCTGCCAATTGTGTTTGTCTCGGGGGAAGATGCCTTTTCGCATCAGTTGGTTGCGTTGCAGCAAGGGGGCGATGATTTTCTGGTCAAGCCGGTCCAGCCGCACCGATTCGTGGAGACGGTTCGTTTTCGAGCTCACCGGGCACGCCAATACCGCTATTTGTCTGAAAACATTCGTCAGCGCCTGTATGAGCAACAACGGCTCAGTGAGGCTTTGAACCATCATGCCATTGTCAGTGTGACCGATCGTGCCGGCCGGATCACTCAGGTCAATGATCGTTTTTGTCAGATCAGTGGGTATCGTCGGGATGAATTGCTGGGACGCACCCACCGGATGATCAAATCCGACCGCCATCCGCCGGCGTTTTTTCAATCGCTGTGGCAGACCATTTCGTCGGCCAGGGTCTGGCAGGGCGAAGTCTGTAACCTGAGCAAGCAAGGCGAAGAATACTGGGTTTATTCCACCATTACGCCCTTTGTGGATGAGACGGGACGTATTTATCAGTATGTGTCGATCCGAACGGACATCACACATGTCAAAGCGATCGAGCTGGAGTTGAAGGATCGGGTCTGGGCATTGAATGAACGGATCAAGGAAAGCCATTGTCTTAGTCGGGTGATGCAGACCCTGACCCATGATGAGATGGATGAAGCGGCGATGTTGCAGCAACTGGTCAATGAGGTGCCACTGGGCTGGTCAGTGCCCGATCGGACAGGCGCCAAACTGACCTTTGGGTCCCAAGACTTTGTCAGCGAAGGGTTTGTGACAACGGATGAGTGTGAGCAGGTGACTGTTTGGGACGGCGACGAAGCAGGCACTTTGCAAGTGTGTTTGCAGGCTTCCGAGCAAGATGCTAAGAGCGCCTCGGACCAGAGGTTTTCATCGGAAAAGCAGACCCTGCTGTCACAGATTGCGTTGCAATTGAGTCAGGCCTTGGGGCGCCGACATGACCAGGCCCAATTGCTCGAGGCCAAGGTGCACGCAGAACAGGCCAACCAAGCCAAATCCGATTTTCTCTCCGCCATGAGCCACGAACTGAGAACCCCTTTGAATGCCATCATCGGCTATGCGCAGTTGCTGGCGACCCAGACGTTGCCGGCGCCGATTCCCGAACAGATCAGCATCATCGAACAAAGTGCCGACCATTTGCTTCAGCTGATCAATGACGTACTGGCGTTTGCCAAACTCGACAGCGGTCAGGTCGAGTGTGAACGCCGCCCGGTGGCGTTGGACTCCGTGGTCCAGGAAATTTGTACGATTGTGGCGTCAGAAGCCATGCGCAATCAGGTTGAGGTGCAGGCGCCCGACCTGTCTCAGGCCGATCCGGTCTGGGCCGATCCGTTACGGGTCAAGCAGGTGGTGCTCAATCTGGTGTCCAATGCCATCAAATACAATCGCTCCGGCGGTCAGGTCTGGTTTGTCTGGCAAACGCGTGAGCTTGAAGGACGCCTCTATGGCTGTTTACGTGTACAGGATACGGGCAAAGGCATCCCTCAAACGCATCTTGCGCGTTTGTTTGAGCCGTTTGAACGTTTGGGGTACGAAAATTCTGTGATTCAGGGCAGTGGCATTGGGTTGAGCATCAGTCAGGAACTGGTGACGAACATGCAGGGTTGGCTGGAAGTGGAAAGCGAACCGGGTCAAGGCAGTGGCTTTACGGTGTGTTTGCCGCTGGCGGATTCTGCTGAGGCCAGACAGCCCGCCCCTTCAGCCAACTCGCACCCTTCCCCGGAACACCCTTTGAAGTTGTTGGTCTGGGTTCAACGGCCATCGGTGATGGGCAAGGTCGCGCAAAAGGTGGCCACTCATGCGGGGATTGACCTCAAAATTGCGCCGTCGCTTGACAACGCGTTAAGCGAAATCGATGGTTGGCAGCCGGATTGGGTTTGGGTGGATCATCCTCTGGTCCATTCGGCTCAACCTTTGATCGATCAGGCGCATGCGGCCAAACATCAAGCGTCCGTTTGTCTGTTGAAGCAGGCGGATGAAACAGACAGCTGGACAGACATGCCTGAGTTTGACGGTCAGTTTGACCTGGATGACCCGGCGGCGTTGTCGACATGGATGCGTGAGGAGACAGGGCAATGACCATGGCAAAGTGGCCTCAGTGGGTGGAGCGACTCTCCCCCGTGATGGCGGTGTTTCTGATTTTAGGGATATTGGTGATCTTCTGGTTGCATTATGTGCAATTGGAAAAGCGTTCGCATCGGATCGCGCTGGAAGATGCGGCCAATTTTTCCGAGTCGGTGGTGTCGTTTCGCAATTTCTATGCACAGCAGATCATCCCGGCACTGGAAGTGTATGACGTGCCTGTGACGCATGATTATGCGATTGAAGATGGCAGTATCCCGCTGCCGGCGACGTTTGCGATCGATTTCGGGGATCAGTTGTCCAGTGATTCGCAATACAAGGTGCGTCTCTACAGTGATCAGCCCTTTGCGTGGCGTGAACAAGGCGGTGCACGTGATGATTTTCAAAAGGAGGCCATGCAGTATTTACGAGCGCATCCCGATGACACTTACAGTCAATATGAAGTGATCGAGGGGCAGCGCGTGTTGCGTTATGCCGTGGCGGATGTGTTTCGAGATGAAAGCTGTGTGGCCTGTCACAACCAGTACCCGGGCACGCCGCGAACCGACTGGCAACTGGGTGATGTGCGCGGAGTGCTGGAAGTTCAGCGCCCGGTTTCCTCCCTGCAGGCGGTCAACAATCAATCGGCCTGGATCACATTCATAGCCATGCTGTCGATGGCGCTGTTGGCGACTTTGATCCTGACGTTGGTGTTGCGGAGGATGCAGCAGGCGCTGGATGTCTCAAGGGAACAGCAAGCGGCCTTGGCGAAAGCACGGGATGCCGCTGAACAGGGCAATCAGGCAAAATCCGATTTTCTTTCTGCAATGAGTCACGAACTGCGAACCCCGCTGAATTCGATCATCGGTTTTTCTCAATTGCTGGATCTGGAACCCTTAACCAGCGGACAAAAGCAGCAGGTTGGCTTTATTCATGACAGTGGCAAGCATTTGCTGCAGTTGATCGAGGATGTGCTCGCCTTTGCCAAACTCGAAAGCGGTCAGCTTAACATTCACATGGAAAGGGTGAATGTGAAGGCAGTGATTGAAGAAGTGCTAACGCTGACTCAGCCCGACCGGGAAGCACGAGGCATTGAGCTGGTGTTTGAGCCGGTCAAAACCGAAGAAATTGTGTGGGCGGAACGCTTGCGGCTCAAACAGGTTGTGACCAATCTGATCAGTAATGCCATCAAGTACAACCGGGAAGGCGGACAGATTCGCTTGAGTTGTCGGGTATTGACCCATCAGGGCCGTCCCTGGTGGGAGATGACCATCGCCGATACCGGTCCGGGCATAGCCCCGGACAAGCTTTCGCATTTGTTTGAACCGTTTAACCGCCTGGGGTATGAAAACTCGGACATCGAAGGCACCGGCATTGGTTTGAGCATTAGTCAGGATTTGGTTCAGGCCATGCATGGCACCCTTGACGTTGAAAGCGAGGTGGGTCAGGGCTCGCGCTTTTCGGTTGGCTTGCCGCTGGTGGATGACGACGCGCAAACCGGGGTTTGCCAAAGCCCGAAGGCAGATCAAACAGAATTCGGGGGGATGCAGGCAACGCAAACGGTGTTCCCCGACAGCACAGAATCCCGGTTGACGGCGGTCAGCTGCCTTTATGCCTCCGCAGACCCTGCGTCACTGCAATCGGTGTCCGAATGGGCTGAAGCCGTTGGTGAGCCGTTGCAGTTACGCATTGCGCCCACCCTGGCTAATTTGTGGGATCAGTTGGGACACCAACCGGCCTCACTGGTGATGCTGGATGTGACCCAACTTGAACAAGCAGAGGCACAGCCCGGCGATCGGTTCAAGGTGGATGCCATCCTCAAAGATCAGTCTGTGGCGATGGTTTATCGTACTGAGCAGGAGGCCCAAATCTGCCAGGCCTGGTTAAAAAGCTATCCGCAGTGGCATTGCCTGGCGTTGGAACCCGTGGCTGTGAAAGCGTTTTGGCAGCATTTAATGAGTTCAGGAGAGGCATGATGCGACGATTGGCAGGACTTTTGTGTTTGTTTGCTCTGGCGGTTGGTCCCGTTGGGGCGCAACCCAAATTAATTTTTGGCGTGGTGCCTCAGCAGAGCCCTTTGAAGCTATACCAGAACTGGCAACCGGTGGCTGAGCATCTGTCAGAAGTGACTGGGCGTGAGGTCGTGTTTGAAACCGAAAAATCCATCGCCGAGTTTGAAACGCAACTGGCGAAGGGACGCTATGATCTGGCCTATATGAATCCTTATCATTATGTGGTTGCGCATGAGCAGCAGGGGTATCAGGCCCGTTTTCGGCGTGCGGGCAAGATTCGCGGCATTCTGGTGTCAACCCGCACTGCATTCAATCCAGAGGAACCCATCACCCGACCCGTGCTGTTTCCGTCCCCGAATGCGTTCGCGGCCACGTTATTAATCAAATACGAATTGTTGGCCAAGCAGGGGGTGTCGTTGGAATATCGCAACCTGGTCAAGTATGTCAACTCACATGATTCGGTGTACAAAGGCGTGGCACGAGGGGTGAGTGATTTCGGTGGCGGTGTGGAACGAACCTTTCGCACCTTTGATGAAGGCGCGGACAAAGGGAAACTGCACATTGTCTATCGAACCGATCCTTACCCCAGTCATCCCATTGCCTACCACCCGCGCCTGGCACCTTCACTGCAAGCCCGTTTTGACCAGGCCTGGCAGACATTGCCTTCTTCGGTCATGGAAAATCTGGGGTTCAAGCGATTGCTGACGGTCGGGGACGCCAATTATGACTCGATTCGTGCCTTGCGCCGTCATTTGTCCACAGCGCCAATTAAATAGGTTGTTGCATGTCGTTTCGCTATAAGTTTTTATTGACGTTCATTCTGGCCGAAGTGCTGTTTGTCACCGCAATTGTGTGGCTCAATTTTTCTGCCTTGAAGGAAACGTCCCGGCAACTGGTGGCGGACCAGCTTACCTCTTCGGGGGCCATGATGGCCGAGTCGGCCAAAGTGCCGCTGCTGGTCAAGGACTTGGCCACTCTCGATAATGCGCTCGAGACCTTTATCAGTCAGAAAAACATTGTGGCGGCCGGTGTCTGGGATGAAGACGGGCAGCCTTTGTCTATGAAGGGCGATCAAACATTATTGACCGAGGTTTCCAATTGGGCAGGGATTTCTGGACTGCAGTCGGCCGAATCCTCCTGGCAGACACTGTCTTCGGCTTCATTAAACCTGCCCGCTGACGGGCGGATCGGTCACCGGGCCGAAGTGACGATAGGAATGGACCATTTGGGCGAAGTGCGCTTTGTGTATGATGCGTCTTCTGTGATGGCCATCACGCAACGCAACCGGACCTGGACATTGAGCGTGTTTGCGTTGGAAATGGTTTTGGCAACGATTGCGGCGCTCTGGCTGGGATGGCGCATCACACGCTCCTTGCGAACGCTGTCCGGTGCGGCGATGAAGATTACGCATCATCACGCCTTGAAAGAAAGCGATTTTCCGACGGGCAACGATGAAATCGGCCAGCTTTCCAAAGCCATGCAGACGATGGCCCATCAGATTGATGACCGCACCGATAAACTCAAACAGGCCCGCAAGCGGGCGGAAGCGGCCAATCGGGTCAAATCAGAATTCATTGCCAATATGAGCCATGAAATTCGTACCCCTCTCAATGGCATACTGGGGCTCAGTCAACTGCCGACCGAATCGGCGTCAGCGCAAGAGCTGGCTCAGCGCTTGAGCAGAGTCAACCATTCCGGAGAACTGTTACGAAGCATCATCAACGACATTCTGGATTTTGCCAAAATGGAGGCGGGTAAGATGCAGGTCTCGCCCACGTCTGTTGATCTGCGTGCCTTCATGCAGGCGTTGCTTGACATGTTTGAGCCGCTGGCCGCGGAAAAAGGCCTGGCGCTGAACCTGGTACTGGCTGAGGATTTGCCGGATTGCGTCATGCTGGACTCGTTGCGTCTGCAACAGGTGCTGAACAATCTGGTTAATAATGCGTTGAAATTCACGCATGAGGGGACCGTGACCGTGACGGTGTCGCAGCGCGATGCCTCCGATCACCAGGCCTGGTTATTGTTTGAGGTGGCGGACACAGGCATTGGCATGAATGCGCAACAGCAGGCCCGCTTGTTTCAGGCATTCAGCCAGGCCGACTCCGGTATTACCCGCCAATATGGCGGGACAGGTTTGGGGTTGGTGATCAGTGAAAAGCTGGTCCGATTGATGGGGGGCGAGCACATCGACCTTGCCAGTCAGCCAGAGCAAGGCACGTGTTTTTCGTTTGCGTTGCCTTGTCAGACCTGTGTGGAACCGCCTGATACGCATCAGGCCGAGGAAAGCGCCGATTCTTCCTCTCTGGCGGCATCGGATGCAGCGGTCACACCGCTGGAAGGGAACATCCTGCTGGTGGAGGACAATCCGGTGAATCAGGAGGTGGCCAAAGCCATGCTGAAAGCACTTGGCTTGGTGCCCGAAACCGTCGATGGCGGCGAGCAGGCAGTGACGGCGTGTCGCAACCAGTCGTTCGACCTGATTTTAATGGATATTCAGATGCCGGGCATGGATGGGTATGAAGCCACACGGCGCATTCGTGAGCTGGATGCTCAGGTCCCGATTATTGCGTTGACCGCTGCCGCCTTGATTGAAGATAAGGATAAAGCGTTAAACGCCGGTATGAATGATCACCTGGCCAAGCCCATTGATTTTCCGGTGCTGGCGCGAACCCTGACTCGTTATCTGACGCAGTCGGTGGCAGAGCAAAGACCCGGTTTGGTTGTGTGGGCACCACAGCCTGAAAGAATCAAGCCCTGGCTGCCGGCATTGAAGCGTTTGGTCCGGGTGCACTGGGCTCCGGAGGCGAACACGGTTGCCAAGAGGCTGGCGAACCCCGGTGACATCGCTTGGGTGGCCGTGGATTCCGATGTTTCGCTTGAAGAGGCTCAGTCCCTGAAAGCCCGTTACCCGCAAGCCGACTGGGTGATGTTGGTCGCCAGTGACGCGGATCTGGCAGACAGTGAAATCGAAGGGTGGCCGCTATGGACGCCGGATAGGCTGGTCAATCGGTTGCAATCAAACCAGTGAAGCATTTTCTGATCCACTTAAATAACCTGAATGGCTCTTTTTTGTGCTTTATATGTCAGTTAATTAATTCTAATAAATGCTCCATGGCATTTTGACCAATTGGACAAACCATTATGAACAATTCAATCGAAACCAATGTGGAAGAATTTATGACCACCACAAAAGCCTGTGAGCTGTTGGGGGTCTCCAAAACCATTATCAAGCGCATGGTTGACCGGGGCGAAATTGAAGCCTGGCGAACCACGGGCGGTCACCGGCGATTAAGTCGGGCATCGGTGATGGCGCATTTACAGCGAATCAAAGGGGCGACGCAAACGACCCGGTCGGCCGAGAAAGGGCCAGTTCGCGTGATGGTGTTGGATGATGACCGCATCACGCAATCGATCCTGGTGGATTATCTGCATCAGCGTTTTCCCGAGGTGGATGTTGTGCAGGCACTGGATGGCTACGAAGGCTTGATCAAAGCGGGGCAGGGGGCGTTCGACTTGATTTTTGTGGATCTGCACATGCCTAAAATGGATGGGTACGCGGCCATTGATGCCATTCAATCGCTTGAGAGCAGCCGAACCACCAATATTGTGGTGATCACCGCCGACCAGCCAGAGCAGGTGGATATGGAACGTCTGGGCAAACATCGGGTCGTGCTGACAAAGCCTTTACCGCTGGATGTCATTGGTCAATTTATTTGTTATGAAAAAGCCCTGAAAGATGCGCGTGTTTTCTAATCATCCATGTCAATTTTAACTGTGATAAAAATGTACCATGCTTAAAAAGCATTGATTTTGACGGTTGAAGTTATTAAGATTGATTCGTTTTAAAAATGATCATTTTTTTGGCATGAATCAACCGCATGACAGGCCTAAAATAGACCATTCTGATGTGTGTTAATTGGACACAGGCTTTCTGTCGTGCAAACAATGCCTTTCTGACACGATTTTAAAAAAGGATTCACATGAAAAAAGCATTGGAAAAATGGATGCAACAAAATCCAGAAAAATCCATGAGCCGCGGTCGAAAAAGTCGGTTCACCGAGTTTGAAACGGAACTGGTTGAGTTGTTGAAGGCGGGCTACACCACTCAGAAGGTAGCGCAATACCTGAATGAAGTGGAGAAAGTACCGTTCAAGAAGAAGGATGGCAAGTTTGTGGTCGCGGCATTGTCCAATTACTTGCGGGATCTGTCGGAGAAACATGGCATCGTGCGCAAACGCGGACGAGCGGCCATTTCCAGCTAAAGCAGCGCCTGACCGAATCCTAAATTTCGGTTTGCACAAAGCCTCTTGGGTGGCCCCTCTATGGGTTTGCCTTAAGAGGCTTTTTTATTTCTATGCTTTGCGTATTTTGTTGTGCTTTTTACTTCGTACCCCTTTTGTATAATACATTCAATTAATCGGTTTATTAACTTGATGAGGGGTGTGTGAGTAGAGAAATCCACGTACATCCGTGTGAACGAGAGCGTCTGCCCTGGTCGGGGCAGATCCAGCCTTTTGGTGCCCTGATTGGTGTGGACAAAACCACACTCACAATAACGCATGCCAGTGCCAACACCGAGACGGTTCTGAATCGTCGTGCGCAAAGTTTGTTCGGTGAGCCGGTGGCCACACTGTCTAATCAGCTGGCGCTGATTCTGGAAGAAATGGCTTTTGAGCCTGAGGACCAGGTGTTCGAGCGTAAGGTGGCCCTTCAAGGCCTTCCCTGCTGGTTACGTATCAGCCAGGATGCGCACCATTACGTGATCGACATTCAGCGACTTGATTCCGAATCTGACCTGGGCCGCATGTCGCCGGAACTGTGCGATCAGCTCGCCTATTCACCGGATAGCGCAGAGCAGGCGCAACGTTTGTTTGATTCCATGGTCAAACTGATCAAACAAATGACGGGCTATGACCGGGTGATGCTGTATCAGTTTCAACCTGACTGGAGTGGGCAGGTCGTGGCCGAAGCCAAAAACGAGGGGTTGGGCAGTTACCTGGATTTGCGTTACCCTGCGTCCGATATTCCAAAAATTGCGCGGGATTTGTATGTGAAAAATTCCTCGCGCACGATTTGCGATGCGCAGATGGAAGCCGTACCGATTTTGTCCGCCACCCAGCAACCGATTGATCTGACCTATTCCGACACCCGCAGTGTCTCGCCCGTGCATTTGCAGTATCTACAGAACATGGGCGTGGCCGCGTCGTTTTCATTGCCGGTTGTGATTCATCAATCTTTGTGGGGCTTGATTGCCTGCCATCATTATCAGCCCAAAGCGCTTTCGCCTCAAACCAAGACGGAAGCGATCAAGCAGGTTGACCGTTTCCGGCGTGCACTGCACGGGTATCTGGCCAAACGCAAAATGCAGCATTATGATCAGCGAGAAGCCGTGCTCAGTCGGCTGGCGGGTCGCTTGCGGCGCGCACGTGATCAGGAAGCACTGTTGGCGCACTCCGAAATGGATGTGCTGGGCCTGATCAATGCGCAGGGCTTTGCCTGGATGGACGACACGCACTGCCATGCGACCGGGGAACTTCCGCCGGAAAAGGCGCTGCGAGCATTGGATCAGTGGTTTCAGGCCCAGTCGGACCGGGATGTTTTTATGACCGACAGCCTGAAGCGTGATGACTTGCCAGGTGCCGACACGGACGGGGTTGCCGGCGTGCTGGTGGTCAAAGTCTGGAAACAGGGGCAGTGGCAACGTTGCTACTGGTTCAAACGTGAAGTCATTCGTGATCTGGTCTGGGCAGGCAATCCGGACAAACCGGTGATGGAGGACGCACAAGCCGCGACCCTCTCGCCCCGGCGCTCGTTCGATCAGTGGGTGGAAACCCGTCGCGGACACAGCGAACCCTTCGAAGATTTTGATGCGTTGACCGCCCGTCGCTTCATTCATGTGATGACCGATGTGTTGAATGAGAGCTAATTTCGGGCATTGTGAAACCTTGGTTTGACTTGCCTTGTATTTGTGTCAAACTGATGTATAGGGCTTGAATAGGTTGTAATGAGGCTGTGTCCGTTGGCAAGATCAAGGATGCCGCGCTCATCGTCGTTTTTAAATGAAATAATCGTGCCGTTTTGCTGCGGTCTGTGAAAGGATGTTATGAACAAACAACCCTACTGGCTATTCCTGGGCGCTTCGGCCGGAGGCCTGGAAGCGCTCAAACAGTTTCTGCTGCATTTTCGCGGCTATGACCGCTGTTGTCTGGTCATTGCCCAACATCTTGACCCCAAGCATCCGACCATTCTCAAAGATTTGCTGGAGCGAGTGACAGAAACCCCGATTCAGATGGTGGACGATTCCGTTGAACCTCAGACGGGACGCATCTACATCATCGCGCCGGGCTACAACGCGCAGGTGCGGGGCACACGCATTGAATTGACGCCCGCGGCGGAAGTGGGTCCCAAACCCTCGATTGATGTGCTGCTGCATTCTGCGGCGGAGGCGTTGCAGGAACGTGCTGTGGCCGGTATTTTGTCCGGAACCGGTTCCGATGGGGCCCGGGGCGCCATGGCGATCAAATCCAATAATGGGCTGGTGTTTGCGCAGAGTGAGTCGTCATCCAAATATGCGGGCATGCCCATGGCCGCAGTGGAAGCCGGAGCGGTGGACAAAACCGGTTCGCCCGAAGAACTGGCGGCTGACATTGCGGCGTTTCTTGAAACCGGCCACAAAGAATACCAGGCCGTCACCCCGGCACCTCAGACCGATCTGGAAAAAATCTTTCAGCGTATCTATGACGTGACCGGTCACGATTTCAGTGGCTACAAGCTGAAAACCATCCGTCGCCGTCTGGCTCGACGCATGGCGGTGAATCAGTTGAGTTCAATCAAAGAGTATGTGTCGCTGTTGCTGGACTCCGACGAAGAAACCCAGCATCTTTTCAAAGACATGATGATTTCGGTGACCGCATTTTTCCGGGACCGGGAAGCGTTTGACGCTCTGGAAACCTTGCTGGAAACCACCATTGCCAACCAGGAAGGGGAGCGGCCCTGGCGCATTTGGGTGCCGGGCTGCGCCAACGGCGAAGAGCCTTATTCCATCGCGATTCTCATGCACCGAATCAAGACTCGCCTCAACCGCGACATCGACTACCAGATTTTTGCCTCGGACATTGATGAATACGCCTTGTCGCAGGCACGCAAAGGGGTGTTCTCCGAGGCTCAAGTGATCGATATGGATCCCGAGATTCTGGAAAACTATTTTGTCCGCCGTGATCGCACCTATCAAGTCTCCAAAAAAGTGCGGGATCGGGTGGTGTTCGCTCGCCAGAATCTGATTATGGAGCCGCCGTTTTCGCGTCTGGATCTGATCAGCTGTCGCAATCTGATGATTTATTTTTCTTCGGAGCTACAACGTCAGGTGCTGCAGACGTTTCATTTTGCGCTGAACCCAAACGGATTACTGTTTATGGGCAAGTCCGAATCGGCTTCCAGTACCGCGCCGGAACTGTTCGAAACGCTGGATAAAAAAGCGCAGCTTTATCAGCGCAAAGCCACCAATCTGTCTCAACGTTCAGATCGGGTGCAAAGTGCCAATGCCATCAAGCGCCAAGAGCGTCCCTCGATGGTACTGGAGGCCGGCGACGACAACGACAAACAATCCATTGCCCATAAACTGGAACAGACACTGTTGAAAGAAATGGTGCCAGTGGCGATCGTGGTGGACAAGTCCGGCCAGATCCTGCATATCCGTGGCGATGTGAACCGCTATCTGAATTTTCCGCAGGGCCGAATTGACACTAATATGCTGACGCTGGCCCGGGATGACATCAAGGTGGATTTGCGCGCCCTGATGGAACGGGCCAAAAAAGCAGGCGAGGCGACCTCGCAGGCGCTGTTTTACAAGGAGTCGGGTCAGGACATGGCGTTGTTCCTGTCGATCCGGCGCATGCATTTTTCCGAATCGCATAACAATCTGTACGTGGTGGCGTTTATTCCCACCGAGTTGACCTTGCCTTTTGTGGACCCGGGCAAGGGCAATATGAACGAGGAAAACGCCACCAAGGAGACATTGCGCAAAGAAGTGGCGCTGTTCAAAGAGCGCCTGCAAGCCTCGGTGGAAGACCTGGAAACCACCAATGAGGAGTTGCAGTCCACCAACGAAGAATTGCAATCGTCCAACGAAGAATTGCAATCGTCCAACGAAGAATTGCAGACGGCCAACGAGGAATTGCAGTCCACCAATGAAGAATTGTCCACCGTCAACGAGGAGCTTGAGGTCAAGACCCATGAGCTCGAACAGGTCAACACCGATCTGCAGAGCATGCTGGAGAACATGAGCGAACACATTCTCCTGCTGGATAGCCGATTGCGTCTGCTGCGTTTTACCCGACCCGCGGGGGAAATTTTTTCGCTGGATTCGTCCCACCTGCATCAGACGGTGACCACGCTGGGGCTGGAGTTGGATGTGCCAAATCTGCGCCAGGAGCTGTTGAGTGTGTTGGAACACGACCAAGTCAATCAGTTGCGGGTGCGCATCAGTGGCGACATCTTTAACTTAAGGTTGGTGCCGCACCAGTCACCCGAGCGGGGAACCAAAGGCATTCTGATGTTCTTTGAGCGCCCGGAAAATGTCGTAACTGGTCAAGGCGATGTGTTGGAGCAACTGATTTATTCTCTGGGCTCGCAGTTGCGCTGCGGGCTGGTGGTGATTGACCAGAATGGAGTGATGATATACGCCAATGATGAGGTTTTGCGGTATCTGGGGTATGACTGGCACGAAATGCGCATGCAGAATGTGAAAATGTTGATGCCCGATCCTTATCGCAGTCATCATGACAGCTATCTCGAAGATTATCAAAAAGGAACTTCCAAAGGCCTAATGGGCCAGTGGCGGGATGTGACCGCCCAACAGAAAGACGGCAGACGCCGTCTGATGAAGCTCAAGACCGAAGAGATACGACTGCACAACGAGCGTCATTATCTGGGCTATCTGCAACCGGTGGAGAACGTTGATGAATGATTCGCGCCGTGATCGCTGGGTGTTGAACGACATCGAAGCCTTTCGCGATGAAAACGCGCGTCTGATTGATGCGCTCAATGCCTGCGAAAGTGAGCGCGGCCTGTTGGGGCAACAGGTCAGTGAGTTGGAAAACGAGTTTGCGTTGGTCGAGCGAGAGCATCAGGCATCGCTTCACAATTCGGATTTGTACCAGAAGATGTTTGATATCTCTCCGGTGCCAAAGCTGCTATTGACGCCGAATATGGATATGATGGTGGCCAACCCGGCGGCCAATAACTTTTTGCAGGCCAGCGACAACGAACCGGTGAAATCCTTTCGTCGTTATTTGCAAAAAGAGGACAGCGTCGCGTTCATCAAGGCGTTTCGTCAGTGGCAATCGGGTGGCCGCTTTCCTCCGGAGCAGGTGTTCACCCTCAAAACCGGCCAGTCGTTCACAATCGAGATCGAATTACTCGATAATGTATTTGCCAGTACCCAGCCGCCGGTCTTTATGGTGTTGTATCCGGTGGACTTTACCCGAATCACCGATCAGAGCATGCGCCTGTCTCAGCTGGCGTTGCAGCAGTTGCGGGAAGCGGTGATGATCACCGACAGCCGCAGTCGCATCATCAGTGTCAATCAGGCATTCAGTGAAATCACCGGCTACGAATCGTCTGAGGTGTTGGGTCAAACCCCGGCGGTGTTAAAGTCAGGGCGCCAATCCGATCATTTCTACCATGAAATGTGGCAGCACCTGCAAGCCCACGGCTGGTGGCACGGTGAAATCTGGAACAAGCGAAAGAGCGGGGACATTTTTCCAGAGTGGCTGCAGATCACCAAAATCTGGGACAGTTATTCCAACCAGACGTACTATGTGGCGACCTTTTCCGATATTTCGCCGCGGCTGGAAACTCAGAAGCGGCTGGACCGACTGGCGTTCTTTGACAGTTTGACCAACCTGCCCAACCGCCATTCCCTGCAAAATCATCTGGATAACCTGCTGCTTCGCAAGCGCCAGCAGGAATCGGAAAAACCCTTTGCCATCCTTTTTCTGGACCTGGACAAGTTCAAAGAGGTCAACGATGCCTACGGACACAGTGAAGGCGATCGTGTTCTGATTGAAGCGACGCAGCGCATCACCGTCAATCTCAAAGACAACGATTATGCGGCGCGCATCGGCGGTGATGAGTTTGTGATGCTGATCACCGATCTGGAAGCCGTGGATGTGCCGTCCTTGTGCCAGCGTTTGATTGCGGATTTATCCGCGCCGTTCAACATCGGGTCACGCCAGCATTTTTTGAGTGCCTCGATTGGCATTGCCTGCTATCCGGATCACGGCTACGAAGCCGAGGATTTGTTGCGTCGGGCCGATGCGGCCATGTATGGGGCCAAAACGCTGGGGCGCAACCGTTATCATTGGTTTGACATGGCGCTGGAAGAAAAAACCGCCTTGAATCATGGCACTTTGCAGATCCTGCGTGAGGCGATTGAAAAGCCGCTGGAGCGCATCGAGATGCATTACCAGCCTTTGTATGACCCAAATGGCCAGTGGCAGGAGGCGGAAGCCCTGATTCGATTGAAACAGGGCGACGAGCTGATGTACCCGGGCAGTTTTATTGAACTGGCCGAGCACCACGCTCTGATTCAGCCGTTGGGATTGGCACTTTTTGAGCGCATCTGCGCCGATCTGGCGGAACAGGCATTGCCTGACTCGGTACGGGTGACGGTGAATCTGTCGGTGATGCAGTTCTCGGAAGAAGATTTGATCGAACAGCTGGAAAAACGTTGTCAGCGTCATGGCATTCGACTGGACCGGTTTAATTTCGAAGTCACCGAAACCGCGGCCATGGAAAATCTGTCACTGGTGGAAAAAGGGCTGGTGGCGTTGCGCCAGAAACATTGTCGAGTCTTGCTGGATGATTTTGGCACCGGCTATGCGTCGCTTTCGATGTTGCGTACGCTCCCGGTCGACATCCTTAAAATTGACAAAAGCTTTGTCGATGACATCGGCCATTCGCGCGTGGACAATGGGTTAATCATTGCCATGATTTCCATGGCGCGGGCACTGGGGTTGAAGGTCGTGTGCGAGGGCGTGGAGACGCGACAGCAGGCGGACTGGTTGACCGCGCAAGGGGTGGACTATCTGCAGGGCTTTTATTTCAAGCGTCCGCAGCCGCTGGCCGGTCTGATGGCGACAATTTGACCAGGCCTGGTCAGAATTTGGTATCATCCCGGATTATTGTATGCAGGAGGCCGCATGAGTCCGTTACCCGAACATTTGAAATACGCTGAATCCCATGAATGGGTGTACCTGGATCAGGACGGTGTGGCCGTGGTCGGCATCACCGACTTTGCCCAGGGCTCTCTGGGGGACCTGATGGACGTTTCTATGCCGGAAATCGGCGCACAGGTGGCGCAGGGCGATGATGTGATGGCGCTGGAGTCGGTCAAAGCGGCGTCCGATATTTTTGCCCCTTTGAGTGGGGAAATCGTCGAGGTCAACGACGCGCTGGAAGACGAACCGGAATTGATCAACGACGAGCCGTATGACAGCGGCTGGTTGTTCAAGCTGGCGCCGAGTGACACCGAAGAAATGAATGATTTGATGGACGCGCCAGAGTATGAGCGTATGATTGAGCAATAGATCGGCTCACAAGCGCCGGATGAATGGCGCTCGAACAGGAATGGTCGCGCCCCGAGCTTCGGGGCGTTTTTGGTTATGGACCGGAATCCGTCTGCCATGATCTGAGGCGAACACGAATAAGGAAACACAATGACGAACAAAACTCTGCCGGAACTGGTGCTCAAAAAGCGTGAAGAAAAACGCCTGAAACAGGGACACCTTTGGGTCTACAGCAATGAGGTGGACACACAGAAAAGTCCGTTGAAGGCGTTTGAAGCCGGACAACTGGTGAGAGTTGTGTCCGATCAGGGTAAGCCTTTGGGCACGGCCTACATCAACCCGAATCAGTTGATTTGCGCCCGCCTGTTGACGCGTCAGAACAAAGTGGTGATCAACGAAACCTTTTTCAAAAAACGCTTTCAGGCAGCGCAGGCTCTGCGGGACATGGTTTATGATCAGCCGTATTACCGTTTGGTGTTTGGCGAGTCAGATTTTTTACCAGGCCTGGTGGTGGATCGGTTTGGCGATGCCCTGGTGGTGCAGATCACCACCGCGGGCATGGAGGCGTTAAAACCGATGGTGATGCAGGTATTGGAGAACCTGTATCACCCGCGAGTGATGCTGTTTCGCAACGACTTGCCGGTTCGGGAGCAGGAAGGGTTGTCGCTGGAAAACGATTGGGCGCCGGGTTCTGAACAGCCGGAGACGGTGCCCATGGTGGAAAATGGCGCAACGTTTGAGGTGCCGATTGTGGCGGGGCAGAAAACCGGATGGTTTTATGACCACCGCAGCGCCCGCGCCCAACTGCAGCAATGGGCCAAGGGCAAGCGGGTGCTGGATGTGTTCAGCTATGCCGGTGCCTGGGGCATTGAGGCGGCGGTGGCTGGCGCCAGTGACGTGACCTGCGTCGATGCCTCGGCCAAAGCGCTGGATTGGGTGGACCGTCATGGTGAACTCAATGGCGTGGCAGATCGTCTGACCGGGATTGAGGGCAATGCGTTCGACGCGTTAAAATCCCTGGCCGCAGAAGGGCACAAATACGACGTGGTGGTGATCGATCCGCCGGCTTTCATTAAGCGCAAAAAAGATCTAAAAGAGGGCACACGCGCCTATCAACGCTTGAATGAGCTTGCGATTCGTCTGGTCGAACCCGGAGGGTTGCTGGTGTCGGCCAGTTGCTCTTATCATTTGTCGGCGCAGGCGTTGTTAACATTGGCGCAGCAGGCGGCCCGACAGCACGACCGTCAGCTCCAGCTGCTCTCGCCGGGGCATCAGAGTCCTGACCACCCGGTGCATCCGGCGATTCAGGAAACCGATTACCTTAAAAGCTTCTTTTTCCGTGTGACCGCAACCGTGTAAAGGCTGTTTTCATGTCCCTGACGCCCACTTATCAGCATTCATCCGGTCATAACGCCAGTCAGATCACCCCGTTGGAACGACATCTGGCCCGGCAGACCTATTGGGACGCACCCACGCAGACGCTCCTGATTGACGGGCGCGGTTGGCTCAAAGACCAGCCTGGTGTGGTGGATGGCGTGATTACCGTGCCTGGCTGGGATGCCATGATGCTTTCCAGAGAACCGATTCCCCGTTATCCGGCACAGATGCATGTGTTGGCCTGGCCCGATCATGGCGCGCTCAAAGCCTGGCGTAAGCCGATTCCCAACTGGGTCTGGCAAAGTTGCGCCATGTTTCCCACGCATCAGTTGCGCCTGTTGCATTTTGTGGGGCGCTATCCTCAATTGTTGGAATTGCTGGATCACAGTCCGGTGTTGGCCTGGCAGCTGGTCAGTGCCGAGTTGGGTGAGGCCGATGTGGTGGCTTTGCTTCAGGGCAAACAGACCGACTTGATGGCTGAGCTCGGTTGGCCCGGTAAGCGCGAGGCTTTGGCGTTTCTGCGCAAGCTGCGTTTGCGCTTCGTGAACGATGAACTGGCCGACAGTGTGGCCACCTGTTTGTTGGATGAATCCCGTCTGGATGCGCTGCAGGCATTGCCCCGGGTGAACTCCATGGCACTGGCGCTGGCGGCTCGGTTTCCGCAATGGATCGGGACGCGCTTGCATGTGAGTCTGGCGCAGCAACCCTGTCGGCCCATGCAGTGTCAGAGTCTGCTGGCATTGCTCCAGGATACGAACGACTTGATGAATGCCCTGGATTTGCCTGAGTCAGAGCGCGCGCGCGTCACGCAATGTCGCTATCTCGTGGAAGTGGAACAGTTATATCAGCGCTGGGCCGATTTACCGACTCTGTCAGCGTCCGAATTTGATCGGACATTGGACGATTTGGCACTGAGCGAGCGCCCACGCCTTTTGTCCGAGCAAGCCGATTGGGACCGATTGAGCCGTTTGCAACGCCATGCCTGGTGGGTGGATTGGGCGCGCGCGGAACAAGGACAGGTGCAACTTTATGCGTTTGCGGAATCAGGGCAGGTGCAAGCCGCGCTGGTGGATGCGACCAAGCGCCTGTCGGCGCCGGAAGCGGCTCTGATTACATTGCGCGGGCTGGACAACGCCTTGCCCGAGGCCCAGGCCTGGTCAAAATGGCATCTCTGGCTGGTGGGTCAATCCCCAACTCAGGCCTGAGCACGGCCGATTACGGCAGGCAGCGCTCGGTCCCCATCAATTCTTCGTAGGTCTCGCGCGGGCGAATCACGTGCGCCTGGTCGCCATCGACCATGATTTCCACGGCGCGTGGCCGCGTGTTGTAATTGGAACTCATGGTAAACCCATAGGCACCGGCCGACATCACCGCCAGATAGTCATTGGCTTTGAGAGTCAAGTCGCGCTCTTTGCCTAGAAAATCGCCGGTTTCACAGACCGGGCCCACCAGATCCCATTTTGCCTTAAGGCCATCCTGGTGCTCAATCACCGGCAAGATGGCCTGCCAGGCTTCGTAGAGAGCCGGACGAATCAGGTCGTTCATGGCGGCATCAATGATGGCGAAGTTTTTGTGTTCGGTGGGCTTGAGATAGGTGACCTGGGTCATCAATGCGCCCGCATTGCCGGCAATGGCGCGGCCCGGTTCAATCAGGACTTCGCATTCCGGGTCATTGAGGGTGCGCAGCAGCGCATCAATGTAGGTGCTGACTTCCGGGGGCTGTTCGTCGTGGTAATGAATGCCCAGACCGCCGCCCAGATCCAGGTGATGAATGGCAATGCCTTGATCGGCCAGATGCGTTTTCAGTGCCAGCACTCGCTCCAGTGCGTCCACAAACGGCGCGATTTCGGTCAATTGAGAGCCGATGTGGCAGTCGATGCCGGTGACGTTAATGTGAGACATTTCTGCGGCGCGGGCATAAAGGGCGGGCGCTTCGTTGATGTCGACGCCGAATTTGTTGTCCTTGAGACCGGTGGAGATGTAAGGATGGGTTTTGGCGTCGACATCCGGGTTGACGCGAATGGAGACGGGCGCGATCTGATCCATTTCCCGAGCCACCATCTGCAGGCGTTCCAGTTCGCTGTGGGACTCGATGTTAAAGCAACGGATGCCGACCTCAAGCGCGCGCGCCATTTCGACGCCGGTTTTGGCCACGCCGGAAAACACGGTTTTCTTTGGGTCGCCTCCGGCCTTCAACACCCGTTCCAGTTCACCCTGTGAGACGATGTCAAACCCGGAACCCAGCCGGGCCAGAAGATTGAGCACCGCAAGGTTGGAGTTGGCTTTGACCGCGTAGCAAACCAGATGCGGCTGGTGGCCAAAGGCCCGGTCAAAACGTTGCCAGTTTTCCGTGAGGGCGCGCTTGGAGTAAACGTACAGCGGGGTGCCGTATTGGTCGGCAAGCGAGGCCAGATCCACCTGTTCGGCATGAAGACGTTGGTTCTGGTAGGTAAAGGCTTCGAAGGCAGTCGGTTGAACGCTCATGGGGCTCCTGTCGGCGTTTGTGAAGCGGTTTGCTCGGCGGCGGTGTTTGCGCTATGCTCATCCGGCGGTGGCTGTAAGGGCCCTTTTCGGCCGCAGCCACTTAAGCTAAACATCAGAATCAGGGCAATGGACAAAGCTTTCATGGGCCATCCCGCTTGGGTTTCAGTCAAAGCGGCTATTTTATCGAAAACGAACCGGGTTCGCATTCAAGATTTGTGAGGAAGCGCATGCAAAAACAGGAAACCGAAAACGCACTGATTATGGCACCGGAAACCAAGCCCAGGGCCTGTGTGATCTGGCTGCATGGACTGGGAGCCGACGGCTATGACTTTGAAGGCGTGTTGCCGCATCTGTCGTTGCCGAAGACTCATGGTGTCCGCTTTGTGTTTCCTCATGCGCCGGTGCAGCCGGTGACGGTGAATCTGGGCGATTCCATGCGTGCCTGGTATGACATTCGTTCCATGGACTTGATGAGCGAAGTCGACTGGCAGGGCATTGACCAAAGTGTGGGACGCATACAGCGTTTGATTGAGGCACAGAGGCAAGAAGGCATTGGCACTGAGCGCATTGTTCTGGCTGGATTTTCACAAGGCGGCGTGATCGCACTGGAGACGGCCATGCGCTTGCAAACACCGCTTGCCGGGATCATGGGGTTGTCGACCTATTGGCCTGAAGCGGGGCCGCAAGAGCGCACTCAATCGTTGAATCAGCCCAGAGGGACGCCGGTGTTTTTGGCGCACGGGCAAATGGACCCGATTTGTGCCGTATCACTGTATGATGCAGCCCGTCAACGTCTGTCTGAAGCGGGCTTTGACGTTGAAGCGCACACTTATCCCATGCAACATGAAATCTGCGCTGAGGAGATCGGCCACATCGGGGAGTTTATAAAGAGGACGCTGCTCGACTAGGCGCTTTTTTGCCATTGGCGCTGAATGCGTTGGGCATGTTGTAACCATTCGGCCATGTAAGGCGTTTCTTTTTTGGTGAACTCAATGAGCTGTGATATTGAGGCATGAGGTTGATGTAAGCAGTAGCTAGCGATCTCTATTAGGATTTTGAGGTGCTGGTGCTGCATGCCTGGATTGATTTCAAAGTAAGTGACCTTTGTTAAAATCACAGCTTCCAGTAGTTCTTGCCACTGTGTTGGGTCTAGTTCATAGCGCTGTTCAATGCTCGAGGTCGGACCGTCTAAAAGCATATCAAGCATTTGCCGAAGACGATAGTCACGAAGTAGCTCCATAGCAGCTGGGCGTAAATTTTGAGATAAAGCATCCAAAAAGTTGGCTTCTATGGTGTGGTTAAGTCCAGGCATACTGACTGAGTCCGTACAACATCAAATGAGGGTTAAGTCTAAGCACTCGTCCAGCTCAAACTCTTGAATAGCACTCTGAAGAGAATTTTGGGTTTCACCGTCAGGTAAGTCAAAGTTAATGGCAACACGCTCTATTCCTTTATCAGGCATGCTGCGTGTGTTGACAATGGAGCCATCAAAACGCAATTTTTGTCTTTTTTGCTCAAAATACAATAAAACGTCAACCTTTTCAAATGGTTTGAAGCTTTGTTGCAAGGGCACGGCAATGCCGCTGGCACTGAGATTTACGGTTTTTTCGGGCCAGTGTTCGGGGGCGTTGAGACGGATGTGGTCGTCATTGAGTTGCCGATAGGCTTCCAGATGCAAGCGCATATACTGCCCCAGGTGATAAATGGCCTGAACCAGGGGGATTTTACTGTATTTTTCATCGGCGAACAGTTCGAGCATCCGTGCCATGGGCAGCGGGTCTGGCAGATGGGCATTGGCTTCAAAATGTTTGGCGTCGGAATGCTGAAGTGTGTTGAGCATGGATTGATAAAAAACGCTGAAGCTCTGTTCAATTTTTTGAAAGTAGGCGTGGGTTTTGGGCGCATCGGGTAACAGGCGATTCAGGCTCTCAAAGCCATGCCACTGTTTTTGCAGTCTTAACCAATATTTGGAGTGCTGTTTGGGGTTGATGCCCTGGGCCATGAGGTCGGCCACTTCACCCAAAAACTCAACCTCGTCAATGATTTCATGAAAAATAGCTTTCAGCGGTTCTTTTTTGTCCTGAATGTGTTCAACCCATTTGAGCAGAGCGTTTTTTTCCTGGTCCAGCTGTTGGCGCAAGGCGGGAGGGTAATAGTGACTGCCATTGGCATAGATTTCCGGGTCTTTCACGGGGGAGGCCGGTTGTACAAAGACCTTGACGGGCATGTCAATGCGAAAAAAACGTCGGGCATTGCCTTTCTGAAACCAGCGGTTCACGAGGTGCTCCTTGAATTATCCGGGTTTGCGTTGGACCTGATACAGTGCAATTTCTCCCAGCCAGTTGGGGGCGAACCGCATGGCGAACGTGGGTTGGTGCTTGCTGTTGACGACAGTACGGGCCACCACTTCAATGTCTTTTTCCTCACAGAGGTTTTCAAAATCCGAGAAGGTACAAAGATGGATGTTGGGCGTGTTGTACCAGGGGTTGGGCAGGCTGGTGTTCTGGGGCATTTTGCCGCCGAAAAACAACTGTGCGCGGTTGCGCCAGTGGGCAAAGTTGGGAAAGGTGATGATGCCTTGTTTGCCCACGCTGAGCATCTCGTCCAGCATCCGATCCGGGCGGCTGACCACTTGCAGGGCCTGGGTCATGATCACAAAATCAAACGAGTCCTGGTCAAAATAGTGACAGATGTCATGGCTGTTGAGGTTGCTCTGGATCACATTAATGCCCCGCTCAACGGCGGCGATGACTTTGGCGGGGTCCAGCTCCATGCCATAGCCGGTGGTCTGACGGGTTTGTTGTAGATGGGTCAGTAAGCGGCCATCACCACAGCCCAGATCAAGGACGCGGGCACCGGGGTTAATCCAGTTGGCAATCAGTTGAAATTCAGGGCTGAGTTCGCTCATGAGGCTGCCCCTTCGTGTTCGGCGGCGATACGCTGCATGTAGGCACGAAACACCCCTTCGTAATGCTCATTGGGCAAGAGAAAGGCATCGTGCCCATGCTTTGACTCAATTTCAGCATAGGTTACATCGGCATCGTTGTCCAACAGCGCTTTGACGATTTCCTGCGAGCGTTTGGGAGAAAAGCGCCAGTCGGAAGTGAAGGCAATCACCAGAAATTTTGCGGTGGCTTGCGCCAATGCTTTGGCCAGACTGTTGTCGTAATCGGCGGCCGGATCAAAGTAGTCCAGTGCCTTGGTCATTAACAAATAGGTATTGGCATCGAAATTTTGCTTGGTGGCAAATTTTTCACCCTGATAGCGCAGGTAGCTTTCCACCTGAAACTCAACATCGAAATTGTATTTCAGTTTGCCTTCTCGCAGTTCCCGACCGAATTTAGATCCCATCATGTCATCGGATAAATAGGTCAGGTGGCCGAGCATGCGTGCCAGCGCCAGTCCCCGTTTCGGCGTGGTGCCCGCTTCGATGAAACGCCCATGATGAAAATCGGGATCCGTCATGATGGCCCGACGAGCGACTTCATTGAAGGCAATGTTTTGAGCCGATAACTTGGGTGCGGCGGCAATCACGACAGCGTGGCGCAGTCGCTCGGGATAGTCCATGGCCCACTGCATGACCTGCATGCCGCCCATGGACCCGCCAATCACGGCAGCCCACACATCAATGCCCAGGTGCTCGCGCAACACGTTTTGACTGTTGACCCAGTCTTTGCAGGTGACGATCGGAAAATCGGGGCCAAACACCTGGCCGGTTTCCGGGTTGGTGCTGGTCGGGCCAGTGGAGCCGTGGCAACCGCCCAGATTGTTGGAACAGACCACAAAAAACTGATTGGTGTCGATGGGTTTGCCTGGGCCAATGTATTGATCCCACCAGCCCTGGGATTTTTCTTCTTCGTAATGACCGGCGACGTGATGGTTGCCGCTGAGCGCATGACAGATCAAGACTGCGTTGCTGGCATCGGCGTTGAGTTGACCATAGGTTTCATAGGTGAGGTCATACTGGGACAAGCGTGCACCACACACCATTTCCAGTGGCGTGGTGACTGACAGGGTTTGGGGCGTGACGAGACCTATGGATTGTGACATGCGATTATCTTAACGGATACGGGCCAACAAATCATGCCGAGAGTGCCAACTGCGTGCCGATCTGGGCGATGCTGCCCACCACGACAATTTGTGTAAGCTTGATCACCAGAATGGCGACAATCGGTGACAAGTCCAAGCCGCCCATTGGCGGTACAAATCGCTGAAAGGGCGCCAGAATAGGCTGGGTCAATTGCTCGAAAATGGCGGTATTGGGGTTGTAGCCCTGTGACACCCAACTGAGAATGACTTGAATGATGATCAGCCAGAACATCATGTCCAGCAACTGGTTCATCACTTCGGTGATCGAAGAGATCACAATCACGCTTAGGCCAAAATTTTTGCCAGCCAGATAGCCAATCAACACCACTGTGAGCGCCTGGATGATCAGGGCGGTGACAATGGCCGGCCAGTCCCAGCGATTGGGGCGGGGCAGAAGTTTGTTGGCCGGGGCGCAAAGCGGGTTGGTGACTTTGGCGATGAAGTGCACGACCGGGTTGTGCCAGTCAACGCGGGTGGCGCGCATCAAAAAGCGCAACATCAGGGCAAAAATAACCAGGCCTGCGATAAACTGGATCAGAAACAGACCCCCTTGTCCGATTGGCGAATGCATGATGCGTCCTTTCTATTAAATGGCTTGGGTCAGGTCGGAGAACCGCTCCGTGGTTGCGGCGTTTTCCAATGACACAAGGCGTTTGGGTTCATCTTATCAGGTTATGTTTGTCGGCCCAGTTCATCCGCCAGGGATTTGGCCCGGTCGCGTGAGGCTTCCATGGCCTCGGTCACGATGGCTTCCAGGTCATGCTGGGCAAATACGTTCAGTGCTTTTTCTGTGGTGCCGTTGGGCGAAGTCACTTTTTCGCGCAGGGTCTGGCAATCATCGTGACTTTCCAGCGCCATCTTGGCCGCGCCAAAGGCGGTCTGGACCGTCAGAAGTTGCGCGGTTTTGGGTGACAGCCCCATCTGCTGTCCCACCTTTTGCATGATCTCCATCATCAGGAAATAATAAGCTGGCCCACTGCCGGAAACGGCGGTGATTACGTCAAGCTCGCTTTCATGTTCAACCCAGACGGTCACCCCGGCGGCACGCATCAGGTGTTCGGCGTTGTCTTTTTGGTCTGCCGTGACGCGTTCATTGGCATAAAGTCCGGCTGCACCGCTCTGAATCAGGGACGGCGTGTTGGGCATGGTGCGCACAATGGCGGTTTCGCCCCCCAGCCAGCGATCAATATCGCGGGTGCGGACGCCTGCGGCGATGGACACAATCAATGGCTTTTTGGCCTGAACCGCTGATTGCAACGACTGACAGAGTTCTGCGAGTTGCTGCGGCTTAACCGCCAGCACCACGACGTCGGCGCGCTCAACGGCCTGGGCGTTGTCGGTCAGACACTCAATGCCATACAACTGCGATAAGTGACGGCCGCGCTCCGGATCACGGTCGGTCGCAATCAGTTGCGAAGCTTGGTAACCGCTGGCAATCAGGCCGCCAATCAAACTGAGGCTCATGTTGCCCGCACCGATAAAGGCCAGTGTCGTACTCATGGGCGCTCCTGTTGGTTCAATGATTCAAAATCGCATTATAAACCGATCATCGGCGATTCCCAACCACCCCGCACCCTCTGGTCGCATTATTTACTGAAAAGTTTGTAGTTGCCACGCTGTCCGATGGCACCAGCCAGTCGATCAATGCCGTGAATGTAAGCACTGGTGCGCAGGCTACAGCCGAATTTCTCGGCCAGGTCATAAACGTGGTTCGCTTCGCGGCGCATGATCTTGGACAAGCGCTGCTGAACTTCGACCTCTTCCCAGTAAAAACCGGCGCGATTCTGGACCCATTCAAAATAACTGACCGTTACCCCGCCTGCATTGGCCAACACATCGGGAATCACCGCACACTGGTTGTGTTGCAGAATTTCATCCGCCTGTGGGGAGATGGGACCGTTGGCGATTTCCAGCACGGTATTGGCCCGAATTTCTTCGGCGTTTTCCTGTGTGATCTGGTTTTCCATCGCCGCCAGCACCAGCACGTCCACATCCAAAGATAAGAGTTCCTGGTTGGTCAGTACATCGTGCGCGACTTCGTTGCAGACGGTGCCATCGCAATAAACCGAATGCAGGGTGTTGGTCTCTTCTTTGTAGTATTTGACATGATCGACCTGTAATCCATTGGGGTCGTAAATGCCGCCCACGGAATCCGACACCGCGACCACCTTATAGCCTTCTGCCTGAGCCAGTCGGGCAAAATGATAGCCAGCGTTGCCGAACCCTTGCACCGCGAGTGTGGTTTCGCCACGTTCCCAGCCATGGCGGCGTGCGTATTCATCCAGGCAGAACAGCGCGCCCTGACCCGTCGCCTGAGTGCGCCCCTGAGAACCGTTGAGGTGGATGGGCTTACCGGTGATGATGCCGGGTGTCTGGCGTCGTGACAGGACCGAATATTCGTCGGCCATCCAGCCCATAATGGTGGCGTTGGTGTACATGTCGGGGGCCGGAATGTCGCGCGTTTCACCAATGACATCGGCAAACGCGCGGATGTAGCCACGAGACAGACGCTCCAGTTCGAGTTGAGACAGGTCTTTGGGGTGAACCGTAATGCCGCCTTTGGCCCCGCCGAAGGGCAGGCCGGTGACCGCACACTTGACCGTCATCCAGAAGCTGAGCGAGGTGACTTCGTCCATATTGACCCGGGGATGGTAACGAATCCCGCCCTTGGTGGGGCCTCGTGTGTCGTCATACTGAACGCGGTAGCCGGTAAACATCTGCAAGGTCCCATCGTCCATGCGAACTGGAATGCTGGCTTTGATGGAGCGCTTGGGTACGGATAGCCGGGTAATGACCTCTTCGTCGACCTCAATGTGTTTGAACACTTCGCTGAGGCGCTGCTTTGCGATCTCGAACATGGCGTTCTCCTGAACGGTTTTAGAGTGTTTTTTACGCGATAAGGCCCATTATGCCCACTCAAAAATGGATTGACCAGTCAAGTTTTGCCTTGTGTGGCCGATAACCCAGATTAGAATAACAATCGGGCGCGGACAGAGCGCTCACACTGCACCCTGACCAGAAAAAGGAACGATTATGGCCTCTCCCATCCAATCCAATGCGTCCACGCTGCAAAATTTATTGACCCCAAACAAACGGGCCGATCAGGATGACAAAAACACGGGTCAGGCCCGTGCCGAAGACGTCCGCTCCCCTGTGGCTCAAGCCATCCAGGCCGCAAGAGGGGAGGCCGCGGGTTTCTCTCCCAGCGCGCAAGGTCTTCAGGCCATGGCCAAAAGCAGTTCGTTTGAACAGTCTCTGGCCTACAGCCACACCATGACATTGAATTTGCAGACACGCGAAGGGGACAGCGTTCAGGTGGATTTTCGCCAGCTTTACGCTCAGTACCAATCCTATAAGCAGGAGCAGTCGGCGGAAATGGGACCGCAAGGCGCGCGCTATTTTGAAAGTCGTGAAGCCATGGAGGCCACCGCGTTTGAAGAGCGTTTTGGCTTCAGCGTTCAGGGCGATTTGAACGATGAAGAGCTCAATGCGATTTTTGATGTGTTTGATCAGGTGGGCAAGCTGGCAGATGAATTTTTCAACGGCGATGTGGAAAAAGCGTTTGAGCAGGCACAGAATCTGAATGTGGATTTCGGACAGCTTAAAAGCATGGATCTGAATCTGGAAAAAACGCAAACCATGGCGCAGCGTTACCAGCAGACTCAGGGCTATCAACAAGGAGACGTTCCTGAATCCGCTGAGAAACCACAAGGCGGAGACCTTAGTCAGGTGCCTGCCTATGTACAGGAATGGCAGAGCGTGATTGAACGCATGGACGAGCAGTTTGCCCAGGCGCGTGAACGTGTGGATCAGTTGATGGCCGCCGTCATGGGCCAGAAAGAGCAGATTGCTTCAAGCGACGAATCGGCCTCCTCGAAAGACACAAGCGAGACCGAAAACGCCACCAACTGGCTGGATCGCATTCAATCGTTTCATGACCGGCTGGCCGAGGCATTCGGTTTGCGTGACCTGATGCGTCCACAGGCCGACGCCCAGACAGACGCTGACACCCCTGTCGATGCAGAGGGTGATACAGGTGAAAATGCAGAAACTTCGACTCAAGAAGCCTCCGAATCCGCCGATAAACATTCATAACAGAGGCCAAAAAAGGCCCAACCTGATCGAGCGCATCAAGACGCTGGACAGGGCAAAAAGGAGAGAACCAAAACCGGATGTGGTCACAGACCGCCTCCGGTTTTTTTATGCCTGGCAAAAGCCAGATAAAGGTGTTTTTGACCAGGCCTGGTCAGTTTCGCGCACCAAAGAGGTCAGTGCCGATGCGTACTTCGGTGCTGCCTTCGAGCACCGCCGCTTCCAAGTCGCCACTCATGCCCATGGATAACGTGTCCAGTTGTGCTTCGGGGTGTTGTGTCTGCAGCTGTTCAAGCAGTTGGCGCATTTGTGCCAGCGGTTGTCTTTGCGCTTCCAGTGTGTCGCTGGGCGCAGGGATGGTCATGAGGCCGCGCAGGGTCAGGTTGGGCAGTGCAAGGACCTCTTCGGCCACCTGCATGATCTGTTCGGGTGCAAAGCCCGCTTTGCTTGCCTGACCGCTGATGTTGACTTCCAGCAGGATGTTCAAGGGGCCTTTTTCCGGTGGGCGTTGACTGGACAGGCGGCGGGCGATTTTCAGGCGGTCCACACTTTCCACCCAGTCAAACTGTTCGGCAATGGGTTTGGTTTTGTTGGACTGGATCGGCCCGATAAAATGCCAGGTCAGGTCCGGGCGCTGAGCGATTTTCTCCAACGCTTCCTGCAGATAGTTTTCGCCAAAACAGGTCTGGCCCTGCTCGGCGATGGCATTGACGTATTCAATGGGTTTGGTTTTACTCACGGCCAGCAGTTGAATGGTGTCTGCAGAGCGCTTGGCGCTTGAGGCGGCGTCCTGCAAACGTTGTTGAACGTTGGCCAGATTTTGTTTCAGGGTAGCCTGGGTGTCGGCATCGGGCAGTGTGTGAGCAGTCATGTACGGCCTCTTGTTTATTTTGTTGGGTTCGGGGCGTAGAATGAATTGATTAGGATAAGGAATTTTAACAATCGGGAGACGCCATGAAGAAAATCAAGTCCAGTAACATCGCTTATCCGTATGATACGAAATTGAAACGCAAAGAGTATGAAAAAACCAAAGAGCAATTGCAAATCGAGTTGCTCAAATTGCAGCGTTGGATCAAGGACAATGGCGAGCGTCTGGTGATTCTGTTTGAAGGGCGCGATGCGGCCGGTAAGGGCGGCACCATCAAGCGGATGATGGAGCATCTCAATCCGCGGGGTGCGCGCGTGGTGGCCCTGGACAAACCCACGGAAACGGAAAAGGGGCAGTGGTACTTTCAGCGCTATGTGCAGCATTTGCCCACGCAGGGGGAGATGGTGCTGTTTGACCGCTCCTGGTACAACCGTGCCGGGGTGGAGCGCGTGATGGGGTTCTGTACCCCGCAGGAATACAATCAGTTTGTGCATCAGGCACCGGAGTTTGAGCGCATGCTGACGGCCAGCGGGATTCATCTGATGAAGTTCTGGTTTTCGGTGAGCCGCAATGAGCAGTTGCGCCGGTTTAATGCCCGCAAAAACGATCCGCTCAAACAATGGAAACTCAGTCCGATGGACATGGCTTCATTGGATTTGTGGGACGAGTACACCCGAGCGAAAGAAGACATGTTTTTTTACACCAATACGTCGGAATGTCCCTGGACGGTGATCAAATCCGATGACAAAAAACGGGCGCGGCTGGAAGCGATGCGCTATGTGCTCAACAGTTTTCCGTATGACGACAAAGACCCGGATCTGCTGGAAAATGACCCTTTAATCATCAGCACCGGCGACGAAGTATTCAAGGAAGACTAACCAACCCGAATAACGATGAGGAACCGATTATGATTATTCAGTTTGATAAGCACGCCAAAGAAGTGGTCAAAGAGTTTAAAAGCATTCTGTCGCACAAGGCGCTCAACGAGATCACGGATGAGCAGTTTTCGGAGCTGGAGACGCTGGTGCTGGCTTCCGTGGAAGTGGTGCATTCCAATATGGCGCACAAAGCCGCCAAGTCATTGGAAGCGCTGGCGCATGAGTTACGCAAAGAAGCGGGTCACGTCGAATAACCGCCAGTGTTCGGGCGGTGTCCAATGCGCTTTCAGTGTGCTTAAATCGCCTTCGAAGCAGCCCGGCTGCCCCTGTCGGGCACAGAGACGATTGGGAATGCCCCAGTCTTCGAGCAGTGTGGCCGCGCCCATGGCTTCGGGCGGAAAGCCCGGCAGCAGAAAGCGCGCCGGTTTGACCGGAAACGGAAACCCTTGATCACTGTGAGCAATGACGGTTAAGGCGCAATGCGCTTTGAGTTGTTCGCATATATGCAGGGCTGTGGCCAGATGCAATCCGTCTGCCAGCAGACAAAGGGGCTGGTCCGGTTCGCTCTGCGAGTCATTACGCGGCGCCGGAGCGGGCACGATGTCCTGCAAAAACCACCAGGCCTGGTGGTTTTTGGGTTGGGAGATGTGTCCGGCATCCGGTGCGTTTTCCTGAAGGCTGAGAAATTGCACCCGCTGACCCTGATCTTTGACGCTGAGCAGAAAGGTTTGGTCGTTCAGTGTCAGGTTGACTGGCCAAAGCTCGGTTGGCAGGGGGGTACCACTGCGATATTCGTGTACCCAGTAAGCGCCGATTTGTGGCAGGCTCTGCTGCCAGATCAGCTCGGGCAATGGCCGGTCGGGGGCGTCAGACCGCATTGTTGCGATACACCGGTCGCCCCTGAAAATAGGTCGCTTCCACTTGCCCTTGGAACTCCCAGCCGTGGAACGGGCTGTTGTCACCGCGACTGATCAAATCAAAGCGGTCCAATTCCCAGTGGGCCTCCGGGTTGAGCAGGCAAAAGTCGGCGGACAGGCCTTCACTCAAGCTGCCGTTTTGGATGCCGATGATCTCGGCGGGACGCTGGCTGAGCGCTGCAACGGCTTGATTCAGTGTCAGAGTGTTGTCTTCCACCAGGCGCAGGGTCAGCGGCAAAAGGGTCTCCAACCCGCTGATGCCCGGGGCACTTTCGCCAAAAGGCAGTAATTTGACGTCACGGTCCAGCGGGGTGTGGTCACTGACGATGGCGTCAATGATACCGGTCTTGACGCCCATGCGCAGAGCCGCCTGATCATCGTGCGTGCGTAAGGGCGGTGTGACGTGAAACAGGCTGTTGAATTCGAGCAAATCGTAATCGGTCAGGTGCAGTTGATGAATGGCCACATCACACGTCACCGGCAGGCCTTCTTTTTTGGCGCGTGCAATCATTTCCACCGACTTGGCGCAGGAGATCTGAGAGATGTGAACCCGAACTCCGGCCTCTTCGGCCAGGATCAATGTTTGCGCCAGGGCCGCGGTTTCGGCACTGTAAGGAATGCCGTTGAGGCCCAGGCGACTGCTGACGGCGCCACTGTGTGCCACGCCACCGTTTTTCATGGTCTGATCTTCGCACCGCAGCATCAGCAGAATGTCGTTGCTGGCTGCGTAGCTCATGGCGTTGCGTAAGGTGAGCGGGTTTTGGATGGGGCGATTGGCCTGACTCAGGGCGATGCACCCCGCGTTTTTAAGCGCGGCCATGTTGCTGAGCATTTCCCCTTCGAGCTTCTGCGTCATCGCGCCAATCGGCAGTACAAACGCGGTGGCCGCCTGACGGGCCCGGCGCTGAATCAATTCGGTGACCGCCTGGGTGTCATTGACCGGGTTGGTGTCGGGCGGGCAGCAGATGGTGGTGATGCCGCTGGCCACCGCCGCTTTGGTCTCTGAGGCGATGGTGCCTTCATAATGACTGCCGGGTTCACCCAATCGCGCTTGTAAATCCACCAGGCCTGGTAACAACCACTTGCCGGTGGCATCGATCGTCTGATCGGGAGTGAAGCCTTCGGGCGCGGTGTCGTCAATCGCCTGAATGCGTCCGCGTGCGATGTAAAGATTGCTTACCTTGTCCAGGTCCTGGCTGGGATCGATGATGCGGGCGTTTTCAATCAACAGTCTCATGCGTCCGCCTCCTGCTGGACTGAGGCGGATTGTTTCAGAACCGCCGCGTTTTCGGTAATGATGGACATGACTGCCATGCGCACGGCGATGCCATAGGTCACCTGGTCCAGAATGACTGACTGGTCGCCGTCAACCACTTCGGAATCGATTTCCACGCCACGGTTGACTGGCCCCGGGTGCATGACGATGGCATCGGGTTTGGCGTAGCTCAAACGGTCTCTGGTCAGGCCATAGAGATTGAAAAATTCTTTCTCGCTGGGCAGCAGGGCGCTTTTCATGCGTTCGCTCTGCAATCGGACGTTGATGATGACATCCACATCGTCCAGTCCGTCTTCGATGTTGTCATAAACGTGAACGCCCAGTGCCGCGGGGTCAGGTGGCATCAGCGTTTTTGGGCCGATCACCCGGATTTCCCGAGCTTCGAGCAGACTCAGTGCCTGAATCTGTGAGCGCACCACGCGGGAATGCTGAATGTCACCGATGATGGCGACCTTGAGGTCGTAAATATCGCCTTTGTGACGACGGATGGTCAGCATGTCGAGCATCGCCTGAGTCGGGTGCGAGTGCTGGCCGTCGCCGGCGTTGATCACATGGACATGCGGGGCCACATGGCGGGCAATGAAATGGGCGGCACCGCTTTCACTGTGTCGCACCACGAAAATGTCGGCCAGCATGGCTTGCAGATTCCACAGGGTGTCGAGCAGGGTTTCGCCTTTTTTGGTGGAGGAGGTGGCGATGTTTAAGTTGACCACGTCGGCGGAAAGGCGTTTTTCGGCGATCTCAAATGTGGTCAGGGTGCGGGTGCTCGGCTCGAAAAACAGGTTCATGATGGTCTTGCCATGCAGATTGGGCACTTTGCGGATTTGGCCCTGTTCATCGATGAACCCATCGGCGACGTCCAGAATCTGGTTGAGATGGCGAGGCTTGAGTCCTTCCAGTGTCAGAAAGTGTCGCAGTTCGCCCTGGTCGTTCAGCTGCAGATTGGGAGTGGACAGTCGCATGCGTGTTCTCTTTGCTTGGGTTGACTCAATGTGCGTTATTTTAGCGTTTCCAGCCAGTTAGATAAAATGATTTCGGCGGCCAGGTCATCGTGATGCTCTGCCTCGGGGGCACGTTTCTCGGCTTCAATCGAACTGAGTTGTTCTTCCATGTAAAACACCGGGCGGTGATAACGTCCGCCCAGGCGTTGTCCGAATTTGCGTGCCGGTTGTGTCAGGGGCTGGTCGGTGCCGTCCAGACGCAAGGGCAACCCCACCACAATGGCCACTGGTTGCCATTGGTCAAATAACGCGCTGATGGCGTCCCAGTCGGGGCGGCCGTCTCGGCTTTGCACAATCGATTCGGCGCTGGCGGTGGCGGTCAGGGTGTTACCGATGGCCACACCAATGCGGCGCAACCCGAAGTCAAAACCGATGACGCGCCCCTGCATGCCAGCGGGGTCAGTCATGCCCGGCATCCATGCTTAGAAATTCCGGTGATATGCCCAGTGTGTGAATGGCGGTTTCCCATTTTTTCTCTGCGGGGACGTCAAACAGCAAGCTGGCGTTATAGGGAATGGTCAGCCAGTTATTGGCCTGAATTTCGTCATTCAACTGGCCTTTCTCCCAGCCAGCAAAACCCAGGCACACCAGAAACGCATCGGGGGCCTGCTGCTCGGACAGGGCTTTGAGAAAATCTTCGGAAACGGTCATGCCCAGGTTGTCGGGCAGGGGCAGTGATTTTTCCCAATCGCCTTCGGGTTGGTGCAGGATGAAACCATGTTCCATGTCCACAGGACCGCCCATCATTACGACATCATGCAGATAATCCGCCTCGGGCGGTATGGGCAGGTCGAAGTGTTCCAACAGTTGCGAGACATCCAATTGATGCGGGTAGTTGACCACGAGCCCCATGGTGCCGTATTCGTTGTCTTCGACGATATAGATCAGTGCCTTGTCAAACCAGCTGTTGGCCAGGTTGGGCATGGCAATCAGAAAATGATGCTCGAGTGACTGGAGAGTTTGCATGGTCCTTATTATACCGATTCGGCGCTGGATTTGGGTGGGTCGATGATTTGCAGATCACAGTCGACGTTTTGCAGTCGCTTGGCCATGGCGGTGGTGGCAAAGCATTGACCGCCGGGGGCGACCAGAAAGGCCTGGTCAATCCCCATCCGGCCAGCGATGCGCTGCCAGCCGCTGGGTCCGGCGACCATCAGGGCCGTGGCGGCGGTGTCGGCTGTCACGGCATCGGGGTGGGCGACGGTCACCGACACAAAAAAATCGGTGGGCGCGGCGGTATTGGGATTGAGGATGTGGCTGAATGTCTGGCCTTGCCATTCAAATGAGCGTTGATAGGTCCCGGAGGTCACCAGGCTTTCGTTTCCGTGTACGGCGATAGCGGCCAAGGTCGTGCCGGGATGGTCCGGGTGTTGAATCCCAATTGACCAGGCCTGGTGTTTTTGGGGGTTGCGCTCCCCCAAAACACGCATATCACCGCCAATGTTGATGATGGCATTGTCAATGCCGGCGGCCTGCAGTTGTTCGGCGGCGCGGTCCAGTGCCAGACCTTTGGCGTTGCCCCCAAAGTCCAGCTGCACACGCCGGTTGTGACTGTGCAGGGTCAACCCGTCAAACCAGAGGTCAAGAATACTGGGTCGGTGCTTGAGCCAGGCCTCGCGTTGAGCCTGAGAGGGCGGCGGGCCTTGCCAGTGCTCGCTGTGAAATCCCCAGAGGGCAATCAAACTGCCTATCGCGGGGTCAAAGAGACCATCGCTGGCGCGGGTGAGGGCCTGGGTTTTTTCGATCTGGCGTTTGAAACTCAGGGGCACCTCAATCGGTTCGCCCCGAGCAATGGCCTGATTGATTCGGTAGAGGGTGCCCTCCGGCTGCCAGGCATGCCATTGGGTGTGCATGCTGTGAAAGGTGCGTTCAATCCGGGCAAACACCGGGCGGGCCTGATCCGGTGTGACGTGACTGGCGCTCAGGGTGACAAAGGTGCCAAAAACCGGGAAGCGGCTTTGCACGGTTTGAGTGGGGGCTTGGCAGGCGTTCAGGCTGAAAGCGGTGAGCACTGCCAAGCAAAATTTAGGGAATGATAAAAAAGATGAATGCAAAGTTATGCGCATCGCAAGTCCATTTGAAAAGGAGTGTGCTAAGATGCCAGATCAAGCCTTATTGAGACGGCACAGACTCATTTTAACAGTTAACTTTCATTGACATGAGCATTCAATCCGACCATCTTGAACAGATTCTGGCGCACTTTCCTGAAGGGGTTTTTACCCTCAATCAGGAGTTGGCGATCACCTATGCCAATGATGCCTTCGCCGAACTGTTGGGGTATGGGCCGGATGAGTTGCTTGGGACTTCGATTGATGCTTACCTGGGTGATCACGCCATTCTCGAAGCCTGCCATACTGAGGTGGTCGAAAAAGGGTTCTGCAACGAACAGAAAACCGAATTCTTGCATCGCAATGGTCAGCGCGTGCACATTGCCAAAAACGTCCAGTTGGTTGAGGGTGAGGACGGGCAAAGCATGTTTGTGGTCTGTGTGCGTGATCTGACCGACATTCATCGGCTGAATCAGGCTCTGGAAGACCATGCGGCGAAGTTGCGCGTTTACAACGACAGTCTGACGCAGAAAGTGGCCGAGCGCACGCAACGTTTACGTCGCCAGATGGCGTATTTGCAGGCGTACAAAACGGCCATGGACACCAGTGCCATGACCTTGATGCTGGACACGGATCTGACCATTACCGATGCCAATGGCATGATGCTCACGCGCTGTGGCTGGGACCTGCGCGATCTGCTCGGCCAGTCGTTATTCCAACTCTGGTCCGCCGAATCCCATGGCTTGCGACCGAAAGTGACGGCCACTCTGGCCGAAAGCCCCAGCTGGAAAGGGGTGGTTCGCTACCAATCCAGGGCGGGACAGACGTTTTATCTGGACACGACGCTGGCCGCGATTTATGACGAACACCACCAGGTCAATGAGTATGTGTGCATTGGGTATGACGTCAGCGCGCTGATTGAATCCACCCAGGCCATGTCATTCCGCTTGCACAATGATCCCCTGACTCAGCTGCCCAATCGTTTGAGCCTGCTTGAGGCCATTGCCGCAGACACGCCGGAGCAGATGGGTCTGGTGTTGTTTAATGTGGACCGATTCAGTGAACTCAATGCCTGTTTCGGTCACGAGGCCGGTGACGAAGTGTTACGCTCGCTGGCGCTGGCACTGAATGATGGCGTGGGATCCATTTCCGGGGTGTGCCAGCTTTATAAGCTGCCCGTGGACGAATTTGCGTTATTGGTGGATCTCCAACGGATCGCCCCGGATTTTGAAGGGCGGTTGCAGGATTTTTTACAACATCTCCCCCATCAGCGTTTTCAGTTGGACGGTCAGCAGGTCAATGTGTCGGTAACGGCAGGTTGGGCCACGACGCACACGGCCGGTTCAAAGGGGCGTCAGGTGTTGTCCGGAGCGGATATGGCTCTCAAGCGCGCCAAAGCTCAGCATAAGACGTTTTTGTCATTCGACCCCACACTTAAGATTGAAAAAACCTATCAGCAGAATTTGAATTGGATCGAACGACTGAATCGCGGGCTGGAAGAACAGCGTTTTGTGCCGTTTTATCAGCCCATTGTGGATGCAAAAACGCATGAAGTGGTCAAGTATGAGTGCCTGTTGCGCCTGAAGGAAGGGGATGAATATGTGTCGCCTGGTGCCTTTTTGGGCATCGCCAAGCGTCTGCGGCTTTATCATCGCTTGACTCAGACCATGATCGATCAGGTCTTTGCGCGCATGCAAACCAGCTCGCATCACTTTTCGGTGAATCTGTCGATTGAAGACATCGCCGATGAAACCATGCGCCTATGGCTGATTCAGCGTGTGGAGACCTGCCCGGATCCGGGGCGTCTGGTGCTGGAAATTGTCGAGTCGGAAGGCATTCAGAATTATGACACGGTGCGTGAGTTCATTCGCGCGGTCAAGGCTCAGGGGGTGCGGGTGGCCCTGGATGATTTCGGTGCGGGCTATTCCAATTTTGCCTACATGGTACAGCTGGATGTGGACTATCTGAAAATCGACGGGTCCATTATTCAGGGCATTTGCGACAATCCGGCCTCGAAGGTAATGACCGAAACCATTTTGGCCTTCGCCCACAAACTGGGCGTTAAAACCATTGCCGAGTTTGTTTCCAGTCAGGCGATTGTGGACTGTCTGAACGGTTTTGCCATTGACGAACTTCAGGGATTCTACTTTGGAAAACCCTCCCCCGAGCCGGGTTAAGTTGATTTCAGCGGGGGCAGGGCGGCCAGCGCATCCAGCAAGTCGCCAGCGATGTTGAGGTCAAACGCCGCATCCAGCTCTCTCACGCAGGTCGGGCTGGTGACATTGATTTCCGTGATGTAATCGCCGATCACATCCAATCCCACAAAATACAGGCCTTTGGCTTTCAGAGTGGGGCCGACCTGCTGGCACAGCCAGCGGTCCCGATCACTGAGCGGTTGGCCCACGCCTCGACCGCCAGCGGCCAGGTTGCCTCGGGTTTCGCCCTCGGCCGGGATGCGTGCCAGCGCATAGTCAATCGGCTCGCCATCAATCATTAGAATGCGTTTGTCCCCGTCCTTGATTTCAGGCAGATAGACCTGCGCCATGATATGGTGCTGTCCGTGCCCGGTCAGGGTTTCCAGTATCACGGAAATGTTGGGGTCTGTGTCCGTGACCCGAAAAATCGAGCTGCCGCCCATGGCATCCAGGGGCTTTAAAATAACGTCCCGGTGGGTTTGAATGAATTGGCGAATGAGCCCGGGCTGAGCGGCAACCAGTGACGGGGCCAGGGCTTGAGGAAACCAGCTGGCAAACAGTTTTTCATTGGCGTCACGGATCGCCTGAGGTCGGTTGACCACCCGTGCGCCTTCGGCCTCGGCCAGTTCCAGCATTTGTGTGCAGTAGAGGTAGTCGTTGTCAAACGGCGGGTCTTGGCGGATAAAAATCAGATCCAGCTCACCTAAAGGACGAATGACGGTTTGGCCGTAGCCAAAGTATTGTGACTCGGTGTCCGACTGAGGTCGGTCCCAAACTTTCAGTTGCGTGAGCTGGGCGAAGGGGCGGCCCCCGTCGAGAAAAATATCCTGTGGCGTCAGGTACCAGAGGGTGTGGCCACGGCGCTGACCTTCGAGCAACATCGCAAACGAGGTGTCCTTCCAGGGTTTGATCTGCTCGATCGGGTCCATAATCACGGCCATGTCCAGTGCTGCGGCGACCTCACTCATGCTGATGGCTCCGACAACAGGCCCCGTTTGGCCTGATCGATTTCACGGGCCGCCGCCAGCAGTGCCAGACGCGCGACCACGCCGTAGGCATAAAAGCGGTTGGGGCTCGCATCCGGTGCCTGGTTCTGATCGGGTGTGGCGCAGGCGGTCTGAAACGACAGCGACTGAAAGTGCATGCCGGGTGAGTTCAGGTTGTCGGTGGCGCTTTTGCCGGTGTGAACCCGGTAGAACCCGCCCACAACCTGGTTGTGAATCATATAGACCACCGGCTCGGCCACGGCGTCATCGATGTTTTCAAAGGTGTAGACGCCTTCCTGCACCAGCATTTGCTCGGCCACCCGGCCTTCTTTGGCCGAACTCATTTTGTTGCGCTGCTTGCGGTTGAGGCTCAAAACGTCTTCGGGGTTGTTGACCGACATGATGGCCATGCCGTAGGTACCGCTGTCGGATTTGATGATCGCAAACGGCTGACAGTCAATGTCGTGGTTGTCGTAATAGGTTTGGGTCTTTTTCAGCACTTCATTGACCGAGTCGGCCAGGGTTTCCAGGCCGGTGCGTTCTTTAAAGTTGACCGGGCCGCAAGGCAGCGACAAGGGGGTGATCAGCCAGGGATCAATGTCAATCAGTTGAGCAAATTCCTGTGTGATGTCCTGATAGTGTCCGAAATGTTCGGTTTTGTAGCGATTGGCCCAGCCCAGATCCAGTGGCGGCAACAGCGTCTGGTCAATGTTTTCCAGAATCTCCGGGCGGCCACCGGACAGGTCATTGTTTAATAGCACGGCGCAAGGGAAAAAGTCGGCCACGCCCACTCGGTCTTCCTGGCGTGTCAGCGGTTCCAGCGTCAGAGTTTTGCCCGAAGGCAGAGACAGTTCGGTGGGCTCGGTGATTTCCGGGTTGATGGAACCGATGCGGGCTTCATAGCCCGCTGCCAGTAGGATCTCCTGCAAAACCGCCAGGTTTTCCAGATAAAACTGGTTGCGTGTGTGGTTTTCCGGGATGATCAAAACCCCATCGGCGATGGGGCAGGCGGCGGTGACCGCATTTTGCGCCGCTTGAATGGCCAGGGGGCGCAAGTCTGTGTGCAGATTGTTGAACCCGGCCGGGAACAGGTTGGTGTCCACCGGCGCCAGCTTGTAGCCCGCATTACGCAGATCCACCGAGGCATAGAAGGGCGCAGGGGTCTGCTTAAACTGTTTGCGAAACCAGGCTTCGATTTGGGGCTGCTGGTTAAGCAAATGTTCTTCGAGTTCGAGCAGTGGACCGGTTAAGGCGGTTTCCAGATGCGGCACCTGATTGGTTGATGGCATAGTGTTGTGTTCCATTGTTAACAAATGACCGGGGGTTGAGGGGGATCTTGTCTCAGAAGTCACCCCAGAGGGTTTGCATGGCAGCCAGTAACGTGACGCCGGCGGTTTCGGTCCTTAATACTCTAGGGCCAAGGGCAATGGCTTTCAAGCCCTTTTCCGTGGCCTGATCGATTTCGGCGTCACTCAACCCGCCTTCGGGGCCGACCAGAAAAGCCATAGGGCTTTGTGGCGGTGACAGATCCGAGAGCGCATGCTGGGCGCGTGGGTCCAGGACCAGCCCGTTGATGGCCTCATCCGGCTGGTCTTTTAACCAGGCCTGGTAAGTTTTCAAGGGGCGAACCGGTGGTACGACTGTGCGGCCACACTGTTCGCACGCATGAATCACGATGGCCTGCCACTGTTGCTGACGTTTTTGCGCTTTTTCCGGTGTCAGGCGCACCATGGAATGTTCAGTCAGGACCGGCTGGATCTCCGACACCCCCAGCTCCACCGCTTTTTGCAGACTGTAATCCATCCGGTCGCCTTTGGACACCGATTGCACCAGGGTCGTGTGAAGGGGGGATTCGCGGTTCAATTCAAAAATTTCCTCAAGCGCCACCTTGGCCTGTTTCTTGGATTCGGGCACCAGCGTGGCACGGGCCTGATGTCCCTGGCCGTCGAAGACTTCCAGCGGGTGATCGGCCTTCAGGCGCAGCACGCGCATCAGATAGTGTGCCTGTTCCGTGCTCAATGCCAGGGTTTGATCGGGCTGGTAGTCGCCCGGGACATACAGACGAGGAATGCGCATGATCAGTCCTGACGCAGTGTGAGGCTTTGCACAATGTCGATGGTGGGCTGGGGCTGGTTCATGCTGTAGAAGTGCAGTCCGGGCGCGCCGATGTCGAGCAGGCGCTGAGACAGTTCCTGAACCACCTCCTTGCCGAATGCCTTGAGGCTGTCCGGGTCGTCTTCGTAGCTTTCCAGTCGGCATTTCAGCCAGCGCGGAATTTCCGCCCCGCAGCCCTGTGAAAAGCGCACCAGGTTTTCGTAGTTGGTGATGGGCATCACCCCAGGCACGATGGGCAGGTCAATGCCGGCTTTTTCACAGTTGTCGATGAAATAACGGTAGCTGTCAACGTTGTAAAAATACTGGGTGATGGCCGCATCGGCCCCTTGCTCGACCTTGTACTTGAACCATTTGATGCCGATGTCGCAGTTGCGTGCCTGCGGGTGGGTTTCCGGGTAGGCGGCCACTTCAATGGTGAAATCGTCGCCGGTGGTCTCACGAATGAAGGCCACCAGGTCGCTGGCGTATTTGAACTCGCCCGGGTCCATCATGCCTGAGGGCAGATCGCCGCGCAGTGCTACCAGGCGCTTGATGCCCATGGCTTTGTACTGGGCCAGTAATTCACTGACGCTCTCGCGACTGGCGCCGATACAGGTAATGTGCGGGGCGGCGGCATGATTGGTCCGGGTCTGAATGTGTTCGACCGTTTCCATGGTGCGGGCCTGGGTGGTGCCGCCGGCCCCATAGGTCACTGACATGTATTCCGGGTGAATCACGTCCAGTTGTTCGATGGTGCTTTGCAGCTTTTCCACGCCCCGGTCGGTGCGGGGGGGAAAAAACTCCAGACTGATTTTTTGCGGGTATTGGCGTTGTGATTGCATTGGTTGTTTCCTTTACAGGCCAGCGTCGGCTTTGAGGGCGTCGGCTTTGTCCGTCCGCTCCCAGGTGAATTCAGGCAGCTCACGTCCGAAATGCCCATAGCTGGCCGTTTTTCGGTAGATGGGACGGTAAAGATCAAGCATGGCGATCAAGCCTTTGGGACGCAGGTCAAAATGCTCACGCACCAGCGCGACAATGCGCTCGGGGGCAATTTTGTGGGTGCCGAAAGTGTCAAGGCTAATGGAAGTCGGTTCGGCCACGCCGATGGCATAAGAAATTTGAATTTCGCATTTGTCGGCCAGGCCCGCGGCAACAATGTTTTTCGCTACATATCGCCCGGCATAGGCCGCTGAGCGATCGACTTTGGAGGGGTCTTTGCCGGAGAAAGCGCCCCCGCCATGACGGGCCATGCCACCATAGGTGTCGACAATGATCTTACGCCCCGTGAGCCCGGCGTCGCCAACCGGGCCGCCGATGACAAAGCGCCCGGTGGGGTTGATGTGGTAGTGGGTCTGGTCATCCAGCCATTGTGCGGGCAAAACCGGGCGGATGATTTCTTCCATCACCGCTTCGTGCAGGGTCTCGTTGCTGACGTCCGGGTCGTGTTGGGTGGACAGCACCACCGCTTCGATACCGACTGGCTGACCGTTTTCGTAGCGCAGGGAAATCTGGCTTTTCGCATCCGGGCGCAACCAGTCAAGCGTGCCGTTTTTGCGGCATTCGGCCTGGCGTTCCATCAGGCGGTGCGCATAAAAGATCGGCGCGGGCATCAACACATCGGTTTCATTGGTGGCGTAACCAAACATCAGGCCCTGGTCCCCTGCGCCCTGTTCGTGGTCATCGGATTCGTCCACGCCCTGAGCGATTTCAGGTGACTGTTTGCCGATGGAGCTCAACACCGCACAGGTATCGCCATCAAAGCCCAGGTCGGCATGGTGGTAGCCAATCTCATTGACCACCTTGCGCACCAGTTCTTCCTGATCGACCCAGGCAGTGGTGGTGATTTCCCCTCCGAGCATGACCATACCGGTCTTGATAAAGGTTTCACATGCCACGCGGGCTTTGGGGTCCTGAGCCAGGATGGCGTCCAACATGGCATCGGAAATCTGGTCGGCGATTTTGTCCGGATGGCCCTCGGAGACCGATTCGGAAGTAAAAACGTGTGTCATACTGTGTCCTCAATGTATTTTGGGTGCACTCAGCGGATGCGTGAAAAATCAAAATTGAGAATACGGTACATAAGGCGGGGCTGCGGCAGTCCTCGCTTTAGCCGTATTTGGTTGACCCGTCAAATCAATGAATGGGTCCTGCGCCCGCAAGCTGATGTTCAAATCGGCGCATTCACCTTTTGCTCGAATCCGATCCGCGCAAAAGACATCGCCTATTTTGAAAAAAAACTGACTGAATTGCAAGGTCTTTTGTTCGGTGTGATGCTGACAGCGTGCTGGGACTGTCATCTGCGTGCAATCTTGGGTGGGTAAGATGGTGAGTCCGTTGTCTTAGGGAGGGTGTGATGCACCAGCCAACCGCCGCCATCGAACCAATCAATGAAACCCTGCCGGAATCCTTGCGCAGTTCACAGCTTGGGCGAGAACTGCAGGAAGTGCTGGAACAGGCGCGCCTGACGACGTTTTTCCAGCCGATTGTCTCTCTGCGTAAAAGCCGAATCATCGGGTTTGAGGCCCTAACGCGCGGACCGGAAAACTCCGCGTTGTTTTCGCCGGCCAATCTGTTCAGTGCCGCGATCAAGCATGATTTGCTGCTGGAAATGGACCTGCTTGCCCGGCGCACCGCGATAGAAACCTTTCACCGTCAGGCGCATCTGCATCAGAATCTGCCACACCTGTTTCTTAACATCTCTGTCAGCACGCTGCTCAATCACAACCACCAGACCGGTTTGACCCTGCAGTACCTTCAGGCCTTTGATCTGGACGTCAGCCAGGTCGTGATTGAAATCACGGAACTTCAGCCGGTGGAAGACATGTCTCTGTTTCAGGAGGCCATCAGTCATTATCGACGCATGGGCTTTAAAGTGGCGATTGATGATTTGGGTTCGGGCTATAACGGCCTCAAACTCTGGTCGGAGGTGAAACCGGACTTTGTGAAGGTCGACAAGCATTTTATTGCCGGCATTGATCGCCAGGCCGACAAGTACCGTTTTATGGAAACCATCCTGACGCTGGCCAAGAGCTTGGGCACCAAGGTCATCGCTGAGGGCGTGGAACGGGAATCAGAGTTGCGCATGCTGGAGAAGCTGGGGGTGGACCTGATTCAGGGGTATTTGCTCAAACGCCCGGCGCCTTCGGCGTCGATGGTGCTGGACTATGAGCTGACCCCACAGGTTGCCGGGCAGAGCGGCCCGACTGAGGCGGTCAAGCTGGTGTGCAAACAGGCCGACCCCATGCCGCCGACCCTTTCGGTGCAGGCCATGACCGAACGCATGCTCAAAGATCAGCAACTGGAGTTTGTGCCCATCGTGGACCAAGGCATTGTGCGCGGCATCGTCTGGCGACGCGAGCTGATGGATGTCATGGCCCGTCCGTTCGGCCATGATCTGCACACGCGCAAAAAAATCACCCGGTTTATGGATCCGGATCCGTTGGTGTTTGATGCCAATACGCCTCTGGTAGAGGTCAGTCGCACCATCACCGAGCAGGGCAATAACGAGCGTGGCCACTTTATCATCACCGAAGAAGGGTTTTATCAGGGCTGTGGTTCGTTTATGGAGGTACTTCGGGTGATGACGGACCTGAAGGTGGCCAGTGCCCGTTATGCCAACCCGCTTTCCGGCCTGCCGGGCAATGTCCCGATTCAGAATTGCATTCAGGACCACCTGGATCAGGATCGGCCGTTTACCGTCATGTATGTGGACGTGGATAATTTCAAACCTTACAACGACTATTACAGTTTTGAACAGGGCGATCAGGTGATCAGTGAAGTGGCCAAAGTGCTTCACTCCGCTGTCGGGCTGAAGCAAGCGTTTATCGGCCATGTCGGGGGCGACGATTTTGTGGTGGTCACGCAGGACGATGATTACCAGGTCATTTGTGACAACATTCTCAGTGGTTTTTCCGAAGCGGTGGCACAGTTTTACACCGAAACCGATCGTCAGCGAGGCGGTATCGTCGCTCAGAGCCGGGAAGGCGAGGAGCGGTTTTTCCCGATGATGAGTCTGTCGATCGGGGTGTTGCTGGTGGCCCCCGGTCAGTTTGACCACACTCAAAAACTGTCGTCGTGCGCCACGCGTGCCAAAAAAGGGGCCAAGGCCCAAGGTGGCAACACGTATTTTGTTGCCGATTCGCGTTTGCTGCAGGCGAGTCCGGTGACGCCTTGAATGGGGCGTGATTAAGCGGTCGTCCGAGCTTGTGTTTTGATTTTGCTTGCATTTATGGGGTTGCACGTTAAAATACACGGTTTTTTAACGAAAAGGTCCGTGTTATGACAGCGACGACTTCTGCCTCAACGGCGGTCAAAGTGGGCGTGATCATGGGGTCCAAATCGGATTGGCCCACCATGACCCAGGCGGCTGAAATGCTGGAGAATCTGGGTGTGCCCTATGAGGTGAAAGTGGTGTCCGCACACCGCACGCCTGACTTGATGTTTGAGTACGCCGAGCAGGCCGAAGTGCGCGGGCTGAAAGTCATCATTGCCGGTGCCGGCGGCGCGGCTCATCTGCCCGGCATGGTCGCTGCCAAAACCCTGATCCCGGTGTTGGGCGTACCGGTTCAGTCCCGCGCTCTGAGCGGTCAGGATTCGCTGCTGTCCATTGCCCAGATGCCTGGCGGCATTCCGGTGGGCACGCTGGCCATTGGTGAGGCCGGGGCCAAAAACGCGGGCCTGCTGGCGGCGCAGATTGTTGCCAATCACGATCCGGCGGTGCGAGAGGCATTGCATCGTTTTCGAGATGACCAGACTCAGACCGTTCTGGACTGCCCTGACCCGCGCGACGCCGACTAAATTCTCAGCAGCAAGGCTTTTTTCATGACCGCATCTGACGACACTTCCGCGTTTGAATCCAAAACCATTGGCGTGCTCGGCGCCGGGCAACTGGGGCGAATGATGGCACTGGCGGGTTACCCGCTGGGCCAGCGGTTTGCGTTTTTGGGTCAGTCCGAGGTCGAGCCGTCAGCGCCGTTGGGCGCGTTTTATAACGCTCAGGAAAACCCCGACGCCTGGCAGGCGCTTGCGACCGAATGCGATGTGATCACCTATGAAAGTGAAAACACCTCGGTGGAATGGGTGCGCGAGATCGCCCGAACCACGCCGGTGTATCCAAGCGAGCGTTCCTTGTATGCCAGTCAGGATCGGGGGCGCGAAAAAGCCCTGTTTGAACAGCTGGGCATTCCGTGCGCGCCTTATCGTCTGGTCAACAGTTTGGCGGATCTGAAACAGGCCGTGGCCGAGCTGGGATTGCCCGCCATTTTAAAAACCACGCAGGAAGGTTATGACGGCAAAGGTCAAAAACGTCTGAAAACCGAAGACCAAATTGACCAGGCCTGGTCAGAACTCGGGCACCAGCCGTTGATTCTGGAAGGTTTTGTGGATTTTCAGCGAGAGTTGTCATTGGTGGCGGTACGCAATGGCGATAACCAGCATGTGTACTACCCACTGGTGCAAAACGTGCATCACGAGGGCATTCTGCGTTACACCATTGCCCCGGCTCGCAACGTATCCCAATCGGTTCAGGCGCAGGCCGAGCAGTATTTGACCGCTTTGCTGGATGAACTGGATCACGTCGGGGTTTTGACGCTGGAGCTGTTTGAAACCGCTGAGGGGCTGGTCGCCAATGAAATGGCCCCGCGCGTGCACAATTCCGGGCACTGGAGTCAGGACGGTGCGGTGACCAGCCAGTTTGAGAATCACGTGCGTGCCATCACCGGATTGCCGTTGGGGGTGACCACGCCGCGTGCGCCCCTCTGTGCCATGGTGAATATCATTGGTGAGACCGGGCCCGTTGATCGAGTGCTGGCGCTGGACCATGCCAAACTGCACCTCTACAACAAGTCAGAGCGCCCCGGGCGCAAGCTTGGTCACATTAATCTCTGGGCCGATGACGAAGACGGCCTGTATCAAACACTGAACGAACTCAAGCCATTTTTGCCATAAGCGTGCGGATGCGCGCGGGCAATTCGGAGGGCAGTACGCCGCGCAGGCCGTGTTGCTGACAGAGCAGATCCCCTGCCGCTGCGTGCAGCCACACACTGAGACAAGCCGCTTCAAACGCTGGCATGCCTTGTGCCAGCCAACCGGTGATCAAGCCAGTCAGGACATCCCCCATCCCGCCTCGGGCCATGCCCGGATTGCCCGCGGTACAGACCTCACACTGATGACCGTCGTAAATCAAGGTTCCAGGGCCTTTGAGTACAATCACGCCACCGTATTGCTGTTGAAGCGCCTTGACCGCCGTCAGTCGGTCTTGCTGGATGTGTGCGGCGTCGGTGCCCAGCAATCGGGCCGCTTCGCCCGGATGCGGGGTCAGCACCCAATCGTTGCGGTGGCGGGGGGCCTTCGCCAGCCAGTTCAGCGCATCGGCATCCAATACTTTGGGCACATTCACTGACCCGGCCTGGTCAACCAGACGTTGGCCCCAATCGTCCTGGCCCAGTCCCGGTCCCATGCCCAGTGCGTTCGCCGACGCGGTTAATTGGGGCAAGGCGCTTTCGTCATACACCATCCATTCGGGCTGCGATGCGCCCAGGGTTTGCGCGTGTTCAGAGCGGGTGATTAATTTGACCAGGCCTGCCCCGCTGTGGAGACAGGCGGTGGCCGCCATGTGCAAAGCGCCGGTCATGGCGGTGTTGCCACCGAGCAGCCAGGCGGTGCCGGCGCTGCCTTTGTGACTGGCAAGCGGGCGCTCAGGGCGGCGCTGCCACCAGTAAGCCAGGCTGTGGGAGTGGGCCAGAGGGGTGGCACTGTCCCAGCTGTCTGCAGGCAGGTGTAAGTCAGCATAGACGACGTCGCCGGCGGTGTCGGGTCCCTGGTTTTGGGTCAGGCCCAGTTTGCGGGTAATGAAGGTGATGGTGGCATCGGCCTGGATGGCCTGGCCGAGTACGGCCCCCGTGTCGGCGTGCAGACCGCTGGGTAAATCCAGAGCCAGTACTGGTTTGTTCGATTGGTTGATGGGCTCAAACAGGGCGCTCAATGCCGGTTTGACCGTTTGGGTGAGGCCTGTGCCGAGAATCGCGTCGATTAGTACATCGGCCTCATTCAGCAAATCCGGGTGAAACGGTTCCGGGGCGATGCCGAGTTCGGTCAGTTCCTGCAGTGCTGTGGCTGCTTCATTCTGATAGCGATCCGCTTGCGCAAACAGCGCCACACGCACGTCATAGCCCTGCAGAGCGGCGTATTGCGCCAGAATGAAACCATCTCCGCCATTGTTGCCGCCGCCGCACAATATCAGCAGGCGGCGCGGTGCGGGCCAGCGTTGTTTGAGGTATTCGGTGGCGGCCATGCCGGCACGTTTCATCAGGGTGATGCCGGGGTACCCACCTTGCTCGATCAGGTGTCGGTCCAGTGTGCGGCTTTGTTCTGCCGAATAATAAGCCTTCGCCATGGTTCCCTCCCGCAAACGATCTTTACAAGAATACCCATAGTAGCACGGCGCCCAGTGCAAAACGATACCAGGCAAAAGGCGCCATACCCAGACGCTGAATCCATTTCAGGAACAGGGCGATTACCACCCAGGCGGTGACCGCGGAAATCACCAGTCCGCCCAGCAGGGCGTTCCATTGGATGGCGCCCTCATAAGCGAGCAAATCCAGCAGTTTGAGCAAGCCTGCCCCGGCGATGATTGGAATCGACAGCAAAAAGGAAAAGCGTGCCGCCGCTTCTCGCGTGAGGCCGATCAGCAGGCCTGCGGTCATGGTGATGCCGGAACGGGACGTGCCGGGAATCAGGGCCAGTGCTTGAGCAAAGCCCAGAATGGCGATGTCCCGATACGAAAGGGTGTGCTCATCCCGGTTCTGGCGTCCGCGGACGTCTGCCCACCAAAGCAGAGCGCCGAAACCGATGGTGGTGGTGGCAATCAAAATGGGGTTGCGCAGCGCGGCCTCCCAGCCCTGATTGATCAGCAGACCCAGTGCTACCGCAGGAAGGGTGGCCCAAATCACGGCCCAGGCCAGGCGGCTGTTGGTGGTGGCTTGGCGGGTGATGAGGGAGCAGGTCCAGTCTCGTGTCATGAGGGCGACGTCGCGACGAAAGTAGGTCAGCACCGCCAGCAGAGTGCCCAGATGCACCGCCACATCAAACGCCAGTCCCTGATCGGGCCAGCCCAGTAATTGTGGCAGCAGGATCAGGTGGCCGGAACTGGAAATGGGAAGAAATTCGGTCAGTCCCTGGATGAAGGCCAGAAAAGTGATTTGCAGCCAGTCGAGCGTCGGGTCCATGATCAATGTCCTTTTTAACCAGGCCTGGTAAGAAAGCCGGTTTAGAGTTGGTGGCGCAAATCGCGAAATTCAAAGCCGACCAGCGGTTGGTCCAGGTCTTTGCTCAGTGCCATGACTTTAAAGGTTTCGCCCATTTCATCGGGCAGAGTCAGGGTTTTGATCTGCTGGGCCAGTTTCAGCTGTTCGGTGACTTCGGCGTCGGGCTGATGCGCGAGGTCCATCAGGCCGCTGCTCATCAAAAAGTGGGCCTGCGTGGTGTAGCCGGCGATTTTAAAACCGGCGCTGAAGGCGTTCTCGGCCACGGCGGTAAAGTCAACGTGGGCGGTGATGTCCTGCAGGCCAGGGTAAAAGAACGGATCACTGTGCGCCAGATGCTGGTAATGGCAGCGCAGTGTGCCCATGTGACGAGCGGGCTGATAGTATTCCTGGCGCGGATAGCCGTAATCGACCAACAGCACCAGCCCGCGTGTCAGACTCTCGCTCAAACTCTGCAACCATGGATAAAGATTGAGATTGACCTCGGTGTCGTAGCCACGCTCGCTGACTGAGCCCAGGCTTTGCAGTAGCTGATTGCTGATGCGTTGCAACTCGGGTTCGACAATGGGTTCGTAGGTCCATTCCAGAGCCTCATGCGCCTCGTTATAATAAACGTACGCCCGCAAGGTCTGCTCGGGCTCCAGGCGCAGGCGCTCAAATGGCATGGCATCCAGCACCTCGTTGGCCAGTACCACGGCTTCCAGTGGTGTTTTAGGCAGCTCAGAGAGCCATTCGACCTTGTTGGCCAGGTGAGCCGGGAGGCTGTTGAGCAGGGTTTGCTGTCGGTCTCTGAGGTCGGCGCTCAGTTCAAGGATGTAATAGCGTTGCAGGCGCTCGGCCTGACCGGCTTCGTCCAGCGCCAGCAACAGGTCTCTGGCCATGGTGCCGCGCCCGGCGCCGAATTCGATCACATTCGGGGTGGTCAGCAGGCTTAAGCCCTGCGCAACCTGGCGGGCCAGGCATTGCGAGAATAAGGGGCTGATTTCGGGCGCGGTGACAAAGTCGCCGCCGCGCCCGATTTTGGGCAAGCCGCTGGTGTAGTAGCCCAGTCCCGGCGTGTAAAGCGCCATTTGCATGTAGTCGCTGAACGGCAACTGGCCATGTCGCTTCAAACGCTGGCGGATTTTTTTGACCAGATCGGCGCTCTTTTGCTTGAGCTCGTCCGGTGGTTCAGGCAAACGGGCCCGTTGGCGGCTGGTGTGTTTGAGTTGCAGGGTCATGCGGCCTCTTGCTGTCAGGTGGCGTTTGCGAGGGCGGTCGGCCACGCGGCTGAAAACCGGGTAAAATACCTCAAGCTGTCGAGCCGGTGGGAACAGAGTGTGCCCATCGAATTTGGGCAATATTATAAAATGTCTGCCTGTCTCTGTGACGGGAATTGGTCAAAACGTGAGTAAAATGGCTTGAAAACCTGGCCCCATTGCAGACTGGTCATGTTCTTGCTTGTGGGTGTATGGTGGATAAATTAAATGGATAAGGCATGAAAGTCGGGATTAGAAAGGTTCAGGAAAACGAGTGGCTGGTGCACATCGGGTTTGCCAACATGCATCTGGATCGGTTTTCGGTCGAGCTCTTGGCGATCACGCTTGAGCATGTACGAGCCCTTGAACATGGCGAAACCCATTCGATTCTGAACAGTTATGTGCAATTGGCGCTGCGCATCAAGGAACTGGATGACAAAGGCCTGCAACGACTGACTCGTGAGGTCGAAAGTCAGGATCTGCTCGAGCTGATGGTGCTGGCCCAGGACACAGACATGAACGAACGCATCCTGAAAAATCTGGGGAGCATGGTGGCCAAGCAGTTGCGCTCGGACCTGATCAAAGCCGACAGTGTCAGCGAGCGGGCCGGGAAAGAGGCGGTCAAACGGGTGATTGAAACCATGTTTGCGCTTGAAACCCAAGGCATCATTGAATTTTACAACGACACGACTCAGTATATTTAGCGAGAAACGGAATCGATATGGAAGTCAACGCCAAACGTCTGGAAAGCGGTGAGTACAATCTCGACATGGGGCCGGTGTCGCTGACTCTGGAAGAGCCAGTACTGGAGCGGTTGTATGACGTGATTCATGAACGTCTGCACCGGAGCGGCAAACAGGAAGCTGAAGCGCTGAACAAAAAACTCACAGCCTATCGGACCTTGTGTCGCAAGCTGGTGAGCGTGGACGATCGAATTCTGCAGAATCTGTTACCGCAATTGACACCCGAACAGACAGTGACCATGGTGCGTCTGGCCGGTGAGGAAATGTATCAGAAAGTAATGCGTAACTTGTCGCGCCAGAACGCACAGCAGTATGAAGAAGACCACCACGATCTGAATAAAATCACCGTGCATCAGGCCATTCTTTATATGGAACAGATCATGCCCCTGATCAAGCGCGCGGCGCAGGAACAGAAAAAACGCCAGGCGGAGCTGAACTGACGACGGGGCTATTCCCCTCGGTGGCGCTCAATGCTCAGGCCCACATTGCCCACATAAGGCACCGCGTGGGGTTTCATAAGTTTCATTTTTACCGATTGCGCCAGCGGATAACGGTCCAGCAATTGTTGGCACAACGTTTCTGCCAGCGTTTCAATCAATTCAAATCGGCTGGCTTGGGCCCACGCCAGTACATCATCGGTGATGGCTTTGTAATCCAGCGTTTGGGTCAGATCATCGCTTTGCCCCGCAGCGCTCAGGTCGCAACCTAAGTTCAAATCAATCTCAATCGGCTGTGGGGACTGTTTTTCCCAGTCGTGCACGCCAATCACGCACTGAGCGCGAATGCCCTCAATGTGAATCCAATCCATTTTTATCTCCGGTTGTTTGTCAGATAACCTCATGTCTTGATCTTTGCACGCCTGCTCGAAACAAAACAGGCGAAATGCTATTTTTTCGTCTTGAGATTACCCGTCTTCTCGACAAGCTGTGTCATTTTTTCTTCCATATCCAGATTGGCGGCATTCATCTGCTCGACCAGAGCAGCATTCTGTTGGGTTGTCTGATCCATTGAGCCAATCGCCTGATTAATTTGTGCAATGCCATTGGATTGCTCCGACGAGTGGTTGCGAATCTCCGACATACGTTGAGCCACTTCTTCGACACTTTGCACAATCGCATTAAGCTGCTGACTGGATTTTTCTGACAGATCGGCGCCGTTTTGAATTAAGTCCGTGGTCTGATGAATTAATTGAGCGATGTCTTTGGCGGCATCGGATGATTTTTGCGCCAGCGCCCGAACTTCTTGCGCCACAACGGCAAAACCACGTCCGTGCTCACCGGCTCGGGCTGCTTCCACCGCCGCATTGAGAGCCAGAAGATTGGTCTGGAATGCAATCGAATCAATCATGCCGACGATGTCAGCCATCTTTTCACTGGACTCATGAATGGAACTGATCGCCTCGCGTGTTTGTCCCATGACTTGAGCCCCCTCTTTGGCAGCGGTTTGTGTCTCGCTCGCCTGTTGCTCGACCTGCTTGGCACTTTCGAGCGCCTGCTGAACACTGGCCGTCATCTGTTCCATAGACGCTGCGGTCTGCTCAATCGACGCCGCCTGATTCTGCGTCCGTTCATTCAGCTCATTGTTGCCGGCGGCGACCTGTTGCACATTTTGCAGGGTTTCGGTTGCCGCCAGCTTGATGGCCTCAAACTGTTCCGACAGATTGGTCATTGACTGGTTGATGGTGGACTGCAATCGGGCTAGCTGTCCTTCGAACTGGCCTCGAACCTGAACCGTCAAATCGCCCTGGATCAGGGCATTTAAACTCTCATTAAAGGATTCAAACCCACTGTCGAGGTCCGACAGAGCGCCATTCAAATTGGTCTTCAACGCTCCTAGCTGCCCGGATAGCTGTGCCTGAACCGGTTTTGAGAAATCCGATGCGCGCATCCGGTTGGCGACTTCATCCAGCTCGGTCAATGCCGAATCCAGTGCGGAACGTGCTTGCTCGGCACTGCTCAAAGCCTGTTTGAAACCACCCTGCATGGACGCCATTTGTGGCACGGATTGTGAAAAATCGCCATCTTTAAAAGCTTCCAACGAATGGTTCAATTGCCCCATGACCGATTCCAGTGCTTCGGCCGTTCGGTTGACATCCATTTTTAATTCATCCAAGTCGCCCCTATATTCACCCTGAATCCGACGATTAAAGGTGCCTTGCGACACATCCGACATCACCGCTGAAATTTCATCAATGGCCTTGCCCACTGTTTTCAACATTTGATTGAACGCCTGGACACTGGGTTCTTGTTCGTGCTGTGTGATGCGTGCGCCAAAATCCCCTTTCTGGATCACCTGGTCCACCGAATCAATGGTGGCCTGCAGAATCTGTTCATCCTTTTTCATTTCGAAGCTGTAATAAATCAATACCGCTGCTTCGATCACCACAAAAAACGCATGCAAAAACGTAATATTCCAATTGCAGTCATAATTGAACAGCATCACCGGCATTTGCCAGAGATTGACTTCGTTTAGCTGCAAAAATGTTAAAGCAATGTGATGCACCGCCCCGACCAAGGCCGCAACCAAAATCGCTAACCAGTCTTTAAAAATCAACAAAAATGCCAGGCCCACAAAGATATGGAAGTGCATTTCAATCCGTCCGAGCTGGCTTTGAATCAACGTAGCGGAGTAGAGCATCACCAATACACCCGTGGCCACCCCAAACCAGCGTGTGCCGCGTAACAGGCCATAGGCGATCAAACTCAGTGCCCCCACTCCCAGAGCGGCAATCAGTGCGAACGTTTCTGTGCCGTACCCCATTGGCGCGAGTATGCCCACAAATGGAACATGGGCCAAAAGCAAATACAGCACGGTTTTATCGGTTTTCAGACGTTTTTTCTGGGCGTTGTGGTTCATCCTGTTATCCTTTCGCGCTCTGCAAACGCGCTATGTCCTGCAATATTTTGTCGTAACGTAAATGTTGATTGGGGTAGAGATAGCGCAGCTTTCCCTGCGGGTCAATTACATACAAAAACCCCGGGTGCGTCACCTCATAATCTTCCTTGTTGTCGACGCTGGCTTTCGGTTCATGGCTGAAGGGCGCATGGTAACGGTTGGCCAGCGCCTGGGTCGCTTTGACACTTCGCGCGGTCAAAGCATGAAAATTATCGCCGAACTGCTCAAAATAACGGCGCAGAGTTTCCGCTGTATCTCGCTTGGGGTCCATGGTCACAAACAAAAAGTCGATTGGCAGATTGTCTGGTTTTTGATGATTGAGATTAAACATGACCCCGACTTGATTATGACACACCTCATCACAATGAATGTAACCGAAATACAGCAATACAAAGCGGCCTTCATGCTGAGACAGACTGTGCGGTTGCCCCTGTGTGGAAAGCAAGGTAAATGCCGGAGCCGGTTTATCCAGACGAATGCCATAGGCTGGATTAAGCCAGGACATCAATGCCGGCAGAAGCCACAACCAACTCAAAGCCAGCACGAGTACAACGCCGAACAACCCGCCTTTTTTAAAACGCACGCCCCTAAACATGAAAAAACCTTAGATCAATCCCAAAATATGGATGCCCGTTTTTCTTCAGAATTTGAATCCGGTGCAAAATGCTCTTCTGTTCAGTCAGAGGCGCGGATCCATTTGGGTTCGGTTTATGCATGGGGTTAGAATACACGCTTTTGTATGAATCTGGGAAGCGTTTCATGGATGTAAATGGGTGGTTAATGGTTTGGGGGCTGGGTGCCTATCTGTTGGGGTCGGTTTCTTCGGCCATAGTGGTGTGTCGTCTGATGGGTTTGGGCGATCCGCGTGAAGACGGTTCGGGCAACCCGGGTGCCACCAACGTTAAGCGCCTTTATGGCAATCGACCGGCGGCATTGACCCTGGCTGGAGATCTGCTGAAAGGGTTGGTGCCGGTCGCTGTGGCGGTCTGGTACGGTGTGTCAGCCGAAGCCGTGGCAGTGATCGGGCTGGCGGCTTTCTTTGGGCATTTGTATCCGGTGTTTTTTCAGTTTCGCGGCGGCAAAGGCGTGGCGACCTTTTTGGGGGTGATGTTCGGTCTGCATGGCTTGATCGGCGCGATCGTCGCCGGCATTTGGTTGTTTGTGGCCAAAGTGCTCAAAGTCTCATCGGTGTCGGCGCTGGTGGCGGCGTTGCTGGCGCCGTTCGTGGTATACGCCAGTTTGACCTGGTTGGGCCGTGCCGAGCAAGCCTGGCTTCTGGCCGCGATGACCGCTGTGATGTCGCTGGTGTTGTTCTGGCGTCATCGCAGCAATATTCAGCGTTTGATTTCCGGGGAGGAAGACCGCATTCAGCGTTGAGAATCGGCTCGAAACGCTGAGAGCGTTTTTAACCAGGCCTGGTTAAAAATGGTTAAATCGGAGATAGGCTTTCCAGATCCCAGCGGGGGCGGCAGGCAAAATTGAGGTCGCTGTGCTGGCCTGCCATCAGGCGTTGGGCACCGGCGTAGGCGATCATGGCTCCGTTGTCGGTGCAAAAGTCCAAGCGGGGATAATGTGCCTGGCCCCCTTGTTTGACCATCAGTTGCGTTAGTTGCTCGCGAATGGCCTGATTGGCGCTGACGCCGCCTGAGACCACCAGGCGGTTCAGCCCTTCCTGTTCCAACGCACGGCGGCATTTGATGCGCAGGGTGTCGGCCACCGCCAGCTCAAACGCTCGACAGATGTCGGCGCGGGTCTGATCGTTATCGTCCCCAGCATTTTTGGCTTTCTGCCAAGTATTCAGGCTGAAGGTTTTCAAACCGCTGAAACTCATGTCGAGACCGGGGCGGTCAATCATGGGGCGCGGGAACCGATAGCGTTCGCTGTCACCTTTGAGCGCCAGGCGAGAGACTTCGGGACCGCCTGGGTAGCCCAGCCCCAGCATTTTGGCGGTTTTATCAAACGCCTCGCCCACCGCATCATCCAGTGTGTCGCCCAGCAGCCGATAACGGCCGATGCCATCCACACGAATGATTTGAGTGTGTCCGCCGGAGATCAACAGACAGATAAATGGGAAGGCTGGCGGGTCGGGTTCGAGCATGGGCGCCAGCAGATGGCCTTCCATGTGGTGAATCCCCAGTGCCGGGATCTGCCAGGCAAAGGCCAGACTGCGCGCCACGGAGGCTCCGGTCAGCAAAGCGCCCATTAACCCCGGTCCGGCAGTGTAAGCGATGCCATTGACCGCTTCGGCGGCACAATCGGCCGCGCTCAGGGTTTCATCGATCAATGGGATCAGGCGTCGAATATGATCGCGTGAAGCCAATTCCGGCACCACGCCACCGAACTGCGCATGTTGCGCCACCTGGCTGTACAGCCGATGGGCCAGCAGCCCGTGTTGAGCATGGTAGAGCGCGACCCCGGTTTCGTCACAGGAGCTCTCGATGCCCAGTGTTAAAAAATCGGCGGTGTGAGGGGGTTGGGTTGCATGCATGGCGTTGAATCGCGGTCATTTTCCGACCGGCTGCGTTGAAAATGAATGGAAAGGGATTTTACCAGACTTTGATCCGGGATGCGGGGTCATGGCGCGGATGCCTGCCAGAGGCAAAACGGCAAAGTTTTGATTGCAAAGTGTTTCTGCTCTCTTTATAATGCCCGTTTTACGATTTTTGTATCGTTTTGCGTCCTGCTATTCAGATGTGAATAAGCAAAAAACGGTCTTTTCAATCAACGAGATACCGAAATCTTTCAAAGAATTTAGAAGGTGAGTAATTTATGCCAAGTGTAAAAGTAAGAGATACCGAACCCTTTGACGTCGCATTGCGTCGTTTCAAGCGTGCCTGTGAAAAAGCAGGTGTCTTGACCGAGTCGCGCAAGCGTGAGTTTTACGAGAAGCCAACCTGGGCTCGTAAGCGTCAGAAAGCGGCGGCGGTAAAACGTTTGGCCAAGCGTTTGTCTCGCGAAAACCGTCGCGTTAACCGTAAGTACTGAGGCGCTCTGATCCCATGGCAAGCGAACTGAAAGCCCGTCTGTCTGACGAAATGAAAGCGGCGATGAAAGCGAAGGATAAGCCTCGTTTGGGCGTGATTCGCTCGATTCAAGCCGCGATTAAGCAGGTAGAAATTGACAAGCAGGTCACACTGGACTCGGATGCCGAGGTGTTGCCAGTGTTAGATAAAATGCTTAAACAGCGCCGTGATTCGCACCAGCAGTATATGGACGCCGATCGTCCCGAGCTGGCGGAAACCGAAGCGTATGAAATGGAAGTGATTCAATCCTTTTTGCCACAGCCTTTGACCGACGAAGAAGTGACGCAGTTGATTGACGCAGCGGTGGCAGAAACCGGAGCCGCTTCCATGCAGGACATGGGCAAAGTCATGGGGCAGTTGAAGCCCAAGATGCAAGGGCGTGCCGACATGGGCGAAGTCAGCAAAAAGATCAAGGCCAAACTCAATGGTTGATCGCGTCTGACTTGGCTTTTGTACTGAAGGCTAGCGTAAGCTCGAAACCCGCCAATGGCAAAGCCATGGCGGGTTTTTGCGTTTTAGGCGCTGTGTATAAATGTGTGCATAAGCTGTGAGTGATCCCGCGTAACAAGACGCTTGATGCCACAGCAAACAGGGTGACAGGATGGTGGGCTCAAACCAAACTCAGCAAAGCGGCAGCATTCCCCGTGCCTTTATTGACGATCTGCTCAACCGCACAGACCTGGTGCAGCTGATCAATGCGCGCGTGCCCCTCAAAAAAGCCGGTACCAACTACAAAGCCTGTTGCCCCTTTCACGACGAAAAAACCCCGTCTTTCAACGTTAATGGCGTCAAGCAGTTTTATCACTGCTTTGGATGTGGGGCCAGTGGCGATGCGATTCGTTTTTTGCAGGACTATGATGGCCTGACCTTTGTGGAAGCGGTGGAAGCGCTGGCTTCCTTTAATGGGATGGAAGTCCCGCGCGAAAAAATCAGCCCGGCGATGCAGGCGCAGCAGCAAAAAACCCGTGACCTCTATGACCTGATGTTTCAGGTGGCGAAGTTTTACCGTCAGCAGCTTAAACTGCATGCCCGCTCCGAAGAGGCCAAGCAGTACCTGCGCCAGCGGGGGTTGACGCCTGAAATTGCCAAGACCTTCGCCATTGGCTATGCGCCACCAGGCTGGGAAACCCTTCTGACCGACTTTGCGCCGACCTGGGGGGAATCCACCGAGCTACCCTCTCAGCTGGTGGACACCGGCATGCTCATCGAAAAAGAAGGCGGCCGGCGCTATGATCGCTTTCGACATCGCATTATGTTTCCCATTCGTGACGGACGGGGGCGTGTGGTGGCCTTTGGTGGTCGTGTGGTTTCAGATGACGACCAGCCCAAGTATCTGAATTCGCCGGAAACCACGCTGTTTCACAAGACCCAGACCTTGTACGGCGTGTATGAAATGCGACAGTCGCGTCAGCGCTTTGATCGGGTGCTGGTGGTCGAGGGCTATATGGATGTGGTGGCACTGGCTCAGTTCGGCATTCGCAATGCCGTGGCCACCCTGGGCACGGCGGTGACCGCTGAGCATCTGCAGACGTTGTTTCGCGAATTGAACGAAGTGGTGTTTTGCTTTGACGGCGACCAGGCGGGTCAGAAAGCGGCCTGGAAAGCGCTGGAACTGGCTTTGCCTCAGATGCAGGCCACACGCTCGGTCAAATTCCTGTTTTTGCCCGAAGGCGCCGACCCGGATTCGTGTGTGCGTGAAGAGGGTGTGGAAGGGTTTACCCGCCGTGTCGATCAGGCGCTGACCTTGTCGGCGTTTCTGTTTAAGGGGTTGGAAGCCAGATTGACATTGCCGTTGTCGACGCCGGAGGGGCAGCAACAACTGATTGCGCTGGCCAAGCCTTATATTACCCAGGCGCCCGAAGCCTTGCCGGATGTGCTGACCCAGCAATTGTCGGATAAAGTGCAGGTGCCAGTTTGGCGGCTGGGGCAGATCATGGGCATTCGTGTGGCCGGACGAAATCGACCGAAAAACGAAGGCGTCTCTGAGCCGCTGCCAAAATTAAAAGTGCACTCCAAAGTGCTTCGGCTGTTGAAAATCCTCTCTGCCTACCCCATGTTAACGAAGGGTGTGCCGCCGGAATTGTTTGAGCGCTTGCAACAGAGCGATCAACCGGAACACCGCTTTCTGGTGGAGGCGATGCAAACTCTGTTGGCGCACAATTGTCTGTCACAGGCGCTTGCCGACTGGTTGCAGGACACCAGGCGTCAGAGAGCGGTAGCCCTGTTGGATCAGCTTGAGCTGCCCGCCACCAAGGAAGGGGTGGTGGACGATTTTCAGTTTCTGACCCAGCAGCTGCACCAGGAATTAACCCAACCAGGCCTGGCAAAAAGAGCGGATGACTGGTCCCTGGAGGACATCGCGGCGTGGCAGGCCCAGCAAAAAGCCCAGAAATTATAAGGCGCTCAATGGCTTAAAACACCGGACAGAATAATTAACCATTCAAATTTTTGGCCGATAAGCGTATAATATACGGTTCGTTTTTTGAAGGACCGTCTTCATCCCCAAATCATATTCGAGGCGAGCATGACCAGAGTAGAAAGAAAGCAGCAATTAATCGACTTGATTGAACGCGCCAAGGACCTTGGCTATCTGACCTTTTCCGATGTCAATGACGTTCTGCCCGATGACATCGAAGAAGATCAGTTGGGTCAAGTCCTGACCATTCTGCGCGACTTTGGGATTCAGCTGTTTGAGTCTGCGCCCGATGCCGAAGAGCTGATCACACAGGAAGGGGAAACCTTTGATGATGCCGCGGCGGAAGCGGCGATCCTGGCCTTGGCGGAAGTGGACGCCGAATTTGGTCGCACCACCGATCCGGTGCGCATGTACATGCGCGAGATGGGGTCGGTGGAGCTGCTGACACGCCAAGGCGAAGTCGAGATTGCCAAGCGAATTGAATACGGCATTCGCGATATGCTGGGCCAGATGGCGCGTTATCCCAAAGTGGCGATTGATCTGCTCGAATCCTTTCGCAAGATCGAAGAAGGCGAAGGCAAGATCGCCGACCTGATTCAGGGGTTTGTTCGCCCGTCCGATCTGGTGGACATTCCCGTGGAAGAGCTCTCGCCGGATAACGACAACACCGAGCCCAAAGAAGACGGCATTAACCCGGACGAACTCAGCGAATTCCTCAAAAACCTGCAAAAAGCCAATGATGCAGCGCTGGCCGCCGAAGAAAAACACGGCTACGACGACCCCAAAGCGATCAAAAAACGCGACAAAGTGGTCGAACTGCTGGCCTCGGTCAAACTGGCGCCGGTGTTCGTCAATCGTTCGATCAAAAACATCAAATTGCGCGTGGCCGCGATCCGCGAGCAGGAACGCAGCATTGTGGATGTGGTGATGCGCAAGATCAAAGTGCCGCGTCCTAGTTTCCTGAAAACGTTTGTCGGCTCTGAGACCGACTACAGCATGCTGGACCGATTGATGGAAGCGCATCCGGACAAAGCCGATAAGCTGGAAGCCCGACGCGCCGATGTCAAACGCGCTCAGAAACGTCTGGCGATGATCGAAAAAGCCGAGCGCATGCCGATTTCGGTTTACAAAGAAACCTACAAACAGTTGAGCAAATCCGAAACCACGGCGCGTTTGGCCAAGCGTGAAATGATCGAAGCCAACCTGCGTCTGGTGATTTCCATTGCCAAAAAATACACCAACCGCGGTCTGCAGTTCCTGGATCTGATTCAGGAAGGCAACATCGGTCTGATGAAAGCGGTGGAAAAATTCGAATACCGTCGAGGCTACAAGTTCTCGACCTACGCCACCTGGTGGATTCGTCAGGCGATTACCCGCTCGATTGCCGACCAGGCGCGCACCATCCGTATTCCGGTGCACATGATTGAGACCATCAACAAGCTCAATCGCATTCAGCGTCAGCTTTTGCAAAAAATGGGGCGTGAACCCACGCCGGAAGAGCTGGCCGAAGAAATGGAAATGCCGGAAGACAAGGTGCGCAAGGTGATGAAAATCGCCAAGGAACCGATTTCCATGGAAACCCCGGTGGGCGACGACGAAGACTCATCACTGGGTGATTTCATCGAAGACGGCAACATCCTATCACCACAGGATTCGGCCGATCTGGAAGGCATGGGCGAAACCGTACGCGAAATGCTGAGCACGCTGACCCCACGTGAGGCCAAAGTGCTGCGCATGCGTTTTGGTCTGGACATGAACACCGACCACACGCTGGAAGAAGTGGGCAAGCAGTTTGATGTCACTCGCGAGCGAATTCGTCAGATTGAGGCCAAAGCGTTGCGCAAACTGCGTCACCCAAGCCGTGCCGAGCGCCTGAAAAGCTTTTTGGACCAGTAAGGCTCCAATCACTCACCCGGTCGTGGGATCAAAAAATCCCGCAAAAACGACCGGGTTCTTTATAATACGCACCCAAAACCTCTCTTTTCACCAGGCCTGGTGAAATCTGCCTCCTTAGCTCAGTTGGTTAGAGCACCCGACTCATAATCGGTAGGTCCACAGTTCAAGTCTGTGAGGAGGCACCATTTATTAAGCCATTGACCTTACTGTCTATTGCCCAAATTTAGAGCTAATACAGAATCTCAATGCCTGAAGAATTGATTATGACATCGCTTATCTACAATGGAAGCACACTTTCAATACATTTTCGAAATAATGTACGTATGAATTGTTTTTGTACAGCTCTATAGGTTAATATGTTTTTTCTAGTGAAAATATCACACGGGAGTGATTAAAGTGCTTGTTCGTTTTGCCGTTGAGAATTTTATGTCTTTTCGTGAATCTGCTGAACTGTCAATGGTGGCAAGTAGGGTTCAACTTCATCCTGATCATGTTGTTCGCCCTAAAAGACGAACAGGGTTACGACTATTAAAGTCTTCAGTGATATACGGTGCGAATGCTTCAGGAAAATCAAACCTAATTAAGGGGATGAATTTAGCCCAAAAATTGGTGACGGCAGGGGAGGTGGCTGGTAAAAACCTTCCTTTTTCACCTTTTAAACTGGACAAAACTGCACTTAAGAAGCCGACGCGATTTGAGTTTGAAATAAAGTGCGGTGAAATATACTATGCTTATGGATTTTCAATGAATAGCAAACGCTATGTTGAGGAGTGGCTATATGAAATTCATCGTAAAAAAGAGAGGTTGATTTTTGAGCGAGAGTATATTGATCAAAAAACTATCTTTAAATTTGACGGGTTGAAAACAAAAACAGATTCGGATAGGCAGTTTCTTGAGTTTATTGGCAGGGGGACACCTGAAAATAGACTGTTCCTCCGAGAGTGCTTTGAGAGGAATGTTTTTAAGGACCTCTCTTACCTTTCTTCGTTAAAAACTGTATATGCTTGGTTTGATGATAGGTTGACAATTTTGTTCCCTAGTTCCAAGTACGCTGGTCTCGAAATGGATCTTCATTCTGATGACCTTAATGTCGGTTTGCTTTCTACAGTATTAAATCATTTTGATACAGGTATTTCTAATTTAAGCCTAAAGAAAATTGACTTAAAGAATGATGCCCCAGAAATACCTGAGGAAGTAAAAGAAGAGGTTTATAAAAGGCTTGAAGAAAAAGAGGCTGCCTTGGTTTCTGGACCAAGAGGTATTCGTTATCATGTTTTCTTGGATTCAGATGGTCAGGCTTTTGCACATAAGTTGATGACCAGTCATCTTGATTCTGATGGTGATGAGGTTCAGTTCGAGCTAAATCAAGAATCTGATGGAACGCAGCGATTATTAGATATTGCACCTGGTCTTCTAGATCTACTTTCTCAAGATGAAGTGTCACAAGACAAAGTCTATGTGATTGATGAACTTGACCGTAGTCTTCATACTGAAATTACAACAACTTTAGTTAATACTTTTTTACATATTACAGCTAACCGTGATAGTCAATTAATCGTTACTACACATGAATCTAATTTATTAAACCTTGATCTACTTAGAAGAGATGAAATTTGGTTTACTCAAAAGAATAAATATGGGCAGTCAAAGCTTTATTCTTTAGAAGAGTTCAAAGCGCGTTTTGATAAAGACATTCGAAAAGACTATTTGGTAGGCCGGTTTGGCGGAGTGCCTGTGATAAAAGATTTATTAAAGGATTTGACCAATGCCTAGGCAGCGGCGCTCGTTCAATCGTATATCAGGAGTTAAAGATCCTTCTTTGATTGTTATTGCCTGTGAGGGTGAGGTCACCGAATTGGCATATTTTGAGGGGGTACGAGAAAAGCTTGATGAAGCTGGATCAAAACTAAAAATTAAACCTTTACCTGCCCGAGAAAATAGCCATAGTGCTCCAAAATACGTTCTTGATCAAATGGACTCTTATAAGAAACAATATGGTAAAGATAGAGGTGATGAACTTTGTTTAGTAATTGACCGAGATGAACAAGCATGGGAGACATCTGCTATTGCTGACGTTGCTCAGCAATGTTTTCAAAAAGATTATCTTTTGGCCTTAAGCAACCCATGCTTTGAACTCTGGCTACTATTGCACCATGAAGATGTTGACAATGTCCCTGAAGAACTTAAGAGACAATTTTTAGAGAACAACTGTAACTGTAGGTTTATAAAATCACGTCTTGTTAATGTTATGGATGGATTTAATCCAGCAAACCTAAGAATTGATGATTTTTGGGAAAAAACAAACTTAGCGATAGATAGAGCAAGAAGTCTCGATGTAAATCCTGGAGACAGGTGGCCGAATACGCTAGCAACGCGTGTTTATTTGATAATGGAAAAAGTTTTAGATCGTCTGACTTGAGTTGCTACACTGAATTCAAATTTTTATAGGCTCGAGCGTTATTCTTTACGAAGGCCTATGTCTATCAAATGATCTCTTGTCAAAGGAGATAAATGCCTTACAAAACCATTCAACAACTGCCGGATTCGGTCAAAGACAACCTGCCCAAAGAGGCGCAAACCATCTATAAAGAGGCATTTAACAGTGCCTGGAAAGAGTACGCCGACCCTAAAGAACGTCGCGATGATGCGTCACAGGAAGAAGTGGCACACAAGGTAGCCTGGAGCGCGGTGAAAAACGTGTACCACAAGCAAAATGGGGAATGGGTCAAGAAGTAACCCTTTTCAGAGAGAGAATCAGTGGCTTTGATTCAGTGCTCGTGTTCTGTTCGGTCAATATCAATTCAAAGTGACAATACTCGCCGTTAGGCGTGATCACGCTCAAATCTTCGCGATCGGCACGAGACGCCATTTTGTGGCGTTGAAACCCTGGACCAAATTGGCGCGGTGGCAAACGCTGTTCGATCAGGGCGGCAATCTGTGCGTGACCCGTTACTTCACCAAAAGGCGAGGCGGTGTTCCAACGCCCATCAGGATGAAACAGTTCGGCGGCGGCCTGGCCGTCACGACGATCGACGCAATCAAGAAAACGCATCAACATCAGTCGCTTGGAATGACGGGGCGCATAGTGGGTGTGCAGTAACGCGTGGGCCTGATCCGATCCGGGCTGCGTCAGCTCGGTTTGATAGAGTGTTTGAATGTCTGGGTTTTCATAAGAACGACGACGGGGCGCATTTTGATCAATGCTGTAAATGGCCTGCATGCGTTTTTCCAAAACCTGCGGGTCCATGGATTTGGGTTCCCCACCACCGCCCAGGCAGCCTCCGACACAGGCCATGACTTCGATGGCGACAAATTCGTCACGCCACAGGTCGGTGGTCAGTAACTCTTGTGCTGCCGCAATGCCATTGCAGATCGCCACCTTGCCCACGCCAGGAATCTCGGCGGTTTTGATCCCTTTCGCCACCCCGCGCAGTTGGTGCCACTCCAGCGGCATTTGATCTTCCTGACCGATCAAGTGCGCGGCGGTGCGCACCACGGCTTCCATCACGCCGCCCGAAGCACCGAAAATTTGCGCTGCGCCGGTGCTTTCTCCCAGCGGATTGTCAAAACGACCGTCTTCGGGCAGGGCGTTAAAAGCAATGCCGCGGGTTTTGATCATGCGCGCCAGTTCGCGTGTGGTCAGCACCTGATCCACATCACCGGAGACACCGGGGCGTTTCGACTCATCTTTTTTCGCGGTGCAGGGCATGATGCTGACCACATAGGGTTCGGCCTGACCTTGGGCGAAGTCATCGCCCAGTGAGCGGGCAAAGGCGCCGCGCTTGCTGAGTGCACCGTGCATTTGCTGAGGCGATTTGGTGGTGCTCAAATGGGGCAAAAGGTCGGGCCGATTGAGTTCCACCCAATTGATCCAGCCGGGACAGCATGAGGTGAACAGAGGCAGGTTTTTCTGCGCTTTCAGCCGATTTAACAGTTCGGTGCCTTCTTCCATAATGGTCAGATCGGCAGCAAAGTTAGTGTCGAAGACGTGATCGAACCCCAGTTGGCGCAAGGCATTGATCATCCGCCCGGTGCTGATGGTGCCGGGTTTCATGCCAAATTCTTCACTGATGGCCACGCGTGTGGCCGGGGCGACCTGCACCGCTGAAACCCGACGGTGATGGTCCAGTGTGTGGATCACATCATGCCAGTTGGGTGTTTCAATCAAGGCGCCAACCGGGCACACCAGCGTGCATTGGCCGCAGGAAATGCAGTTGGTTTCGGCCAGAGACCGATCAAATACCGTGACTGGAATGCGCCCGGAACCCGGCTCGGCAAAACCGATAATGTGCAGTTGCTGACCCGGGTCGCCACAGGCTTCGGCACAAAGGCCGCATTCAATGCACTTGGACAAATCGCGCCAGATACTGGGCGAGGTGTGGTCGGTCAGGCGATGCTCAGGATGCACTTGTGACCCGCGTGCCAGTTTGGGCCAGACATCTTCCAGTTGGTATTCGCTCACGAGATTTTGAAACTGACAATCGCCATTGGCTTCGCAACGGATGCAGTCGTTCGGATGGCGTGCCAGTAACCATTCCAGATTGGCTTTGCGAAATTCGGTCAGTTCAGGCGTGTCGGTGGTGACCTGATCGCCATCCTTGGCTGGCGCAATGCAGGCAGGTTGAGATCGGTTTTCACTGCTGACGTCCACCAGGCACATCCGGCAGACACCATGACAGGGCAAAAGCGGATAATAACAAAGCGTTGGAACATGCACCCCGGCGGCTTTGGTCGCATCCAGCAGCGTGGCACCGTTTTCAACTTCCACCGATTTTCCATTGACCGTGACGCTAAGCATCATGTTTTCCCTCCCACCATTTCTATAATACTGAAGTAGCGTGCGGAGTAGGAAATGTTTTGAGTAAGGAGGGCTGAAATGGGTGGTTCATCCAATTGAGACTCGAACCGGGCGGGCGCTTCGTCTAGAATGAGCGCACTAAAATCAAGACTTAAATGGATGTATTATGGCCGGATCGTTGTTTGATCAGTTGAAAAGCTCGGGCTTGGTGGACGAAAAGAAAGCCAAACAAGTGCAACGAGAAAAGCACCAACAAAACAAAAAAAGCAAAGCCAACAAGGCCAAAAAAGGCCAGAAGCAAACCAGTCAGTCAGCACAATTGGCTCAGGAAGCGGCGCAAAAACAAGCCGAGCAGGCTCAGCGTCTTAATCAGCAGAGAGCACAGCAGCAAGCCCAAAAAGCCCTGCAGGCCGAGTTGAAACAAATCATTGAAAACAGTCAGATCAAAGGCTATGCAGGCGACATTCGCTATCACTTCGTGGACGATGGCCAAGTGCAAACCCTGCAGGTCAATGCCAAAACTCAACAGCAGCTCGGCAAAGAATCATTAAGGATTGTGCGTTTCAAACAGGGCTATGCCCTGGTTTCAAAAGAGACCGCCAACAAAATTGCCCAGCGCGATGCATCGTGTTTGGTGGCAGTGCCAAGCGACAAAAATGAGAATCTTTCTGAAGAAGACGCAGCCTATTACGCCAAGTTTAAAATTCCGGACGATCTGATCTGGTAAACGTATCAGTGCAAAGAGCATGGCGTGATGAGGGCCATAGAGTAGCCAAGCAGAATGTCAAAAACTTAACTAACTAACTGTCGCACGCTAAAGAATTATTTACAGGCTCGAGTTAAACCGTCCTGATAACGGGTTAGAACCCCCGCAGGGATAATGCCGTTGTCGAGCGCTTCTTCGGCAGCCTCAAGCATGAATGGTTGAACATTATGATTCACATTGAGCACCAAAACATGAAGTCAGACGTTGATGGATATGTCCGTTATTACAACCATCGACGACTGCATTCCACCTTGGGTGATATGAGCCCGGTGAAGTATGAACTCATCGGCGGTGTCGCTGAAGATAATTTAACGGAAAAAGTGTCCGATTTTTGTTGACCGGAACAGCGCAATATTTAGCCACACAGTGGTTGTGGACCTACAATAAAGAAAGACCGAATTCGGTCATTGGTCGAGCGCCGCCAAGATACTTAATAGATGCGGCTTAAATCTCTACTTTTAAATCCGGTTAGAAATGGGGGGATTACAAAGTTATGCCATGATTGGCAACGATTTTATAGTCTTTCCTACCACAAATGAATAACTAAATTGTCAGAGAGCCTAACACATTACTGTATTTTTTATAGTTAAGGTGTTATAACTACATACGGTTTTATGAAAAATCAATGAAGGAGTTGTTTTGAATCCTCGCATTAAAAATGCATTTTTAAATGGAAGACTTGTCTTAATGCTAGGTGCAGGAGCATCTATTGGTTGTAAAAACTCTCTAGGTGAAGATCCTCCTTTAGCTGACGCGCTAGCTAAATTACTAGCAAAGGAAATTGGGGAAGAATATTCTAATGAGGATTTATCCGAGGTTTACACTGCCGCAAAAGAAAGCATGGGAAACCAAATCCACCTATTTTTTGAAAAGTATTACAAGCACTGTCAGCCGTCCAATGAATACAAAAAACTTGTACAGTACCCCTTTTTCAGAATCTATACCTTGAATATCGATGACGGCTTTGAGAAAGCGGCGCATCAATCCGGTCTCCAGAAATTCAATGTTAAAAATAGAGATGACAATATCTCTGAAGTAGATCAATTTTATAGGACATTAGATTATATTAAGCTAAACGGTGATGTTAATTTACCTAAGAAAGGGTTTATTTTTTCGCCTCAAGAATATGCTATGGGGTCAGTGAGTGAACACCAATGGTATGATGAGTTAGGCAGTGATTTTCAGAAATATACCTTCCTTTTTATTGGTACTCGACTAAAAGAACCATTATTTCTACATCATGTTGAAAAATATAAAAAAAGAACCGGAGGTAGTCAACAAAAAAGCTATATTCTGGTGCCGAATTTAACTCCTATCCAAAAACGTAGTTTAGAAGCATCAAATATTGAACACTTAGAAGGCAAACTAAGTGATTTAGTTGAATGGTTAGAAGCTGAGTTTTCAACTCATCCAACGGGAAAAGACATAGTTTTAAAGACTCGTCCTGAGTTAGCTTTAGAAAGTGATGAAAATTTAAGTTTGTTTTCAGGTGTAATTCCCGTAAACAGATCATCTTTATACCTAATAAAAAAGGATACGTACAATTCATCTATAAAAAACTTTTACAAAGGATTTAAACCGACTTGGTTTGATTTGCTTGAGGGAGTTCCAGCTAAACTAGAAAAACCAGATCAATTCTATAATCGAGTATTAAAAGATGATAATGCAAAACCTCTCGAATTACACCTGATTTTTGGTTCGGCTGGTTCCGGAAAAAGCACTGCATTAAAGCAGATGGCCTTAAACATCTCGGATGAAAGTATTAGGTCTGTCTACTTTATTGAAGAATACAAAAACAACTTTCAAGAACTTATTTTTGAGTTAGATCGAAGGCACAAAAAACCCTATTATATTTTTATAGAAAGAATTGGTGATACAGCACAACAAGTTCTTGAAATAATTAAATCGTCAAAATCAACAAAAGCTATTTTTATAAGTTCTGAAAATCCTAAAATATGGAGAACAAGAGTTGAGGAATATCTAAGAGAATATCTAACATCATCAATAGATATTTCTCAAATAACAGAAAATGACGCAGAACAAATATTAGAGAAATTAAAAATTCATGGAAATTGGACTAGACTAGGTCAGATGTCCGCTAAAAAAAGAAAGATTGAACTTTATAAAAAATCTAAACATCAACTTCTAATTGGTTTAATAGAAGCGACTTCTGGTGAGGGGTACAATCAAATAATTAAAAAAGATTATTCTGCGATTGAATGTGAATCAGAAAGATCTTTACTTCTACTTGCTGGTTTGGCGACAACACAAAGAGTTCCTGCAAATGAGGCAACTTTGACTAGGGCGTTATCACACCTTGGTTTGAATTGTAATGTACATCAACTGACAGATAAGATGGAAGGAATTGTTACATATAACAATGGGAGTGTTTTAACTCGACATAGGGTCTATGTTGAACGTCTATTTAATAATTATGTTCCTCATAAAGAGTTGCTACAAGTAATTGAGGCGTATATTCAAGCATTTTCAGTATACAAGTTTCCAATTGTCCAAAATATCTCTCGTAATGAAGGCTCAATTTATAAGCATTTAGTTAATGCAAAATCCCTAAAAAAGTTACTTAAAAACAATAAGGAAAGTGTCTTGTCTGTTTATGAACGGTTTGAAAAGACATTTGAAAACGAAGGACTCTTTTTGATGCAATATGGATTAGCTCTCCGTTCTTTTGATGAAAACACTCAAGCTTATGAAAAGTTAAGGATAGCGCATCAAGCATTCCCAGAATCTCCGCATATCGAGCATGCGTTAGCTCAACAACGAATTATTTTAGCTTGTTCTGAGTCTGATGAAACTATAGCTTTAGCACACTTCAACGAAGCAGAGGATGTATTAAATCGACTCAACACAGCTAATCTTAGAGGCTTTTCAGATCGATACCCTATTATTACTTTATCTGAAGGTCATGTGAAAGTTATGGAACATTTGGGTTACAAAGATGAAGCAAAAGTCTTAGCGAGGCAATATCATGATCGAATTAGCAAACAAGCTAATGCAAAATCAAATCACAGGCTTGCTCAAACAATTAGCAATCTAGCAAGATATTATGTTTCTGGGATTTGGCCAGAAAAACAACTTGAAGTGGTTAACAAATCTCGGACGATAAATTAAGTTTCTCGCCTACTACAACAGGCGCAACGCCATCGTTATAACTGTGTGGACTTTGCCAAATTTACTTGACCACTACAGGAAAAACCGCGCATGTTATGGAAAGAAGCCGTGGTTCGGTTCATACGCGAAAAGCAAAATAAAGACACGGCCAATGAAGTGAGCATCTTTAAATACTTGGATGCTTACTTTGGCCATCTTTATGTCGATGAGATTCGGCGGATGCATGTTGACGACATCATTCAGCAACGACTGAAAGAAGGCGTCAGCAATACAACCATCAACCGATTGCTTCAGAAACTGCGGGCGGTGCTCAACATTGCACACAAAGAATGGGAGGTCAAATGCGACCCTCCCTACATTAAGCTCTTGAAGGAACCGAAAAAGCGTGTCCGATGGTTGAGCGAAGGGGAAGCCCAACGCTTGATCATGGCTCTACCATCGCATATTGCGGATATGGCGACCTTCTCACTGGAAACCGGGCTGAGGGAATCGAATGTGACCTTGTTACGCTGGGATCAGGTCGATTTGTCAGAACGGATCATCTATGTGGAAGGGGATGACATTCTAAAAGGGGATACCGCGTTTGTGGTGCCATTGTCGGATGTGGTCATTGACGTGATCAAACGACAGGTGGGCAATCATCCTGAGCGGGTGTTCACTTATAAAGGGAGACCTGTCAGGCGGGCAAACACCAAGTCATTCAAGAATGCGTGCGAACGTGCTGGGATCGAAAACTTTCGCTGGCATGATTTTCGGCATACTTGGGCGACTTGGCATGTCCAGAATGGAACGCCTTTGGCAGTGCTTCAAGAATTAGGTGGCTGGTCGGATTATAAGATGGTCAAGCGATACGCTCATTTTAGCCATAAGCACCTAAAACGCTTTGTAAACCGCTCCCAGAGCGGCTCTGCTACAAATATCGCTACATTGGCTTCCGTTAGCCAATAAAAAAGCCAGACTTCAAAACCTCGTAAGGTGTTGAAAAGTCTGGCTTTTGAATGTGGTAGCGGGGGCTGGATTTGAACCAACGACCTTCGGGTTATGAGCCCGACGAGCTACCAGACTGCTCCACCCCGCATCAATGTAAATGTTATCAAGTCCGCCGTGCGTCTTGATGGGGCGTATTATAGTGCGTTACAGATTTATTGCAAGGGGGGAATCGATTTAAAGTCGGTTTTTCAGAAGAAAAGTTATTTAATTGGTTTTTTTAGGTTTTCTATTTGCCTTGTCAGGGAAAACTGGTTTAATGGGAAATGAGTTTTGAATGAAGGAGTTGTGCATGATGCGTTTACGTTTGAAACCCCTTTTAGCTGGCATGAGTTTGACGTTGGCGTCGGTCATGCTGGTCGGTTGTGGCGATCAGGGTGAAGAGGCAAAGCAGTCCTCGCAGGCTGATCCGTCCATGACTGCGCCGGATGGCAGCGAAGTGAGCACGGCGGATGTGAAGCAGGCGGTGGGCGAAGCCACGGAGTCGGCAAAAGAAACGGCGGAGGAAACCGCAGAGAAAGTCGTGGAAACCACGAAGGAAGTGGCTGACACCGCTGCCAAGGAAGTGGAAACCGCCACGGAGACCGTGACCGAAAAAACCGAAGAAGTCACTCAGGCCGCTGAGGAAAAGGTGGCTGAAGTCACTGAGCAAGCCGAGCAGGCTGTGGTGGAAGATGTGGCCTCGGGTGGTCAGTTGTATTCCACCTGTGTCGGGTGTCACGGTGCCAATGGTGAAGGCGGTGTGGGGCCGAAACTTGCCGGTCAGGCCAAGGCAGATTTGGTGTCCAAAATGAAGCAATACAAAGCGGGTGAAGAAGTCGGTCCGATGAGTGCGATGATGATCCCGCAGGCACAGCAGTTGTCGCAAGCGGAAATCGAAGCGGTGGCGCAATACATTACAACGTTCTAAGCACGTCGTTGCTTGTCACGCCTAGCCCCATTGATTTGGGGCTTTTTTTTGCCTGTCGTTTACGTTACAAAATCATCCGATCGACCTTGCAGGCCCCCGGAGTGATAAAGAATGACGTTGGCGCCTCGAGGCAGGCGATCTGCCTGCAAGTCTTGCCGAAAGGCTGCGAAGGTGCGACTGGTGTATATCGGGTCGAGAGTCAAAGAAAAGGTATTTTCCCACCAGGCCTGGTCAAAAGTGAGGTGTGGGTGCGTGCGTCCATAACCTCGATAGACGACGCCGTGATGCAGGTGCCAGGAAAGAGGCGCGCCTGGACTGGCCTGATAAGGATAGGGGCATAGCGCCTGGATTTGTCGGTGTTGTTGTGGGTGGTGTTTGAAGGGACTGACGCCGATCAGTCGTTTCGGGTGTGCGGCGCTCGCTTGCCTGGCCGCACAGCGGACCAGTCCTGCCAGAGTGCCGCCCGTGCCCACGGCGGTGTAAAGATGTGTCCAGTTTGGGCACTGTTTTTCAAGCTGTGTCATGGGGGCGGCAAAGCCTTGAAGGGCTTGTGAGGTGGTGCCGCCTTCCGGCAAGAGGGTGAGTTGAGGGTGTGCCTGTCGATACGGTGCTGTCAGTTTTGCCAAAAAAGCCGGATCGGTTTTTCGCCGGTAGTCAGCTCGGCTGATGAAGTGCAGGTGCATGCCTTGGCGTTGCGCGGTTTTTAAGGTGTGGCTCCATTTGTCCGGGGCGTTGGCCAGTTCGTCACCGCGCACCACGCCGATGGTGGTAAAGCCATACGCTTGCCCCGCGGCGGCCGTGGCGGCGAGATGATTGGAGTAGGCGCCGCCAAACGTGAGCACAGCGGGGCGTGAGTGGTGTTGCAGTTGTTGAATCGTGGCCCGCAGTTTGTGCCATTTGTTGCCTTGAATCTGGGAATGGTTCAGGTCGTCGCGCTTGACCCAGACGTCGATGCCTTTTTCCTCAAAAAGCGGGTGACTCAGTCGTTGAAGCGGGGTTATGGGGGTAGAAAAAAGAGTTTGGGCGCGGCCTTGCATACCCCGGTATAATACGGACCTTTGGCAAGGTGCGCAAACACTTTGAACGGAATGGAAACGTCGAGAAAGGTGGCTAAAATGGAGCAACTCACACAAAGTTTGGATGTCATGTTCGTGCTGATGGGGGCGATTCTGGTGCTGTTTATGCACGCCGGATTTGCTTTTTTGGAAGTGGGAACGGTGCAACATAAAAATCAGGTCAATGCGCTGGTGAAAATCATGACCGACCTCGGCGTTTCGACCGTGGCGTATTTTTTTGTGGGTTATGGCGTGGCTTATGGCGTGTTTCTCGGGTTCAACCTTGAGGGCGAGCTGACCGCGGCCATGCTCGACAAGTCGGGCTATGAACTGGTTAAGTTCTTTTTCCTGATGACGTTTGCCGCGGCCATCCCGGCGATTGTCTCCGGTGGCATTGCGGAAAGAGCCCGCTTTTATCCGGTGCTGGTGGCGACGTTCTTTACCGTGGCGCTGGTTTACCCATTGTTTGAAGGCATTGTCTGGAATGGCAATTTTGCGATTCAGGCCGGATTGGAACAAATGTTCGGCGCGCCGTTTCATGACTTTGCCGGTTCGATCGTGGTGCATGGTGTCGGCGGCTGGATAGCGCTGGCGGCGATTATGGTGCTGGGCGCACGGCATAACCGCTATGGCAAAGACGGCAAGATGCGTCATGTGTATCCGCCTTCCAGCATTCCGTTTCTGGCGTTGGGCGCCTGGATCCTGACCGTTGGCTGGTTTGGGTTTAATGTGATGTCAGCTCAGGCGATTGAGGGCATTCAAGGGCTGGTGGCGATGAATTCGCTGATGGCGATGGTGGGCGGCATTCTGGCAGCCACCGTCATCGGCGACAAGGACCCCGGCTTTATTCATAACGGTCCCTTGGCCGGCTTGGTCGCGATCTGTGCTGGATCGGATGTGGTCAGCCCCTTGGGAGCGTTGGTGATTGGTCTGGTTGCCGGGGCGCTGTTTGTTAAGGCGTTTACCTGGACCCAAAAGACCCTGAAAATCGATGACGTGCTGGGGGTCTGGCCGTTGCACGGGTTGTGCGGTGTTTGGGGCGCGCTGGCCGTGGGCGTCTTTGGCAGTACGGCGCTGGGCGGTTTGGGCGGCGTTTCCCTGATGTCGCAAGTGGCAGGTGTGATCCTGGGTGTGCTGGTGGCGTTTGTCGGTGGCTACCTGGTGTATTGGCTGATCAACCGGTTCGCGCCGATTCGCATGAGCGACGAAGAACAATTCGAAGGGGCGGATCTGTCCATTCATAAAATCCATGCCAATCCGCCGCGCGATGAGTTTTAATCTTACGCGTCCGGTTGGTTACATAATAAGAGCGAGCAGTTAAGAGTATATATGGAAAAGTTAACCCACGAGGATTTATACCGTTTCACCCGGCTGGACGAGCAAGCGTTTGCGAGCGAGTCGTCGGATTCACGCAGCTTTATGCAGCGTTTTCATCCCCGTGCGTATCAATCGCTCAATTTCGGGTTACACCTGAAACGCAACCAGAATCACATTTTTATTATGGGCGAGCCTGGCGTGGGTCGCATCGGCATGACCAAAGCCATGCTGCGTGAAGCGGCGCACCGCAAGCCATTGCCCGAAGATGTGGTGTTGGTGTCGGATTTCAGTGAATCGAAAAAAACCCAGTACCTGTCGTTTCGGGCGGGCAATGGGCTGGGATTCAAGCAGGCGGTCGAAGAGTTGGTCACTCAGCTCAAGAGTCAGCTGCCCGTGGTGTTTGATGGCCATGCCTATCAGTTGCGCAATCAGCAACTGGAAAACGATCTGGCACAAAAACAGGAAGAGGCGCTGACCCCGGCACTGGATCTGGCCGATTCGCTCGACATTGAAGTGCAACAGAACGAAAACAATTTTGTGCTCTATGCGCTGGTCGAGGGTGAGCGCTTGCGCATGGCGGACCTGAAAAAGCTGGATAAGCCGTTGCGCGATCATTTCATGCAGGCGTTGGATCAGGTAGAAGAGGCCCTCAATCAGGGGTTGACGCACTTTCCGTATTTGCAGCATGAATACATGGAAGCCGGGCGCAAACTCAACACCGAGGTGGCCAATGAACACCTGACGCCTTTGATTGACACCATTAAGCTGGAGTTTGGCGAAAACCAGGCGATTCGCGATTATCTGGATGCGCTGCAAAAAACCGTGGTGTCCAAGCTGCACCTGTTTTGGGATCAGTCGTCTGACCAGGTGACGAACAATGCGCAGTCGTCGATGGAAGAGCTGTTGGCCGAACAGTCGACCATGTCTGTGTTTGAGGTGAACCTGCTGGTGGATCACAGTGGTTTGACCCATGCCCCGGTGATTTATGAGCAGAATGCGACCTTGCCCAAACTGTTTGGCTACACCATCAATTCGGCCACGGCCAATGCCATCGACACCTTGACGCTGGCGATGAATCACCAGGCCGGGTTGCTGCAAAAAGCCCACGGTGGGTTTTTGATGCTCAACATTGCCTCGGTGCTGAAAGACCCGGAAATCTGGTCGCACCTGAAAGCAGCGTTGATGAGCAAACGACTGACGTTTGAGATTCCTTCGTCCAGCAGTGTGGTGCCGTATCATTTGCCGGACTTTCCGCTGGATGTGACGTTGGTGCTGATCGGCGAGGCCAAGCATTTTTATGCCTTGCAGGAGATTGATTCGCAATTTGATCTGTTGTTTAAAGTGCAGGTGGAGTTTGAAACCGAACTGGATCGCACCGATGAGCATGAACTAGCGTTGGCCAAACAATTGAACGAGGAGGTTGCTGACTGGGAAGATTTGCCGGTGGCACCCTGTGCCATGGCGCGTCTAGTGGAATACGCCGCACGTCTGGCGGAATCGCAATACCGCATGGTCACCAACAAAGCCGTGCTGCGTGATTTGCTGGCCGAAGCCAATGCGTATGCGCGTGCGCACGACCAAACCGAAGTCACGCGTGAGATCATTGACCAGACCATCGCACAACGCGATTTTCATACTGGCATGGTGGAAGAATATTACCACCGGGCCATCAGTGAAGAGCAGGTGTTGATTCATGTCACCGGGCGTCATACCGGGATGGTCAATGGCCTGACCGTGTTGACCGTGGGTCGCCAGTCGTTCGGACAGCCGGTGCGCATCACCGCTCAGGCCTCGGCCGGGGACGAGGGTGTGGTGGACATTGAACGCGAGATTGAAATGGCCGGGCCGATCCATTCCAAAGGGATGCTGATTTTATCGGGTTATGTACGCGGTCGCTACATGCGCCACAAATCCTGGGGTTTCAGTGCCTCGATTGTGATGGAGCAGACCTATGATGGGATTGAAGGCGACAGTGCCTCATCCCCGGAGTTGCTGGCGTTGTTGTCATCGCTGGCGCAGGTTCCATTGCGTCAGGACATTGCAGTGACCGGCTCGGTGAATCAGTTTGGCGACATTCAGCCGGTCGGCGGCATCAACGAAAAAGTCGAAGGGTTTTTCAAGATCTGTCAGGCGCGCGGTCTGACGGGCCAGCAAGGGGTCTTGATCCCCAAAGCCAATGCCAAGCATCTGATGCTGGCGGCACCGGTGCGTGAAGCCGTGGCCGATGGCCGATTCCATCTTTATACCATGGCGCACATTGATGAGGCGCTGGATGTACTGACCGATTTGCCGGTCGGAAAAGAGCATACCCCGGGTGTGTTCTGTGAAGGCAGCGTCAATGAGCGTGTGGTCAAGGCGTTGACGGAGATGAACCGAAAAGAGGACGATTAATCGTTTTCTGACCGGCTTTGGCGGCGCATGTGAATGCGCTTTTCCCATGTACGGCTGACGTGCCAGCGCCAGAACAGGTGGATCACGACATAGCTACTGATCGCCAGTGCGCCACCGACAATCAAGCTGCCCAGATACAGGGGCAGCCACAAGTCACCCAGAGTGGTACTGATCCAGTGCCAGCTCAACTCAAACTTCAAGTCGTCACGCGGTGGATGACTGACCAGCAAGCTGCCGATCCGGTAGTTGAAATAAAAAATCGGAGCCATGGTAAAGGGGTTGCTGATCCAGACCAGCACAATGCTTAAGGGCAGGTTGGCTCGTGTGAAAATCGAGACCACGGCCGCCGCCAGCATTTGTGAGGGGATGGGGATGGCCATCCAGAAAAGCCCATTGGCAAAGGCTTTGGCCACACTGTGTCGATGCAGGTGCCAGAGGCTGGGGTTGGCCAGCAGGTGTGCGATCACTCCCAGGCCTTTGATCCGACGAATTCGCTCAGGGTGCGGGGTGTATTTTTTGAAAAACTTTCTGGGCATATGTTTCGATTAATTGTCGTCGGGTTTCTGGCGAGTGTCTATGGATTCTACCAACTGCCATGGCTGCCGCAAACCATGTTCGAGTGGTTGGGCGCGTTTCTGGTGGCTGCCTTGGCTGGTGCGGCGTTCTGCCGGCGCAAAGCCCGGCATAACCGTCCCTGTCACCAGGGCGTTCAGCGCCTCAATGCCCTTATTATAGGGCTTATTTTGGGGCTTTTCTGGCCTTTTTTACTGACCGAAGTGCGCTCCCCGCTGCCGTCTGAGCTGCTGTTTGCACCGATTGAGGTGACCGGAGAAATCACCGGGCTGACTGAGGTGCGTGTGCTGGATGCTGACAGCGGGTTCAAGCGGGCCACGTTTCGAATGGCGATTCACCGGGCGCAACGTCCAGATCAGTCAGGTGTGCATTTTGACCAGGCCTGGTGGCATTCACCGCCTGAGGTGGAGGTGCACTGGTATGGACCCAAGCAGGTGCCTCGATCCGGGGAAACCTGGTCGATGTGGGTTAAGCTGAAACCGGCCTGGGGCAGCCGCAATCCCGGCGCGTTTGACTACGAGGCCTGGCTGTTGCAGCAGGGCTTGTCAGCCCGTGGCTATGTGCGCAAGGAAGGGACACCACAGCGTCTGAATGACACCGTGACCTGGCGGGCCCAGCTGGCCGAGTTTCTGACCCCGGTGTTAAGTCAGACAGCCTTTGAACCCATTTATCGCGGTTTGATTTATGGCGATCGCAGCGGTCTGACTGAAGCTGACTGGGCATTGCTGCGTGAAACGGGTACGGTGCACCTGATGGCGATTTCCGGGTTGCACATCGGCTTGATTGCGGCGATTGGCTATGCGCTGATGGGGTGGCTTTGGTCGGTTATGGTGCGTGTGCGACCCTATGCCGTTTGGGCGTATGTCCCCCGTCCGTTGTTTTCGGCCTGGGGCGCGCTGATTCTGGCGGCGCTTTATGCCATGCTTGCGGGTTGGGCCTTGCCGACTCAGCGGGCCTGGCTGATGCTGGGCGCCGGATTGCTGTTTTTATTTCTGCGCCGACGATTTCAGCCGGTGTCGGTCTTGTTTCTGGCCGCGTTTCTGGTGGTGGCGGTCGCCCCCAGTTCGATTCTGTCGCAAGGCTTTTGGCTCTCGTTTGCTGCGGTCGGGCTGATTTTTGCCCTGTTGCGTCACCCAGGGGTAAAGGACGCGCCCAGATGGCAACAGTTGTTGCTGGTTCAGGCGGTGTTGACGATTGGTCTGATGCCGTTGCTGGCGGTGTTTTACCAGCAATGGATGCCGGTGAGTTTTGTGGCCAATCTGGTCGCGGTGCCGTTTGTGACCCTCGTGGGCCTGCCACTGCTGGCACTGGTCACAGTGCTGAGTGGGGTTTGGGAAACGGGTGCCGGGCTTTTGCTGCAGCTAAGCGATGGGCTTTGGCAACGGCTCTGGCAGTTTTTGCAGTGGCTGGCCCAGGGCGAGAGCACGCTGCCAACTGCAAGCTGGTCTTTATGGCAGGCGTTGGCGATGTATGCGCTGGTGTATGCGGTCTGGGTGTTTTATCAGCGTTGGCGAGCGAGCGAACGACGCTGGGCGAGTGGTCTCAGTGTGCTGGGGTTGGTTGCAATCATTGGCTGGCCGCAGTCGCTCGAGCGCCCGGCATGGGGTGAGGTGACTCTGACGGTGTTGGATGTGGGGCAGGCGCAGGCATTGGTGTTTGAAACCGCGAATGAGGTGGTGGTGTATGATACCGGGGCACAATGGGGTCCCAGTCTGGACGGCACCAAACTGGCGATTGCGCCTTATTTACGTTGGCGGGAACGGGAAAACGTTGATCTGCTCCTGGTCAGTCATGCCGATCAAGATCACATGGGGGGTACGGCGCGTCTGTTGCAGGCGTGGCCGGTTGCCCGAGCGTTTTCCGGTCAACCGGATCGCTTGAATCGGCGTATGAAACAGCCGGGGGCGTTCAGTGCCTGTGATTCTGACCAGGCCTGGTGGTTTTCCGGGGTGCATTTTGAGGTGTTGGCGCCCGGACCGGATTTGCCTGCTCCGGTCAATGATAATGATGCCTCTTGTGTGTTGCGTGTGGCGACTGCCTCGCAATCGGTGCTGGTGACCGGGGACGTGGGCAAACAAATGGAAGCCGCTCTGATTCGACAATCCCCCAAAAAGCTGGACAGCGAATTGCTGATCGCCGGGCATCACGGCAGTGATACGTCCACCAGCAAGGCCTTTTTGCAGGCGGTGTCCCCTCAGACCGTGGTGTTCAGCAGTGGCTTTGCCAACCGTTACCATTTTCCCGCTCAGGCGGTGCGCCAAAGGGTGATTGACTCGGGTGCAAACTGGCGCAACACCGCCTGTGAGGGCGCGCTGCGTTTTCATCTGCGACCGGAGGGGATGCGGGCGGAGCCGGGTTGGCGCGAGCAGTCAAAGCGGTGGTATCATAATGCCTGCGACGATTACCCCTCAATGGAGCCTTATGACCCACCTTAACCTCTGCTTGATTTGGCCGTCAGAGCGCCCGGCATTCTGTGTGATGGGGTTGGTATGAGTTGGCCTCGCTTCTGGCAGACGTCGTGTTTTTCATGGTTAGGTTGGCTGCTTCGCCCGTTGGGGGCGGTGGTCTGTCGGATTGCGCGGCGTCGTTTTGAGCGTTACCGCCAGTCCATGCCTGCTTCTCAGGCAAGCTGCCCGGTTCTGGTGGTGGGCAATGTCACCGTCGGGGGCAGTGGCAAAACCCCTTTTATTCAGTGGTTGGGGCAGGGGCTGCAACAGCGGGGCTGGCGTATCGGTGTGGTCAGCCGTGGCTATGGCGGCGAGGCCAAACAGTGGCCGCAATGGGTCACACCCGATTCGGATCCCAAAACGGTGGGGGACGAGCCGCTCTTGCTGGCGCAGACACTTCAGTGTCCGGTGGCGGTGGCACCCAAACGGGTTGAGGCCGTGCGCTGCCTGCAAGAACGAGCCGAGTTGGACCTCATTATCAGTGACGATGGGTTGCAGCATTTTGCCATGGCCCGAGATCTGGAAGTGGTGATCGTGGATGGCGTTCGAGGCTTTGGCAATCAACGCTGTCTTCCGGCCGGGCCGTTACGCGAACCCTTATCCCGTCTGCGCACGGTCGATTGGGTGGTGAATAACGGGCCCTTTCGGACGGTCACGCAAGACGGTGTGACCGCGCATCATCCGGCGGGCAGTGCGGCGCAGCTGACCTTGTCGCCGGCTTATTTTTACCGAGTCAATCAACCGGAGGTGCGTCGCGCGTTGGATGCCTTTGCAAATGAGTCGGTCACGGCGCTGGCAGGCATTGGTCACCCGGCGCGTTTTTTTGAAACCCTGCGCCCGCTGGTGGGCGAAATGGACGCACATCCCTTTGCCGACCATCAGGCGTATCGTCCGACCGATTTTCAGGCGATGGACCCGCAAAAACCATTGATTATGACCGCCAAAGATGCGGTAAAATGTGAGGCGTTTGCCCAGGACAACTGGTGGGCCTTGGCGGTAAAACCCCATTGCCCGACGTCTTTTCTGGACCAGATCGAACAACGACTGGTTCAAATCAGACATTCATCATCGTCAGAAAGAGAGAAGGCATGAACCCCGAATTATTGGACATTCTCGTCTGCCCTGTGACCAAAGCCGAGTTGCAGTATGACAAAGCCAATCAGGAACTGATTTCGACCGCCGCGAATCTGGCCTATCCGATTCGTGACGGCATTCCTGTGATGCTGGAAGACGAAGCTCGTGAATTGAGTGCGCAAGAGAAAGACGCATGGCTCAAAAAAAAGCGTCAGGCCTGATTTGATGCGTTTTGTGGTCGTGATTCCCGCCCGATTTGAATCCAGCCGTCTGCCGGGCAAACCGCTGATGGACATCAATGGGCAGCCCATGGTGCAATGGACCTGGCAGCGGGCGGTGGCCGCCGGAGCCGATCAGGTTGTGGTGGCCACCGAGTCCGAGGCCGTGCGCAATGCCTGTGAGGCCTTTGGGGCAGATGTGTGTATGACCTCGCCTCGTCATCAGTCTGGCACGGAGCGCATTGCCGAAGTGATTGAAACCATGAACTGGCCATCGGAGACCATTGTGGTCAATGTCCAGGGCGATGAACCGATGCTGCCGCCGAGCCTGATTCATCAGGTGGCGCAGGGATTGGCCGAACATCCGCACATTCCCATGGCCACGCTGTGTGAGCCGATTGAAGAGGTGGACACGGTGTTTGACCCGCACGCGGTCAAGGTGGTGCGCAATGGTGAGAATCTGGCGATGAGTTTTTCCCGTGCGCCCATTCCGTGGTCACGCGACACGTTTGTCGAGCATCGCTGGCTGCCGGACCACTGGCCGTATCGCCGTCACATTGGTTTGTACGCCTACCGCGCCGGATTTGTGCAGCGCTACGTCGACTGGCCGCAATGCGCGCTGGAACAGGTCGAATGCCTGGAGCAGTTGCGCGTGCTCTGGCACAACGAGCCGATTCTGGTGCTGGATGCGCTGGAAGAAGCCGGTGTGGGCGTGGACACGGAAACCGATCTGCAGAAGGTTCGGGAAAAACTGCTGGATGAATCCTTGCGCAGCGCAGAGTCAAATGGCCCGAGTGATTCATGAGCAAGCTTTTGAACCTGCTGACCATTCTGGCTGTTTTGTACTTTGTCTTCTGGGTGGTGCGTCGCCATTTCCGGCATCGAAAGATGGCGGCGCAGGGCTATGAAGTTCCCAAGCAACAAGGCATTCGCCCGATTACCATTTTGAGCCTGGTCATGGTGGTGATGTATGGCGCTTACATGCTTTATTTCTTCTGGCCGTTTTGAATCACGTCACACAGTTGCGGCAGGTGTTCAATAAATCGGGCGGTGGGGCGTTGATAGACGTCCGCTGAAATTGGGTGGACACGTTGCGTTTTCACTGCCTGCAGCGATGGGTAAGCTTGCCATGCCTGCTGCCATTCGGCTGCGATCTGCGGTCGCTCTCCCAATAGAATGACATCCGGGTTGGCTTCAAGCACCGCTTCCACATTGATTTGCGGCACCAAAGGGGCCAGGTGTGCAAACACGTTTTTCCCCCCACATTTTTCAATGCCCTGACTGATAAAATGCTGGCCGTTCAGCGTCATCATAGGGCTGTCCCAGAGTTGATAAAAAACCGTCACCGGGCTGGATGGACGGTGACGGTGTGTCAACTCAGCTAAACGCTGGCGCAATTCGTCGGCACGACGCTCGGCCACGGCCAGGGTGCCGGCCAGACGACCGATTAATTCAATCTGCTGAGGAATGTCTGATAAGGATTCCGGTTCGGTGGTGACAACCTTGAGCCCGAGCTGCTTCAGACGTTGGATCAGTTGAGGACGATTGCCGCTGCGCCAGGCCAGTACCAAGTCAGGGCGCTGTTGCAGGATGGCTTCAACCTGAATGCCCTGATAATCGCCGATGCGGTGCAGGGTTTTGGCCAGAGGCGGGTAGTCGCTGTGCGCAACGGTTGCCACCAACGCTTCGTCAGCGCCGGCGTCATAGACCAGTTCAGTCAGATGCGGCGCCAGGGTGATGATGCGCTCGGCACCGGAAAAGGCTGCGCCAGACCCGAACAAACTCAGGGTGAGCAGGGTGTTTTTGACCAGGCCTGGTAAAAAACCGGGGTGAGCGCGCAGACGCAACACGCTAGTAGTCCAGTCCCATTTGTGCCTGAATCCCGGCATGAAAGGCATGCTTTACCTCTTTGATCTCTGAGACGGTGTCGGCCAGCGCCCGCAAGGGGGCAATGGCCGAGCGACCGGTGACAATCGCGTGCTGATCCCTCGGGCGCTGGCTCAAGGCGTCAAGAACACGATCGGCATCCAGATAATTAAGGCTGAGTAAATAAGTCAGCTCATCCAAAACCACCAGATCGTAACCCGGATCGGAAAGCATGCGTTCGGCAACCGCCCAGCCACGTTTCGAGGTGTCGATGTCCGCCTGTCGATCCTGGGTGTCCCAGGTAAACCCATCGCCCAGCACATGCCATTCGCAGTGTGGGTGTTGACTGAAAAAGGCTTCTTCACCGGTATCGGTTCGGGCTTTGATGAACTGACACACGCCGACGTTGAGACCATGCCCCAGCGCACGCGCCACAGACCCGAAGGCAGAGGTGGATTTGCCTTTGCCATGCCCGGTTAACACCAGCAAAAGCCCCTTTTTCTGGTCGGCTCGGGCAATGGCCGCGTCCACCTGTGCTTTTTTGCGTTGCATGCGCACGCGATGGCGGTCATTTTGAGTTGCGTCGCTTTCAGTCATCCGGTGTTCCTCACAGTTGAGTGCGCACGCCCAAATACACTCGACGCTCCCCATTGCCATAAATGTATTGCGGTGGGGTATTGGTCGCCGGGTAATCGGCAATGGCGTTAATGTAATCGGCATTGGTCAAGTTTTCAATGCGCCCGTAAAGTTCAAGGGAGGGTGTGAGCTGGTATTGTGCGCGCAAGTCTAGGACGGTGTATTCCCCGATTTGTTTGCCCTGACGATCATCCGCCGGGTATTGCGTGCCGGTATAATGCGCGTCCAGACCGATCAGTGCATCGACAAACGCTCGATAGTCCAGCGACAGTTGTGCCGTTCGTTCCGGCACGTAGGCTTTTGCCTCGCCGTCCTCATTTTCGACCTGCTGCCAGGTCATTGAAGCGGCCAGGGACAGATTGAGAGCGGTCAGGTCAGCCTGATAGTTCAGTTCGATCCCTTGTGAGCGGGTTTCCTGGTCGGCATTGACGTAAACATAGTTGGGATAGGTGCCTTCGGCTTCAATTTTGTCCCGAATGTCGGCTTTGAACCAGGTGGCGGTCAGATCGCCCAGCTCGACACGGACGTCCAGAGAGCGCGACTGTTCCGGGTCCAGCGGCGCGGGGTTATCCGCCTTGAGTTGAGACAAAAGAGGGGCTTTGTACCCGGTGCCGCCGTGGATGCTGATTGCGTAAGCGGAGGCCCACTGTTTTCTCAGGCCGACTTTTCCGGTCAGAGCATTTTCGAAGGCATCAAAACGGTCGTGACGCACTGATTCGGTCAATGACCAGCCTTTGCCAAACTGGTTGTGATTGGTCAGGTTGAGCCCGTTCTGGGTATAGCTTTGATGATTGTCAAAGCTGCTTTGACTGTCATAGGTTTTCTGATTGGCGCCGATCTGAAAAAAATCATGGCTACGATAGGTGCGCTTCAAGGTGCCCTTTTTCTCAGACAGCGTGCCCTCATAGGTAGAGGTGCCGAAGCCGGTATGGTAGGCGCGTTCAATGCGGTTGTGATGCAGCTGCAATCGAGCAAGCCACGGGCCGCGGTGATAGCGGTAGCGCAGCGATTGGGCGACCTGATCATAATCAATTTGATTGTCTGCGTCCGGATCACTGCTGCCATCATAGTCGGTGGTGGCGGTGGAAGATTGAAGCTGTGCTTCCAGACGATGGTTTGAGGTCAGGTTGACGCCGAGTTTAAAAGCGACGTCAGTCTGGTGATGGGCATCGTCCTCATAGCCTTCGGATGTGTCGTTGTATGGATGAACCGCCGAAAAACCATCGACATTCAGTGTTGACAGGCTGGCCCCAAAATCAACCTGTTCATTGCCTTGGTTGAGAGCAGCTTGAAGCCGTTTGTGTCCATGGCTGCCGATTTCAAGACCAATTTGAGCGCCGGGTGAGGAGCGGGTAATGATGTTAATGACACCAACGGCGGCGTTTGGGCCCCAAACGCTGGACTGGGCTCCTTTGAGAATTTCGATGCGCTCGACATTTGCCAGTTGCAATAGATGGAGATTGGCGCCGCTTAAACCGGATGGGTCTGTTTGTTCAATCCCATTGATCAGGATCAGCAGATTGTCCTGAGAGAATCCACGCAGATAGGTGCTGCTTTGTTGGCCTGCTCCACCGGAACGTTTGACACTGAAGCCGGGTTGATGCTGCAGGGCGTCGTTCAGCGTTTGGTATTGTTTTCGCTCGATCTCTTGTCGGTCAATCACGATGACGGTGTCGGTGATCTGGTCCGACTGTTGATCTGTGTCGGTGGCTGTGACCACCAGGTTGTTCAAAGCGGTCGGCGCCTGGGCTGCTACCAGACACGGCGTTGCAGACAAACACAACGCTGTGGCGAGATGATAACGCTTGGATTTCATGTGAGTTCCTTCATTTGAATTCAAATGAAGGCAAAACGGGGTGACTTAACCCGCCTGAGGCAGGAGCTTTGTTTTACAAGTGTGCCGCATTGCCCTCCGCAATCGGTCAAACCCGGTTTATGACCAGGCCTGGTTGTTTTCAGGCCGGTATCCGGGCTGAAGAGCCATTTCTCAACGCCTTCTCGAGCCGGGTGGCTCAATGGCTGGACGCGGAGTCCGGTTGAGTCTTCTCTATCACCGTTGCGGGGGCAGCATGGGGGTTTCACCCATTTCCCGTTTAACCGGGTGCGGCGTTTGACCGCACCTGGCACCTGAAACGAGTGTTATTTTAGTGGTTCGAAATGTGTTTTGGTTGAGTTTGGCTCACGTCTGCATGAAAAAAATTCATGTTTAAGGCGGCTGGGCTGGCAGGCCAGAGCATTAAATAAACAAGGATTGCTCTTGCGGCGAACGGGCAAAATAGGTGGCCGCTCCGGCAAAATCCAGACCGTCAATGAGGTCATCGGTTTGATAGCCCAGGAGATCCATGCTCATTTGGCAGACGGTGAAACGAACCCCCATATCCAGGCAGAGGGTACGAAGCTGGTCAAACGGCAGCTGGTTATGGTGGGCAAGGGTCTGGTGGAACATCCGGGTGGCCAGCGATGTCATGCCGGGAAGCGACCAGATGGCATCCGGCAGAAATCGCCAGTTGATCGATTGCAATGCCTTGGGGCCGTAGGGCAGTTTTAATGGCATGGCCGGATTGCCGACGGGGGAGACTTTGAGTTTTGTGGTGTCTTTGCGCAAACACTCAATGCCATAAAAGGTGAAAAAAATTTCCACCTCTTTGTCCATGGCCGCAGCGGTACTGGCGAGGATCATGGGCGGATAGGCCCAGTCCAGCGTGCCTTTGGATTGAATCAGACTGACGTCTGCCTGGGGAGCGTCGGTTGGCATTACGACTCCGGCGGGGATGGCGGCGGGTCTGAGGGCTTGGACGGTTTAACCAGTCTTTGGGTGAACCGATAAGACAGCCACAATGCCGGGGCAATGACGACAAAGGTGAAGAGGCTGTTGAGTGCGGTGGTCAGGATCGTTTCGCCCTGGAACTGAGTGACCACGGCCACTACCAGTGCGATGATGGCAGCATTGCGCAGGGCACGTCGAAGGGGGGCAGGACGTTCGCTCATGCCTGATTCCTTTTAGGAGAGAGTTGTAGTAATCGCTGTTGCAGGCATTGCAGATAGGCGGTTTCATCCGGCTCGCCTTGGGTCTGCTGTGCCTGCCAAAGTGCTTCCCCCAGACATTCCATCATTTCGTGCTCGGTGGTGTGGAAGTCACGGGTTTTTTCGGTCAGCTTTTCATAAAGCGTTTGGATGCCGGCGGGCCGGTCAAGAGAAACCTGCTCTTCCAGTGCCAGATGCATCCCCATGTGCAGGAAAGGATTGGTTTCGCCGTCTTCCGGCGCGTAATCGTTGCCCAGGTGAGCCTGATTCTCCAACATGGCGTGGTATTCAGGATGTTTTTCGATCACCCTGGCGATGAGCGTTTCCATGGCATCCAGCGGTTGATTCAACCGGGCCTTTTGCCAAGTGTCAGCGTAGAATTGGCGTAATTTATCGCGTTCCTGGGTGTAAAACATGGCAAACTCGGTGGGTGCATCGTTAAACCTTTATTTTATCGGCTTTGACATTGGAATGCGAGGGGGCAACTGCATAGTCCTTTCACAAACGTCTTGGGATGAATTGGCTAGAATAATGGTATTCAATCAATCAGGTGAACGGCTGTGTTGGCAAAGTTGTTAGGTGGCATGACGCTACGGGTTAAATTCATTCTGCTTCTGGTGGCGTTTGGCGCACTGATGCTGGGGGTGATGACCTGGAACCATCATTACCTCTTGCATTCGACCATGATCAAATATGTGGACAAACGGGATCAGTTGCGTCTGGAGCGGCTTAAAAATAACCTGGAAGTCTACATGGACGAAAAGGCAATTTTTGATACCGCTGAAATTTCTCAGGACGTCTGGCAACGTTTGCTGACTGCTTCCCATCGGGTGGATTTGACTCATACCTACATTCCGTTGGATATTCTGCTTGAACGCCAATACCCCAAGTTGCTGAAAATTCACCCGGATGTGTTTGAACGGCGGGTCAGCTTGGTCAGTCGGGATGGCGACGTGATTTACGGCCCCAAGCCGACGCAGGGTGGGCTGATGGAGTGTGTCTGGGTGGACCGGGATGAGGCTGGGCATCTGGCCTACAGTCATCGCCAGGTTCTCACCGATAAAAACGACATTGAGTTTGCGGCCAACCAGTCCATTGTCTTTACGGCCTGGGCACTGGTGATTTCCGTGATGGCGGTGATTCTGCTTTGGCCGTTTGCCGATCATTTTCTCAAACCCATCACCACCATTACTCAAGGGATGCGGCGCTTGTCTCAAGGCAAATTTACCACGCGGCTGCCTAAAAACCGTAATGACGAACTGGGTCAGCTGCAGCAGGACTTCAACCACCTGGCCGCCAGTCTGGAAAAAAGTCAGCAGAGCCGTAATCAGTGGATTGCAGACATTTCCCATGAGTTGCGAACACCTTTGACGGTGCTCAGAGGGCGCCTGGAGGCGATCCGCGATGGCATTCACCAGGCGGATGGTGAGCGCATCAATGAACTCTACGAAGAGGTGATGGTGCTGAACCGCTTGGTCGAGGATCTGTATCAGGTCACGCTCAATGATATTGGTGGTCTCAATTATAAAATGAATCAGGTTGATCTGGCCGCGCTGGTGGAGCGTGCCATTGGCTTGGTGGCGGAGCCGATTCGTCAGAAAGGACTGACATTGAACAAGACCTTGCCGCAGGAAAAAATCCGTTTGCAGGGGGATGAGGATCGTCTACAGCAATTGTTTGTGAATTTACTGGTCAACAGCCTGACCTATACCGATGTGGACGCGCAAAAAGGCGGGGAGATCCGTGTGCGTTTGACCCGGCAGCCTTCAGAGGTCTGCCTCATCATTGAGGATTCCGCGCCCGGGGTGACGGATCAGGAGTTGACCCACCTGTTTGAGCGGTTGTATCGCACCGATGTTTCGCGCAGTCGCCGTCATGGCGGCGCCGGGTTGGGATTGGCCATTGCCCAGCAGATTGCCAGTGCTCATGGTGGTAAGATAGAAGCCGAGCAATCTGCGCTCGGAGGCATTAAAATGACCGTTTGCCTGCCTTTGTAAGGTTGGACGGGCAGACCATTGAAAGGAAAATTTATGACCGAACGCCATCATGCGCCCTGCATCCTGATTGTCGAAGACGAAGCCAAAATCGCGGACATTGTTCAGGCTTATCTCGAAAACGAGGGGTTCAAAACACATCAGTTGAACCGTGGAGATGAGGTGGAACCCTGGTTGGAAGCTAATTCGGCCGATTTGATGATATTGGATCTGATGTTGCCGGGCAAAGATGGCATAGCCGTGTGCAAAGCCGTGCGTGCGTTTTCACGGATTCCGATTATGATGTTGACGGCCAAGGTGGAAGAGGTCGACCGGGTGATCGGGCTGGAAACCGGGGCCGATGATTACCTTTGCAAGCCTTTCAGCCCGAAAGAGGTCGTGGCTCGGGTCAAAGCCTTGTTAAGGCGTCGTTATGAGTATGATCTGCAAACCCATGTGGCCGACTGGCAAATGGACGAAGAACGGTATCAAGTGCATTACCAGGGGCAACATGTCAATCTGTCTGTGGTCGAATTTGCCATTCTCAAGCAGCTCAGTCAGAGTCCGGGGCGAATTTTTTCACGCGCCCAGTTGATCAGTTCCATCTACCCGGACAATCGGGTGGTGTCCGATCGCACCGTGGACAGTCACATTAAAAAGTTGCGCCATAAGTTATTTGAGGCGTTGACGGAGGACGACATCATTCACTCTGTGTATGGCGTGGGGTATAAGTTTGAACTGCCCGAGGGCCTGACAGAAAGCGATGTGCAACAAATCTCAGAAAAATCGTAACAATGGGTTGAAATGCTCAGGCATTCGCAATATACTTAGATCAAAAGTTGGAAAGAAAAAGCTAAATTCGTCGCGAGGCGGAGGCGGAAAACCACGGATCTCACGCAGATGGCCGGGTTGCCTTTCTGGAAAGTTACATCGTTCTTGATGCTCTCTCCGGTTCATCACAAGTTCTCGTGTGATGCCTCTCCCCATATTCATTTAGTTTTTTCAGTCTTACAACAGCATTGTTTGGTTTGGCTTACGTCCAGGTTGGCGTACTCAGTACCGTACCGAGACAGCTAAGAGTGTTGCTGTAAGATTTAGGAAAGCCATTTTCTGTTTTTGACCGTGTTTCAGAGTGCAACTGAAAACCCCCCTTCCCTGTTTGACAGGGGTACCACACTTGGGGGAATTTGGAGGGCCGCCCGGCCCTCTCTTTTTTTCTGCCGACCTGTTTTTTGAATTTTCTGATTGAACTCTTGGTTTTGGCAGACTCTTCCAATGAGTTATAATGCCCCATCTTTTCGTTTATGGCAAGTTTTCACGTTGTTGTGAGAAGACCTTGCCTGTTTCACCACAGTGTAAATAAATTATGTCTCAGTCCCTGGAAACGGCTAAGCGCCGAACGTTTGCCATTATCTCGCACCCGGATGCGGGGAAAACCACCGTGACCGAAAAGTTGCTGCTTTATGGGGGAGCCATTCAGCTGGCCGGGTCGGTCAAAAGCCGAAAAACCGACCGTGCCGCGACCTCTGACTGGATGAAAATGGAGCAGGAGCGGGGCATTTCCGTGGCCTCATCGGTGATGCAGTTTCCCTATCGGGATGTGATGATCAACCTCCTGGATACGCCCGGGCACGAAGACTTTTCTGAGGACACTTACCGCACCTTAACCGCTGTGGATTCGGCGTTGATGGTGATCGATGTGGCCAAAGGGGTGGAGGATCGGACCATTAAACTGATGGACGTGTGTCGTCTGCGTGATACCCCGATCCTGACGTTTATCAACAAGCTCGACCGCGAAGGCAAAGAGCCGATTGAGTTGCTGGACGAGGTGGAAGACGTTCTGAAAATCGACTGTGCCCCCGTGACCTGGCCCATTGGTATGGGTAAGCGCTTTAAGGGCATTTATCATCTTTACAATGACACGGTCCGCCTGTTTGAGGTGGCCGATGGATTGAATGCCTCGGAAGGTGAGTTGATCGAAGGTTTGGATAACCCGCGTTTGGACGAGTGCATCGGCGACCAGGCCCAGGAGTTGCGGGATGAGGTGGACCTGGTCCGAGGGGCGAGCCATGAATTTGATCTGGATGCATTTTTGAGCGGCAAGCTCACGCCGGTTTATTTTGGGTCGGCGGTGAATAACTTCGGATTGCAAGAGTTGCTGGACGGCTTTCATGATCACGCGCCCGCCCCTCAAGGTCGAGAAACGGCGACCCGTCAAGTGGCGTCTTCCGAGGACAAGCTCACTGGCTTTATCTTTAAGATCCAGGCTAATATGGACCCCAAGCACCGAGATCGGGTCGCGTTTATGCGCGTGGTCTCCGGGTGTTATGAAAAGGGCATGAGCCTCAAACATGTTCGTCTGGGCAAGTCTGTCAAAATTGCCAAAGCCATCACCTTTTTGGCCAATCGACGCGATCAGGCGGAAGTGGCCTATCCCGGCGATATCATCGGCCTGCACAATCATGGCACCATTAAAATCGGGGACACCTTTACCCAGGGCGAAGATTTAAAATTCACCGGCATTCCCAATTTCGCGCCGGAGCTTTTCCGACGTGCCCAGCTCAAAGATCCGATGAAAATGAAGGCGCTACAAAAAGGGTTGACCCAGCTGTCCGAAGAAGGGGCGACACAGCTGTTTCGGCCGGTGGCAAACAACGACCTTATTCTGGGGGCCGTTGGGGTCTTGCAGTTTGAGGTGGTCGCTCAGCGTCTGGTGGATGAATACAATGTGAATTGCTTTTTTGAGCCGGTCAATGTGCAAACGGCACGCTGGATTGAGGGCGACAAGGCAGACATTGATCAATTCCTGGCCAAAGTCAAAGAAAATGTGGCCTATGATGCCGCCGGACAACTGGCTTACATTGCGCCGACGCGGGTCAACCTGAACCTGACCGAGGAGCGATGGCCAAACCTGCGCTTTGTGGCCACGCGTGAACATTGATCATAAGTGACTCATTTGCAATGTTTTTTTAATGTGTTAAGGTTGCTTCATTAATTTGTGAGGTTTGGGTTGACCAGGCCTGGTAAAAATGATGGGTGGCCGCCAATGAAGTTGAAACGTCGAGACAATATTTTTCGAACACAGAAAAAGTCGCACGGAAAGTCGTTCTTTCTGCTCCTGCTGATCGTTGCGGCGGTGGGGTTTTATTTTTTTGGTCAGATTAAGTCAGTCCTGGCCGCTTTTCTTTGAGCCTTGTCAGGTCTTGCTCTCCCGCGAGCCTGCTTTTTTGTCGCCTTAGACCGTCCCTTCCTTAGACCGTCTTTAGACAGACGGTTAGATCAAGATCACCGTGGCCAGTCCCAGAAACACGAAAAACCCCAATGAATCCGTGACCGTGGTCAACATCAGCCCGGAGGCGAGGGCTGGATCAATTTTCATTTTCTGTAAAATCAGTGGAATCAGTGCGCCTGCCAGGGACGCTGCAGTGAGGTTGATGAGCATTGCGGCGGCAAAAATCAACCCAAGCACCGGGTCCTGAAACCAGATCCCGGCGGTCAAGCCGGTCAGGGTTGCCCAAAACAAACCATTGAACCCACCCACGGATGTTTCCTTCCATATCAGACTGCGTCGATTCCGACTGCCTAATTTTCCGGTTGCCAAGGCGCGGATAACGATGGTAGCCGTCTGAGTGCCAGCGATGCCGCCCATACTGGCGACAATGGGCATCAGGATGGCCAGCGCGACAATTTCTTCAATCGTGGCTTCAAACACACCGATCACAATGGACGCAAAAATGGCGGTGAGCAGATTGATGCCCAGCCAGAAAGAGCGGCGTCTTGCGGAAATCAAAGGCGGGGCAAAGAGGTCTTCTTCCTCGTCCAGGCCGGCGCTGGCCATGGTGGTGCGGTCGGCTTCTTCCCGAATGATGTCGACCACGTCATCGATGGTAATGCGCCCGAGCACATAATCCCGTTCATCGATCACAGCAATGGAAATCAAGTCGTTTTTTTCAAAAATACTGGCGACTTCCTTGTCTGGCATGAGGGCATTGATTGCAAACCGGCTTTTGTCCACCAGGTCTGCGACCAAAGTGTCCTCGTCGTGTGTCAGCAGATCGTTCAGTCGCAGCGTGCCTTCGTATTTGCCATGACGGTCGCGCACAATCAGGTCCACCATGTCGTTGGGTAGCGTGCCAATTTTTCGCAACAGGCGCAAAACCACTTCCAGCGTGACGTCCGAGCGCACCGATATGTAGTCGGTTGACATCAGGCCGCCCGCGGTGTTTTCCGGATACGACAGGGCAGTGATGACGGCGTCTCTGGCTGGTCCCGGCAGCGCATCGATCAGATCATGTTTGTCCGACTCCGGCAGGCTCTGCAGGATGTCAGCGATGTCATCGGTTTCCAGCGATTCGGTCAGCGCGATGATTTCGTCGCGTGTGAGCAGCTTGAGCAGGCTGGCACGGACTTCATCATTGGTGTGCCCCAGGACGGGACCGCGAATCTCAGCCGGGAGGTAATGCCATAGCCCGGGGCGTTCTTTGGGCGGTGTGGCTTCCAGCGTTTCGGCGATTTCTTCGGGGACCAGACTCAGTAACAGCTGTTCGATGTAGTCGTGGTTCTGTTCCGAAACCGCCTGTTGCAGTTGTTCGGCGATGGCCAGCTTGTCGTGATGGTAATGCACTTTGCTCATGATGCGGACCGGTTGAAAACGTATTTGGTTATTTTACCTCAATGGCATGACGAGGCCATGACAAGCCGCTATTCGGGCATAAAAAAAGCGCCAAGCGGCGCTTTTTCGGGGGCAGTCAGCATCGAATCAAGCTTCTTCCGCCTGGTCGGCCGACATCTGACGGGCGCCACCGGTCTTTTTGTGGTGGCTGCTGATTTTTTCTTTGTGTTTGATGATCTGGCGGTCCAGTTTGTCAACCAAAGCATCAATGGAAGCATACATGTCATCGGTGGTGTGTTCGGCAAACAGGTCTTTGCCTGAAACATGCACCGTGGCTTCGGCCTTCTGGTTTTGTTTTTCAACCGTCAAAATCACATGCGTATTGGTCACATGGTCAAAATGGCGGGTGAGTTTCTGCATTTTTTCGGTGACATAGTCGCGCAGAGCGTCGGTGATCTCAACGTGGTGGCCGGTCAGATTGATTTGCATACATGACTCCTTTTCGTCGTGGTTGCACGCCGTGGTCCGGCGTTTTTGATTTCATTATAGCATAGCGGTCGGCGGCCGATTCAATCCGTCGCGCGCTTATTCGCGGGGCGGTTTACTGGAAATCATGGCCCAAATAAACGTCACGCACCTCGGGGTTGGACAGAACTTCTTCGGCATTGCCATGCGCCAGTATGTGGCCGTCGTGGAGAATGTAGGCGCGGTCACAAACCCCCAGTGTTTCGCGCACATTGTGATCCGTGATCAGCACGCCGATGTCGCGTGCTTTGAGTTGGCGGATGATGCCCTGGATGTCTTTGACTGAAATGGGATCCACCCCGGCAAAGGGTTCATCCAGAAGAATGAATGCCGGTTCCATGGCCAGGGCACGGGCGATTTCAACTCGGCGACGTTCTCCGCCAGACAGGGATTGCCCCAGCTGGCTTGTGATGTGACCGATCTGCAAGTCGTCCACCAGTGTCTGATAAAGGGATTCGCGTGTCTGCTTGGTCAGTTCGGGGCGCATTTCCAGAATGGCCAGAATGTTGTCGCGGACACTCAGGCGTCGAAAGACCGAGGCTTCCTGCGGCAAATACCCGATGCCCAGCCGGGCACGCTGGTCAATGCTTAGAGGGCTGAGTTCGCGCTCATCCAGCCAAATCTCGCCGGCGTCGTTGCGGACCAATCCGGTCATCATGTAAAAGGTGGTCGTCTTGCCGGCCCCATTGGGGCCGAGCAATCCGACCACTTCCGCGCTGTGAACATCCAGGTCGACAGAGGTGACCACCGGACGCTTTTTATAGCTTTTGGCGAGATTTCGGGCGTAAAAGTGAGCCATGTCAGGGTGTGGTCTCGGTTGGGGGGGTGGGTTTTTCGGCCGCAGGGGATTCGTCTTCTGTGGCCGGATCAAAAATCACCTGAACCTGTTCGGTCTCGGATCGATAGGCTTTTACGGTCTGGGCCTTCAGATCGTAAAAGATTTTCTGACCTTCAATGCTGTTTTTTTCTGCCTGCTTGACGTAAGCGTTGCCCTCAAGCAAAACCGTGCGTTCGCGTGCACTGTAGGTGATCTTGTCAGCATGGCCTTCCATCCAGGCCTGCTGTTCAGGCAGAAAGCGTCGAAAATGCGCGGGCTGGCCGGTGACGATGGTCTTTTCCAGCTCGCGTTCGGGGTGGAAAACGGTGGCCTGGTCTCCGCTGACCCGGGTGCTGCCCTGAACCATGGTGACATGGCCGGTATAGACGCTCTCGCCCGTCTGGTCCTGGCTGATCAGTTCGTCCGCTTCCACTGTGATCGGTTGCGATTCGTCCGGCAAGGCGGTTTCCGCCTGGGCGAGAAAGGGCCCGCTGAACCAGAATAGCAGGATGGCAGTCAATAATCGGTGTGTCATGATTGGGGGGCTCTCGGGGGTAATGAGTCAAAGCGCTGGCGGTGCAAGGCAGGGACCTGGTCCAGCTTTGGCCAGTGCCGGGTCAGTACCTGATCACGCAAATGCAATTGCTGGGTTGTCAGGTCAAGTTCAAATCGTTGGGACCGGGTGAAAGATTGAGGCGTATACATTCGGGTCGTTACCGGACTCTGAGCGTGGTCGTCAGCGGGGGTGTAGTGCAACACTTGCGTTTCGAGTTGACGCCATTTTGACCAGGCCTGGTTTGATGGATTGTCTGAAGGACGGAACTGAGCAATGCGAACGTCCTGCGTCAGGGTCAGTTGGTCTTCGCCCTGGGTTTGGCCGAAAAGGCTTTGGCTGATCAGTAAGCGCTCACCCGACTGGCGAAGCAGAATCGGTTGGGTCAGGTCGCTTTGTTGCGCTCGATCAAGGTAAGTCACGCGTTGAGCGTAAAGCGCGGTTCGGGTGGTTGTATTTGCGTCGTGTTGGTTGTACCAGAGGCGTGTGCCATAGGCTTGCCATTGATAGGTGGCATCCACCGAAGGCGCGCTTTGGCTGGGTGCGTCTGTGTCCGGCACTTGCCACAATACCCAGGCCAGAAAAGGCAGAGCCAACAACAATGTCAAAGACAGACGACGCAGCATTCACAGGTTCCGGTTAGTGGTGAATCGGGCGGATTGAGAGTGTGGCTTAAATGGTAACAAAGTTTTCAGCGAAGGTAGAAGTCCATTTGCGCCTGCCACAGCCCCTGGGCTTTCATCAGCAATTCACACACTTCACGCACGCACCCTTGGCCGCCGTTGTAACGAGAGATGTAATCCACGCGCGAGCGCACTTCCGGGTCGGCGTCGGCGGGTGAGACGGCCAGGCCGACGCGGGTAAGCAAGGGTAGATCCAGAATATCATCGCCGACGTAGGCAATCTGTTCCAGCGTCAGGCCCAGTTCTTCCACCAGTTTGAGAAAGGTGGGCAGCTTGTCGGGAACGCCCTGATAGAGGTGTTTGACTTTGAGGTCCTGCATGCGCTTTTCGGTCAGCGGTGAGCGCCGTCCGGTAATGATGGCGATGTCTATGCCGCTTTTCTGCAACATGACCATGCCATGCCCGTCGCGCGTGAAAAAGGCTTTGTATTCCTGTCCGTCGTCGCCGTAAATCAGTTTGTTGTCTGACAGGACACCGTCAACGTCCAGAATCAACAGGCGAATGGATTGCGCTTTTTTTGCGATGTCGTTGGCCATGCGTTTCCCCGTTTATCCGGAAACCGTCCGGAAATAAAGAAATATCATATAGCCTATGAAACTGGCCAGCAATAACCCGCCTTCAATTTTGGTGATCTCGGCCTTGCCTTTCCTTGGGAGGGCAACCATCAACATGGCCAGGGTTAAGGCGAGCATAATAGGATAGTCGTGAAGAAGCGTGTTGTTTTCGATCAGTGAAGGCGCGAGCAAGGCCGGCATGGACATGACCGCCAGCAAATTGAACAGGTTGGAGCCGAGAATGTTGCCGATCATCAGATCGGACTCGCCTTTGAGAGCCGCAGAAATGGCGGCGGCGAGTTCAGGCAAGCTGGTGCCGATGGCGATAATGGTCAGGCCGATGACGACGTCGGGCACCTGAAAAATCTCTGCGATCTCGACCGCGCCCCAGACCATCATTTTAGCGCTGGTCATGAGCACAATCAGGCCCAGCAGTAAAACCAGCAATGCCTTCTTTAAAGACATTTTGGGGATGTCGTCGAGTTCATGCTGAGTTTCTTCCGTCAGTGGGTCGTCCGGTGAGACCTGTTTGTTGGCGCGGATCATCCAGAACAGCACAACAAACAAAAGCCCAAGCAGAATAATGCCATCGGTCATGTCCAGATCGCGATCGAGCATGAGTACGATGCCGAGCAATGAAATGATCAGCAAAATCGGAAATTCACGGCGCAACAAGGAAGACTTGATGGCAATGGGTGCGACCAGCGCGGTGACACCCAGCACCAGGCCGATGTTGGCAATGTTGGAGCCGACTACGTTGCCGATGGCCAGTCCGGGACTGTCATCAAGCGAGGCGAGTATCGATACAAAAATTTCCGGGGCCGATGTGCCAAAGCCCAAAACCACAATCCCGATCACCAGGGGGGAAATGTTCAAATGAATGGCTGTGCTCGCAGCGCCTTCGATGAATTGATCCGAGCTCCAGACCAGAAGGATCAGGCCGATGAGCAGAAGGAGGGACGGTAAAATAAGTGCTGTGGTCATAAAGCAACTCGGTTAAAATCTGCGTTTTACGTACTTGGAAACCCTGTCGGGTGCCAAGCCACGTTCAGACTGTTACAATGTTGTAAAGTGTATGTGCAAGCCGGATGGGCGTGCCTTACATTCGGTTGCCGATTTTGGCGATTGAAGAGGCGGTTGACGTGACGTTTTGCCATCGTGCCGCCACCAAAGACCCCGATTATATAATTTTTCGCAATTGAAATAAACGATGTTTATGAGGACGTCCCAAAAATGTTGACATTTGGCACACAGGGCTGGCATCAAGTCATGGGCAAATCACCCGGTTCGGGCTGGGTGGATTTTTACCCTTCGGACATGCCTGAAGACTGGCGTCTGGATTTTTACAGTTCGTTTTTTGATTGTCTGTTGGTGAGTCAGTCAACGTGGGAACCTTGTGATTCGGACTGGCTGGCCATGGTTGAAGAAAGTCTGGCAGATGAGGCCTTTGTTTGGGTGCTTGAGGTTGAAACCCCAAGTGATGAGGCCATGGCGGCGATCCAGCTTCTTGCCAAGCAGCCGGGGTTTTCGTCGCTGCATTTGTTGTGTCGAGCGCCGCAGGCGCAGTGGTTGTCTCAATTGCCGAAATCGGTTTCGATCACGTTGGCGGTGCCCGAGTCTGAAAATGTTGAAACGGCCAAGCAGCATTGGCAGGCGTTTTTGGCCGGTTCCGACTGGGATTGGACGGTGAGCGGCATGCACTTGATTGGCGCGCCGCTGGGGTATTGGCCCAACTTGCCCGATGATCCAAAACAACAGGCCGGTTGGCTGCAGACGTTTGCCGCCAGTCTGCCCGAGGGCTGGCAGGCGTCTCCCGTTCCTTGCGTGACCGGAGCGCAGGTCTCGGCGCAGACGCTCAGGGCGTTGAAAGTCATGGCGGATGTGTTGAGGTTAAGATAATGCCCATCACGCCACGCCATGAATACTCGAGAGGATAAAGCATGTCGGCATTGATTGAAATTCGGGATTTGACCTTTTCACGCGCCGGGCGCAAGATCTTTGACGGTCTGAGTCTGGACGTGCCGGCGGGCAAGATTACCGCGATTATGGGGCCAAGCGGGACGGGGAAGACCACCTTGCTCAAGTTAATTGCCGGGCAGCTCTCACCCGACTCGGGCACCATCAAGGTCAATGGCGAATTGGTGCACCGGATGAGTCGGCGCAAGCTGTATGACTTGCGTTCGCAAATGGGCATGCTGTTTCAAAGTGGTGCTTTGCTGACCGATTTGAATGTGTTCGACAATGTGGCGTTTCCTCTGCGTGAACACACCGATCTGCCTGAAGTGTTGATTCGCCCTTTGGTGTTGATGAAGCTCCAGGCGGTCGGCTTGCGCGGCGCCCGAAATTTGAAGGCTTCGGAATTGTCCGGCGGGATGGCGCGACGTGTGGCACTGGCCCGGGCCATTGCCATGGACCCGAGTATGATTTTCTATGATGAGCCTTTTGTCGGTCAGGACCCGATTACCATGGGCGTGCTTATTTCTCTGATCAAAAAGCTCAACGACAGTCTGAAGCTGTCGAGTGTCGTGGTGTCGCACGATGTGGCGGAAGTCCTTTCCATTGCCGATTTTGCCTGTGTGATTGCCAATGGTCAGGTGGTGGCCGAAGGGGATTCGGAGTCGTTGTATCAAAGTGAATCCCCCCAGGTTCAGCAATTTTTAAAAGGCCTGCCCGATGGACCGGTGCCGTATCATTACCCGGTCGCGGCATTTGGTGATGACCTGAAAACGGAGGCCTCATGAAACAGCCTGTATTGAATGCATTGGGGCATATTGGTCGCCAGACGCTGGGTATTCTGGCGCAATGGGGGCGAGCAGGCTTGTTCCTTTTGCACCTTTTGCCGGCATTGCCGTATTCGGTTTATCGTTTGGAATTGCTGATCAAACAGGTGTACTTCACCGGTGTGTTGTCCCTGCCCATTATTTTGACGGCCGGTTTGTTTGTGGGCATGGTGTTGAGCCTGCAGGGCTATAACGTGCTGGTTGATTTCAACTCTGAGGAGGCGGTGGGAACCATGACGGCCTTGTCGTTGCTACGTGAACTGGGGCCGGTGGTCGCGGCCCTGCTGTTTGCCGGTCGGGCAGGGTCTGCCATGACCGCTGAGATCGGCCTGATGAAGTCGACCGAACAGCTTTCAGCACTGGAGATGATGGCGGTTGATCCGCGTAAGTTTGTGTTTGCCCCGCGCTTTAGCGCGACGCTGATTGTGATGCCATTGCTTTCACTAATGTTCATTGCCATGGGGATTCTGGGCGGTTACATGGTTGCCGTTGGATGGCTCGGCGTGGACGAAGGCGCTTTCTGGTCGCAGATGCATGCGTCGGTGGATTGGCGTGAAGACGCCGTCAACGGCATCATCAAGTCGGTGGCGTTTGGCGTGTTGATTGCGGTGATTGCCCTGTTTCAGGGGGAAGATGCGGTGCCGACCTCGGAAGGCGTCAGTGGGGCGACGACCCGGACGGTGGTTCAGTCGTCCTTGGGTATTTTGGCGCTGGACTTTGTGTTGACGGCGGTGATGTTTTAGTCAAACGCTTGGTGTGGCACGCTTGGCATGGCGTGAGCGATAACAATGAACGAGTTTGGATCAAAAGGAAAGCGGATCATGACGCGTAAACAATGGATTGAAATCTGGGTGGGGATGTTTGTGCTGATGGGAATCATTGCGCTAGCCGTGGTGGCGTTCAAAGTCAGCAATTTTCAAGGGCTTCAGGAGCGCAGCAGTTATCAGGTCCATGCCCTGTTTGATAACATCGGTGGCTTAAAAGAGCGGGCCCCGGTGAAACTCAGTGGCGTGGTGATTGGTCGGGTGAATGAGATTAAAGTCGACCCGGACACCTACTTTGCCAAGGTCTCGATGTCGATTTACGACGATTTTGATCAGTTGCCGATTGATACGTCGGCTTCCATCCTGACCTCGGGGTTGCTGGGGGATCAGTACATCGGATTGAACGTGGGGGCCGATGATCTGTTTCTGAAAGAGGGGGATCGCATTGAGCTGGTGCAGTCGGCGATTGTGCTTGAAGATCTGATCGGCCAGTTTCTGACCAAATTTGCAGACAGTGGGGAGTAGGCGATGAATAAATGGGTAACCGGTTTGACGACTGCTTTGTTTGGTTGGACGCTGTGCCTGTCTCAGGCCATGGCGTCCACGCAAGCGGATGAGGCGGGTGCAATGGTGCAGTCGGTGTCGGAAAAAGTGGTGGCGGAACTGAACCAGAATCGCACCCGGTATGAGGGCAATCCTCAGGCCGTCAAAGCCTTTGCTGAGGAATACGTTCTGCCTTATGTGGATACGTTCCGCATGGCACGCTATGTGATGGGGCGCTATTGGAAACTGGCGTCCGAAACACAGCAGGAAGCGTTTGCCGAGGCGTTTAAAACCATGTTGTTGCGTTCCTATTCCAAGAGCCTCCTCAAGCTGGAAATTGATTCGGTTAAAGTGACACGCATCACTGAAGAGCGCCCGGGGCGTGCATCAATTCAGAGTGAGGTGTTGCAGGCCGATGGCAATGCTTCCCGCGTGGATTACCGGGCGTATTACAGTGACACCAAGCAGCGTTGGCTGCTGTACGATATGACGGTGGAAGGCGTGAGTTTACTGCTCAATTACCGCAAAACCTATGGCTCCGAGTTTGCCAGCAAAGGGGTGGCGCGTGTGATCAACGAGTTGGAGTCAAAAAATCAGGAAGCGCTGGCGGAACAAAGCGAGGCGGCCGCGTGAAGACGGTGAATCTGTCACATGAAACTGCGGCAGTGTTCGAGCAGTCGTGTTTGCGTCTGTCCGGTCAGATTGAAGCTGAGGCCGTGACTCAGATCTATCAACAGATGCTCAAAACCCCTTTGGAACCCATTGATCAGGTGGATTTGTCTCAGGTCACCTCGCTGGATTCGAGTTGTTTGTCATTACTGCTCTATCTTCAATCGCAGCAAACATCCCCGGTGACCGTGGTGGGCCTGCCTGAGCAAGCTCAGGATCTGGTGAGTCTGTATGATCTGCAGGACGTCTTAAACTGGGCGCCTCCCGCTTGAGGGGCGCCTCGTAAAAACGCATGCAAAAACCGCCAGGCCTGGTGGTTTGAGTAAAACACAAGGATGATAAAAGATTTATGAGCACACCGTTTCCCGCTGTGTCATTTCAAAATGTTCAAAAAAGCTATGGCGACTTGTCGGCCTTAAAGGGCGTCAGTTTTGATGTGCGCCCGGGATGTTTTTTTGGTTTGCTGGGCCCAAACGGGGCCGGCAAATCCACCCTGATTAATTGCATGTCAGGATTGGTGCGCCCGACCGACGGCCAGGTGTCGATTCAGGGACAGGATGTGATCAAGAATTACCGCGAAGCCCGGCGCCTGGTCGGGGTGGTGCCGCAGGAGCTGATCGCCGATCCGTTTTTCTCCATTCGTGAGTTGCTCGATATTCAAAGCGGCTATTTTGCCCTGCGCGGGGCCGCTCAGAATCGCTGGATTGACTATCTGTTAGAGCGTCTGGCGCTCAAGGACAAATCAGATGCCCTGACCCACGAGCTGTCCGGGGGGATGAAGCGGCGCGTTCTGATTGCCATGGCGCTGGTGCACAAGCCTCAGGTTGTGGTGCTGGATGAGCCCACAGCGGGCGTGGATGTGGATTTGCGCAAAACGCTCTGGGATTTTACCAAGTCGCTGCATCGGCAGGGGCATACCATTATCCTGACGACGCATTATCTGGAAGAGGCCGAAGCGTTGTGTGAGGATGTGGCGATTATGAAAGGCGGCGAACTCAAAGCGCTTGAAACCACGGACGCTCTGTTGTGTCGCCATCAATACCGCTATCTGCGCGTCAAAACCATGGCGCCGGTGGCGTCGGACGCCTTGGTCGCGCCCTTGCAGTCGCGATTGGAAGAGCAGGACGCCAACGGCTTTCTGTTGCGCCTGGAAAAAGACATTGCCATCAATGAGGTGTTGGATTGGTTGGGTCAGAGTCAGGTATCGGTGCAGGATATTAACAGTCGGGATGCCACGCTCGAAGAGGTGTTTTTGGATTTGACGGGGGAGGCGCAATGATTCCGTTGTCTTGGTTAGGCGGCTGGTCGCTGTTTGTGAAAGAGGTTCGCCGTTTTTATTCCGTGGCGGTGCAGACAGTGTTTGCGCCCGTGGTGGCGTCATTGCTGTATCTGTTGATTTTCGGTCAGGTGATCGACACGCGAATGGAGGTGTTTTCCGGTCTGGATTACAGTCAGTTTCTGATCCCGGGACTGGTGATGATGACCATTCTGCAAAACGCCTTTGCCAATACCTCATCCAGCCTGATTCAATCGAAGATGCATGGCAATCTGACGTTTGTGCTGCTCAGCCCGGTCTCGCCACTTGGGTTTTATCTGGCGTTTGTGGGCGCCTCGATCATTCGCGGCTTGGCCGTTGGCATTGGCGTGCTGCTGGTGGGCTGGATCGGGTTTGATCTGACCTGGCAGTCGCCGGCCTGGGTGTTGCTGTTTGCCGTGTTGAGTGCCGCCGTGATGGGGGCTGTGGGGATGATTGCCGGGATTGTGTCGGACAAGTTTGACCATCTGGCCGCGTTTCAGAATTTCATCATTATTCCGCTGACGTTTCTCAGCGGTGTGTTTTATTCGATTCAGGCCTTGCCCGGTTTCTGGGAAGCTGCGTCTCATTTCAATCCGTTTTTCTACATGGTGGACGGTTTTCGCTATGGGTTTTTTAATGCCTCGGACGTCTCCCCCGGTTTGAGTTTGCTTGTGACGCTGGTCTTCTTTTTGATTGTCACGGTGATTAATCTGATTTTATTGTACAAAGGCGTTAAAATACGCGACTGATTTTGCCAACCAAGGGGGCCTTATGTCACCAGAAAAAATTCGTGAGCGGATTCAGGCGGTTTTGCCGGACGCGCAAGTGGTTACCAGCGGTGAGGACTGTAATTTTGCGGTGGAGGTCACCAGCGGACAGTTTGAAGGCAAAAAACCGCTTCAATGTCACCGCATGGTGAATGATATTTTTAAAGACGAACTGGCCGATGGACGTCTGCATGCGCTGTCGATCAAAACCAAGACCCCCGGCTAATGAGTGCGCATGGATAAATTATTGATTGATGGCCCCTGCAGCTTGTCGGGGTCGGTTCGAATTTCCGGCGCCAAAAACGCGGCGCTGCCCATACTAATGGGGTGTTTGCTGGCAGAGTCGCCGGTGACGCTGTCGAATGTGCCACACTTGAAAGATGTGACCACCACCATTCAGTTGCTGGCCACCATGGGCGTTGGGGTTACATTTGATGAAACATTGGACATTGAAATCGATGCCTCGAGTATTGAGACCAAAGAAGCGCCCTATGAGCTGGTGAAAACCATGCGCGCTTCGATTCTGGCCATGGGGCCTTTGCTGGCGCGCTATGGTGAGGCGCGGGTGTCCTTGCCGGGCGGCTGTGCCATCGGGTCGCGGCCGGTCAATATCCATCTCGACGGCATGCGCAAAATGGGCGCGGAGATTGATGTCACCCAAGGTTACATTGTGGCACGTGCCGGACGTTTACAGGGTGCGGACATTCATATGGACCCGGTGACCGTGACCGGGACGGAAAACCTGATGATGGCGGCGGTGCTGGCCGAAGGCACCACCGTGTTGCGCAATGCGGCCAAAGAACCGGAAGTGTCGGATCTGGCCCACTTTCTTAACAAGATGGGCGCACGCATTCGAGGCATTGATACGGATACACTGATCATAGAAGGGGTCGAGCGTCTGCAAGGGGTGGACTACAGTGTGATTCCGGATCGAATTGAAGCGGGTACGTACCTGGCCGCGGCGGCCGTGACGCAAAGTTGCCTGACCGTGACCCATGTGGTGCCCGAACATCTCGAGGCCGTGCTCGAGCGATTCCGGGCTGCCGGGGCTGAGTTGGTCGTCGGAGATGACTGGATTCGCCTGGACATGCGTGGGCGTAAACTGTTGCCGGTGGACATTGTGACCCACCCCTATCCGGCGTTTCCAACGGACATGCAGGCACAGTTTGTGGTGATGAATGCGTTGGCCGAAGGATCGTCCAAAGTGGAAGAAACCATCTTTGAAAACCGCTTTATGCATGTGTCCGAACTGATTCGTATGGGCGCTGACATTACGGTCGAAGGCAACAGTGCGCACATCAAAGGCGTGGAAGCACTGGTTGGGGCGCCGGTCATGGCGACCGATTTGCGTGCGTCGGCGAGTTTGATTCTGGCCGGTCTGGTCGCCCAGGGCCGGACCGAAGTCAGCCGGATTTACCACATTGATCGCGGTTACGAACTCATTGAAGAGAAATTTCATAAACTGGGCGCTCACATTTACCGCGCCAGTTAAACACGAACACCAAGTACAAAGGTCGATCTATGGCAGACCCGTTAACCATTGCTTTGTCCAAAGGACGCATCTACAAGGATACCTTGCCCTTACTCAAAGCCGCAGGCATTGAGCCAGCAGAGGATCCGTCCAAATCGCGAAAACTGATTATCCCCACCAATCACGATCACATTCGTTTGCTGATCGTCAGAGCCACCGATGCGCCGACCTATGTGGCGCATGGGGCGGCCGATCTGGGCGTGGCCGGTAAGGACGTGTTGATGGAGGCGCCCACAGACAACATCAATGAATTGCTGGATCTTCAGATTGCGACCTGTAAGCTGATGGTTGCCGGGCCGGAAACGCCGAAACCGACCGGCCACCGTCTGAAAATTGCCACCAAGTACATTCAGTCGGCCACGGCTTATTACGCTCAGAAAGGTGAGCAGGTGGATCTGATCAAGCTCTATGGCTCCATGGAGATTGCGCCGCTGATTGATCTGGCAGATAAAATCGTTGATCTGGTCGACACCGGGAATACGTTGCGGGCCAATCACCTGAAGCCGGAAGAGCACATTGCCGACATCAGTTCCCGGTTGATTGTGAATGAGCATGCTTATAAGACCAAGTTTGCCCAGATTGATGCCATTGTGAAACAGTTTAAGTCAGCCGTGGATGCGGCCGCTTCCTGACAACCTATTAGTGAGTTGATTATGTTGAAGATTGAAACCCTTTCTGCCAATGCCCCGGATTTTTATCAAAGACTGGACCAGTTGCTGGACTGGGAGGGCGTCTCGGATGCGTCGGTCAATGAGGTGGTGCGTGATGTGCTCAAAGCCGTTCGTCAGCAAGGCGATCAGGCGCTGCTGCAATACACCGAAAAGTTTGATCGGTTGTCGCTGCAGGACGCCGCGGAGCTTGAAATCCCAGCGAGTGAACTGAAAGCCGCTCTGGCACGTATTCCGGCCAAGCAGCGTGAGGCGTTGGAGTTTTCAGCCCAGCGCGTGCGCCAGTATCATGAACGGCAGGTCGGGACCTCCTGGTCTTATACCGAAGACAATGGCACCTTGCTGGGCCAACAGGTCACGCCGCTTGATAAAGTCGGGCTTTACGTGCCAGGCGGCAAGGCAGCCTACCCGTCTTCGGTGGTGATGAACGCCGTGCCGGCGAAAGTCGCCGGGGTCGAGCAATTGATCATGGTGGTTCCGACCCCGGATGGGGAAGTCAACGACATGGTGTTGGCAGCGGCGGCGATCTGCGAGGTCGACCGGGTGTTCACGCTTGGTGGGGCTCAGGCCGTGGCGGCTCTGGCTTATGGAACGGAAACTGTGCCTCAGGTGGATAAGATTGTGGGGCCGGGTAATATTTTCGTGGCGACTGCCAAGCGTGAAGTATTCGGCACGGTGGGCATTGATATGATTGCCGGGCCGTCTGAGATTCTGGTGTATTGCGATGGGCAGACGGATGCCGACTGGATCGCCATGGATCTGTTCTCTCAGGCCGAACACGATGAGGATGCGCAATCGATTCTGGTGACCCCGGATGCCGATTTTGCCCAGAAAGTCGAGCAAAGCATTCAAAAGCTGGTCGGTGAGATGCCGCGAGAAGCGATTATCCGAAAAGCACTTGAGACGCGCGGGGCGATTATCGTGGTGGAGAACGAAGCGCAAGGCTGTGAGGTGATCAATTATGTGGCCCCGGAACATCTGGAGTTGTCGGTGGCCGATCCGCAGGCGATGCTGCCAAGCATTCGTCATGCGGGGGCGATTTTTATGGGTCGCTACACGGCCGAAGCACTGGGTGACTATTGTGCCGGTCCCAACCATGTTTTGCCGACCTCGCGCACCGCGCGTTTCTCCTCGCCTTTGGGTGTCTATGACTTTCAGAAACGATCCAGTCTGATTATGTGCTCGCCGGAAGGCAGCCAGACACTGGGTGAGTACGCCGCTGAGCTGGCCGATGGGGAAGGCTTGCAGGCCCATGCTCGCTCGGCCCGGTATCGCTTGAAATAAATGCATTCATCGGGCCTGGATTTGACCAGGCCTGGTTAATTTGGAACCAACCGCAAGGGGGAGCCATGGACATTCAAGCGCTGGAAACCTATCTAAATAATTACCTGTCTGTTTCTGAGTTTAAGGATTATGCCCCCAACGGGCTTCAGGTGGAAGGGCGCAAAACGGTTCAGACGCTGGTCACAGGCGTCACCGCCTGCCAGGCATTGGTGGATGCGGCGATTGAGCGCAAGGCCGATGCCATTCTGGTGCACCATGGCTATTTCTGGAAGAACGAGCCGCAGGCGATTGTCGGCATGAAACGCCAACGCATCGCCAGTTTGTTGCAACATGACATCAACCTGTTGGGCTATCATCTGCCGCTGGATGCGCACCCGGAGGTTGGGAATAATGCGTGTCTCGGTACCCTGTGGGGGTTAAAAGATATTACGCCCGAACCGGGATTGGTTCGCCTGGGTCGATTGCCGGAAGCGGTGTCGATCGAACAGTGGGTCGAACAGGTGGGCACCAGTTTGAACCGCTCGCCTTTGCATCTTCCCGGAGGGCCAGCGCAGGTAGAAACCGTTGCCTGGTGCAGTGGTGGCGCGCAGGGGATGATGCAGCAAGCGATTGACTGGGGGGCGGATGTCTACATCAGTGGCGAGGTGTCGGAGCAGACCACGCATCAGGCGCGTGAAAGCGGCATTCATTATCTGGCCGCCGGTCACCATGCGACCGAGACCCTGGGGGTTCAGGCGCTGGGTCGGCATTTGGCGGATAAATTCGGATTGGACGTATCCTTTGTGGATGTACCGAATCCGGTCTAACGGTGCTCTCTGTGTCAATCCATTATTAAGGCTTTAAGTTTTATTTATGAAAGACATTAATTTTGTTTATAAATAAATTTTTTTAGGGCATAAATAGATATTTATGTAGGGGCTGATGGCCTCTGCTAAAATCAAAAATCTTGATTCGCGCCATCTGAGTGTCTTTTTGACTTCAGGTGGCATAGCAACGTATGCATCAAGCGACTGCGGATGCGATTCGGTTAAAGAGGAAAGCTCGATGTCGTCAAACCAAGATCAACCAAAGACTTCGATGACACGCCGCAAGGTGCTGACTGCAGCGACCGGTGTGATTGGGGCCACAGGGGCGACCTTTGCCGCGGTGCCGTTTGTCAGTTCCTGGCAGCCCAGTGAAAAAGCCCGTGCAGCAGGGGCTCCTGTAGAGCTTAACATCAGTAAAATTCAACCCGGCCAGATGGTGACGGTTTCCTGGCGTGGCAAGCCGGTCTGGGTGGTGCGACGAACGCCTGAAATGATTGAGCGTCTGGGCGATCTGGACGATCGGTTACGCGACCCGAACTCACTGGTGTCGGAACAGCCCGAATATTGTCAGAACCCGACTCGTTCGATCAAACAGGAATTCCTGGTGGTGGTCGGGGTGTGTACCCATCTGGGGTGTGCACCGCTTTATCGCCCCGCCGTGGATTCCCCTGACATGGCCGAAAACTGGCAGGGTGGATTCTTCTGTCCTTGCCATGGCTCAAGCTTTGATTTGGCCGGTCGCGTGTATCAGGGTGTGCCGGCACCGACCAACCTTGAAATTCCGCCTTATCATTACAAAAGTGCGCAGGTCATTCGCATTGGTGAAGACCCGGAAGAAGGAGGAGTGGCCTGATGGCATCAACGCAGCAAACGAAACAGAATTCCTTGCTCGCCTGGCTGGATGCCCGTTATCCACTGGTCAGTACCTGGAATGAGCATGTGGCGCAATACTATGCGCCCAAAAACTTTAACTTCTGGTATTTCTTCGGTTCTTTGGCGCTGCTGGTGCTGGTCAACCAGTTTGTCACCGGGATCTGGCTGACCATGAGTTACAAGCCCAGCGCGGCCGAAGCCTTCAGTTCTGTTGAATACATCATGCGTGATGTGGAATGGGGTTGGTTGATCCGCTATATGCATTCGACCGGGGCCTCGGCCTTTTTCATCGTGATTTACCTGCACATGACCCGGGCCTTGTTGTATGGGTCCTACAAAGAACCGCGTGAACTGGTCTGGTTGCTGGGCATGCTGATCTTTGTGGTGCTGATGGCCGAAGCCTTCATGGGGTACATGCTGCCCTGGGGGCAGATGTCATACTGGGGCGCGCAGGTCATCATTTCCCTGTTCGGTGCCATCCCTGTGGTGGGGCCGGATCTGGCGACCTGGATCCGAGGTGACTTCATTATCTCCGATGCGACCTTGAACCGCTTTTTTGCGCTGCATGTGATTGCGTTGCCGTTGGTGTTGCTGATCCTGGTGTTCATGCACATTGTGGCTTTGCACAAAGTCGGCTCCAACAACCCGGATGGCGTTGAAATCAAGAAACTGAAAGACGCGCAGGGGCTGCCCAAAGACGGGATTCCGTTCCATCCGTATTACACGGTGAAAGATTCCTTTGGTGCGGCCGTGTTCATGCTCTTTTTCGCTTTTGTGGTGTTTTACATGCCAACGGGAGGGGGCTTCTTCATTGAGCCGCCCAACTTTGAACCGGCCAACCCGTTGAAAACGCCGGATCACATCGCACCGGTGTGGTATTTCACACCGTTCTATGCGGTATTGCGGGCGATTCCGGACAAGTTCCTGGGGGTTCTGGCGATGGGCGCGGCCATAGCGGTGCTGTTTGCCATGCCATGGCTGGACCGCTGTAAAGTGCGCTCAATCCGTTATCGCGGTCTGTCGTACAAAGTGTTGCTGACCATCTTCCTGATCAGCTTTGTGGTGCTGGGATGGTTGGGCACGCAGCCGGCGTCACCGGAGTTGACCAAACTGGCGCGTATCTTTACCGCAACCTACTTCCTGTTCTTTATCATACTGCCGTTTACATCGGCGACAGAGAAAACCAAGCCGGTTCCAGAGAGGGTGACATAGATGAAAGTATTGCAATGGTTGACGATCTGCGTCTTGCTGATGCCTTTGTCCTTGCGGGCGGCCGGGCCGTCCCTGCCACTGGAATCGGCCAATAATGACATTCAGGACCTTGACTCGCTTAAGCGGGGTGCCGCCTTGTTTACCGACCACTGTATGGCCTGCCACTCGGTCAAGTACATGCGCTACAACCGCATCGCGGCCGATCTGGGCTGGACCAATGAAGAAGTGGTCGAGGTGATGAGTTACGGGCAGGACCGTCCAGTGGATCATGTCATGACTCGCATGCCCGATGGCGTGGCCATGAACGTGTTCGGTACCAAAGTGCCGGACTTGTCTCTGATGGCTCGCTTGAAAGGCACCGATTACATTTACAGCTTCCTGCGCGGGTATGAATATGACCCGGAAACCAAGAGCTGGGATAATCGGTTGTTGGAAGGGACGGCCATGCCCCATGTGCTCGAAAGCATGGAGCGCCATGGCAGCGAAGAAGCCTTTGCTCAGGCCGCACGCGACATCAGTAATTTCCTCGAGTACACCGGCGAGCCTGCCAAGTTGCAACGCCTCGATCTGGGCTGGAAGGTGATGCTGTTCCTGCTGCTGTTGATTGTCGTAACCTATTTGCTCAAAAAAGAGTATTGGCGCGATATCAAACACTGACCATCGTCTTTATCGACCCGCTTCGGCGGGTTTTTTGTTTTTGGGAGACCGTCCATGGCGAAAAAAGTGAAAACCGCTTATGTGTGCACGGACTGCGGCGCCGACTTTGCGCAGTGGCAAGGTCAGTGCACGGCCTGTGGCCAGTGGAACACGCTCAAAGAAGTGAGGCTTGGAGCCGGTGCCAACAAAACGCCCGCCAAACCGGGTGGTTATACCGGGCTGACCAGTCAGACCGTACAGACCATGGATCAGGTGGACCTGAGTGAAGTGCCCCGAATGGACACCGGGATTAACGAGCTTAACCGGGTGTTGGGCGGTGGCATGGTTCCGGGCTCGGTGGTGCTGGTCGGTGGGGATCCCGGTGTGGGTAAATCGTCGCTTTTGCTGCAGGTTTCCTGTGGTTTCAGCGCCCGGGAGAAAGTGTTGTATGTGACCGGGGAAGAATCTTTGCAGCAGGTTGCGATGCGCGCGAAACGCATGCAGTTGCCCAATGACAAACTTCGATTGCTGACTGAAACCGATGTGGAAGCGATCACACAGTCTGCCAGCGATGAAAAGCCGGCAATGATGGTGATCGACTCGATTCAGACCATGCAGTTGGCCGACATCAGTGCCGCCGCCGGCGGTGTGTCACAGGTGCGTGAAAGCGCTGCGTTTTTAACCCGCTTTGCCAAGCAGAACAACATTATGATTTTTCTGGTCGGGCATGTCACCAAGTCGGGTGAAGTGGCCGGCCCACGCGTGCTGGAGCACATTGTCGATGCTGTTTTGTTTCTGGAAGGGCAGTCAGACAGCCGATTTCGCACGCTGCGGGCCATGAAAAACCGCTTCGGCGCGGTTAACGAGCTGGGCGTGTTTGCCATGACCGACAAAGGGATGAAACAGATCAAAAACCCGTCGGCGATTTTTCTGTCCCGCGGAGATGACGTGGCCGCCGGGTCAGTGGTGATGGTGATCTGGGAGGGATCTCGCCCTCTGTTGGTCGAGCTGCAGGCCCTGGTGGACGAATCGCCATTTGGTGCGCCCCGACGGGTGACTGTGGGGCTGGATGGCAATCGGTTGGCCATGTTGCTGGCTGTGTTGCATCGTCATGCTGGAGTGCAGGCCAGTGATCAGGACGTGTACGCCAATGTGGTCGGTGGGGTCAAGGTGGCTGAAACCAGCGCCGATCTCGCGTTGCTTGTGGCGATTGTGTCGAGTCTGAAAAACCAAGTGCTGCCACAGTCGTTGATTGTGTTTGGTGAAGTGGGGCTCTCGGGTGAAATTCGACCGGTCAACAGTGGGCAGGAACGATTGCTGGAAGCGGCCAAACATGGGTTTACCCAAGCCATTGTGCCTCAGGCCAATGTGCCCAAAGGCGGCATTGCCGGGATGAAAATCGAAGGTGTGACCAGCCTGCAGGAGGCACTAAGCAAACTTTAAGGTGTTTTTTTGCCAGGCCTGGTCAAATCTTAAACGTTGCGCTGAAGCCAGTCCTGCCATTGCGTGAACAGAGAAGCGGTTGTGGCGGCCACGGCGGAGCGCTTGACCACCCGAGGCTGCATCACCGCCTCTTGGTCGAGGGTCGCACTCTGACCGCCTGCTTCGTTGAGAATCAGCCAGCCGGCGGCGTAATCCCAGATGTTCTGGGCGCCATGCACATACACTTGCGCCCGCCCGGCGGCGATCCAGCACCAGTCCAGCGCGACCGAGCCGATGCTGCGTTGCGAGGCATAGGGTGCGTTTAATGCCAGCGAGGTGGCCATTTGAGCCGGTAGGCGTTTGAAATCCACCAGGCTGATGCAGCGATTAAGCTGATCATGCGGGCTCAGGGCGTTCAGTGGGCGGTCATTGAGTTCCGCGCCCAATTCTTTGCGTGCGGCGAATAATTCGTCGCGATCCGGGTCATACACCATTCCCAGCACAATGTCGCCATTGACCACCAGTGCCAGGGAGATGCTATAGACCGGCAGGTGGCTGGCAAAATTACTGGTACCATCGACCGGATCCAGAATCCAGCAGCCTCTTTTGTCACCCAGGGCTTCAATCTGTTCGGCTTCGGTGGATTCCTCACCCAGAAAACGAAACTCTGGCCAGTTGTCATGCAAAAAGGCCTGGCAGGCGTTTTGCATGGCGGTGTCGGCTTCGGTCAGCAATGAGCCGTCTTCCTTTCGTGTGAAATCCACCTGCTTAAAACGGGTCAGGACTTCTTCCTGTGCAATCTGACGCACCCCGTCTTTCAGTGCTTTCCAGTTTTGAGTCAGGGCAAACGGGTGGAACATATTAATCCTCCGGCTGGTATTGCGTCAGACGCACTTTCTCAATGGCATGGCTGGAGATATCGGTCACTTCCAGAACATACTGATCCAGTTTGATGCAGGTGCCGACCGGAGGGATGGTTTCCAGTTCTTCTTGAATCAAACCGTTGAGGGTTTTGGGGCCGTCTGTGGGCAGGGTAAAATGATAAGTTTTGTTGAGGTCGCGAATGAATTCCGACGCATCCAGCGTCATGGACCCGTCATGATTGAGGTGCACCTGAGTAAAGGTTTTGTTTTGCACGTCGGTGCTGAATTTGCCCACAATCTCTTCAAGCAGATCGCTCAAGGTCAGCAGACCCTGCAAGTTGCCATATTCATCCACAATCATCGCCATGTGACGCTTGTGTTGATTGAAGTTGGACAGCTGCACATTCAGTGTGGTGGTTTCAGGAATGAAATACGCCGGACGGGTCGCTTTGATGATGTCTTTCAGAGTCAGTTCTTTTTTGGGCAAAAGCGGGGTCAGTTTGCGTAGGTTGACCACGCCGAGCAATTCCTGATCAATGTTGTCGCGATAGACCGGCAGGCGGGAGAAAGGCGACTTGATGATGCGTTTGATGACCGCGTCAATCGGTTCGTTGACGTCCACGCCATAAATGTCCTGTTTGGGGATCATGACGTCTTCGACCGTGATGTCTTCCAGCTGCATGATGCCGGTCAGCATGGTGCGATACTGCTTGGGCAGGCGCCCCGTGGCTTCGTTAATCAGCGTCTGCAATTCTTCATGGCTGAGTGCATGATGATCACTGTTTTCTCTTTTGACATTGACCCCGAAAAGACGCAGAAACCCATTGGCAAAAAAGTTGACCATCCACACCAAGGGGGAGAACAGTTTTAGCAACGGAGAGAGTATAAACGCGGCCGGATAGGCAATTTTTTCGGGATAAAGCGCGGCCAGGGTTTTGGGCGCAACTTCTGAAAAAACCAGAACCAGCAGTGTCAATATCCCTGCGGCCAAAGCGATGCCCGCCTCGCCAATCAGGCGCATGGCGATGATGGTGGCAATGGATGAAGCAAAAATGTTGACGAAATTATTGCCCAGAAGGATGACGCCCAGCAGTTTGTCCGGGGTTTCCAGGAGTTTCTGGGCCTTAAGCGCTCCTTTGTGGCCTTGTTTGGCCTTGTGGCGCAGGCGGTATTTGTTCAGCGCCATCATGCCGGTTTCAGAACTGGAGAACATGGCAGAGAGCACCAGCATCAAAGCGAGGATGGCAAATAAAACGGACAGTGGGAGACTATTCAAAATGGTGCAACGGGGTTGTGAATGTAAAAAGCATTATAAGTGATTCCATGGGAAAGTGTCAGCCACTGATCCAATGAAATTTGCATTTCATTGAGCGGCGATGGCACGAGATGAAATTGGCCTTCTCAGCTGGCCGGCAGCAGCCCCAGGGACTGCAGGATCAGTTGGGTCCCGATGTAGCTGACCACGAGCAGCACATACGCCCAAATGGTGTAGGTGGCCGCTTTTTGGCCGCGCCAGCCCATGCGGTGATGACCAATCAGCAACAACAGATACGCCGCCCAGGCCAGCAATGCGAAGAAGGTTTTGTGAACCAGATGCTGAGCAAAAATGTCTTCAAGAAAAAAAACGCCGCTGAGCAAGGCAAAACTGACAAACACAAACCCGATTAATACCAATTGCATCAACACTTTTTCCATCACCTGCAGAGGGGGCAGGCTTTTAAACAGTGTGTTGAGTTGGCGTTTTTGAAAGCGTTTCTCCTGCAGGGCGTAGAGCACAGCCTGAGCGGTGGCCAGGCCCATAATGCTGTAAGCGATGATTGAGATCAGCACATGGCTGCCCAGTTCAATCGGCAAGGGAATGGTATCCGTTTGAACCAGTGGCAAAAGGGCCGTGACCGCGCCTATCGGCAGAATGAAAATGCCAAGATTTTCGGTAGGCTTGTTGATGTTGGTCACCAGCAAAATCGCCAGAGCCACCCAGCTGATCAATGACAGGCCGATGCTCAAATTGAAATAGAGCCAGTTGCCATCGGTCAGGGCCGGCGCAAAGGAGAGAAAATGAAACACCAGGCCCAGACAGACCAGCCAGAAAAAGCGGTTGCGGCATTCGCAGTGGTCTTCGCATTTCTGGTCGGCGCGAAAACGCCGCCAGATGGTCAAGGTGGCATACAGATAAAGTAGGCTTGCCATCAGGGCCAGCACACTGGTCAGCATCATGCAAAATCTCCATCGAATTCCGGGGCGTCGGCCCGGATGCGCATCGCACTTTGGCGGTGAAACCCGTATAATAGCGAAAAAATTCAGCAATTGAAATGACCGGAGAGCGAGGTAGGTTTTTCCGGCACGCTTTAGCGGTCATTCAATCGATCAAAACACGGGGTCCACATGTTCGATCATTTATCCGACCGACTTAATAAAACACTCAAAACCCTGACCGGTCAGGGGAAGCTGACCGAGTCCAACATCAAAGATGCATTGCGTGATGTGCGCCGGGCACTGCTGGAAGCGGATGTGGCGCTGCCGGTGGTCAAAACATTCATCGACCAGGTTAAAGATCGTGCCATCGGCCAGGAAGTGTCGACCAGCCTCAACCCGGGGCAGGCGTTTATCAAAATTGTGCGCGACCAGCTTACTGAGGTCATGGGTGAGGCGGCGGTTCCGCTTAATTTTAATGTCGAGCCACCAGCGATCTTCATGGTGGCGGGTCTGCAAGGGGCCGGTAAAACCACCTCGGTGGGCAAACTGGCCAAATGGCTGCAGGAAAAAGAAAAGAAAAAAGTCATGGTGGTCTCCGCCGATGTGTATCGACCTGCGGCCATTAAACAGCTGGAGACGCTGGCCGAACAGATCGAGGTATCATTCTTCCCGTCCAGTGCCGATCAGGATCCGGTGGAGATAGCCAAGGCCGCCCATGCACAAGCGCGTCGTGAATTTGTTGATGTGCTGATTCTTGATACCGCCGGGCGTCTGCATGTGGATGAGACCATGATGGAGGAGGTCAAGCGTCTCAATACGGCCGTGAAACCGGCCGAAACCCTGTTTGTGGTCGATGCCATGACCGGTCAGGATGCGGCCAATACCGCCAAGGCGTTTGACGAAGCCCTGCCGTTGAGTGGGGTGATTCTGACCAAAACCGATGGTGACGCACGTGGTGGTGCGGCCCTGTCAATCCGCCAGATTACTGGCAAACCGATCAAATTCATTGGTTCGGGCGAGAAAACCGACGCGCTGGAAACCTTCCACCCGGATCGTATGGCCGGGCGCATTCTGGGCATGGGCGACATGCTGAGCATGATCGAGGAAGCGGAAAGCAAAATCGATCAGAAAAAAGCGCAGAAATTTGCCAAGAAGATCAAAAAATCCGGTCAGTTCGACCTGGTGGATTTTCTGGAGCAACTGCAGCAGATCAACCAGATGGGCGGGGTAGGCGGCCTGATGGGCAAATTGCCCGGCATGGGCCAGCTCAAGGACAAGGTGGATGAAAACGTGGTGGCAAAAGACTTCAAGCGACTGGAAGCCATTATTTATTCCATGACCCCGCAGGAACGCTCCCACCCGGCCATCATCAAAGGGTCGCGCAAAAAACGCATCGCTCGCGGTTCCGGCACCTCGGTGCAGGAGGTGAACAAGCTGATGAAGCAGTTTACGCAGATGCAAAAAATGATGAAGAAAATGAAAGGTGGCGGCATGAAAAACATGATGCGCGCCATGGGTGGTATGGGCGGAGGCAAACTCCCACCCGGCATGGGCGGCGGCGGGATGATGCCGCCGGGCATGCGCTGATCACCGCTCGTTAAGGAGTGAACGCTCAGTTTTTGATCAGGCCTGGTTAAAAAGCGGGTTTAAGCGTGCTTAGCGTTTGCTCTGCCTTTGGCTAGGCTTCGGCATGGAAGCTCAAGCAAGGCCAGTTCCGCTTCTTTGCTTCGTTTACGAGTGTCTCGTCTCCATCCACCACATAAGGGTGGCTGACCTGCGCCAGCAGAGGCAGGTCATTGTGAGAGTCGGAGTAAAAGTAGCTGCCTTCCAGCGACAGGTCCGGCCGATTTGCCAGCCATTGATGCAGTCGGGTGATTTTGCCGTCCTGGAATGAGGGCGTGCCCGCGACTTCGCCGGTGAAGCGGCCATCGACCACTTCCGGGTCGGTGCCGATCAGGTTATTAATGCCGTACAACGCGCCGATGGGTGCGGTGATGAAGCTGTTGGTAGCGGTAATGATAAGAAGGGTGTCGCCGTTTTGTCGGTGGGCATCGACGACGTCCTGAGCGTTTCGCTGGTAGATAGGGCGAATCCAGTCTTGTACAAACTCTTCCCGCCAGGCGTTGAGAGTGGACAAATCATAATGGGTCAACGGCGCCAGCGAAAAACGCTGATACTGCATGATGTCGAGGGTACCGTTGAGATAATCCTGGTGAAACTGGTGGTTGGCCTGTTCATAAAACGCCGGGTCCACCGCATTTTTGTGAATGAGAAACTGGCCCCAGAGAAAATCGCTGTCGCCGTGGATGAGTGTGTTGTCGAGATCAAAAATGGCCAGTGCCATAAAGCCCCTTTCTTTGCTTGCAGAGGTTGGAAAAAGTTGCGGCCTGACCGCCCGAAGTCGCGCTTGAAAGGGCTATTTTAAGGAATAAAAAATTGAAATAAAACCGCTTTTGTTGTCATAATTGAACGCAAAATGACGCGCGTTAGGCGACCCGGATCAAAAGCAGGGGTCGTTTTTTCGCACAGACCAAAGGACATTTCGTGATTGATGAATCGGGATACCGGCCCAATGTCGGGATCATTATTGTAAACAAGCAGGGCCAGTTGTTTTGGGGCAAACGCGTCAATCAGGACGCCTGGCAGTTTCCCCAAGGTGGCATGCGCGAGCACGAAACGCCTCAGCAGGCCGTGTTTCGCGAGCTCAAGGAAGAAGTTGGGCTCGAACCCAGTGATGTGCGTGTGTTAGGGCGTACTCAGGACTGGTTGCATTATGACCTGCCCAAACACTTGATTCGTCAAAACAGTCAGCCCGTGTGCATCGGCCAGAAACAGATCTGGTTTATGCTTGGTATGGTCGGGGATGAGGCCAACATTGATGTGACGGCCCACGAGGAGCCGGAGTTTGAAGGCTGGGAGTGGGTGGACTACTGGTTGCCGGTTCAAAATGTCGTGTCGTTCAAGCAAGCGGTGTATCACCAGGCGCTGACGGAACTCGAAAATTGTCTGCATCAGTTTTGGTTAAAAACCTGTCATCCAACGGATTGAGTTTTCCCTTTATACTGATTCCACAATGCCTTAATTGTTTGGGGGCACTCAGAGGCTCGGCGGTTAGGCATTGCCAATTAAAAAGTGTTATCATCCCCGCTTAACATTTTCCCTGAGACAGGCCTGGTTAAAATTTGATCAACGCCGGTCGGCAGGGCTCTGATTTGATTTTGGCCTGTGACAGGACCGAAATACACCCCGGACACACAAAGTAGCTGGAATCCGGTGTGGTTCACGTTGGCGGTGACGATACGACCTATCTGTCGCTGAATGGTTTTCGGAAAACCCAGCCTCCGAAACACAGGGATACGCCCTGCAACACCAACCAAAGAGGTTAATCTATGAACGATAAGTTCGTTGATCAGGATCCACAAGAAACACAAGAATGGATCGATGCACTGGAAGCCGTCGTTTCATTCGAAGGCTCCGACAAGGCGCAGCACATCATCGCAAGTTTGATTGAAAAAGCGCGCCTGCACGGGATTGATATTCCCTACTCAGCCAATACCCCATACATCAACACCATTGCACCGGAAGAGCAGGAACGTTATCCGGGTGACATGTCGCTGGAGCGCAAATTGCGCGCGTTGTTACGCTGGAACGCGATGGCCATGGTGGCTCGTGCTAACAAGCATTCCGGTGTGGGCGGTCACATTGCTTCCTATGCCTCGAGCTGTACGCTTTATGAAGTGGGCTTGAACCACTTTTTCAAAGGACCTGATCACGAACAGGGTGCCGACATGGTGTTCTTTCAGGGGCACACGGCACCCGGCATGTACTCCCGTGCCTTTCTTGAAGGCCGCATGGAACCCGAACAACTGAAAAATTATCGTCAGGAAGTCGATGGCAATGGCCTGTCTTCCTACCCGCACCCCTGGTTGATGCCCGATTTCTGGCAGTTCCCAACCGTGTCCATGGGCTTGGGTCCCTTGATGGCGCTGTATCAGGCCCGCTTTATGAAATACATGCAGTCGCGTGGTCTGGCCGAAACCGAAGGGCGTAAAGTCTGGGCGTTTTTGGGTGACGGCGAAATGGATGAGCCGGAATCCCGGGGGGCCATTCAACTGGCGCGCCGTGAGAAACTGGATAACCTGATTTATGTGATCAACTGTAACCTGCAGCGTCTGGATGGCCCGGTTCGAGGCAATGACAAAATCATTAATGAACTCGAAGGCGTGTTCCGAGGCGCTGGCTGGAACGTGATCAAAGTGTTGTGGGGCTCTGGCTGGGACGAATTGCTGGCCAAAGACACCACCGGTAAACTGATTGAACGCATGGGCGAAGTGGTCGATGGTGAATACCAGGGCTATAAAGCCAAAGATGGCGCGTTTGTGCGTGAGCACTTCTTCGGTAAATACCCGGAGACGGCGGAACTGGTCAAAGACATGACCGATGATGAAATCTTCCGCCTGACTCGAGGCGGTCACTCGCCGCGCAAAATTTACAATGCCTACAAACGTGCCAGTGAAACCAAAGGTCAACCTACGGTGATCCTGGCCAAAACCGTCAAGGGTTATGGCATGGGCCAATACGGTGAAGCAGCCAACACCGCCCACCAGCAGAAAAAACTCGACATCGAAGGGTTGAAGTATTTCCGTGATCGCTTCTCGGTGCCGATTTCGGATGAAGAGCTGAACAAAGACATTCCGTTCTACCGTCCTGCCGAAGATTCTGACATCATCAAATACCTCAAAGAGCGTCGTGACGCGCTGGGTGGTTCGCTGCCGGTTCGTCAGGACAAAGCCGAGCCTTTGCCGGTGCCTGAGCTTTCAGCGTTTAAAATGCTGACCGACGGCACGGGCGATCGCGAAATGTCCACCACCATGGCGTTTGTGCGCATTATTTCGATTCTGTTGCGTGACAAAAAACTGGGGCCACGCTGCGTCCCGATCATCCCGGATGAAGCGCGCACCTTCGGCATGGAAGGTCTGTTCCGTCAGGTGGGCATTTATGACCCGGCCGGACAACTTTACGAACCGATGGATAGCGATCAGTTGATGTGGTACAAGGAATCGGCCAACGGGCAGGTGTTCCAGGAAGGCATCAACGAGGCCGGGGCCATGGCCAACTGGATTGCGGCGGCCACGGCGTATGCCAACTACGGCACCAGCATGATTCCGTTCTATATTTATTATTCCATGTTCGGTTATCAGCGCATTGGCGACCTGGCCTGGGCAGCGGGGGATTCCCGTGCCCGAGGCTTCCTGATGGGCGGCACCGCCGGGCGTACCACGCTCGAAGGCGAAGGCCTGCAGCACAGCGACGGTCACAACCTGATTCAGTTCAGTCATGTGCCTAACTGCTTGAGCTATGATCCGACCTTTGCCTATGAAATGGCGGTCATCATTCGTGACGGCATCAAACGCATGATGCATGACAAGGAAGATGTGTACTACTACATCACTTGTATGAATGAAAATTACAGCCACCCGGCCATGCCGGAAGGCTGTGAAGAAGGCATCCTCAAAGGCCTGTACAGTTTCCATACTTCCAAAGCCAAGCACAAAAAACGCGTTCAGCTGATGGGCTCCGGCACCATCTTCCGCGAGGTGATTGCGGCGGCCGAGATGCTGGAACAGGAATGGGATGTGGCCGCCGACATCTGGGCGGCGCCAAGCTTTAACCTTTTGGCGCGTGATGGCGATGAAACCGAGCGTTACAATCGTCTGCACCCGACTGAAAAACCGAAAAAATCCTACTGTGAAACCACCTTGTCCAAGGCCAAAGGGCCGTTTGTGGCCGCGACGGATTACATTCGGGAATACCCCAATAAAATCCGGGCGTTTGTGCCGGGTGAATTCTATGTGCTGGGCACCGACGGGTTTGGTCGCTCTGACACACGTGAACAACTGCGTAAGTTCTTTGAAGTTGACCGTTATCACGTTGTGGTAGCGGCGCTTAAAGCGCTGGCGGACCAAGGCGATATCAAGCCGGAAGTGGTCCAAAAAGCAATTGAAACTTACAAGATTGATGCCGGTGCGGTGTATCCCACCCATGCATAACGACCTCACGGGTCCGGAGCTAGCAATGGTTCCGACCGGTGACATGACAGAATTCACCTTTCAGTGATTGCGATCACTGACAGACATTAAGGATAAGGATTATGGCAACGCAGGATATTACCATTCCGGATATTGGTGACTTTGACTCGGTTGAAGTCATTGAAGTCCTCATCAGTGAGGGCGATGAGGTGGCGGTTGACGATTCGCTGATTACGCTGGAATCGGACAAGGCCACCATGGAAATCCCCGCCCCGTCCGCGGGAAAAATTGAATCAGTGACGGTCAAAGTCGGTGACAAAGTCGCCGAAGGCGATGTGATCGGTCAGATGACGGCTGACGACTCGGCGCCATCGACCGAGGCCAGTGCCTCTGCATCAGATGATGCGCCACAGAGCGCTGCGTCAAGCTCGAAGCCAGCAGAAGAGGCAGCTGAGACGCGTGCGTCTGCACCGGCCTCTCAGGCCTCAGAGCCACCCGCCACGCCGCCGACCACCTCGGTTGATCAGGCTGCACAAGTCGCACGAAAACCTGTGAATGCACAGTCGATGGGCGCCAAATCGCATGCCTCTCCCTCTGTGCGTGCGTTTGCTCGCAAACTGGGCGTGGATCTGGGACAGGTCACAGGCACAGGCCCCAAAGGGCGTGTACAGCAGACCGATGTGGAAGGCTTTATCAAATCAGCCATGCAAGGGCAGGGTGCGGGTGCCACGGGTGCCGGCATTCCTTCGGTTCCAGAAGTCGATTTCTCTCAGTTTGGGGAAACCACCACCGAAGAGCTTGGACGCATCAAAAAGATTTCCGGCAAGTTCCTGCAGACAAGCTGGTTGAACGTGCCGCATGTGACGCAGTTTGACGAAACCGACATCACTGATATGGATGCGTTCCGCAAGGATATGAAACCCCAGGCGGAAAAAGCCGGCGTTAAACTCACGCCGCTGGTGTTTGTGATGAAAGCGGTGGTCAAAGCCCTGCAGGATTTTCCAAACTTCAATGCTTCGCTGTCGCCGGATGGTCAGTCCATTATCAAGAAGCATTACTACCACATCGGCGTTGCGGTGGACACACCCAATGGTCTGGTGGTCCCCGTGGTCCGCGATGTCGATCAAAAAGGCATTTTTGAGTTGTCTGAAGAGTTGATGACCCTGTCCGCAAAAGCACGTGACGGTAAGCTCTCGCCCAAAGATATGTCCGGCGGTTGTTTCAGCATTTCCAGCCTGGGCGGCATCGGCGGCACGCAGTTTACCCCGATCGTCAATGCGCCTGAAGTTGCGATCATGGGCTTGTCGAAAGCCAAGATGCAGCCGGTTTGGAACGGGTCTGAATTCGAGCCGCGTCTGATGATGCCGTTCAGCGTCTCCTACGACCATCGAGCCATTGATGGCGCCGAAGGCGTTCGATTTACCACCACCGTGGGTCAGTACCTGTCTGATCTGAGACAACTGATTCTGTAAGGAGGCGCCATGAGTAAAGAAGTAGAGATCCGCATTCCGGACATTGGTGACTTTGCAGAAGTCGATGTGATCGAGGTGCTGGTCGGGCCCGGTGACGAAGTCATTCAGGACGATTCCCTGCTGACACTGGAGTCGGACAAGGCCACCATGGAAATCCCTGCCCCCTATGCCGGGCGTATCACCGAGATCAATCTGTCGGTTGGTGACAAGGTTCAGGAAGGCTCATACGTTGGCAAAATTGAAATTGCCGACGAACAGAGCGTGTCGTCCAATGTGGAAACGTCCGTGTCCGCGACCGACGCCAAAGCCGACGCAACCAGCACGGCTCCTCAGGCAGCCGCTGATCCCAGCGCTGATTCACACTGTGATGTACTGGTGCTGGGCTCCGGCCCCGGCGGCTATACGGCTGCATTCCGTGCCGCTGACCTGGGCAAAAAAGTGGTGATGATCGAGCGCTATGAGCGCATCGGTGGCGTCTGTCTGAATGTGGGGTGCATCCCCTCGAAAGCCTTGTTGCATATGTCTGAAATTCTCAATGAGACCAAGGAAATGGCTGACCACGGGATTTCCTTCGGTGAGCCCAAAATCGACATCGGCAAGATGCGCGACCACAAAAACAACGTCATCAACAAACTCACTGGCGGGTTGTCGGGTCTGGCCAAGGCGCGTGGCGTTGACGTGGTTCAGGGCTATGGCAAATTCAGCGGAGCCAACACGGTCACTGTGGATCTGAGTGATGGCGGCACAAAAACCGTGTCATTCGACCAAGCCATTATCGCCGCCGGCTCACGCGTGGTGCGTTTGCCGTTTATCCCTCATGACGATCCCCGCGTGATGGATTCGACCGATGCGCTGGAACTGGAAGAGATTCCAAAACGCATGTTGATCATTGGTGGCGGCATCATCGGCTTGGAAATGGCGCAGGTGTATGATTCACTCGGGGCCAATATCACGGTGGTGGAACTGGGCGACACCATCATCCCCGGTGCGGACAAAGACATCAGCAAGCCATTGCTCAAGCGCATCAAAAAACGCTACGAAAACATTTATCTGTCCAGCAAAGTGACCAACGTTGAAGCCAAAGACGACGGTTTGGAAGTGACCTTTGAGGGCAAAAACTGCCCGGAAAAAGACACTTTCGATCGCATTCTGGTCGCCGTGGGTCGCCAGCCCAATGGCCTGATGATCGGTGCCGAAAACGCCGGTGTGGCCGTGGACGAGCGTGGCTTTATCGACGTGGATGAACGTCAGAAAACCAATGTCGATCACATTTATGCCATCGGCGACATTGTGGGGCAGCCTATGCTGGCGCACAAAGCCGTGCACGAAGGCAAAGTGGCCGCCGAAGTGATTGCAGGCCTGCCTTCCGCCTTTACCCCAATGGGCATTCCGTCGGTGGCGTACACCGACCCGGAAGTGGCCTGGGCCGGTAAAACCGAAGAGGAGCTCAAAGCCGAAGGCGTGGACTATGAAAAAGGCGCCTTCCCCTGGGCGGCCTCCGGTCGTAGCCTGAGTCTGGGGCGCGATGATGGCCTGACCAAGGCTCTGTTCTGTGCCAAAACCCATCGCTTGCTTGGCTGTGGCATTGTCGGGCCCAATGCCGGTGAGTTGGTCGCCGAGGCGATGCTTGCCATTGAAATGGGGGCGGACATGCAGGACATTGGCCTGACCATTCATCCGCATCCGACCCTGTCAGAGACGCTCTGTTTTGCGGCGGAAATGGCCGAAGGCACCATCACCGACCTGATTCCACCGAAAAAGAAGAAATGAACCGACTGGTTAGTTCTTCTAATTTTTGAACCCGCGACCCATCGCGGGTTTTTTGATGGGGCAAAGATTAGGGGCATTGTATGGTCCCAAGTTTAAAAGGAAAATAACATGGTGCGAAGTTATCAAGACCTGCACGCCATCGTGCAGCAGGCCCAGTCCGAATACAGCAAGGAACACACCGAGGCATCGATTGCCTTTGATGTTCCGGATGACATGCCGGAAGGCGCCTGTGCGCTGGCAAATAGCGACAATCGAAAAAAAGCGGTGTTTATCCTGGCCCGATTCGGGGAGGAATACAAAGTGGGGTATGCGCTGTATGAACCGGATGAACTGAGTAAGTTGCAGCCGGTGCATCTGGCTGACGTCAATCACGATGAATTCGATGCCGCATTCGTTATCCATTTGATTGACGAATTTCTGGTCGAATAAAGGTGGCAGGGTTCCGCAGGATGTTGGTTTTATTAATAGGCTCTAACGAATGGAAACCTGTTTATAAATAGAATATTGCCTTGTTTTTTCTTTCGAACCGGTTTGAGAATCTGTAATACTGTCTGTCATGAATCAGACGTTTTTACCAGGCCTGGTGGAAACAGTGTTTTTGGCTTATGCCATCCTTGGTGAAGGTAGTTGGGAGAGCTATGTCGGCGAAGGTGTTTGCGATCAGTAACCAAAAAGGGGGGACCGGAAAAACCACCCTGAGTATGAATTTTGCGGCGGGGCTGGCCCAGAAAGGGCGCACCTTGCTGATTGATGCCGATCCACAGGGATCGGCCACGCAATGGAGTCGGCTGGCACCGGCGGACAAGCCTTTTCCGGTGTCGGTCATCAGTGTGGGCGGCCATCTGGCTCGTGAGGTGGAAACGTTCGGGCGTGATTTTGATTACGTGGTGATTGACTGTCCGCCGACCCTGGAAACCGGGGTGATGCAGTCGGCGATGCAGGTGACGGACACGGTGTTGATTCCTGTTTTGCCGTCCCCGGTTGATCTGTGGGCCAGCATCCGGATTGCCGAGGCCATTGATCATGCAAAGCTGCGTAACCGTCAACTCAACGCCCGAATTGTGATCAATCAGCTTGAGCCGCGCAGTGCTTTGTCGAGTGCGATGCAGGAAGCGCTGGAAGAATTTGATATCCCGGCTTTGCAGGCCGGACTCAGACGCCGGGCAATCTATCGCAATGCCGCCATGGAAGGGCGCAGTGTTTTTGAAATGGGCAAACGCGGCCAACCCGCCGTGGAAGAAATTCAAGCCGTCATCGAGGAGGTCCTATGACAACGGAAAACAAAAGCAATAACACCCGCAACAAACTGGCCAGCAGTGTGCGTCGGGCCAAAACCACCCAAGCGGAGAAAAAAACCGCGGCCACGACTGCAAAAACCGCGACAAAAACTGCGACGCCTAAAAAGGCGCCCGTGAAAAAAACCGCGCCAGTTGGGTCGTCTGACAACCCAGTGAAGGCCAATGCCGAAAAACTGCCGACCACCAAAGCGGCTTCATCACAAAAGGCGGCACAAACCCCATCATCCACCACAACGGGACAGCGCGTCTGGCCGGATTAAATCGGTTTCAACGCCTGCATTGAGCGGTTGATGCAAAACGTGTATGCTCTGAGATCTGATTCAAAGGACTCAAAGGAGTGTTTACATGGATATTGTTGAGGCGGCTCAATGGCGCTATGCCACCAAAAAATTCGATCCTGAACGTTCAATCAATGAGCGTGACTTTGATTCCATCAAGGATTTGTTGCGCTGGAGTCCTTCCAGCGTCAACTCCCAGCCCTGGCATTTCGTGATTGCCAGCACGGAAGACGGGCGCAAGCGCATCGCCAAGGGCACGCAGGGACCTTTCAGCGCCAATGAACCCAAAGTTCTTGATGCCTCGCATGTGGTGCTATTCTGTGCAAAACTCGATATGGATGAGGCGTATCTTGAGAGTATTACAGACGTCGAGGCACAGGATGGCCGTTTTCCGGATCCGGCGGGCAAAGACATGGCTAACCAGGTTCGGGCATTTTATCTGAACATTCATCGTACCCAACTCAAAGACACACCGCACTGGATGGAAAAACAGCTCTATCTGAACATGGGCAATGTGCTGTTGGGCGCCGGTGCTTTGGGCATCGATGCGGTGCCGATCGAGGGGATTGATCCAAACGCCTTGAATCAGGAGTTCGGGCTGATTGAACAAGGTTATACGGCCGTGGCGTTGATCGCCTTCGGTTATCGTCACCCGGATGATTTTAATGCCAAGCTTCCCAAATCCCGTCTGTCTGAGACCGAATTGTTCACCGAAGTGTAATCGGCTGTTTTGACCAACCCGGGCAGAACCGTTGGTTTGGCGTGCTAGAATGAAACCTTGAAACCGATAAAAGGAACCACTATGGTTGATGGGCGCTTGATTGTTCGCGGTGTATTGCGAGGGCTGTTGTTGATCGTGAGTCTGCAGGCGACGGTCATGGCTGCGGAGACAGATCTGACAACCTTGGAAGGGCAGCCTTTGCACGAGCAACTGGTGCGAACGGCGATGGCGTTTGATGTGTTTAATCAGCGCTGTCGCGGGGTGTCGGCGTCGACTCAGGAATCACAGGTCAATCGCCTGTTCGTGGAAAAATACCGCATGACCCTGAACAATTTTGTTCGGGAAATGATGCCGATGGATGCACGCCAGCTGGAATCAGAGATTCAGGCGCGCATCAATCAGCGTATCTTTGAGCTGGGTGGCTGTCAGAAAGCCCGAGCCGATGGGATGGAAGCTCGATTCAAGGCGGACTTTCGAACCTTGATGGAAAAAGCCCGGCAATCCCCTTGGTATCCCATTCCCAGTCGTTGACGATCGAATTAAAACCCCAGCACACTGAGTCGTTTCAAAGACAGATCACGGCGTGTTAGGGTTTGCGCAGCAACGTATCCAAGTGGTTGACAGCATCGACCCATTGCGCGTCGTCATCAATCGCTTCAATCAGAAACTGTCGCTGACCCTCCGACCAGAAATCGGCATCCTGTAGTAAGCAACCCGCTGGCAACGGGCTGTGCGCTTCCAGAAAACGGTCCATAGCCGCCTCATCATTGTCCAGTCCAAGCTGGGCAAACAAAGCCTTCAGTGTGTGCTCACCTGTGTCCATGAAGCCCTCCTGTGTCGTCGCTGAGTCAGATTCGGTTACGTTTAGTTTAACGTGTCCCAACGGTTTTTGCGACTGGGCAGACGGAAGAAGCGACCCAACAGCAGACCCAGCAGCAGAACGCCGGCGCCTGTCAGGAACCACTGGCGCTGAATCACGTCATCGGACTGGTCAATCTGTTCTTTCATGATGGCGTTGTCATTGCGCAATGCTTCCACTTCCTGAGCCAGTTGCTGGTTTTCTTCGTTGAGTTTGATCGCATCGCCTGAGATGCTTTTGATCTCTTCGAGTTGCTTGTTGAGCTGGAAGTTTTCTTTTTTGACCGCTTTCAGTTCAGACTGACTGGCTTCCAGGCGCTCGTTTAAGGTGTCTTTTTCCACCTTGAGCTGGTTAAGTTCTTTTTCCAGGTTGGACAGGCGTTTTTCCTGGTTTTTCAGACGAATCGCGGCGATGGGCTGACTCTGGATCACGCTCGATGGCATCCAGCCCTCGATTTCCGTGCCTTTGTGGTTATAAAGCAAGCGTGCCCAACCATCGTCCTGGATTTCCAGGACTTTGACACGAGTCCCCGAAGGCAGCATGCGTTTAATTTTGTATTTATAGCCGGGGTTGGTCCGAAATGGGATGTCGATCGAATCGGTGACATAATGGGTGTAGCCATCCGACGGCTCGGCGTTGGCCGACGGCATCCAGCCTAATATGAAGGTCAGGCTCAAAGCCAGGGAAAACGGTTTACATTTGCTCAATTTTGGCATATTGATCCTTTAAATTTTTCAAAGCGGATTCAGCGTCATCACGTTTCAGCTTTTCTTTGTCCACCACCGCGGCAGGCGCTTTGCTGACAAAGTTTTCATTGTTGAGCTTGCCGTTTAAGCGGTCAAGCTCTTTGCTCAGTTTTTGAATGCCTTTGTCCAGGCGCGAAAGCTCGGCGTCTTTGTCAATCAAACCTGCCATGGGGATCAGGACTTTCATCTCGCCCACCAGTGCCACGGCGGACTCAGGTGCCTGTTCGTCGGACGCGATGGTTTCAATGCGTTCCAGTCGCGCCAGTTTTTTTAGAAACACGTCATTGTTTTTTAACCAGGCCTGGTCGTTGTCGCTCATTTGTGTCATCAGCACCGGCAAAGGCTTGCTTGGCGCGATGTTCATTTCAGAGCGGATGCGGCGGATGCCCATAATCACCTGCTTGACCCATTCCAGCTCGGCTTCGGCCTGTTCATCCATCAGCGCCTGATTTGCCTCGGGATAAGGCTGGGTCATGATGGTCGGGGTGTCTGATAAGTTCACACCCGTGAGCGGGGCGACCGACTGCCAGGCTTCTTCGGTGATAAACGGGGTGATGGGGTGCAGCAAGCGTAATAGACTTTCCAGTACACGGACCAGGGTGCGACGTGTGCCGCGTTTTTCGGCCTCGGTTGCCGTGTCCGACTGCAGAATCGGCTTGGAGAGCTCCAGGTACCAGTCACAATATTCGTTCCAGGTGAACTCGTACAGGGCGTTGGCCGCCAGATCAAAACGGTAGTGCTCAAAGTGTTTGTGTACCTGTGCGGTGACACTCTGCAAGCGAGACGTGATCCAGGTGTCGGCCAATGACAGGGTGGTCGGCAGTGTGTCATCGCGCCCCGTGTCTTCGCCTTCGGTGTTCATCAACACATAGCGGGTGGCATTCCACAGTTTGTTACAGAAATTGCGATAGCCTTCGCAACGGTTCAGATCAAACTGAATGTCGCGCCCGGTGGAGGCCAGAGAGGCGAATGTAAAACGCAGGGCATCGGTGCCATAGGGTTCAATACCATCGGGAAACTGTTTGCGCGTGGCCTTCTCGATTTTAGCGGCCTTTTCCGGCTGCATCATGCCGGTGGTGCGTTTGTCGACCAGGCTTTCCAGATCGATGCCATCAATCAGGTCAATCGGGTCAAGCACATTGCCTTTGGATTTGGACATCTTCTGGCCTTCGGCATCACGCACCAGGCCGTGGACATAGACCTGTTTGAAGGGCACTTCGCCCGTGAACTTCAAGGTCATCATAATCATGCGCGCGACCCAGAAAAAGATGATGTCAAAACCGGTCACCAGCACCGAGCTGGGATGGAATTTTTCCAGTTCCGGTGTTTTTTCGGGCCAGCCCAGGGTGGAGAAGGTCCAAAGCGCGGAGCTGAACCAGGTATCCAGCACGTCTTCGTCCTGATGCAGTGCAGTGTCCGCCGCCAAATGGTGTGCACTTCGCACCGCGTCTTCACTGCGCCCGACATAGACGTTGCCGGCGTCGTCATACCAGGCCGGGATGCGATGCCCCCACCAGATCTGGCGCGAAATACACCAGTCCTGCAGGTTGTTCATCCATTCGAAATAGGTGTTTTCCCAGTTTTTGGGTACGAACTCAATGTCACCGTTTTTGACCGCGTCAATCGCTGGTTTGGCCAGTTTTTCGACCGCCACATACCACTGGTCGGTCAAAAAGGGCTCGATGACGGCATGCGAACGGTCGCCGCGCGGAACCATCAGTTTGTGCGGCTCGATTTTTTCCAGAAGCCCCTGCGCGTCCAGGTCCTTGACTGCGGTTTCGCGTGCTTGGAAACGATCCATGCCACGGTATTTTTCCGGTACCTCGTCGTTCATGGCCGCATCAATGGTCATGACATTGAGCATCGGCAGGTCATGGCGTTTGCCCATTTCATAGTCATTAAAGTCATGCGCCGGGGTGATTTTGACGCAGCCGCTGCCGAAGTCTTTTTCCACATAGTCATCCGCGATGATGGGGATTTCACGCCCAACCAGTGGCAAGGTGACGGTTTTGCCAATCAGTGACTGGTAGCGTTCGTCATCCGGGTGCACCGCAACGGCCTGGTCACCAAACAGGGTTTCTGGGCGCGTGGTGGCGACCACCAGATGACCGCTGCCATCGGTGAGCGGGTAGCGCATGTGCCAGAGACTGCCCATTTCTTCCTGGGATTCCACTTCCAGGTCGGACACGGCGGTGTGCAGCACCGGGTCCCAATTCACCAAACGCTTGCCGCGGTAAATCAGTCCTTCTTCATACAGCTGTACAAACACTTCGCGCACCGCGTTGGAGAGCCCGTCGTCCATGGTGAAGCGTTCGCGGCTCCAGTCGGGTGACATGCCCAGACGGCGCAATTGTTGGGTGATTTGCCCGCCTGAGGTCTGCTTCCATTCCCAGACTTTGTCGATGAAGGTTTCACGCCCCAGATCGTGTTTGCTCAAACCCTTGGCCGCGAGCTGACGTTCCACCACCATTTGGGTGGCGATGCCCGCGTGGTCGGTGCCGGGCTGCCACAGGGTTTCGTCGCCGCGCATGCGGTGGTAACGGGTCAGCGCATCCATGATGGTGTCCTGGAACGCGTGGCCCATGTGCAGGCTGCCGGTCACATTCGGCGGCGGGATCATAATGCTGAAATGATCCCCCGTGCGGCTGGGGGCGGGTTTGAAGTAGCCTGCGTTTTCCCAGGTCTGATACCACTTTTTCTCGATCGATTGCGGGTCGAAATGTTTGTCCATGTATGCGTCTTACGTTGTGATTGGGGTTGCGGGTCAGCCAACGGGCAAGGCATTCGATTCCACGTTTGGCACGACGAAACCATGTCTGTCAGGGACAGAAAAATCGGTTGCGTGTCTCAAAAGGGTGCCCGGCGCTGAAGACCCAGAAGAAATTGCAACAATTATAGCAGAAACTGGGCCGCGGTCAGAGGGCTTTCGCCAAGGCGGTCAAGAAACCAAAGCCCGGCGGTTTGAGCCAGTGCCGGGCAAAAAACAGGGGGATGAGTGGCGCTGAAATTTACGCCAGCAGAGCCAGCACATCACTTTGGGTGCGGTTGCCCTGTGCCTGCATGGCAATTTGGGTTTGCTGCAGGATCTGCTGACGTGACTGTTCGGTCACGGCTCGGGCAAAATCGGTGTCGTTGATCTGGCTGCGGCTGGCCTGAGTGTTGACGTTTTGATTCATCAGGTTGTCCGCCGCACTGGTCAAGGCGTTTTGCTGCGCGCCGAAACTGGCCAGGGTGTCTTCCAACGTGCCCATGGTCTGTGAGATCTGATCATAAGCCGCTTCGGCATCGGCGGCGGTGTTGATGTTCAGGCCGTTCAGGCCGGTGTTGGCATTGGTCAGATTCGCCATGGTCAGTTCGGAACTGCTTTCACCCAGCGCAATATTGACATTGTTGGTGTCGCCATTGAGCAGATTCATGCCATTAAACTGGGTGTTTTGAGCAATCTGGTCAATGCCCTGCAAGGTCTGGTTGAACTGCTCGTTCATCATCTGGCGCTGGGCATCGGTGTAGGTGCCGTTCATGGCCTGAATCGACAGAGTGCTCAGCGTTTGCAGCTGAGACTGAATATTTTGCGTGGCTCCGCCTGCGGTCTGCATCAGGTTGATGCCATCGTTGGCATTGCGTACCCCTTGATCCTGCGCATTAATCTGGGAGGTCATGGCGGTGACAATCGCCTGCCCCGCTGCATCATCAGCGCTGTTGTTGATGCGTTTGCCGGACGTTAAAGACTCGGTGGCCGAATCGACTTGACGGTTGTATCCGGTGTAGGTGGGGTTAGTGTTGATGGAATCAATGGCCATGGGAACCTCCCTGCTCGGCAGATAAAAAGCATTGCTTTTGAGTGACTTATCTCTTATTTTACGGGTTTTTCACAAAAACAAAACCGTGAAAGCATTGAGATGCACAGAGGCTGTATTCAGCCATTCGGTCGGAGGAGAGTATGAGTTGTTGCGGCAAGCAGTATTGCCAGTTTGAATTTCCGCCAGGCCCGCCCCTGACCGATGCGCCCGTGGCCAGTCTGGAGGCCCGTTACCTGTTTCTGCCTTATGGCACCTTGCTCGCTGAGGGGGAGGTTGTACGCATCTGGACCGAGGCCGGTAAAACCAAAAGTGTGGTGTTGGAGCACAAGTGGCCTCTGAATGAGCGCAATGGGCAATTGGTTCTGACCGATGACGGACAAAAAGAGGGGGCATCGGTGCCCTGGCAATTGGTGGCGATGGATACCGGAATGGAAGAAGACGAATTGCGCAACTGGCCACAACACCCGTTGCACAACCCGGACACACAGCCGGTGATTCTGGTGTTCAATCACCCGATTACCCCCAAACCCAGCCTGAAAATGCGCTGGCTTGGGTTTTTGTACTGGCTGCGCAATTTATAGCCCGCTCAAACGAAAAAACCCGGCCTAAGCCGGGTTTTGTTTCAGAGTGAATGGGGTTGGATGCGCTTACTTGGTAAATTCCGGATAAGCTTCCATGCCACATTCTGATTGGTCTGCGCCGGCGAACTCATCTTCTTCCGAGATGCGCACACCCATGATGGCTTTTAGGATCAACCAGACAATCAAGCTGGCCAGGAAGACCCAGGCAAAGATCGCCAGTGCGCCCAGCAGCTGAGCACCCAAAGTAGCATCGCCGTTGGAGAAAGTCACCGCAATCAGACCGAAGACACCGACCACACCGTGGACAGAGATCGCACCCACTGGATCGTCAATCTTGAACTTGGTATCCAGGATCAGGATTGAGAAGACCACAATCACACCACCCAGCAGACCGATGAATGAAGCCAGCAGTGGGCTTGGCGCCAGAGGTTCTGCAGTAATCGCAACCAGACCGGCCAGAGCACCGTTCAGCATCATGGTCAAATCCGCTTTACCAAACTTGATTTTTGACACAATCAGCGCACCCACCACACCAGCAGCTGCCGCAAGCAGTGTGTTCACAAAGATCATGGCCACCGCATTGGCTTCTTCAACGTTTGAGATTTTCAGCTCAGAACCGCCGTTGAAACCGAACCAGCCCAACCACAGGATGAAGGTACCCAGGGTTGCCAAAGGAAGGTTCGCACCGGGAATCGCACGGGATTCACCGTTTGGACCGTATTTGCCTTTACGAGCGCCCAGAACCAGGACACCTGCCAGGGCTGCTGCCGCACCGGTCATGTGAACGATACCGGAACCGGCAAAGTCAGAGAAGCCAAGCTGGCTGACGAAACCGCCGCCCCAGGTCCAAAAACCTTGTACCGGGTAGATGAAACCAGTCAGAACGACCGCAAACACCAGGAATGACATCAGCTTCATGCGCTCGGCCACCGCACCGGAGACCACTGACATGGCCGTTGCCACAAAGACCACCTGGAAGAAGAAGTCAGACATAGTTGAGTAGTAAGGTGCATCGTCACCGCCTGCAACAACCGCCGCAGTCGCGTTATCGCCGCCCAGCAGGAAGCTGATACCTGGAATCACGGAGTTGACTGAATCACCATACATGATGTTGTAACCCACCAACATGTACATCAAACAGGCAATCGAGAAAAGGCCGACGTTCTTGGCCAGAATCTCGGTGGTGTTTTTGGTGCGCACCAGGCCAGCTTCGAGCATGGTAAAGCCCGCAGCCATCCACATGACCAGCGCCCCGGACATTAAAAAGTAAAACGTATCTAACGCGTAACTGAGTTCAAGTATTTGTTCCATAATATCAATCCTTTAGCCTTAATCCGAAAAGTGTTTGGTTCCGGTTACAGAGCAACGTCTCCTTGTTCTTCGGTTCGAATGCGCACTGCTTGTTCGATCGAGCTGACAAAGATTTTGCCATCCCCGATTTTGCCGGTGCGAGCGGCTTGTCCGATGGCTTCGATCACGCTTTCGACCTTTTCATCGGCCACGGCGATTTCGATGCGAACTTTAGGCAGAAACTCGATGGCGTATTCCGCCCCTCGATAGATTTCGGTGTGGCCTTTCTGGCGACCGAACCCTTTGGCTTCCGTGACGGTCATCCCATGCACGTCGATTTCATGCAGAGATTCGCGCACATCATCAAGCTTAAAAGGTTTGATAATTGCGACGACTAGTTTCATACTAACCCCTGTTTTGGTGAGTGAAAAAAAGATTTCACCCGCCTTCAAGCCTGGAATGTGCCAGATTTATAAAACAACGAAAAAACAACCATTTAACCTTAATTTTGGGTCAGTAGTTTGCGGCATATGTTTTATTTTGGTGACAAAGTTTTAGTTTTGGTGCATGGCTGACTCCGCGGTGTCCCGACAATGGCTGCCCTGGCGCCGTCTGCTGCATGCGCTGATTGCCCAGCTGCTTGCCCTTTTGCTGTTGGCCGGAGGCGTCTGGTTCGCGCCCGCCTTGATTGACCCGCCTTATGAATGGTCGGTGTTGATTTGGATTCAGGGTGCTCTGGCCTGGGGCGTGACCCGTCTTTTCGGTTTGCCCAGGTGGTGGGGCCCCATTCAGCTGCTTTTGCCAGTGGGGCTTTATTTTGGTGCAAATTGGTCATTGAGCCCATGGTGGGCACTGGGCGCCTTTGCCTTGATTTATCTGTTTTTTGCCAACGCCCTGACCGAGCGAGTGCCGCTATATTTAACCAATTCCCTGACGCGCCGGGCACTGGTCGATTTGGTGCGTCCGATCCCGTCGGTGCGTTTTATGGATTTGGGCTGTGGGTTTGGCGCGAATGTGGTGGCCATGAGCCGCGAGCACAATGTGATCGAGTCGCAGGGCGTGGAAACGGCCCCGATTCCGTTTGCGGTGTCATGGGCGCGCAGCCGCATTCAGGGCGGGCAGGTATTTGCCCGCAATCTGTGGCACCTGGATTTGAGCCGCTACAATGTGGTCTATGCGTTCCTGTCTCCCGAGCCTATGCCCGGCTTGTGGCTTAAGGTGGTGCAGGAGATGCCCGAGCAGAGTGTGTTTGTGTCCAACAGTTTTGCGGTGCCGGATGTGGCGCCGGATGAAGTGCTGACCTTAAGTGACCGACGCCAGACCCAGTTGTTTGTGTATTACCCCGACCGACATCGGTCGGATGAATGAGGTTTTTCACCAGGCCTGGTGAAAACCGCTTAAAACGTAAGGAAGAGTGTCCATGTCAAACGCCATCCCGTTCCTTGTGACCGATGTTGAGCAGCTCCAGCGCTGGAGTCGTTTTCTGGTGAATGAAGGCCGACGGGCACCCGAGGCGCTTGAGCCATCGGTCTGGGCCGATCCTTATCCGGACGGTCAGATGATTCGTACCATCAAAGAGACGTTGGCCAATTGTGAAACGGTGGCGGCCTTGAATCAGGCCCTGCGCCATTACCGCCGGGTCGAGATGATGCGCATTGCCTTGCGCGATTTGAGCGGGCTGGCGGATTTGAATGAGTCCATGCGTGACCTCTCTGACCTGGCGGATGCGTTGGTCGGAGGCGCGTTGGATTGGCATACCAACGCTTTGACCGAGCGCCACGGCACGCCGATTGGTGAGCACTCGGGCGAGGTTCAGAAAATGCTGGTCATCGGTATGGGCAAGCTCGGTGGGCAGGAACTGAACTTTTCCTCAGACATCGATTTGATTTTTGTCTATCCGGAAAAGGGGCAGACCGAGGGAGGCAAACGGCCTTTGCCCAACGATCAGTTCTTTATCCGCCTGGGGCAGGCATTGAACAAATCCCTCACCGAATTCACGCCACAGGGGACGGTGTACCGTGTGGATATGCGGTTACGTCCCTTCGGACAGAGCGGGCCGCTGGCGGTCAGTTTTTCCGAGATGGAAAATTATTACCAGGTGCACGGACGGGCCTGGGAGCGCTATGCGCTGGTTAAAGGGCGCATCATGGCAGGCGATGAGGCACAGGGCAAAGAGCTGTTTGAGATTCTGCGGCCATTTGTGTATCGCAAGTACGTGGATTTTACCGCGATTGAATCGCTGCGCGAACTCAAACAGATGATCAATGTCGAGGTGCAGAAAAAAGATCGTTTCCACAATATCAAGCTCGGGCCCGGCGGCATTCGTGAGATTGAATTCATCGTGCAGGCGTTTCAGCTGGTGCATGGCGGGCGCGAACCGGCTCTGCAGGGGCGTGCATTGATGCCGATGCTGGACACGTTGGTCGAACGCCAGTTTATTGATGCCGAGACCGCGGACAACCTTAGGGCCGCTTATGTGTTTCTGCGTCGCGCGGAAAACCGCCTTCAGATCTGGAATGACCAGCAAACCCACGATTTGCCGACTGAGGCCGAACCGCGTCAGGCGCTGGCGGAATCCATGGGCTATGCCGATTACGTGGCGTTTCATGAAGCGTTGGAGGCCAAGCGGGCCTATGTGCAGCAGGAGTTTGACGCCGTGTTTGCACAAAAAGAGGATGAAGGTCCGGTCGACGATGGCTTTGACCAGGCCTGTATGACTGACCAGGTGGAAACGGCGTCGCTGGAAGCGCTGGGGTTGCCGGATGCCGAGGCGTTGAGCCGGTTGCTGAATCATTTTTATGCGCAGCGACCCTATACGCATGCCAGTTCCGAGGCATTGAACCGCTTTGATGGGGTGATGCCGTTGTTGTTGCGTCAGCTGAAGCACACCGAACACCCGGCACTGGCGCTGGAGCGCGTATTGAAAGTCTTGACCACCATTATGGGGCGCAGTGTCTATCTGGTGTTGCTCAAAGAAAACGCGCAAGCGGTCAAGCATTTGCTGCAATTGTGTGAGCTCAGCAGCTGGATGGCTGACATGTTGGTCAAATACCCGTCTTTGCTGGACCAGCTACTGGATGAGCGCATTTTATATGAGCCGCTGTTGGCCGATGAGCTGCTGGCCGAAGCAGTGGAAATTCGCCAGCGTCATCAGGGCGATGACGAAGCCTTTATGAATGAGTTGCGCCAATGGAAACACGCCCAGGTGTTTCGTGTGGCCGCCGCCGACATCACCGGGCACCTGCCGATCATGAAGGTCAGCGACTACCTGACCTGGATCGCCGAAGCCGTGGTAAAAGTGGCGACCGACTACGCCTGGTATTTTATGCAGTCGCGTTCCGGTCTGCCGGGCGGTTGTGACGACCCGGATGCCTGCCCTCTGACCGTGATCGGCTACGGCAAGCTGGGTGGCATCGAGTTGGGGTATGGCTCGGATCTCGACATCGTGTTTGTGTACGACGCCGATTCGTCTTTGAAAAGCCAAGGCGACAAGCCGTTGGAAAACCACTTATACTTCATGCGCTTGGCGCAAAAAATCATTTCCATGCTCACCACCTTTATGCCCACCGGCACCCTGTATGAAGTCGATACACGATTGCGCCCCAATGGCGAGAGCGGGATGATTGTCACCGACATGGCCGCGTTTGAGGCCTATCAGCAAAACAAAGCTTGGACCTGGGAGCATCAGGCGCTGGTGCGCACGCGTGCTCTGGCCGGTGCCACGAGTGTGATTGAGCATTTTGACGCCTTTCGCAAACAAATGCTGGCCAAGCCACGTGACAAGGCCGAACTCAAACAGGCGGTGGTGGAGATGCGTGACAAAATGCGCCGCTCACTGGACAAAACCAACGCCGAGGTCTTTGACCTGAAGCAAGGCCGTGGCGGGATTGTCGACATCGAGTTTATGGTGCAGTATTTTGTGCTCGGCTATGCCGGTGAAATCGATGCGCTGATGCAGTGGTCGGACAACATTCGCCTGCTTGAAACCATTGCACAAAAGCAACTGCTCCCCGAGTCGGAATCGCAGGCGTTGATCGACGCCTATCGGCATTACCGGGCGCGTTATCACCGTCTGGCACTGCAAAACAAAAAGGCGCGCGTGCCTGCCGACGACTATGCCCAAGAGCGCGAAGCGGTCGCACAAATCTGGGACCGCGTCATGACTCAGCAATGCGACTTGAAGGGTGGGTGTGTCTGAGGTTTAGCCCTCACAACGCACGCAACGTTCGGGTTTTAGTGAGCCGCCTTTGACATCCTTTAGGTTGTCGAGGGTGGTGGCGGTGATGTTGTCGAGCGCTTCCTGAGTGAAAAAGGCCTGATGAGCGGTAATCAACACATTCGGGAAGGTGATAAGGCGTTCAAACACATCATCATGGATGATCTCTTCGGAGTGGTCCTCAAAAAACAGGTTGTCTTCCTGTTCGTAGACGTCGATTCCCAGGTAGCCGATTTGTCCGCTTTTTAGGCCATGGATCAAGTCTTTGGCTTCCATCAGGCCACCACGACTGGTGTTGATCAGCATCACGCCGGGTTTCATTTTGGCAATCGCCTCGCGATTGATCATGTGCTCGGTTTGAGGCAACAAAGGCACATGCAGCGTGATGATGTCACTTTGCGCATAAATTTCATCCAAACCAACGTATTTGGCGCCCAGTTCCGTGACACGGTCATTCGGATAGGGATCGTAAGCCAGAACGTTCAGCCCCAGTCCTCGCAGAATTCGCACTGCTTCCTGGCCGATGCGCCCAGTGCCGATCACGCCCGCGGTTTTTTCAAACAGATCAAAGCCCAGCAAGCCTTCCAGCGTGAAATTGCCATCACGCACCCGGTTGAAGGATTTGTGGGTTTTGCGGTTGAGCGTCATGATTAATGCCAGAGCGTGTTCGGCCACGGCTTGTGGCGAGTAGGCGGGCACGCGTAGAATTTGAATGTTGTATTTTTCCGCGGCCTTAGCGTCCACATTGTTGAACCCGGCACAACGCAGAACGATGGCGTTGACCCCGTATTCCGAGAGTTTGGCCATTACGTCGGCATCGGCGTGGTCGTTGACAAACGCACAGATCGCATCAAAGCCATGTGCCAGCGGCACGGTTTTGAGTGACAGGTGCACATCAAAATAGTCCATGTCGATGCCCATCTCAGGCGTGAGCATTTTTTCAAACTGGCGCTTGTCAGTTTTGGTGGTGCTAAAGCAGGCGACTTTCATCTTTGACCTCAGTCTTGTGTTAACCGGACGAATTTATCGTAACAAATGCAAGATTAAGGTAAAGCCGTCTTTTGTGACAACTTCTTGTCAAAGCGCCGCGTTCACTAGTCCAGCCGCATGCAGACCACGGACAAGTCTTCAGATGAGTAATCTTCTTCATCCGCCCGGACATCACCGTCTTTTGGTTTGCCGTCGTCTAGTTTGTTGTCCAGCGCGCGAGCAAACGCATTGTCATTCAAAGATCGAGCACAAAGTTGGTTGGCATCTTCGATGGTCACAGTCTCGTGCGTGTTGACGTTTTGGCTGCTGCCAAAACCGGCGGTGTAAAAATCAGCGATGGCAGAGGGCGGTGAGGGTTGTGATTGTTTGATGAACCCCTGATCGGCCAAATCATAAAAGAAACGGTCTTCCTCGTCATGCGCGGTGTTATTGGTGTGGGCAATCAATAATTCACCCGCCGTGGCTGATTCGCCGGGAAGGTGGCCCATCCGGTCTTGATAACTGTAGTAGGCCGCCTGAAAGTTTCGAAATTCCTGTATGGTTTGGTTGATCTGCGTTGATGTGATCAACTCCTGAGCTTTTAATGTGCCGCCTAGAAGCAGTGAGATGATCACTAAGGTGATGGCGATTTCAACCAGTGTAAAGCCTCGAGGATGACGAGGATTTAGCGCAGAGTGCATAGGCCCTCTCAAATTTGATGAGCGGACCCTTAGTGTACAGAAAATGACGAATATTTAAATAGAAATGCGTAGTTATTCGGCGAAACAGACAAACACACGTTCGCTGTCAAGTGCGGTGATTGCGTTGCTACCGGTATCGACGTTTCCGGCGCGGATGCGACCATCCTGCGTCCGGCCATTGTCGTGCTTGCTGTCCAGGCCAATGGCCACGTCGCGGGGGATGTTAGACATGCATATCACATGGCCTAGCATGCCAAACCCATCGGTTTCGACACCCATGATGCCATCAAAGCTGTTTTGCGGCTGGGTGGATGTGGTGGTGTTGCCGGAAATGAAACCGGAGGCGCGCAAATGCAACCACATTTGGCGGCTTTCAACGCCATTGTCGGTGCTGTTCCAGGCACCATCTATCACGTTGTCACCATTGCCATTGGCGCCATTGAGCTCCAACACTTCATCGGCATTGGCAAAGTCACCGGGTAGCGCATTGTGCCGATCCTGAAATGCATACAGAATCGCCCGAATTTCTTCCTGGTCTGACATCACCCGATTAATTTTGGCATTCTCAATCATCTCACTGCCCTTAAGAACACCGCCTAATAACAAGCCGATGATGACCAGGACCAGTGAGATTTCGATCAGGGTGAACCCTTTAGCTGGCTTTAACATCAGTTTGAGGCTATAAATCTAGGCAAAGATCATAAGAGTTTGTCCCATCATTAGCATAGGCACTAGCTGCTGGATTAGTTCCAGAGTTGTCTAAATATAAAACTATGCCTGTTTGTCCGTTTCCATCATCAAGTTTAGTATCAATTCCTTGAGGAATGCCATCATCTGTTATGCCGTCAATGCAAACAAAGTTCCCAGCAGTTGGACCACTGTCTGTTCGACCAGTTATTCCTGTTTCGTAACCTGCTGAATACGTGCCAAAGTCTGTTTGTGGGTCATTGGTTTTAGTAAAGCCTTGAGTGAAAATGTCGTCAAAAAAAGAACCAGAGTCCGTGTTTGCCAGTGAGCCATCAATCTGGCCAGTAGTGCCGCCATTTAGGCCTGGCACGGTTCCAATTCTGTCTTGGTATGAGTAATAAGCTGCTTGGAAGTTTTGTAAGTTGCTAGTAGTATTCCGAAGTTTAGCGTTCTCAATAAGTTCTTGCCCTTTTAAAACGCCACCAAGCAATAAGCCGATAATAACGAGTACAATCGCAATTTCGACGAGGGTGAAGCCTTTTTGATTTTGTTTTTTTGTTGATGTGTTTGAGTGCATACTGTCTCCTTGTTTTTTGCAAAACCTAGCCGTTGCTAGTTTTTCATTACATTCTATTAAGAATTGGCCTGAACGCAATCGGTTTTAATCAAAAACCCTCAAAAATCTTATGATTTGACATTGTCTTGGGGCAAATAAAGCTGGGCGGATTGGTTAGGGCGGATGACAGCATCAGCGGTTCGGAGTAGGATAATTGAAGGCCATTGTGGTTAATGTGATAGGCAACTGTGATGACAGAACCGATAATCCGGAAAATTAGACCCCAAAACCATGCCAGCCAAAAGGGTTATGTTCTGCTGATGGCCATGATGTTGTTGATTTTGGTGGTAACCCCTTTTTTTTATCAGGCAGCGATGCAGACGGCCAATGAAATGCAGCGTGATCAAGACCAAAAAATCCAGCAGCGTCTTGAAGACCTGAAGGATCTGATCATTCTTTTTTCAAAATACCCAGAACTTTTTTGTGCGGGGGCTGATAATGAATCGGATGCCGGTTATTTGATGGTGCCGGATGCGGCTGGCTATACTGAGGTAGAGTTTCAAGCTTTTAAACCGTACGAAAATCAAATACACATTCAGCCTCTTATTGACAATGACAACGATCCCGCTAACGCCAATAATTATGTGGTGGGTAGTTGTAGTGATGTGACCACTCCTTCGCCGGGCGTTGAGAAAGCCTGTGACGTTGCGACCGATCAAAATCTGCTTTTAGAAATCAGCTGGCAGGGTGATTCAGCTGGTCTGCCTGTTATCAATGCTTCGACCCCGGTCGTTTATCTCTATCGAGACGAGCTTGGTTGTTAAAACCACCAGGCCTGGTTAAAAGGAATGTCGCGCCATGAAAACAATGATTCGATTGTTAGCAAAAAAGAACCAAAACGGCTTTACGCTGGTAGAAATCGCCATCGTCTTGGCGATTCTAGGGTTTTTAAGCGCAAGCATTGTTGGCGGGATAGGCGCGTTTCGAGACAGTGCCGATTTTAAGCAGGACGAGCGGCAACTGAAGGATATTAAAGAGGCATTGCTGAGTTTTGTGGCGGTGAATGGGTATTTGCCTTGTCCTGATACGGATGGTGATGGTAAGGAAAATCGAGAGGGTGACAATACTTGTACGTCATCAAATGATGAGCTTCCTTTTGCAGACTTGGGGACGCATTCAAAGAATCCTTGGGGAAATCCCTATTATTACCTTGTTAATCAGGGAGCCGATTCAGTTCCCGCATCCTCGTTTGCCAGTGCTTCTTATTTTTATAGCGATCCAAACTGTACAGTCAGTGATGCTGGCAAAACTACGCCACCTTGTTTTGAGTTAGGTACTTATCCTGTGGCTTCAAGAAGTGCCAACGACACTTCTTCAGATGCTTTGGAAGGGGTTGGAAACTATGATGTTAAAGTCATGAATGGTGATGCAGATAACCTTGTTTCTGATACCCCGCTCGTCGTTCTATCACTCGGTTCGAACGGTTGTCCTGGTGTGGCAGACGAAGAGCAGAATAATTGTGATGCGAAAAACGGAACCAGCCAAACCCTATATAAAGGTCAACAAAGCCGCCAAGATAATGATTTTTTTGATGATACACTGATTTGGTTGACAGCTTTAGAAATTAAGCGCTTTACTCCCAATGTTTTGCCTGATGGTTCAGGTGGTGGAGGGAATGATGACCCTCCTGATGATCCTGCCGGTGGCGGTAGTGGCTATGTTCCTAATCAAAATTTAATTGATGCTGGGTTGCAGGATGAGAATCTCGAGCAAGGTGATGGAATTCATAATAATGATAACGAGTCACTAACAGATGGTAATGTTAATATTGGCCGAATAGCGGGTGGTCTTTTTTTATCGGGAAATAATATTGTTAGGACGGAAGAGTTACATAACAATGGAGAGATTGAATTAAATTGTGGTGACAACGCTATACAAATTGATGAGACTTTAGCAGGGCAGATATATGAATCCAGCCTTTGTGAAAATGGCGGGGGAAATAATTCAATTAGGATTGAAGAAGATTTACATAATAATGGTACTATTACTTTGCAGGATGGAAATAATCTGATTTATATTGAAGAAACTTTGGCTGGAAGTATTTCATTTGGTTCGGGAAATAATACGGTATATATAAATGGAAACTTTCATAATAATGGAAGTATTTCAGGTAGTGGTGGAGTTCTTTATATAAATAAAAATCCAATACCAACTTCTAAAATTAGTGGCTTTGATCAGGTTGTTTATTGTAGTGATCCAGATATGGACTGCCCTGATGGTTAATGCTATGCCCTTTAAAAGGAACCATAGCGGTTTTACCTTGGTCGAAATCGCCCTGGTTCTGGTCATTATCGGCTTTGTGACAACTGGACTGCTTCGCATGTTTGACGGCCCTCGATCTAGCGCAAAATATGTGGAAGACCAGCAGAAGCTTGCTGATGTAAAAGCGTCGATTATGGCTTATGTCGCACGCAACCGTACTTTGCCATGTCCAGATGCGGATAATGATGGCACGGAAGATGTGTCGGAACAGCATTGTGATGCGAATGAAGGTTTTTTGCCTCATCAAACCCTAAAAACCCATGCGCGCAATGCTTTTGGGGAGCCTTTTTATTATGTGACGACGGTTGATGCCAGTGCCAGTCAGGATGCGGTTCGCAATAGTGATTCATCCGCCAGCTACTATGGTCACACTCCCACAACCCCGGCGGATATGGACGATGCCGCGCCTTATTTTCAGCTGAAAACGCCTCCCTCTGCCCAAGACGGTGGAGAAGGTTTGATCTTTGTTTGCGGTAAGGGGGTCGCTGAAGGCAACTGTAGTGGCAGTTCACAGTTTGAAGTTTCGTCCACGATCTCTGCGGTGGTGTCGTTTGGTGCCAACAGTGATAAAACCTGGAAAGGAACCGGGTCCAGTTATCCGTCTGGCGGTGTTCCGAATTGTCCTGCGGAATTGACAGGTGCAGAACAGCTCAATTGTGACAATGCAACCTATTCCATTAATGGCGCTGATCATCAGCTCTTGCACAATGCCCAGCAAACCAAAGACGGGTTTGATGATGCTCTGATCTGGATTTCGGCCTATGAAGTGAAAAAGCTTCTGGGCATGGGCAAACGGACGCAAGCACCCAATATGGTCTCGGAAAATAATTTTCAGACCTCTGAAGGTATCGAAGAATTTTTGAATTCAACGTCTACAGGGGGCTTAGATAGGACAGGTGGCCAAAGTGGTTGGGAGGAAGCGTCTGATCCTCGAACCATTACCGTCAACGGTGACGGCGACACCGAAGAGGTGACCGTCCTCACTCAGACACAGGACGAAGAGCGAGCGCTGTTTATCGAAATACCGGAAGGAACAGACGAATACATTTTGCACAGCATTGTTGAATTGGGTAGCGGTGATGAGGGCGGTTACGGTATTTTCTTTGATACCTTGCTTCAAAATGACACGGCTTCGCAAGCTGTGGTTGATCGGGGCTATGTGGTTCAGTTTAACCGGGGCTACAGCGGTGCCGCTGAGAATGAGAGCTCGATGCTTTTGCGGGACTGGCAAGAGGGTGAAAACCAGGAAAGCGATGATGGGCCTTATGACGGTGCTTATTTCCGTTATAACGATCGTCCTAATAGTGAGGGCAGGTCATCGGATGAAGGCATTCCTTGCAAAGCGGCTCAAACGAATGGTTGCCCTTCAAATCAAACGGACGATGCCTGGTGGCAGGACATTCACAAAATGACAATTAAGGTAACAGGCGTGACGCCAACGGAGGATGATAGTGACGCCGAGTCCATGCTACAGCGTCAGGTGACGGTCACGGTGTATGATATGGTCGATTATTATGGTAATTGGCGCCCGCGGTTTGATTTTACCCAGACACATACATTGGATCCGAAAGATGAATTCGACAGTGATCGAAAGTTGTTTACCGGTTTTCGTACCTGGTCCACCCCGGACAGTTATTTTTACGAGTTTGATATTGAGCGGTTGAATTAATCATTTTATAAGCACGAAGAAGTGGTTTGACCAAGCCTGGTGATTTACCAATGGCTATTGATGAGCGTTTTGATCTCTGGTGTGCTCAGCCAGGTTAACTGATGACGGAAGTGGTCGCTCAACGGTTTCTGATTAAAATAACGTTTGCCGTTGCAGTTGAGTTGCTCTTCTGGGTAAGCATTGTCACAGTCTTGCCATGTACTCTGTCCGTTTGGGCCGAAACTCACGATCACAACAGGGACGACGTTTGCGTCAACTTTGCTGAGAGGGGTTTTGTTTTTGCACGTATCAGCTTGGTGGCCGCATACTCTGAGAGCACCGTTTAAGGCCGAGGTCATACCTCGAGGGGGCGTCAATGTGTGCAGGTATGGCGGCTGTTGGCGAACGACCTCATTATGTTTGCATGTACCATCGCAAGCATTTTGACACTGAGTGAGTTTGCAAAAACGTTTGTCTGTTGTATCACACTTTTGCCATGTGTTCGTGACCTGACCACTGTGCCCAAAAAGGCTGGCCGAGGTGCAGGCCTCTAAAATATCTGTGTTGTCAGCATTTGTGTTCACGGCATATAAGATTGGGTTGCCATAAACGTCATTTGCCTTTACCTGTAAATCCAGATAGGGCAACTGACCCTGATCATCCCGGCAGCGAAGGTTGCTGATGCGGTCTTGTTGGCCATCGCCATTTGTATCTGGGCAGGGTAAATAGCCGTTTATTTGAATAAATGTTTTCATGGATTGTTGGATGTTGACCAGTCGTTCCCGGTTTTCAACTGATTTTTCGTGGTAAAAAAAGCCCTGTTTGATGCCAACGACAGGCATCATAATAATGGACACCAAAGTTAAAACGATCATCAGTTCTAATAGGGTAAATCCCTTGTTTGTTTGATTTAGCATAACAATGCTCGCCAATTACTGCCGACTGGGTTTGATGTCGGCTGAGTGCCCGATGGGGCTGGACAGTTTGAGGTTGGGTCTTGTGAGTTCGTGCAAGGGTTAAACCATCCGGGTTCTTCTTGAGATTGAGTACAAAGTTCTGTAGCTTGTTCTGCGCGGCTTTTGATCAATTCCTGCCAGCGTTGATGTGTGAGGACCCAGAATTGCCCTTGGTTTTTTTGAAAGATTGGCGATGAGTTGCTGGCTAGGTGGGAGTTTGTATGCTGAGTCAGATCAGTGGCGTTGATAGGCATGGCTTTGTGTGTGATAAACAGCAATGCAACGATATCTGTCTGACTTTCCAGTTCGAGCCGAGCATCGCCAGGGTGATCGGTGTTTAACGGACTGAAGCGTTTGGTAGGAGGGTTGTTAAAGTCAGCGTTTTGAATGACGTAACGACTGTCGACGGCATACCAGATAACCGGTGTGGAAGCAGGCCTGGGAATGAACTGGATATGCCTGGAAGCGATGCGGACGGGTAAGCGCCCCCAGACAAAGGTACGTCCCTGTCCGCAGGGAGCATTGGATCGCTGGTTTTGGTTGGTATCAGGGCAGGGCAAATAGCCAGGGCCGGGAATACGGTCAGGTGCATAAAAATTTTCGTTTGAGTCGGTTGCATAAATCTCAGGGATGCTACGTGTAAACACCTCCAGTTGACGACTTGCTTCTTTCAGTGCTTGCTGGTTTTTGAGTGTTGCTCTTAATTTGAGTGAGTTGGCGCTTGGAGTGAGAGTTGTAAAGCCGATAGTGCTGAGCCCGACTAAGAAAATAAGGGCAACCAAAATGAGGAGTCCATATCCTCTTTGGCCTTGTATGGAAAGATTCTGATTGGGTTTCTGGGATTGAAAGCTAATAAAAAAACCTACGCAGTTGTGTTTTGCTCTAGGCTACCAAAAATAGTATAAGTACGCAAAAATGTATTGTTTGATTTCATCGCTTGTATGTTTTGCCCTCAAAAACTGCTCATACAAAATGATTATTCAATCAAATTATCTTTCATAAAGACCATTCAACCATGCTGACACATTATAAAAACCATGACTTGATTGAGCTGGAAACCGTGGACTCTACCAGCCAATATTTAAAACGGTGGCTGGCTGACAAGGATACAGCTCGGCCATTGGTCTGTTGGGCGCATGAGCAGACCGCGGGCTATGGGCAGCAAAACCGACGCTGGCAGAGCAATGCCCAATCGGCCACGTTCTCGATTGCATGGCCTCTGGGGCATCGTCCCATTTTGCCCGGGCATGTCAGTTTGCGTTTGGCCAGTGTGCTTCATCAATGCCTGCTTGAACAGGTGGATGGACCTTTGTATTTGAAATGGCCCAATGATCTGTACGATGCGCAGGGTAAGGTCGCCGGTTTGTTGATTGAGCAGGCCAAAACGCCGGACGGTCGCTGCCTGATACTGGGGGTCGGCATTAATCGAGTCGAGGTTTCCGTCCATGACCAGGAAGCGATGTATGAAGCCAGTGCCTTGCCGAACTTTTCCGTACCGCTTTTGATCGAGGCCTTAGTCGCCGAATTGAGCGGTTTTTCGCTGACCGCGCCTTGGGAGTGGTCGGAACAGCAGTATTGGGCTTCGAATGATTGGTTTGAGCGCCATGAAACCGTGCGGCTCGTGGAGCCGTCCGGTCTCAAAGAAGCCATCTACTTGGGCGTCAATGATTTGGGACAGGCGCAATTAGACGTCAATGGTCAGCGTTTGACTCTGTCTTCTGGGGTACATCGTTTGCGAAAACATTGATTGTCTTTTTCTGGTTCAATGATGCACATCTAAAGTGCAAAATTCTCTTTTAAATCTCTTTTGCGTGAGTAACTAAATATAAAGTCTATATAAAACAACTACTTAGATTGTGGCATGTCTGTTGCTTATTACGATTTTAAGAAAAAGTAATACGAAGCAGGTTTCTCATGGCTCAAGGCATGCTACAACGCTGGACCACACCCCGCGTTGCGCTCGATAAAACATCCGTCCGCTTACTGACGTTTGCCAGTTTCGCACTGCCCATCCTGGTTTGGTGCCTGGTCAGTTATGTGCCTCACATTTGGCATCCCAAGGTGGAAATTACCGATCCGGGTGGGGTGAGTTATTTTCGGGAAGGAACGCTGGTCGATCGGGCCGTGTTTGAAATTGAGCTTGAAAAGAAACTTAAAGCCGATCCGGACGCGCCAGCGGAGACGTTGCCTCAAGGGGTACCTGCCAACCCTGTCTATCTGCCCGCACCGCATGAGGTGGTCACCGCGTTTTACACCGCTTTCACCACGCCTCCAAAACGCAGTAACGAGCCCTGGTTGCATGAAAGTCTCTGGCACTCGATTCAAATCATCGCCTGGGGGTTTTTCTGGGCCATGTTCTTCGGCATTCCGCTGGGGGTGATGGCAGGGACCTATGCCGCGGCTTCTCAATTGATCGAACCGTTTACCGAGTTTTTCCGATACCTGCCCGCGCCTGCGTTTGGGGCCTTGGCAGTGGCCATTCTGGGTATTTATGACGCGCCCAAAATTGCGATTATTTTCATCGGTACGTTTTTTCAGATGGTGTTGATTGTGGCGGCCACGACGCGAAAGCTCAACATTGCGCTGGTGGAGGCCTCTCTGACCCTGGGGTGCAAGGGCGCGCGCATGATTCGCCGTGTGATTTTGCCAGGCATTCTCCCCGACTTGTATCGGGACATGCGCATCCTGCTGGGCTGGGCCTGGACGTATTTGATTGTGGCCGAGTTGATCGGTACCAGTTCCGGCATCACCTGGTTCATTACCCAGCAGGCCCGGTACAAGAATTTCGATAACGTGTTTGCTGCGATTTTAATCATCGGTTTGATTGGTCTGATCACTGACATGATTCTGGCACGCCTTGGCAAGCGTCTGTTTCCCTGGCACACCGGTAAATAAAACACTTTAAAGGTTTTTTATGGCAACCCCTTCTTCTCTCAAAAAATGGACAACGCCTGAGATTCAGGACCGAAACGAGCGCATTCTCAAGCGGCCGAAAGCATTGAACATTCAAGGCCTGGATAAGTCGTTTTATCACAAAGGACGGGCGGTCAAAGTGTTGGAAGACATCGACTTTACCGCCTATAAGCGAGAATTTGTCTGTGTGGTGGGGCCCTCGGGATGCGGTAAGTCTACCCTGGCTCGCTTGATTGCCGGACTGGAAACCATTGATGGTGGCGCGATTCTGATGGATGGGGCTGAGACCAAAGGACCGGGGCCGGATCGCGGCATGGTGTTTCAGAGTTATTCACTCTTTCCCTGGATGACGGTGAAAAAGAACGTGATGTTCGGGCTGGTCGAAGGCGGTATGTCAAAAAACCAGGCTGAAATTGAAGCCTTGCAGTGGATCGATCTGGTGGGGCTGGATAAGTTCGCCGAATCTTATCCGCATCAGCTCTCAGGCGGCATGAAGCAACGGGTCGCCATCATCCGGGCTTTGGCCAATCAGCCCAAAGTCCTGCTCATGGATGAGCCGTTTGCCGCACTCGACCCCAAAAACCGTTTGAAGATGCAGCAATACCTGCTCGAAATCTGGCAAAACATCGACATTACTATTTTCTTTATTACCCATGACCTGGAAGAGGCGATTTATCTATCGGACCGAATTTTAGTGCTGGAGGCCAACCCCGGTCGGGTGAAGGAAGTGGTCTCAGTGCCGTTGCCTCGACCCAGAGCCGACGACACCCTGTTGAGCGAACCGTTTCTAGCAACCAAAGCGTATTTGGAAAGCCTGGTTCACCCCGTAGAAGAAAAACAAATCGACATGGAAGACAAACTGAGCATGGTCCGTATGGTTCCGGTCGATTCGGAAGTTCCGGATATTTTTTAATGATGCAAACTGAAAAGAACACACAATCGTTGATTCGCACCAGTGCGTCCTTGCCCGCCAAGGTGGTGGAGGAGCTGGAATGGCTGACCAAAAAGCGCGGCTTTAACAATCGCTCGGCCATACTCGCCGACTTGATTCACAAGGAAGCGGCGGCGTTCTATCAGGACTTTACCAATGAGATTATGGCGGGGACCTTTACGCTGGTCTACGACCACTCGGTGCCTGGATTGCAGCAAAAGCTCAATCAGCTCAAACACCGGCATGTGGCGGAGATTATTTCTAGCACACAAATTCAGCTCATGGACCAACACACACTCGAAGTGAATCTGATGCAGGGGCCGGCGCAGGAACTCAAACGCATCAGTGATGAAATGCAGGCCAATCGCGGCATCAAAAACAGCAATCTGTATCTCACCCACTCGGCACTGCCGCCTATTTTTACCACACAGAACAATCAACTCGAACAGGAGCAAACGCATGGCTGACGCGTCTTCATACAATGGTTTTATATGGAAAGAAACGCTTCCAGGCGGTGGCCACTGGTCTGGCGTGATTCGTCGAGGCACGGTGCTTAGGCTGACGGATCTGGAAGGCGGGACCAATGTGTCCATGCTGATCAATAATCTGGAAGTGAAAAACGAACGCTACAACATGCCCGATACGTTAAAAGCGCAAAAGACGGCGTTTCTGACCGTGCCCAATATGTGTTTCAGCGACATGGGGCGTGTGATGTGTTCGGTGATTGCCGATTCATGCGGCTGGCACGACACCATTGGCGGGCTGTCCAATGCGGCGATGGTCAAGCGTAAATACGGCGAGAAGGGTTATCAGGAAGCGCACAATGATTATTACAAAAATGCGTATGACAGCCTGCTTAATGAGTTGGAAAAGTGGGGGCTGAACGAAAGCCACATCGTGCCTAACCTGAACTGGTTCAGTAAGGTTCGGGTTGAAGACGATGGTTGTATGACCTTTGTTGAAAACAATGCCCAAGCAGGTGATTACGTTGATTTGCGTTTTGAGATGGATTGCATTGTGAGCCTGTCCACGGCTCAACACCCGATGGACCCTAACCCTGTCTATGCACCCAAACCGATCGAGATGAGTGTGTTTAAAGCGTTGCCCGTCGCCCAGGACGACCCTTCGCGCCGCCACCGTGGTGAAAACGAACGCGCCTATTACAACACCAAAGTTTTTTATGGAGAAAACCCCAATGAGTGAATTCGATGAAAGCCGCATTGTGTATCGTGAAGTCGTCAAAGCCGGTGATCCTTGGATGCATGAGGTCAAAGCTGGGCAGTATTTTCGCATTGTCGACCTCGAAGGCAATGAAGCCGTGGACACGCTTTTTTACAGCGCGCAGGATCAAAGCGAACGTTATTCGGCGACCGACACCATTCGCGAACAGGGCAACATTTACCTGACCACGGGCAGCGAGCTGCTTTCCAATCATGGCAATAAAATGCTGACCATCGTGGACGATACCTGTGGGCGCCATGACACCATCGGGGGCGCTTGTTCCGCCGAGAGTAATACGGTGCGCTATGCGATTGAAAAGCGCCACATGCATTCCTGTCGGGATTCGTTTCTGATGGCGTTGGGCCAGTGTGAATGCAATCACGGCAAAACCATGACCAAGGAAGACCTGTCGAGCAACATCAACTTTTTTATGAATGTGCCGGTGTCCCCGGATGGGCATCTGGACTTTGATGATGGCATTTCCGCCCCGGGGCGCTATGTGGAGATGAAAGCCGACATGGATGTGTTGGTGCTGGTGTCCAACTGCCCTCAACTCAATAACCCCTGTAACGGTTACAACCCGACGCCGGTTGAAATGATTGTGTGGGAGTAGGGCCGTGCCGCTTAAAGATGGCCAAATGGCTCGGGTGGCTTAGCTCTGATCCGCGCAGGTACAAGTTTGACCAGGCCTGGTTCATTGGAACGTTTTGGGTCTGAAAACGACCCCACGAATACAAGGGTTCAGAACGACCTGAATAGAGTCCTTTGCACGAGGCAGGGGCGAGGTAAAAATGAGAAAAAATTTTGCGGTTCAAGGCGGAGAACGCAGGCCATGGTCAAGTTTTTCAACGCAGAACTGCGGAATTTTGGCCATTTTTAACCGTCATCTGAACTTGTGTACAGGACTCGACTAAAGGAATAATCATGTTTAAAAAAGTATTGATCGCCAACCGGGGTGCGATCGCGACCCGGATCATTCGCACGCTTAAGCAGATGAATATTGCATCGGTGGTCCTGGCCTCCGACGCCGACCGAGCTTCCTTGCATGTGCAGCAAGCCGATGAAGTGATTTTTCTGCCCGGCAATGCCGCCAGTGAGACTTACCTGAATGTACCGCTGCTGCTGGCTGAGGCGGTCAAGCGAGGTGTGGACGCGGTCCACCCAGGGTATGGGTTTTTGAGTGAAAACACCGCCTTTGCCGACGATTGCGAAGCCGCGGGCATACGGTTTATCGGCCCGCGCAATGAGCATATCCGTGATTTTGGCCTGAAGCATACCGCCAGAGATCTGGCGACCCAGGCAGGGGTGCCGCTTTTGCCCGGATCCGGGCTCTTGGAAAGCCTGGATCAGGCTCTGATAGAGGCTGAGCGCATCGGCTACCCGGTGATGTTAAAAAGTACCGCCGGTGGCGGGGGGATTGGCATGCAAAAGTGCGACGGTCCCGATGATCTGTCAGCGGCGTTTGAGCAGGTGGCACGGGTTAGCCAGAATGCCTTCGGGCAAGCCGGTCTGTTTTTGGAAAAATTTGTGGTCAATGCGCGTCACATAGAGATTCAGATCTTTGGCGACGGCCGAGGCACAGTGGTCTCTCTTGGCGAGCGCGACTGTTCGTTGCAGCGGCGAAATCAGAAAGTGGTGGAAGAAACCCCGGCGGTGGGCATCTCGCGTGAGCAGGTTGCCCAAATGGAAGCGCATGCGGTGAGGCTGGGCGAGGTGGTTGATTATGAGTCAGCTGGCACGGTGGAATATGTCTATGATGCAGACGCTCACGCTTATTATTTTCTGGAAGTGAACACGCGTTTACAGGTGGAACACGGCATCACGGAAGCCGTACGCGGCGTCGATTTGGTTGAGTGGATGTTGCGTGTCGCTTATGACCAGACGCTGCCCGTGGATCCATCAACGGTGCCGGCGCCCCAAGGCCATGCGATCGAAGTGCGCATCTATGCCGAGGACCCCTTTAAGAATTTTCAGCCCAGCACCGGCAAAATCACCGGTTGGCAGATGCCGACCCATGCCCGTGTCGATACCTGGTGTGAGCGCGGCATTGAAGTCAGTTCGTTTTATGACCCGATGCTGGCCAAAGTCATCGTGACGGGGGAGGATCGTGAGGCCGCGGTGAGCGCATTGCAAGCGGGATTGGCGGAAACCCGAATCGATGGGTTTGAAACCAATGCGGCGTACTTAGGTGCCTTAAGCCGCGATCGCGCGTTTACGCAGGCGAAAGGGCTTTATACGCACTTTCTAAATGGCTTTATTCACACGCCGAATACGGTGGAAGTGACCCAACCGGGGACGCACTCAATGATCGTCAGTTATCCCGGGCGAGTCGGCTACTGGGACATTGGCGTGCCACCTTCCGGGCCAATGGATGCGCTGTCGCACCGTTTGGCCAATCGCTGCCTGAATAATGACGTTGATGCCGCAACCATTGAAATGACGGTCTCCGGCATTGGTTTGACCTTTGATGTGGACACCGTGATTTGTGTGACGGGGGCGGACATTCAACCTACGTTGGATAAATCGCCGATTCCCATGTGGCAGGCGGTGAAAGTGAAAGCAGGGCAACAGTTTAAATCCAAAGTGATCAAGGACATTGGCCAGCGGTCCTACCTTGCGGTGTTGGGTGGGTTTGATGTGCCCGACTACATGGGCAGTAAGACCACGTTTTCACTGGGCGGATTCGGCGGTCATGGTGGACGCTTGCTGCGTGCCGGGGATGTGCTTCGCCTGACCACCGACAAACGTCCAGAACCGCTGCCGGCTTTGCCAGAGCAGTCCATTCCGACCTTAAGCAATCATTATGAGATTGCTGTGATTTATGGGCCGCAAGGGGCGCCTGACTTTTTCACCCCAGAGGACATTGAGCGTTTCTTTGGTGTTGACTGGGAGGTGCATTACAACTCAAGTCGCACCGGCATCCGCCTGGTCGGCCCCAAGCCCGAATGGGCTCGTCAGGATGGGGGTGAGGCTGGGTTGCACCCCTCAAACATTCATGACAATGCCTATGGCATTGGGGCCATTGACTTTACCGGCGATATGCCGGTGATTCTGGCTCAGGATGGCCCAAGTCTGGGCGGATTTGTGTGCCCGGCCACCATTATCGAGTCCGAACAATGGAAGATGGGCCAGTTACGCCCGGGCGACACCGTACGCTTTCAGGCCGTGGCTATAGAAGACGCCGAAGCGGCGCTGGTTGAGCAGGAGCAAGCCATTGCCTCTTTGTCGGCTTCGCCCGTGATGCGTTTTCCGGAGCTTTTATCACCCATCGCGCAGCCCTGCCTGGCGCATGAAATTAGCAGTGCTGAGCACGAATTTGGTGTGAAGTATCGTCGCTCCGGGGATTGCCGTGTCCTGGTCGAATACGGACAAATGGAGCTGGATCTGGCCCTTCGTTTTCGTATTCAAGTGTTGCTCGAGCGCCTGAAAGAATACCAGGAAACCGGACAATGGTCGTTCATTCGGGAGCTGACGCCGGGTATTCGCTCGCTTCAAATTCATTATGACCCCAAAGCCATTCATCAGAACGATCTGATCGATCGGTTGGTCGCTCTGGAAGATGAACTGTCTTCCGGCCAGGACCTGACCGTGAAAAGCCGGATTGTGAAGTTGCCGCTGTCCTGGGATGACCCCAGCACCCGTCTGGCCATTGAAAAATATCAGACCACGGTGCGCCCCAATGCCCCCTGGTGTCCGAGCAATATTGAATTCATACGTCGAATCAATGGCCTGGAGAGCGAAGAAGAGGTGAAACGCATTGTGTTTGATGCCAGTTATCTGGTGATGGGGTTGGGCGATGTGTATCTGAGTGCGCCAGTGGCCACGCCCATGGACCCGCGTCATCGTCTGGTGACCACCAAGTACAATCCAGCGCGGACCTGGACCCCGGAAAATGCCGTGGGCATCGGCGGGGCTTACATGTGTGTGTATGGCATGGAAGGCCCCGGTGGTTATCAGTTCGTCGGGCGCACAGTGCAAATGTGGAACGCCTATCACCGTACCGACGTTTTTACCGAAGCCAAGCCGTGGCTGCTTGATTTCTTTGACCAGATTCAGTTTTATCCGGTTTCGGAAGATGAACTGAAACAGGCGCGTCAGGATTTTCCATTAGGGCGCTTTGACGTGGAGATTGAAGAAACCGAACTCTCCCTCAATGCCTATCAGACGTTTATTGCCGAAAACCAGGACAGCATCGATGCGTTTAAAAAGACGCAATCCGAAGCGTTTGAGGCAGAGCGTTTGTATTGGGAAGAATCAGGCCTGGCAAATTTTGAAGCCGATACGGCACAGGAGTCGTTGCAGTCGGATGCGCCGCTGGAAGTGCCGGAAGGGTTTGAAGCGGCTGTTTCTCCGATTACGGGCAGTGTGTGGAAACTTCAGGTCAAACCGGGGGAGAAGGTAGAAGAGGATCAGACCATTGCGATTCTTGAAACCATGAAGATTGAAATTCCGGTGAATGCCGATTTTTCGGGTACCGTGGCTGAAATTCTGGTGAATGAAGGCGATTTGATTCAAACCGGCCAGGCATTAATGGTGATGGAGGTAGAGGCATGAGCGCGATGACAGATTTAAGCATCGGTGCGTTGAGAAACGCGTATGAATCCGGCCAGCTTACCCCGCATACATTGGTGCCTGAGTTGCTGGAAAAGGCACGCTGCTTTGATGATCATAACGTGTTCATTACGCTGCTTGAGATGGATCAAATTGAACCGTATCTGACCCGACTGGGCGACGTGGATTTTGACAGTCGCCCTTTGTGGGGCATTCCGTTTGTGATTAAGGACAACATTGACCTGGCCGGTGTTGCGACCACCGCAGGTTGTCCGGACTATGCTTACGTGCCGGAACAGTCGGCAACGGTGGTGTCCTTGTTGATTGACGCAGGTGCGATTCCAATCGGTAAAACCAATATGGACCAGTTTGCAACCGGCTTGGTTGGCACACGCTCACCGTATGGCGCCTGTCACAATGCGTTTGATTTCGACATGATTTCCGGCGGTTCCAGTTCAGGGTCTGCCGTGGCGGTGGCCAAGAGCTTGTGCACCTTTTCATTGGGCACCGATACGGCCGGTTCCGGCCGGGTGCCGGCGGCGTTTAACAATCTGGTCGGTCTGAAACCTTCCAAAGGTCGGCTCAGCATGCAAGGCGTAGTGCCTGCGGTGCGATCCCAGGATGTGGTCAGTGTGTTTGCGTTCAATGCTCAGGATGCTCAGGCTGTGCTTGAGGTCGCGGGGCAGTATGATCCCGCGGATGAGTACAGCCGCTCGGCGGAGGCGCTTTTGCCGCCAGTCTGGAACGCAAAGCCGGTTATTGGCATTCCGGATGCCGAAAGTCTTTATTTCGATGACGATGCGCAGGCAAAAGCCAATTTTCTTGCCGCCATCGAACGGCTTGAGCGGTTGGGCTATGAGGTGGTGGAGGTGCCATTCAAGCCTTGGCTGGATACCGCTAAATTGTTATACGGTGGTGCCTGGGTGGCAGAACGTTACGTGGCGATTGAGGCTTTTTTTGACGCCAATGAGACGAAAATGGACCCGAGTGTGGCAGCGATTGTCCGCGGTGCCAGGGATCTGAGCGCCGCGGATGCCTATCGGGGTGGTTATCAGTTGCAGAAAGCGCAGCGTGTGACCCGCGAACTCTGGCAGAAAGCCGGGATCGATTGCATGATGACGCCGACCACCCCCACCATCTATTCGATCGAAGCGGTTGAGGCGCAGCCGATTGAGCTGAACAGTCGACTGGGCACCTATACCAATTTTATGAATCTGCTTGATTACGCGGCGGTGGCGATGCCGTCCGGTTTTCGAGACGATGGTTTGCCAGCCGGCGTGACCTTCTTTGCGCCAGCTGGCGCCGATACCCCCTTGTTGCAACTGACCGATCGATTGCAGGGGGCGTTTACCTCGACGGCTGGAGCGATGAAAGTCCCGGTGCCGCCTATGGCCCCGTCCCGGTTTGTACAGGATCGTTGGATTTCTCTGGCGGTGGTGGGGGCGCATCTGTCCGGTTTTCCGCTCAATCAGCAGTTGATTGAGCGCGGTGCAAAGAGGATTGAAACCATGCAAACCGCCGCCAAATATCGATTTTATGAACTCAATGAACGTCCTCTTCTAAAACCCGGTCTGGTCAAGCAATCTGAAGGTGGGGCCTCGATTGAACTGGAAATCTGGGCCATGCCCAGAGAGCATTTGGGCTCTTTTTTAGCTCTGATTCCCTCACCGCTGGGCCTGGGAAAAGTCGAGCTCATTGACGGGCGTGAAGTGGTCGGGTTTGTCTGCGAGCCTTACGGCATTGAAGGCGCCCTCGACATCACCGAAACCGGTGGTTGGCGCAATTGGATGGCGCAAAGAGCGAGTAAAGACGAAACGTCCTAATGCTAAAAAGAAATTGATTGTCAGGCCAATAAGCCATCAAGGCCGGTGAGTGGTAACGCTCACCGGCCTTTTTTTGCGTCATCACTGACTTTGGTGATGGGTTGCTGCGTAGAGCACTTCCGGCTCATGCGTTCTGAGGGCTTCCAAGATGGCTGCAGTGACGATCAATAACCCGCCCATGGCTTCGAGTAATGTCAGGGTTTCGTTGGCAATCAATACTGCCGAGAGGACCGCAGCCAATAACTCTGTGATCATGAGAATGGCTGCGCGATTGGCAGGCATGTGAGTGACGGCCCACTGGGAGCCGTAATTGGCGATTAGCAGCCAGACCAGACCATAAAAAGCCAGAAACCACCAGGCACTCGCCGCGTCCACGGGTGGTATGGGGTCGGCCTGGACCAGAAATAATATCCCGGCCAATACCGCTGTGCCCATAAACAGGGCACTGAGTTTGATGTTGACCGGTAAGGTCTGGTAGGCACGAAAGGCAATGTTATTCATGGCAAATAGAAAGCCGGAAAGCAGGGCGACCAAATCAATCAGAGCGGGCGGCTGGTCAAAGATCTGGTAGCCCCCGACAATCAAAAAGGCACCAAAAACTGCCAGGCCTGCTGCAAGCCATCCTTTAAGATCGATGTGTTCCCCTAAAATCAGCTTTCCACCCAGAACGCCCCACAAAGGCAACAGATAAAACAACACCATCACTCGAATGACATCGCCATAGATCAAGGCATAGTTAAACGCCAGATTTGCCCCGCCGCCTAACGCAAATATGACCAGCCAGGCTTTCAGATGTGAGGTTAAAAAATGGCGCTGCCGTACTAGAGAGGGTAAAAACGCCAGGGCCAGAAGGGCATAGGCGGCCATGATCAAAAACGGTCCATCAAACCCCATTTGGTTAAGGGTTTTGAGTGGCAGCCAGCTCATGCCCCAGAAAATGGACGCAAAAATCAGAATAAACGCTGGAAAGCCGGGATGTTGTCGAACCTGAGTGAGTGTCACTGTGTCAGTCTCTTGGTTGGTAAGGTTTGAAGAATTGTTCAAAAGCGTGGCGTTCGCGTTCGTTCATCCATTGGTTGATTGCCCAGATGTCGGCCACGGGTGCTTCGGTAAATGGCAGCAAGTGACAATAGCCGTCTGGCCCAAATTCGGGGGTGAAAGTCGAAGCCTGCCAGCCCGCCTCTTTTTGCGTCCGCCAGATCCATTGCCAGATTTGTTCATGCGCCATCAATGCATACTCATACTCAGGGGCTGCGGGATGAGGCACCTGCGGCCCCTGGTCATAGCCCACCCGTCCGTGGATGTGAAACACATTGGGCGCGATGCGTTGGATTAATGTCATTTCCGTGTCCATCTGACGTTCAGCGACGACACACCAGTGGCTGATGTCGAGCGTCAGTTTGATTTCCGGCAGCTGTTTGACCACTTGGTCGGTGACCCAGGGCGTAAACAGGCAGCGACTGCGGTGGGTTTCAAAGCTCAAAGTCAGTCCCAGCTCGTCTTGCAGCGCCATGGCTTTTTCAAAAAAACGCAGCGTGTCTTTTTCTGGCCAGGCATCGCAGCCGACAATGCAGGTGGCAAACAGGGGCGTTAATGGCAATGCTCGATCAACTTGTCGCCGAATGTCATCCAAATGCTGAGTGACCGACCAATGGCGCTTGGGTACATAATCGCCGCCTGAGACAATTTCTGCGATGTAGGCGCACTGGTGCTGATCCAGCGCGTCCTGCCACCTCGCTTGGTCCGATGCTGCCGGGGGGCGCCCTTCAATCCCATTGAAACTAGCTTCCTGTGCCTGTTGGCAGGCCATCTCAATCGGATCCGTATTCCCCCAGAGGGGTTTAAAGGTTTTGAGTTTCATTGGATTTGGCTCGGCTTGTGTGGCTTATTCAAAGGGTTTTGGAAAGCGGTTGTGCCGTTGATAAAACGCCCAGTCGTGATTGGGCCAGAGGTTGGCCTGTTCGTTTTTCTGCAATGTTTTGAGTTTTCGAATGCTGTCGATGGCCATCTGTCGGTTGTCTTGCCAGCACAGGCCTGGCGCAATTTCCTGATCAATGTTTTCCTGCAGGTCAGCGGCATCCCCGGCTAATAAAATCGGCGGCCCTTTGGGAAGCTCAATCAGCATGGACATGTGCCCGGCGGTGTGGCCTGGGGTTTCGATCGCTTGTACGCCGGGCGTCAGCTCGTATTCACCGCTTTGGATCCGCCAGTTTAAAGAGAGGTCGAAATCCGACTGAAAATAGGCGTCATCCGCCCGAGACTGGGCCGCATTCAGTTCCCGCTCGTGGACATGCACCTCCGCCCCGCAAAATTCACACAGCCCACCTGCATGATCAAAATGCAGGTGGCTGCAAAACACCACGTCAATGTCTTCGGGCTCAAGCCCGATTTGTTTAAGACGGTTGGGCAGCCGCTGCTCGGGCTGCATGGTAGGGGGACCAAACGGGAAGGCTTCGTTCTCGTAGTATTGTTGTTTGAGTTCAGGCGTGTTGATCTTGGCATAGTCACAACCGACATCAAACAGGATGCGCCCATGCGAGGTCTCAATCAGATAAGCCAGGATAGGCGCTTTAATGATTTCGCCGTGTCCCCGGTTATGGGTGGACAGCGTTTTTTCATAGGCGTGTTCGCCTGTCAGGATGCACCAAAACTTATTGACCTGAGACACTGTCATTTCTCCGTTTTAATGCGCGGTTAGAAAGGAAACGCCATCCACGCCAATGAAGGTTTCGCCTTCATCCTTTTTGACCGGTAAATTGACCGGGTCGCCGTTGAGGACCCTTGGAATGCGGTATTTGTGAAAACTTTTGATCAGGTGGCCAAAGGTGAGCACCTGCTGGTCCTGGTCGCCATAAATTTCCTGGTGCAGCTTGGGCAGTCGATACCAGGGTTGCATCTGTTGGCGGTGGTGCACATTGTGATACGAAAAGTTCAGCGCAATCAGGTTGACCCAGGGATGTTTGACCGAAAACAGGTTGGAGTAGGTGTTGTGCTCTTCAAAGGTTCTGTCACGCAGGCGGGCTTCCGGGCCGCGTTTCTGGTCCAGCGTTTCAAACACTTCGTAGGTGTGTTGGTGCACATCCATAAAGCGCATGAACGTCAAAAACAGAAGGTAAGACAGGGCGTACAACCAGAGAAAGTGGACCGAGATCGATGCAAGGTAGACAAATAAGGCGGTGCGAACCAGGAGTGTGGTTAAAACCCTCGCACGACGTTTACGACGGTTGGGTTTAACAAATGGGAGAATGATGACCAGAAGATGCATCAGAATTTCCAGTGCTGGAATATAGGCCCATTCGAGCGCATGAATGATTTTTAAAACAATGGGATGTTGGGCCAAGATCGGGCGAAAATCAAAACTGACAATGTCAGCGCGATCGGAGTGGTGGCGGGCATGTTTGTGGGAAACATCGTCAAAATGCGAGTAACTGCAACCGGTGATCCAGAGCAGCCATTCGCCAAACCAGCGGTTGTGGCGTTTGTTTTTGAAGATGCTCAAGTGCGCCGCCTCATGGAGCAGATAGGCCGCAATGACCATGGAATGGGCAAACCAAAAAACCCCGATCACATTCAACAGCGGATGCTGTGTCAGCATCCAATAACCACCGGTTAGATAGCCAATCAGCACATAGCTTGAAGCCAGAAAGGTTGGAAGCGGGGCATCGTTGTGTCTGAACAGTGAATGATTTTGGGGCATTTTGCTTTCCTCACTCAAACGGGGTGCGCGACCTCCATAAGAGGCCGCTGGGTTTGATGTTATAGGCCTTGAGTCAGGCTGGGATCGAAATAAGCATCAATGTCTTGAGGGGTGTCATATACTTTATTGGCAACGTTAAAGTCATCGGAGACTTTGGATGACCCGTAAATGGACGTCAGGCCATCGCCTTTTTCATAGACTTTTTTTGCCTCTTCCAGTGTCAGAAGCTTAGTGCCTTTCAAGAAAGGTGCGTACTCTTCGGCTGAGAGGCCGGCGCGAGAGGCCATGATTTCAAGCGCTTCGTCATGCGTGGCCGGATCGTTAATGAAGGCCACGGTTTTGTACCAGACTTTCAATACCTTTTCCCAGTCATCACGGCGCTGAGCCAGACTGGCAGGATTGACGGACAAACCATCATAGATAATGCCCGGTTTGTCAGCAGAGGTGTAGACGGCGTTTGCACCGGGCACCATTTTCAAGGCTTGACCGGAGCTGGGCTGCCAGGCGACGATGGCATCAACGTTACCAGAGGCCAGTACCTGAGGGGTTTCATTGGTAGGAACATTCACCAATTCCACATCAGACTCGGACATGCCGTTTTCTTCCAAGGCAGTCAGTAACATCAGGTGGGCGACGAAACCGACCTCCACACCGATTTTCTTTCCTTTCAGGTCCTTTACCGATTCAATGCCTGGTTTTGCCACCACCATGTCGTTACCATTGGAGTAATCGTTCACCAGAATCATGACACTCGGCGCACCAGTCGAGCCAGTAACCAGCGCATCGCCGTTGGTCATGTGCACGGCATCGAGCTGCCCGGCAGCATACGCATCCATTGAGGCCACGTAGTCAAACCATTCAAACTGGACACTGACGCCTTCTTCTTCAAACCAGTCTTTTTCCAATGCGACTTCCCATGCCACCCAGCCAGGCCAGTCGCTGTAGCCGATTTTGAGCGGCTGATCCGCATGAGCGGTCCAGGGCAAAGCCCAGAGGGATAAACAAGCGGTCAGTGAGACCGTTTTCCAGAGTTGCTTTAAGTTCATGCTCTTCTCCTTGGTATTACAAAAAAGTAAAAAGGTAATAACAATAAAGCAATATAAAAGCCAAAAACATAAATTATTGAAATATAAGGAATATTGTTAATTTATGATTATTTTTTAGCGGAAGATATGCGTTTGTGCACCAGAGTGAATCAGTTTATGAACCAGTTTGGATGGTTTAGCCGAATCTGGTTGGGTGTTAAGTGATCGGATGTAAGGCGGTGTGGTGCTGGCGTGCTAAAAATAAAAAAGCCGACCCAAGGAGCCTGGGTCGGCAATCACAACTAACGATTTGAGGAAACGACTGTTTTAGAGGGTTACAATCCGAAAGACTTTGAATACATTACCGAAACAACCGGGTCGCCCTCGTTTTGATCGATTTCATCATCAAAGATTTGATCTACTGCAAAAGTAAAGTCTTCCATTGAGAGGCTGATTTGACCATGTGTAAACGAGTCTGCACCATCTTCTGCATAAGACTGATTGCCAACAAGAATGCTCATACTTGCGTTTTCAGAAATATCGAATCCGTAAGACCCGTATGCGTAGACATCACCAGTTTCGCTGTCGTCCCAGTCTTCTGAAGCTGAAACGGCACCGCCTAATGTGAATCCTGACATGCCGATGCTGCCATATACTTCTGAGAAGTTGGCGTTGTCGTCAAGTGGGTAGGCGTAATAAACGTATCCCAGGTCATATTCGACTCCACTTGTTTCACCGCTAAAACCAAGGTAGCCATCCAGCTCATAAGTTGAAGTACCGCCGAAGGTGACCGTGGATGACCAAGTTCCCAGGTAAAAGCCTGAATCATTTGCGTAATCAATTCCGCCTTGGATGGCTGCTTGGTTGTCAGACTGTGTAAGACCACGCCACATGTAGTTCGATGTTGCGCTGATGTTACCGGTCACTTCGGCTTGCGCTGTCGCAGGGGCAACAGAAAATGCTGCAGAGGAGGCAACAGCCATAGAAACCAATAGTGATTTTAAAGGAAAGGTCTTTTTCATTTTACGCTCCGTGTCGTTATGGTTTGAATCAAGTTCGTCGGGTACATAGAATGATGCGTGCCAAAAAAACTAAATGTATTAAGAAACAGCAGGTTACAGTTTTTTTGGTTTTTTTATTTCATTTTTTTTAAACCGTATGCACCAAATTGGATTGATTTGTGCACCAAAAAAATTAGTAGCCAGTGTTGCGAGCGATCAGATTTTTTTGAACAACCTCTTGAAATAAATTGCAGCGACATTATTGAGTGAGTGTTTGCATTCAAATCAATGGAGTGACGCATGTCGAAACAGGACGTAGAAAAGCAAGCGCAGGAAGCCGCCGAGCACGCACAAACCGCAAAAAAAGCCGCGGAAGCGGCGAACGAGGCCGCAGAGCCTGAAGTCGCCCAGCTTGGCGATGATGAAATGTCGGAGGAAACCCACCAGGCCGAAGACGCCGTTAATAGAGATCTTCAAGAAATGCTGGATGAGGCTCGCAAAGAAGCCGAATCGCAAAAAGATCTGGCCGTTCGCACGCTTGCCGACATGGAAAACCTCAAGCGGCGCACGCGCAAAGATGTAGAAGACGCTCACAAGTTCGGGCTGGAAAAATTTGTCACCGAGCTATTAAGTGTTCTCGATTCTATGGAAATGGGGCTTGAGGCTGCAAAGAAAGCAGAGCAGGAACAAGGAGAGGGGGTCAGTCCATTGGTTGAAGGCATGGAGATGACCTTTAAGCAAATGCTGGATGTGCTTGATAAATTCAACGTCGAGCGCGTGGACCCGAAAGGGGAGGTCTTTGACCCGCAGTTGCACGAAGCCATGACCATGATGCCTTCCGAGGCGCATGATTCCAATACCGTGGTCGAGGTCGTTCAAAAAGGCTATCGTCTGAATGACCGCTTGGTTCGGGCAGCGCGTGTGGTGGTCGCGCAATAAAAATGACCAGGCCTGGTAAAAAATCAGGTTGAGGGGGGTTGAAAAGTATGAGGCTTCCCCCCAGTTAACACCTAACGATTGAAACGTTTTTATTTACTTGCTGAACAGTCGATTAAAACGACGCAACCTATTTGGAGAAAGAGTTATGGGAAAAATTATCGGGATTGACCTTGGGACCACCAACTCATGTGTGGCCATTAACGAAGGCAAAGAAGTCAAAGTCATTCCAAACGCCGAAGGCGCACGCACCACGCCATCGATTGTGGCCTATGCCAACGACGGTGAAGTGCTGGTCGGGGACTCGGCCAAGCGCCAGGCAGTCACTAACCCGGAAAACACGTTGTTTGCGATCAAGCGTCTGATTGGTCGTCGTGCCGACGATCCGGTTGTGACCAAAGATCAGGACATGGTGTCCTACAAAATCATCCCGGCTGAAAACGGTGACGCTTGGGTGGAAGTGGACGGTAAGAAACTGTCGCCTCAGGAAGTGTCTGCCCGCACGCTGATGAAGATGAAGAAAACCGCCGAAGAGTATCTGGGTCACGAAGTGACCGAAGCGGTGATCACGGTTCCGGCTTACTTCAATGACTCTCAGCGTCAGGCCACCAAGGATGCCGGTAAAATCGCGGGCCTCGAAGTCAAGCGTATCATCAACGAGCCGACGGCAGCCGCGCTGGCGTATGGTATGGACAAGGTCCAGAACGACAAAAAAGTCGCGGTCTATGACCTGGGCGGTGGGACCTTTGATATTTCCATCATTGAAGTGGCTGATCTGGACGGTGAAAAACAGGTGGAAGTACTGGCCACCAATGGGGACACCTTCCTGGGGGGTGAAGACTTTGATAATGTCATCGTTGATTACATCACCGCAGAGTTCAATAAAGAGCAGGGCGTGGACCTGAAAGCGGACAAGCTGGCACTGCAGCGTGTGCGTGAGGCCGCTGAAAAAGCCAAGATTGAGCTGTCTTCGCGTGAACAGACAGACATCAACTTGCCGTACGTCACGGCGGATGCCTCCGGGCCGAAGCACCTGAACATGAAAATCACGCGCGCCAAGTTTGAATCATTGATTGAAGACCTGGTAACCCGTTCAATTGAACCGTGTAAAACGGCTTTGAAAGACGCTGGCGTGAGCGCGTCTGAAATTGATGACGTCATTCTGGTGGGTGGCTCGACGCGTGTGCCGATGGTTCAGGCCAAAGTGAAAGAGTTCTTTGGTAAAGAGCCGCGTAAGGATGTGAACCCGGATGAAGCGGTGGCCATGGGTGCGGCGATCCAAGGCGGTGTTCTGGCCGGTGACGTCAACGACGTCTTGTTGCTGGATGTCACGCCTCTGTCGCTTGGGATCGAAACCATGGGTGGCGTGATGACCAAGTTGATTGAGAAAAACACCACCATCCCGACGCGTAAGTCGCAGGTGTTCTCAACCGCGGAAGACAATCAGGCGGCCGTGACCATCCACGTTCTCCAAGGTGAGCGCGAGATGGTGTCGGGCAACAAGTCGCTGGGTCAGTTCAACCTGGACGAAATTCCACCGGCGCCACGCGGCACACCTCAGATTGAGGTGACGTTTGACATTGACGCCAATGGTATTCTGAATGTGTCTGCCAAAGACAAGGCGACAAACAAGGAACAGCACATCACCATCCAGGCCTCTTCCGGCTTGAGCGAAGACGAAATCGAGAAGATGGTCAAGGATGCTGAAGCGCATGCCGAAGAAGACGCCAAGCTCAAAGAGCTGGTGGAAGCGCGCAACCAGGCCGATGCCATGGTACACGGCACGCGTAAAATGCTGGATGAGCAAGCCGATTTAGTGGAAGCGTCTGAAAAAGAAGCGATTGAAAAAGCCATCACTGAGCTGGAAGAAGCCATCAAAGGCGACAGCAAGGAAGCGATTGATGAAAAATCGCAGGCACTTGCCACAGCTAGCCAGAAACTGGCGGAGAAGGCCTACAGCCAGCAGCAGCCAGGTGATGCGGGCGCCGAAGGTGGCCAGCAGCAAGGCTCTGACAACAACGCGGACGACGATGTGGTCGACGCCGAGTTTGAAGAGGTCAATGACGACAAAGACAAGAAATAAACGTGTCGGCGTCTCTTTTGAGCACGAAGCGCGAAAGCGCTCTCGTGCTTTTCTTTTGTCCGGTCTTTGAATACCGGGCAAACCCAAATGTTTTGTGTATTGCCAAGAATGTTTGGGTTTGTCCGAAACTGTTAAGTGGTCAACTATGAGCAAACGAGATTATTATGAGGTTTTAGACGTTTCTAAAACCGCAACCGAAGGCGAGATCAAAAAAGCGTATCGCAAAATGGCGATGCGCTACCACCCTGACCGCAATCCAGACAACCCGGATGCCGAGGTCAAATTCAAAGAGGCTTCTGAGGCCTATGAGGTGCTCTCTGACCCGCAAAAGCGTCAGGCCTATGACCAGTTCGGTCACGCGGGCGTCGACGGCCAGGCTCAGGGCGGCGGCTTCGGCGGTGGCGGTTTCGACTTCGGTGATATCTTTGGCGACATTTTCGGCGGTGGCTTTGGCGGTCGTCGAGGCCCGCAACCGGGCAATGACCTGCAGTATGAACTGGACGTCTCACTCGAAGACGCGGTCAGTGGCACGGAAGTGGATATTCGTATCCCAACCAAAGAAGTCTGTGACAAGTGTGACGGCTCCGGGGCAGAACCCGGCTCCGATGTGCAAACCTGTCCGACCTGTGAAGGCATGGGCAAAGTGCGCATGCAACAGGGCTTCTTTGCGGTGGAGCGTACCTGTCCAACCTGTCATGGCACCGGCAAGATTGTGAAGACGCCTTGTAAAGCGTGCCGGGGCGAAGGCTATAAGCGCAGTCACAAGACGCTGTCCGTTAAAATCCCGGCCGGTGTTGACAATGGCGATCGCATTCGCCTGCAGGGTGAGGGCGAAGCCGGAGAGCCCGGCGCGCCGCACGGGGATTTGTATGTGCGCATTCATGTGAAACCCCACAAGATATTCACTCGAGATGGTAATAACTTGTTATGCGAGTTGCCGTTAGCGTTTACCACCGCCGCACTGGGCGGCACGATTGAGGTGCCGACACTGGAAGGCAAAGCCAATTTGAAAATTCCAGCCGGCACTCAGTCCGGTCAGCGCTTCAAGCTGGCGGGCAAAGGGGTTAAGTCGGTGCGCTCCAACCGCATCGGTGATATGATTGTGCAGGTTCACATTGAGACGCCGGTGAAGCTTAATTCCGACCAGAAGGCGCTGCTGGAACAACTCGAGGAGAGCTTTGCCGGCAAGCATCACAAGCACAGCCCAAAGTCTCAGAGTTTTCTGGATGCCGTCAAAGCCTTTTTCAAAGGCGATGACGACGCCGAAGGCAACAGCCAAGACGAGCCCTGGAAGTAGTCGGGGATAAGCGCGAACGCAGCAACAAACAGGATGAAACAATGAAAGTCGGCATTATTGGCGCCTGTGGGCGTATGGGTAAAAACCTGATTAAAGCCGTGGACGAGGCGGAAAACCTGACCTTGAGTGCGGCGATTGATCGTCCCGGCTCGTCGATGATCGGTGTGGATGCGGGTGAAATGGCGGGCATCGGTGCCCGCGACGTGGCCGTGGTGGACCAGGTGGACCAAGTGGTCAGCGATTTTGATGTGTTGATCGATTTTACGACGCCCGACACCACTTTGCATAACCTGAAAGTGTGTCTGGCGCATGGCAAGTCGATTGTGATCGGGACCACCGGTTTTACTTCTGAACAGCAGAAACTGATTGATGAGGCGGCACAGCGCATTCCGGTGGTATTTGCCGCCAACTACAGTGTGGGCGTCAATCTGGCTTTGCGACTGTTGCAGCAAACCGCCGATGTGCTCGGCGATGACTACGACGTCGAAATCATTGAAGGACATCACCGTCATAAAGTGGATGCGCCCTCCGGCACCGCTTTGCGCATGGGCGAAGTGGTGGCCGATTCATTGGGGCGTGATTTGAGTCAATGCGCGGTTTATGGTCGGGAAGGCATTACTGGCGAGCGTGAGCGCGATACCATTGGGTTTGCCACCGTGCGCGCCGGAGACATCGTCGGTGAGCATACGGTGATGTTTGCCACCGAAGGTGAGCGTGTTGAAATCACGCACAAGGCATCCAGTCGCATGACCTTTGCCAAGGGGGCGGCACGCGCCTGCCGCTGGCTGCTGGATCGACCACCCGGCTTGTACGACATGCAGGATGTTTTGGGGTTGTGAACTCCCCATAAACCCATTTTAAAGGCGCTTCGGCGCCTTTTTTATTGCCCGTAATATGCAAACAATGTTCAAAGATGAGGTGTGCGGGTTGCTTTTTAACCAGGCCTGGTAATGATGGCATTATTTCTGCTTATGCACTTAAAAATACTGAAACACTCTGAAACCGACACAATCATGACAAGCGAGGCACGATTATGAGAAATAACCAGCCGGTAACACAGGTAGAAACCCCCGTTCCAGAAGGGTTACGACTGGTTTCCTCCACCGATCTGAAGGGCACCATCACGCAATGCAACGATGCGTTTGAAGCGATCAGTGGGTTTTCTCGCAACGAGTTACTGGGCGCCAATCACAATATTGTCCGTCACCCGGATGTGCCTGAGGCGGTGTTTGCCGACATGTGGGCCACTTTGAAAGAAGGGTTGCCCTGGACGCAGGTGGTGAAAAACCGCCGCAAAGACGGGGGATACTATTGGGTGCAGGCCAATGCCACACCCGTGTATGACGATCAAGGCCAGATCACCGGCTATCTTTCTGTGCGTGAAGCGGTGTCAAATTCTGCCAAGCAGGAAGCGACGCGTGCCTATGAACAGATCAAACAGGGCAAGTTAAAAATTTATCATGGGGAGGTTTATTCCGGTCTGCGTCGGAATTTTGTCACCTCCAAAATGGGCCCCCAAAGTCAGATGGTAGGTCTGGCCTTTCTGGTGGGGGTGTTGCCGCTGATTCTGACTCACACCCTGGTCGACGAGATGCCGCTGTGGGGATTGCTGGCCTTGTCTGCGCTGATGTTGGGCGTGGCGTTTTGGATTGGTTCCTTTCTACAGAATCGGATTTCTCAGGCCATCCGTTATTTGCGCCAGCTTTCGGGGGGCAAGCCCAAGCTGGACATGAGCATTCGCATAACCTATATGGGGCGTTTGCGCGCAGCGATTCAATCCGCGGCGCTGGCCATTGGCGCTTACAGAGAAGACACTGAAAGCGAACGCGACCGGGGCAATCGCTTGCATTTTGCCGTGGATCAAGCCTGGACCAATATGATGATGATGGACAAGGACCACACCATTGTTTATGTAAATCAGCAGCTGGAGCGCTTTTTTAAAGCACGTGAGCCACAGTTCAAACAAGTTCTGCCCCATTTTCAGCCCAATCATGTGGTCGGGCAGAACATTGAAATGTTTGATCACGAAGGCAATGCTCCGTTTTTCGAACCCGAAGACCAAACGCACTTCAGTGACATTGAGCTTGGCGGTCTGTATTTTAAATTAAAGTTTGTGCCGGTGACTAACCGCATGGGCATGCGCATCGGCACTGTGGTGGAATGGGCGGATAAAACTTCGGAGCAGGAACTGCTCAAAGAGGTGAGACACATCCATGAAGGCATTGTTGAGGGGAATCTTGATTATCGGGTGAACCTGGAGTTGGCCTCGGACACGATTCGCCCGGTGGCGGAAGCGTTGAATATGACGCTGGATGCGATTGTGAAATCAATTGATATGGCCGCAAACGTGGCGATTAATATGTCAGTGGGTCAGTTCAACCAGAAGATCGATGCCCACGCGCCGGGGTATTTTGGCGTGGTCAAAGAGGCGCTGACGGTCAGTATGGAAAACATTTCCGATATTCTGGCGGGCGTGCAGGAAGTCTCCGGGTTTATTGATCAGGACTCGCGTCGGGTTCATACAGCCAGTTCGAACCTGAGTGAAAGCGCTCAGAATCAGGCTGCCTCGCTGGAGGAAACCTCGGCGTCGATGGAGCAGATTACCAGCGCGGTCGAAAGTAGCTCGGACAATGCCGTACAGGCCTCGCAAAAAGCCCAATCCGCTGTGGACCGAGCAAAGCGGGGAGTGACCGTGATGCAACAGGCGATTGAATCCATGGATTCGATCAATACCGCCAGTCAGAAAATCGGCGACATCATCAGTCTGATCGATTCCATTGCCTTTCAGACCAATCTGTTGGCGCTCAATGCCGCGGTGGAAGCCGCACGGGCCGGTGAGCATGGGCGTGGATTTGCGGTGGTCGCTGGTGAGGTGCGCTCTTTGGCCGGTAAGTCATCGGATGCCTCCAAAGAGATTCGCGCTTTGATTGAAGACACCATCGAAAAAGTCGGGCAGGGCACTACTTATGTGAATGATTCCGGCGAGGCATTGAACGAAATTCAGACGGCGATCGAAGAGACGCTGTCGGTGATCGAAGAGATTTCGCGTTCCAGTCAGGAGCAAAGCAAGGGGTTGGCGCAGATTAACGAAGCCGTAGCCTCGATCGATGAGGGCGTGCAAAAAAATGCCGCCATGGCCGAGGACACGAATCAGTCGGCTGAACAACTGGAAATGCTGACCGCGGCCATGACCAAAAACGCCGACAGTTTCAAAATCCTGCCGCGCAATCATTCGTCTGCATTGGATTCCGACGTCAACTTCGTGCGCATTCGTATGGCGCACCGTCAGTGGCGAGCCAAAGCCCGTGCGTTCATTCACGGGTTTGATGTGGGCGTGGTGCCGGAAAAAGCGGTGGATCCCAAAGCCTGTGAACTGGGCGCCTGGATTTATGGCAGTGGCCAGCAGTATCAGAGCAACCCGAAATTCCAGAAATTGGAACAGACCCATGCGGCCATGCACGCGCATGTGGGCAAAATCATTGAGTTGAAAAACCTGGGAGACACCAAAGGTGCGGAAGCGCAATTGGATGAGCTGGAACGACTCAGTAACAGTGTGGTGGACACTCTGAACCAGATGGAGGATGAGATGGCGGGCAACAACGGTCATTCGTCGTAAGCGTCCCTGTCGCCTTTTAGTCAGCGCCCGATGCTTCATCGGGCGTTTTTGTTTGGGGCAGGCGGTTAATCAAACAGTTTGAAGCTCATGGCGGCAATAAACCCCAAGAGCGTGACCATGCCAATGATCGAGCCGCCTTTGCTATAGGCTTCGGGCAGCATGGTTTCGGCGATGACCGTCAGCATGGCCCCCGCGGCAATGCCACTGATCAATGCGGCGACAGCAGGGGCGGTGCCGGTCAGTAAGACCTGGCCCAAGGCTGCGCCCAACCCGGTCAGCAGCATGAGCAATGTCCAGGCCGCCAACACACGGTGAAACGCTATGCCCTGATCACGCATGCTGGCGGAACTGGACAGGGCTTCGGGGTAGTTGGAAAGAAACAGCCCAGCAATCAGGCTCATGGAAATCATCTCGCCCTGGCTCAGGTGGGCACCAATCATCATGGATTCGGGGATGCCATCCAGTAAAATCCCCAGCCAGATGGCGAAATAGGCGGCCTTTGGCATGGTGTGACGAGCCGAAGGAAAGGCCTCGGCCAGCGTCGGCAGTTGCCCCGGGAGCAGGTGTTTGATGGAATGGTTGACCCATTTTTGGGCCTGGAGTTGTTTCAGTTGCTGCTCCTGCGTCAGATATTGGCTGAGGTCATCGGTTCTTAGAAAGTCACGCACCCGGGCGTTGAGCAGGTCGATCTGGTTCAGCAATTGAATGAAGGTGTCTTTTTCGATGACCCAGAAGCGGCAGTCGGTGCGTGTGATCGCTGTGGTGGCATGTTCCCCGCCCACCACAAAGGCCATGACCCCAAAGAAATCGCCCGGCTTCAGCCGTTCAAAGTCCTGGCGCTTTTTCTTTGGGTCCACCAGTTCCACTTCACCGGCTTCGAGTAAATAGAGACGTTCGGCCGGACTTTTGTTTTTGAAAATGGCCTGACCCGCGGGCAAGGTGTGTTCGGTCATGCGTGAGGCGACCAGCCCCTGAATTTCCTCGGGCAGATTGGCGAGTACGGAAAAGCGTCTTGCCTTTTGCAGGCATCGCTGAGAGCGGGCCAGGTCTTTGGGGGGGGGCGGATGCAGTGGCAGAGTCTGTTGGCTCTGAAGCGTCGAGCGTAGTTCTGCCAGATGCGCCCGGCTTTCGGCTTCGGTCATTTGGTGGCGGGTTTGCAGATAGTGGCGCAACTCAGTGTCTTCGTCATAATAGCGACACAGGCTTTCGCGCAGGGCGGGTCGGCTTTTCAGCAGCCGGTTGAGTTGGTCTTTGTTGATTTCCCAAAGCACTGCATCGGTGGCGGCCTGGGCCAGGGTGGCGTTGTTGCGGTTGGTGAAAAACGCCATGCGACCAAAGGTATCTCCGGCATTGAGCTCCATGAAGGTTTTCAGTTCCAGCGACGGGTCCCGTAACTTGATTGTGCCCTGCTGAATGATGAAAAACCGGTTTTGCGCGTCACTGTGGTGGAAAACCATCTCCCCTTGTTTGACACGCCGGCGAACGGCCTGCTGAAGAAACAGTTCTTTGTCGTCGTCCGGCAGGCGGTTGAAAAAAGGAAGGCGATTGAGTGAGGCCTGAAACTGCATGCGCTGTTCGGTCTGCTTGCCTCGTAAATACTGAATGGTGGTGGCGGTTTTGCGCAAAAAGCCGCCTTGCTGGTTGAGCAGTGTATTCAAAGACAGATAAAAAGCACTGCCCAGAAACGCGCCGGTTGCGGTTTCGAGGAACAGGCCATTGCTCAGGCTCGGGGCGAACAAATCAATGGTCACGGCCGAAAGCAGGGCGCCAGCACCGAATGCCATCAGCCAGGCGATGGCACGGTCCTGGGGTGTCCAGATGAGAGTGGTCAAGGCACCGAGTGGTAATGAAACGGCACTGACCAGTCCAATGATCAGGGCCAGAAGCATCAGGTTGTCGATCGGCATGTAATGTGTCCTTTGGATGAAAGCCAAGTGTGCTATGTTAATGACTGTCGTGCCCCGGGCATGGTCGCCTGTTTGTCGTAAGGCGCTCAACCGTTGATCCGGGATGGTGTTTTTGTTTTCATCCGCCGCTTTTGACGACTGTTATGTGTCATCGGGGCGGGTCATTCATTTTAATCGTCTGTTTTGTATCAGTTTGACGGTTTTATCACAATGTTCGGAGGTCTTTTGAGCGCATCTTTGTCTCGACAGCCGCGTCTTTCACCGCGAGAGCTTGCAATCTGGCTGGGGGCGTTGATTGCCTTGACGCCGTTTGCGGTAGACACCTATTTGCCGTCTGTGCCTGCCATCGCCGAATCACTGTCGGCGAGCGTCAACCAGATCAGCCTCACGGTGCCGCTTTTTCTGCTCGGGTTTGGTCTGGGCCAGTTGCTCGGCGGCCCCTTGTCGGATCAGTTCGGGCGCAAACCGGTGGCTTTTGTGGGGTTGGGGACGTTTATGCTCGCCTCTTTGATGTTGGCACAGACACAGACGCTGGAGGTGTTTTATGCCTGGCGCCTGGTTCAGGCATTGGGGGGCGGGTTTGCCACGGTGGTGTCGGCGGCGATGGTGCGAGATCTCTTCAGTGGGCGCGAAAGCGCCCGGGTGTTTTCCATGATTGCCTTGGTGATGTTGGTCGCACCTCTGATTGCGCCCGGTGTGGGCGCGCTGTGGCTGATGGTCGGGCAGTGGCCCTTGATTTTTGGCTTTCTGTCGGCGTATGCCTTGTTTTTGGTCTGGATGCTGTGGCAGAAGCTGCCTGAAACCCGACCGGTGGAGGTTCGAAACAAGGCAAAAGCCAACGGTGACTGGCTGGTAGGCCAAGCACTGAAAAGTTACGGTCGGATTCTGACGCATCGCCGGGCAGTGGGCTTTTTGGTGGCTCAGGGGTTTGCCAGTGGCTCATTGTTTGTGTACATCACTCAATCCCCGTTTGTGCTGATGGAGGTCTATGGGTTATCGGCTCAGCGATTCCCGCTTTATTTCGGTCTGGTGGTGCTGGGCGTGATGCTGTTTAACCGGGCCAATTTGTTTTTTCTGCGATTTTATTCGCCTCGTCAGATCCTGATACGGGTATTAGCTGTACAAGCGGCGCTGGCCGGAACGCTTTGGGGGTATGTGGCACTTGGTACGCCTGAACTGTTGGTGATTCTTGTGTTTTTGTTTTTTGTCATTGGGGTGCTGGGGGCGGTCACGCCAAATATGCAGGCCAGCTTTATGCGCTTTTTCCCCGACGTGTCCGGCAGTGCCAGTGCATTGATGGGCACCACCATGTTTGCCTTTGGCGGCAGTCTTGGCTTGTTGATGGGGCGTTTGCATGACGGTCAGCTGACGACCACCTTTGTTGGGCTTTGGGCGATGATATTGCTAAGTGGCCTGGCGTTTCTATTTTGGGCCAAAGGGTATCAGCCCATTAAAACGGATCACATTTGACCAGGCCTGGTTAAAAAGCCAATGTTTAGGGTTCGCGGCTGCAAAGTTGGGTGGTTAATTTCATGACGGGTTTGGCAATCAACAGAATCACGACGAAAGCAATGGGCCAGGCAATCAGAAATGCGTGCCACCAGCGTCCAGTGAAGCCGTCATTCATGCCGGTGTTGACCCAGGTGATGATAAACGTCATCAAAATTGTCATAAATAACGACATCAGAAATGACTGGACCGGTCGATGGAGCCTTTTTGAAAACATGAAAGGGGCCTCGATTCGTGCTGTAAATGTTACTAAATAGTAACGTTTTTGTCGGGTTGGAGCAAGTTGCCTGCAAGCCAGTGCTTTCTCGGACTTTTTCGGTGGACTTATCCGGGTGGATGCATTACAATCCGCGCAATAATTCGATTATGGCTTTTCGCTGATTGGGGTTCGATGAAATGCCTGTAAGAGTGCTGAAGATTTGTAAAGAAACGGAGTGAGTTCCTGAGAGGGAATTGGCTCCGTTTTTTTATATGCGGACGGCACAAATCGGTAACACGGCACCCCAATCTGACTGGGCGACATTGGGCAAGCAGGGCACATACATGACAGACACAGCAATACTCGCATTGGCAGACGGCACCGTTTTTCGGGGCACGTCACTGGGCGTGTCGGGGGAAACCGTGGGAGAGGTGGTATTTAATACCTCTCTGACCGGGTACCAGGAAATTCTGACCGATCCTTCTTATTACAAGCAAATTGTGACACTGACCTATCCGCATATCGGGAATGTGGGGGTCAATGACGAGGATCGAGAGTCCGAGTCGATCATGGCACAGGGCCTGATTGTGAAAGACTGCCCCGCCCGGATGAGCAATTTTCGGGCGCAGCAGTCGCTGCCTGATTACCTGGCCGAGCAGAAGGTGGTGGCGATCGCGGACATTGATACCCGGGCGTTGACACGGATTCTTCGGGACAAGGGCGCGCAGTCGGGGGCGATTCTGGCTGGGAAAGACCTGACCGAAGACGATGAGCAGCGTGCGGTGGCACTGGCACAGGAGTTCAGCGGTTTAAAAGGGCTGGATTTGGCCCAGGCCGTGACCACCGACCGTGTCTACGAATGGACTCAGGGCACCTGGTCTTTGGGAGGCGGGCACGCCGATCGCTCGGATCAGCAGCGCTTTCACGTGGTCGCCTATGACTATGGTATCAAGCACAATATTCTGCGTATGCTGGCCGACCGTGGCTGCAAGCTGACGGTCGTACCGGCCAAAACGCGGGTGGAAGATGTCTTGGCCTTGAACCCGGATGGGGTTTTTCTGTCTAACGGACCCGGTGATCCGGAACCTTGCGATTACGCCATTGAAGCGATTCAGGTGTTGCTGGAAAAACGTATCCCGCTGTTTGGCATTTGTCTGGGACACCAGTTGTTGGCACTGGCCGGGGGCGCAAAGAGTGTCAAAATGAAATTCGGTCACCATGGCGCCAACCATCCGGTTCAAAACCTGGCCGATAAGAAAGTCATGATCACCTCGCAAAACCATGGGTTTGCCGTAGAGGCCGATTCCCTCCCGGATCATGTCACGGCCACCCATGTTTCCTTGTTTGACGGGTCGCTTCAGGGCATCCGCTTCAAAGATCAGCCGGCTTTCAGCTTTCAGGGGCACCCGGAAGCCAGCCCCGGCCCACATGACGTGGCCCCCCTGTTCGATGCTTTTATCAACGACATGACCCAGCACCAAAACGCTTAAAAGGACGAAACGCAAGATGCCAAAACGAACGGACATTCAAAGCATACTGATTATTGGCGCCGGTCCCATTATCATCGGTCAGGCCTGCGAGTTTGACTACTCCGGCGTGCAAGCGTGTAAGGCCTTGAAGGAGGAAGGGTATCGCGTGGTGCTGGTCAACTCCAACCCGGCCACGATTATGACCGACCCTGAGATGGCAGATGCGACCTACATCGAGCCGATCGAGTGGGGCAGTGTCAAAAGCATTCTGGAAAAAGAAAAGCCGGATGCCATTCTGCCGACCATGGGCGGTCAGACCGCGCTGAACTGCGCGTTGGACCTGTATAACCACGGTGTGCTGGATGAGTTGGGTGTAGAATTGATCGGAGCCAATGCCGACGCCATCGATAAGGCGGAAAACCGGGAACGTTTTCGTGCCGCGATGGAGAAAATCGGCCTGGACATGCCTGTGTCCGCCGTGGCACACAATATGGACGAGGCCTGGGAGATTCAGCAGCGCGTCGGTTTTCCCACCATTATTCGGCCCTCGTTTACGCTGGGCGGCTCCGGTGGGGGCATTGCCTACAACAAGGAAGAGTTCGAGCAGATTTGCAAATTCGGTCTGGAATTGTCGCCGACCAATGAACTGTTGATTGAAGAATCCATTCTCGGTTGGAAAGAATACGAGATGGAGGTGGTGCGCGACAAAAACGACAACAGCATCATTATTTGTTCGATTGAGAACCTGGATCCGATGGGCGTGCATACGGGGGATTCGATTACCGTGGCCCCGGCGCAGACGCTGACGGATAAGGAATATCAGATCATGCGTAACGCCTCACTGGCGGTGTTGCGTGAAATCGGTGTGGAAACCGGCGGCTCCAATGTGCAGTTTTCGATCAACCCCGAAACCGGGCGCATGATCATCATCGAGATGAACCCGCGGGTGTCGCGTTCGTCAGCACTGGCTTCCAAGGCGACTGGGTTTCCGATCGCCAAAATCGCAGCCAAGCTGGCGGTGGGCTACACCTTGGACGAGTTGAACAATGACATCACGGATGGAGCAACGCCGGCGTCGTTTGAACCGACCATCGACTATGTGGTCACCAAGTTGCCGCGTTTTACTTTTGAAAAATTTGCGCAGGCGGACACGCGTTTGTCCACTCAAATGAAGTCGGTGGGCGAAGTCATGGCCATGGGTCGAAATTTCCAGGAGTCCCTGCAAAAAGCCTTGCGTGGCTTGGAAACGGACAAGGACGGTCTGGATGAAATCATGCCGTTGGCGCAGATGGATGACAAAGAAGTCAAAGACACCTTGCGTCATGAGCTGCGTGCCCCCGGGCCTGAGCGTTTGTGGTATGTGGCCGATGCATTCCGTGCTGGCTGGGACTTGGAGACGGTGCATGACATTTCACGGATCGATCCGTGGTTTTTGTCTCAAATTCAAGAATTGGTCGACTGTGAAGACGATTTGAAACAGCGAGGATTGGATGCGCTGGATGAGAGGATGTTGCGTCAGTTAAAGCGCAAAGGGTTTTCTGACAATCGGCTGGCCAAGCTTCTGGATACGGATGCGGCGTTCATCCGTAAGTTCCGCCATACGTTGAATGTGCGCCCGGTCTACAAGCGCGTGGACACCTGTGCGGCTGAATTTGAAACATCCACCGCTTACATGTATTCCACTTACGAAGAAGTGTGTGAAGCCGAGCCCACGGACAAGGAAAAAATCATGGTGCTGGGCGGCGGCCCCAACCGGATCGGCCAGGGCATTGAGTTTGATTACTGTTGTGTGCATGCGGCGCTGGCATTGAGCGATGATGGCTATGAAACCATCATGGTGAACTGTAATCCCGAAACCGTGTCCACGGATTACGATACCTCGGATCGTCTTTACTTTGAACCCCTGACGCTCGAAGATGTGCTCGAAATCGTTGAACTGGAAAAACCCAGTGGGGTGATTGTTCAGTATGGCGGGCAGACACCCTTGAAATTGGCACGTGATCTGGAAGAAGCCGGTGTGCCGATTATCGGTACGTCGCCGGAATCCATTGATCTGGCCGAAGACCGTGAGCACTTCCAGAAAATGCTGGCCGACCTGGGGCTGAAGCAGCCGCCGAATCGAACCGCGCGCAGTGAAGATCAGGCCTTGGCACTGGCCAATGAGATCGGTTATCCGCTGGTGGTGCGTCCTTCGTATGTGTTGGGCGGGCGCGCCATGGAGATTGTCTATAATGACACGGACCTGCATCGTTATATGACCGAGGCGGTCAAAGTGTCCAATGATTCACCGGTCCTGTTGGATCGCTTCTTGGACGACGCGGTGGAGTTGGATGTGGATGCGGTCAGTGACGGCGAAACCGTGGTCATCGGCGGGGTCATGGAGCACATAGAGCAGGCGGGGATTCACTCCGGTGACTCAGCCTGTTCTCTGCCGCCTTACAGCATTGCCATGCATATTCAAGATGAGATTCGCCTGCAGGTCGAAAAAATGGCCAAAGCGCTGGGTGTGGTCGGCTTAATGAACACCCAGTTTGCGGTGAAAGGCGAAGAAATCTATGTGCTGGAAGTGAACCCACGCGCTTCACGGACCGTGCCGTTTGTGTCCAAGGCCATCGGCCACCCGCTGGCCAAGATTGCTGCGCGATGCATGGTGGGGCAGAAGTTGGCGGACCAGCGTTTTACCACCGAAGTTCGGCCCAAGCATTATTCGGTGAAGGAAGCGGTGTTCCCATTCATTAAATTCCTGGGTGTGGATCCGATTCTCGGGCCTGAGATGAAGTCGACCGGTGAAGTCATGGGTGTCGGCGATACGTTTGCTGAAGCCTACCACAAGTCACAACTGGGCTCGGGTACGATTCTGCCTACTTCCGGCAAAGCGTTCCTCAGTGTGCGTCAGGCGGATCGTGAAAAAGTGGTGGGACTGGCCAGAGATCTGGTTGAGAAAGGGTTTACCATCCTTGCGACGCGAGGCACGGCCAAAACCCTGGAAGAACATGACATCGAGTGTGAAGTGGTCAATAAAGTGACCGAAGGGCGCCCGAACATTGTGGACGCCATTGTCAATGAAGAGGTGGACCTCATTGTGAACACCTCCGACGGTTCGGTGAGCATCAAGGACTCATCCAGTATTCGCCGCGAAGCCCTGATGCACAAGGTGTGTTACACCACGACCATGGCGGGTGCGCTGGCGATGGTGTCGGCGATGGCCTATCAGGACAATACAAAAGTGACCTGTCTGCAGACCACGCACGCGGCATCGGTCTGAGACCGGGCCGGCCTTTGCGGTTTAACAGAAATAAGGGGAATCTATGCAAAGACATCCGATGACCAAAGATGGCGCCGATCAGCTGAAAAAAGAGCTGGAGAAGCTGAAAAAAGAAGATCGCCCTGCCGTGACCAATGCGATTGCAGAGGCACGAGAGCATGGGGATCTGAAGGAAAATGCGGAATACCATGCCGCGCGTGAGCAGCAAGGATTGATTGAAGCGCGCATCAAGCAGATTGAATCCATTCTGGGCAGTGTGCAGATCATCGATGTGACCAAGTTAACGCCCAATGGCAAGGTGGTGTTTGGTTCAACGGTGACGGTCTTGAATGTGGACAACGATGAAGAAGTGACTTACAAAATCGTTGGCGAAGAGGAAGCCGATATTGAAAAAAATAAAATTTCGGTGAACTCGCCCATTGCGCGGGCCCTGATTGGCAAGGAAGACGGTGATGAAATCATTGTGAAGGCGCCAAGTGGTAACATCGATTATGAAATTGTCGAAATTCAGTACATTTAAATGACTGGCAGCGTCACTCATTCAACCGCTTCACCCTCCGCCGCTTTAATCTGGGGTCAGTGGCTGGTCAGCGCTTACGTGGTCTGGCACTGGGCCCTGGGATACGTGACGGGCGGTGTACTGTTTGGTCTTTTGCCATCAGGTGTGGCGGGCCAGCTCATGGCGCATTTATTGCAAGCAGCCTATTTTGGTGCCTTTGTGGGCTTGATCGCGTTATGGGCGCTGGGTTGGCGTGCCCGTGAGATTCGGCGCCATCGTTCGCCTTTCTGGTTGCTGGTGGCCTTTGTTGCCTTGACGTTGAATGCCATGTGGGTGTCGCCTCTGATGACCACACTGAAGCAGCCCGAAACCATGCTTTACTGGGGCATGAATTTTTCTTTCTGGCATGGCGTCTCGCAATTTCTGTATCTGGTCAGTTGGGGGGCGGTTGCCTGGTGGGGCCTCTCATTGATGCGTTTAAGTCGGCAGAGCCGTCCGACAACAACAAGCGTTTAGTCGATAAATAAAATTTATTGTGCCGCAATGATTTCTAGCCCCGGCAACCGGTTTTTTGGGTTGCATTTTTGGGGGAAAAGAAAGAGAATAACTCGGGTAAATAATCAAGTCCTAATATTTGGAGTAGATGGAATGAAGCAGTTAACACTAAAAACTCTTTTTGCCGGTGCCGCAATGACGCTGGCACTGAATGTTCAGGCCGCTGATTCGGTTTATGATCAGTGTGTGGCCGATGGCAACACCATCGTTGAGTTGACCAAGGAAAAAGGCACAACAGCTGGCCGTGATTATGAGCAAAAGACGTCTTTGAAAGATTGTTATGCTGAGCTAAAAAGCATCGAAGCCAAATATGGGGACGCAACCAAAGGTGTCAACCCTTATTCTGTCATGGATGCGGCGGATCGTAAAAAATGGGCCACCCTGTTTGATGCGATCGATGCCAAGCAGTATCGTGGTACGCCTTATTTGATGGCAAGTTACTATTTCGGTGACAAAAGCAAATAAGCCGATGCGCGTTTGATTTGCAAGAAAACCGGCTCAGGCCGGTTTTTTTGTGTCTGAAATTCGTGAGCGATGGTTCATGATTGTTTATGAGAAAGGCCTTGCATGCTATGCGTGTGCTGGCCCGCTACCCAGGGATTTGTATGAATTTGTTTGACGCCGCTTATCAGTGCCTGATGGAACCGGACCTTTCAGAAAAGGTGTCACAATTAGCGCAATTGCAGGTAGACTGGAGCGAAAAACGCTTTACGTTTGAGCCTACGGCGACGATTGAAAAAGTGCCGGATGCCGGGCGCCCCGCCCGCCCTGAGTTGGTGCCGCCCAAATCGCTGCCCAAGCGCCGATTGGGTTCACGCGAGGGGCATGCCGCGTTGATGCACTCGATTGCCCACATTGAATTCAATGCCGTTAATCTGGCGTTGGATGCTGTTTATCGCTTTCAGGACATGCCTTATGCCTATTATCAGGACTGGCTGGGCGTGGCCGGTGAAGAAGCCTATCATTTTCAGATCGTGCGCGAGCACCTGGCCCATCTGGGCTATGAGTACGGGGATTTTCCGGCCCATAATGGTCTTTGGGTGACCACTTTCGAGACCGACCATGATCCACTGGTGCGCATGGCGATGGTGCCTCGCACGCTGGAAGCTCGGGGGCTCGATGTCACGCCGCCAATGATGCGTAAATTACGCTCCATGGGCGATAAGCGCGGGGTGGAGATCCTGAAGATTCTGTTGCGGGATGAAATCGGCCATGTCGAGGTCGGCACTCGCTGGTACCGTTATCTGTGCGAGCAACGAGGGTTGAATCCGTTCACCACGTTTACCGACCTGATTGGGGAATATTTTCATGGGGATTTGCGCGGCCCGTTTAATTTTGATGCACGCAAAGAAGCCGGCTTCAGTGATGAAGAAATTGCCTGGTTACGTCAAGTGGATGAGCAGGCCGCGGCACAGCGAGTGCCGAATGGTGCCTGAGATATGATGGAACCTTGGCAGCTGGGCATTGATCTGGGCGGGACCAAAATTGAAGCGATTTTGCTTTCGCACACCGGCGAAGTGATCTGGCAGAGACGTGTTTCCACGCCTCAAGGCCAATATGGTGCAACGGTGGCGACCATGGCTGCGCTGGTGAAAGAAGGCGTCGGCCATGCCAGAGGGTCGATTTCGCACGTGGGTATTGGCATTCCCGGTGCGGTTTCAGCCATGACTGGACGAATCAAAAATGCCAATTCCACCTGTTTGATCGGTCAGGATCTTGCTGCCGACGTTGAAGCTCAAATCGGCATGCCGGTTCGGCTTGCCAATGATGCGAACTGCTTTGCTTTGTCGGAGGCCTCGGATGGGACGGCGGCGAATGCCGCATCGGTTTTTGGCGTGATTCTTGGCACGGGATGTGGCGGCGGCCTGGTGATCAACGGTCAGGTGGTCACAGGCGCCAATGCCATCGCCGGAGAGTGGGGTCATAATCCGATGCCCTGGCTGACACAGGCCGACCAGGTGGATGCAGGCCCCTGTTATTGCGCTCAGGCCCACTGCATTGAAACTTATTTAAGCGGCCCCGGCTTTTCACGCTGGGCATCGGCTCGCATGAACCAATCAGTGACGCCGCCGTTGCTGGTCGAGCTGGCAGACGGGGGCGATGAACAGGCCGCGTTTTGCCTGGAACTTTATGCGGATCGTTTGGCTCGCGCGCTGGCTTGCGTGATCAATGTGTTGGACCCGGACTCAATTGTGCTGGGTGGCGGCTTGTCACAGATGGCGTTTTTGTATCAGCGGGTCCCTGAGTTATGGGACCGATATGTGTTTTCGGATCAGGTGGTAACGCGATTGCGTCCACCGAAATGGGGTGATGCCAGCGGTGTACGCGGGGCGGCATGGTTGTAGTGGAGGAATGAGGATGGAAGCACTGAAATCAGCGGATCAGTGGTCGCAGCAGCTGGAAAATTCACCAGGCCTGGTGGTTTTGTATGGTGGGGCGCACTGTCAGGTCTGTCAGGTACTCAAACCTAAGTTGTCGCAATCTTTGAGTGAGCACTTTCCTAAGCTGGCGCAGCTTTATGTTGATTGTGAGGTCCATACCGCTCTGTGCGCGCAGTCGGGCGTGATGAGCCTGCCTGTGGTGGCGGTCTATTTTGAAGGGCAAAAGACGTTTGAGGCGGTGCGAACATTCAGTGTGGGGGAGGTGCTTGCCGCGATTGAGCGTCCCTACGGGCTTTTCTTTGATTGAGGTAGTTGGGCTGCCTATAACCAGCCGCCCAGTTGCACGCCAAAACTCAATCGATTGCTTTTGACGTTGTAGTCGATCAAACTCTCCCCGTACCCGTAAAACCACTTTACATAGCCGTTTAGATTGCGATGGATTGGGTAGCTGTAGCCCAGTTCAATCGCCCCTTTGTTTTCGCCACTCAGTCGCAGATTGTTGCGCCCCATCAAGCTGAGCTGGTGATTGTCCTGGTTGGTCATGAAGCGAACCTCGCCATGCCCCATATAGGTGGTGATGTCAGGGTTGTCGTCCTGATTGCGGCTGTCGGGCAGACGAAGCCAGGGCTTAATCGTCATGGCGGAGTTGCCTTTTTCAAACACCGCGCGCAGATAAACGCGATTCCAGGAGCGGGAATAGGGTTCGGAACGGCCGTTGGATTGGTGGGATAACCCCAGGTCAATCATGCGATTGCGCCAGCCCAGCAGGTCCCATCGGTTTTCAAAACCGATCCAGATCTCCGGTTCGTGGTTGGTTTCGCGAAACGGAGACGACAAGCTTTGGTTGTAGGCTTGCCAGAAGGAGCGGTTGGTGTAGCCGACATAGAGGTGGTCGTTGAGTCCCAACAGGTTGTCGCCTAAAGGAATTTTCACGCTTAACTGGATTTCCACTTCCACATCGTCCAGCGATTCAGACCCTTCGGTCAGTCCCGCTGTGTTGGAGGTGCCCGCATGGTTGTAGCCGGCGACCATCAAGTAGTTGGGGTGGTGGGATTGCAGGGAAAAACGATCCTGTTTTTGTTGCTCTTCTTCGGCGAGTCGCTTTGCCAGCTTGGTGTCGGTGCTTGGCGGCTGCTTTCGAGAGTGATCGGTCTCTGTGGGCGAAGACGTGGCCTGGGGGGGTTGTGTGTGACAGCGCTGGCGTAGGGTTTCAACCGTGGTGCCCGGTTTGCTTTGGTCGAGTTGCTGAATCAGACAGTCCAGATCCCAGGCGCCGGATGCTGCCCAGGTCGGCGAGGCAAGGAACCAGGCGAGCCCAGCCAGCCAGATCCGTCGATCAACGGCGACCATTGCCACCGGCCTTGAGTAGAATGCGGTCGAGCCAGAAAGTTGGCAGTAAACGTTTGAGCACGGCAAACAACTTGGTGGGGAAAGTGACTCGGTAGCGGGCCCTGGGCTGACGGTGATCGATTATTTTGACCAGGGCATCGGTGACGGCCTCCGGGCCCAGTGTAAAGGGCGCCGCATCGCCTTCTTTTTCCAGGCGCGCTTCCATGGCCTGGTAGTTTTGTCGGTGTGCGCTGGGGCGGTCCTTGATCCAGCGCTGGTACTGCTCATAGGCATTGGCACGAAAGCGCGAACGGATCGGGCCCGGTTCAATCAGGCTGACGTGGATATTGGCCGGCTTGAGTTCCAGACGTAACGTATCAGCCAATCCCTCAATCGCAAATTTGCTGGCATTGTATGCCCCGCGATAGGCCATGGCGGCAAAGCCGAGGACTGAGCTGTTGTAAACAATCTTTCCGCCGCCCTGTTGACGCATCAGCGGGATCACCAGGTTCGTCAGTTCCTGGGTGCCAAACACATTGGTATCAAACTGAAAGCCCAGAGCATCACGGCTCAGGTCTTCCACCGCGCCGGGAATGGCAAACGCGGCATTGTTAAACAAAACGTCAATGCGGCCCTGGCTGATGGCGCGGATTTTGGCAAAGCCGTTATGAATGGAAACCGTTGAGGAGAGGTCCATCAGTACGCTGCGAAGGCCCTGTGCTTCCAGGTGTTGGACATCCTGGTAGCGACGGCAAACGGCAATCACTTTGTGTCCTTTTTGGGCAAGCGAGGTTGCGGCGTGATAACCGATGCCGCTCGAGCAGCCGGTGATTAAAATCGTTTGAGTGCGGGCGTTCATGCGCGTCCTTGCGTTGAAAGGTTTGGCTCTGTTAAATCAATGCGGTCACAAAGTGCATGCAATTTTAGCAAAATCAAGCTCGTGTGTGGCCGATAGTTCATAAGGAAGAAGGCCTGGTTCGAGCAGAAAAAGCCGTCCTTGAGGAAGCAACAAAGCCGCCACAAATCGGGCGTAATTCGATATAATGTCGCGTTTGAACCAGACGGGTGAGCCTGGTCTGTGGTAAGAATGAGCCAAAGGGGCGAAATGGGGTTTGTCAAACGCTATATGATCGCCGGGTTGCTGGTTTGGTTGCCTCTTGGGGTAACCGTCGCCGCCCTGATCTTTCTGATTAACCTGTTTGATCGCAGTTTGCTGTTGCTGCCGGCCTCACTGCGTCCGGAACAATGGTTAGGCGTGGACATCCCCGGTTTGGGGATTATCCTGTCGCTGGTTCTGATTTTCTTTACCGGCATGCTGGTGGCGAATTTTTTTGGCCGGTACTTGTTTGGCTGGTGGGAAAAATTGCTCTCGCGAATCCCACTGGTCCGGTCCATTTATACCGCGGTCAAGCAGATTTCCGAGGCGCTGTTTGGGGAAGGGGCGCAAACCTTTCAGAAAGCGTACTTGATTGAGTACCCCCGCAAGGGGCTCTGGACCATTGGGTTTCAAACCAGTAAAACCGTGGGCGAAGCCCAGATTAAAACCGGATTTGGTGAGGTGGTGAACGTGTTTGTGCCCACCACGCCCAACCCGACTTCCGGCTTTTTTTTGATTGTGGATCGCCAGGAAGTGCACGAGCTGGACATGACCATTGATGAAGCCTTAAAAATGGTGATTTCAGGCGGGGTGGTGGTACCTCCCTGGCCGGAAGGTGGTCTGCAGCAGCCTATCCACCCGGAAAACGAAACACGTGAACACATGCAACAGCAGTTTGAACAAATCGGTCAGTCCCTGAGTCAGGAACATATGGGGCCATCAGGCCGTTCCGATGCGCCCGGGACTGAACCGGACAACGAAACAAAAAAGGAAAGCGATCGATGATGCGCACACATTATTGCGGAGAAGTAACCGAGGCGCTGGAAGCGCAAACCGTGACCGTATCCGGCTGGGTTCACCGCCGTCGAGACCATGGTGGAGTCATTTTTATTGATTTGCGCGACCGTGAAGGCTTGGTGCAAGTGGTGGTCAACCCCACCGACGCGGCCATGTTTGAAGTGGCCGAACGTGTGCGGGCTGAGTTTGTGCTCAAAATCACCGGGCGTGTGACTTTGCGGACAGCGGAAACCATCAACCCCAAAATGACCACTGGCAAGATTGAGGTGGTGGCCACACAGCTGGAGGTTCTGAGCCGCTGTGAGCCGATTCCATTTCAGTTGGATGATCCACATGTGTCTGAAGAGGTGCGCCTGACCTACCGTTATCTTGATTTGCGCCGTGAGCCGATGCAGCAGGCCATGCGCACGCGTTACAAGGTGACGCGCTCCATGCGTCGTTTTCTGGATGACAATGGCTTTATGGACATTGAGACCCCCATTTTGACCAAGTCCACGCCCGAGGGCGCGCGGGATTATCTGGTGCCCAGCCGCACCCATCCGAATCGTTTTTTTGCGTTGCCTCAGTCGCCTCAGCTGTTCAAGCAATTGCTGATGATGTCCGGGTTTGACCGTTATTATCAGATCACTCGCTGCTTCCGTGACGAGGATCTGCGTGCCGACCGTCAGCCGGAGTTCACCCAGCTGGACATCGAGACCTCTTTTATGGAGGAAGAGGAAGTCATGCAAACCATGGAAGGGCTGACCAAAACCATCTTCCGAGAAGGTGTGGATGTGCATTTTGATGGCGATTTTCCGCGTATGACGTATGCCGAGGCGATCGAAAAATACGGCATTGATCGCCCCGATCTACGAATTCCATTGGAATTGGTGGATGTTGCGGATCTGCTGCAGTCGATTGATTTTAAAGTGTTCGCCGGGCCAGCCAAAGACCCGATGGGGCGCGTTGCCGCGCTGCGGGTACCGGGCGGCGGCAAGCTCACCCGTAAGGAAATTGATGAATACACCAAGTTTGTGGGCATTTATGGCGCCAAAGGCTTGGCTTACATCAAAGTCAATGACCTGTCCGCCGGGCTGGACGGTTTGCAGTCACCGATTGTGAAGTTTTTCCCGGATCAGGCCATGGAGATTATGCAGCGGGTGGGTGCCGAAGACGGTGACATTGTGTTTTTCGGTGCTGACAAAGCCAAAGTGGTCAATGAGGCGCTTGGCGCCTTGCGCTGCAAGCTGGGCGAAGACCTGGGCATGATTGAAAAAGACTGGGCGCCCGTCTGGGTGGTGGACTTCCCCATGTTTGAAATGGATGAAGAAACCGCGCGCATGACCGCGATACACCATCCCTTTACCCAGCCCAAAGCGACCACCGAAGAAATTCTCAATCATGACGCGCCGCATCAGATGTTGTCTTGCGCCTACGACCTGGTGATCAACGGGATTGAAGTGGGCGGCGGTTCGGTGCGGATTCACGACACCGAGATGCAATCGGCAGTGCTCAAATTGCTGGGCATCGGTCAGGAAGAGGCCGAAGAAAAATTCGGCTTCCTGTTGAACGCATTGAAGTATGGCTGCCCGCCGCATGCCGGTATGGCGTTCGGTCTGGATCGCCTGGTGATGCTGATGGCTGAACGTGATTCGATCCGCGATGTGATTGCCTTCCCCAAAACTCAGTCGGCTGCCTGTATGCTGACCGATGCGCCCGGAGATGTGGATAACGCACAGCTGAAAGAGTTGGATCTGCGTTTCCGCAAGCCGCTAGGCAACGCCTCTGACGAGTCGGTCTGATTCCCGGTCAACAGAAGGATTTTGTATGAGTCAGACCTTGGAGCAGACGATTCCAGTTGAGCTGATGGGGCGTATTGATCGCCTGGCAGAGAACGCGCCACCGGCACGGTCTCTGAATCCGGAGCAAAAACAAGCTTTGATCAATGAAATCAAAGCCTTGCTCAAGCAGCGTAATGCGCAGATCATCGCCCATTATTACGTGGATGCTGATATCCAGGCTTTGGCCGAAGAGACGGGTGGCAAGGTCGCTGATTCACTGGAAATGGCCAATTTCGGTGCGCAGAGTGAAGCCGATGTGCTGGTGGTGTGCGGCGTCCGGTTTATGGGCGAAACCGCCAAAATGCTCAGCCCGGAGAAGACGGTTGTGATGCCGGATCTTGGGGCGACCTGTTCACTGGATGAAAGTTGTCCACCCAAGGAATTCGCTGAGTTTTGCGCGCAACACCCGGATCACACGGTGGTGGTGTATGCCAACACCTCAGCCGAAGTGAAAGCCATTGCTGACTGGGTTGTGACCTCGGGCAATGCGTTGGAAATCGTGCGTCATCTGAAAGCACAGGGCGAAAAAATCATTTGGGCCCCGGATCGGCATCTGGGACACTGGATTGAACAGGAAACCGGCATTGAGATGTTGCGCTGGCAGGGTCACTGCATTGTGCACGATGAGTTTCAGAGCTACGGCCTGAAACAGTTGATTGACGAGCACCCTGAAGCCAAAGTGCTGGTGCACCCTGAATCTCCGGCGGAGGTGGTGGCGTTGGCCGATGTGGTGGGGTCCACCCGGGTCATGATCGATGCGGTTCAGACGCTACCGGATCAGCAGTTTATTGTGGCCACCGATTACGGGATTTTTTACAAAATGCAGCAAGCGGCGCCTAATAAGGAATTGATTGTGGCGCCGACCTCCAGTCGTGCGGGTCAGCAGGGCTGTATTAGCTGTGCGCACTGTCCCTGGATGGCGATGAATGGCCTCGAGAATCTGGCGCAGTGTCTGCGTGATCTCAGTGGTGAAATTAAGCTGGATGAGTCGACTCGAACCAAGGCGCTGGCGTCCGTGCAGCGCATGCTTGATTTTTCACGCCAGCAGGGATTGATCAAGTCAGCGCAGGCTTGAGCCGGTGTCTTTTTAACCAGGCCTGGTTAAAAAGACAGCTTGCCTGTCCCATGCAGACGGAACCCCTTCATTATGGTCAGTAAACAGCGTATTCTCGGGATTGATCCAGGCTCGCGCAAAGCAGGATTCGGCCTGATCGAATCAGGCCGTTATCACCCCGCCTACGTGGCCAGTGGTGTGATTCGGGTGGAGAAGCTGAGTGGTTCCCAGCGACTGAAAACCATTTTTGAATCGGTGTGTCAGCTATTGGACCAGTATCAGCCCTCGATCATGGCGATTGAGAAGGTGTTTGTCTACAAAAACCCGAATTCAGCGATCAAACTGGGGCAGGCTCGAGGGGTCATTATTTGTGCCGCTGCCTTGCGCGATATTCCTGTGATGGAATATACCCCCACCCAGATCAAAAGCACGATTGTCGGACAGGGGCATGCCAACAAAGACCAGATTCAATACATGGTTCAGAATCTTTTGAAGCTGACGGAGTCCCCTCAGGAGGATGCTGCGGATGCGTTGGCGGCGGCCTTGTGTCATGACCGCTACAGCTCCCTGGGTTTGGACCCAGAAGCCATGGCCAAGGGCACGCGTTTTTAATGATTCCCTCTGGGGATGTTAACGAAAAGGAATCGCTATGATCGGTTTTCTGACCGGGCGTTTGCATGCCAAGCAGCCCCCCATGATTCAGTTGGATGTTCAGGGGGTGGGCTACGAACTGGAAGCGCCGATGTCCACCTTTTACAAACTGGGCGGGCCGGGGGAAACGGTGACCCTGTTGACTTATTTGCACGTCCGCGAAGACGCCATGCTGCTGTTTGGCTTTGCCACCCAGGTGGAAAAGGATTTGTTTCGGACCTTGATCAAGGTCAATGGCATCGGCGCGCGCATGGCCATCGGCATTTTGTCGAGCATGTCGGCACAAGAGTTTGTCCGTTGCGTTGAGCAGGAGGACGCGACCTCACTGACCCGCATACCGGGTGTGGGTAAGAAAACCGCCGAGCGTTTGATGATTGAAATGCGCGACCGCCTAAAAAGCTGGGACAGCGAGGGCGCCGCGTCACCGAACGTGTCTGAACCGCTGGCGACCGCTTCGATGTCGAATAAGGGTCAGGCGCGGGCCGCATTGGAATCACTGGGCTATAAACCGGCTCAGGCTGAAAAGATGCTTGCCCCCGTGGCCGCGGATCTGACGCTGGAAGAAATGATCCGAACCGCCTTGAAATCAGTCAAACTCTAAGGGGTTACGACGGGGTCAGTTTCTGTTCAGCTTTTGCGCTTGCACCCCGTTTTCAGACCACTATAATCACATAATCAGTTCGTAATGCTGTTTGTCAGGAGAAGCCGGACCCCATGATCGAAACCGACCGCATTGTTGGAGGCATTGAGACCGAGGAGGATATGACGGTCATGCCCTCGGTCCGTCCCGGGATGATGCGGGATTACATCGGTCAGCAGGCGGTGCGTGAACAGTTGGAACTGTCCATTCATGCTGCCCGCCAGCGTCAGGAGCACCTGGACCATGTTCTCCTCTATGGTCCGCCGGGGCTGGGGAAAACCACGCTTTCCAATATCATTGCTCAGGAAATGGGCGTCACCCTGCGTCAGACGTCGGGGCCGGTCATTGAAAAGCCCGGGGATCTCGCCGCGATTCTGTCGCGGTTGGAACCCCATGATGTGCTGTTTGTGGATGAGATCCATCGGTTGAGTCCGGTGGTCGAAGAGGTGCTTTATCCGGCAATGGAGGATTTTCAGATTGATATTGTCATTGGAGAGGGGCCAGCGGCTCAGACGGTTAAAATCGATATTCCTCCCTTTACTTTGGTCGGGGCCACCACGCGGGCCGGCTTATTGACCTCTCCGCTGCGAGATCGTTTTGGCATTGTGCAGCGCCTGGAATTTTATTCCATTGATGAACTGACAGAGATTGTGATTCGCTCCGCACAGATCCTGGGGCTGTCGGCTGAACCCAGTGGTGCGCGGGAAATTGCGCGGCGCTCTCGTGGGACGCCGCGTATTGCCAATCGATTGTTGCGTCGAGTGCGCGACTATGCGCAGGTACGTGGCGATGGTATTATTTCCCCTGACATCGCCGATGCAGCGCTGAATATGCTGGAAGTGGATCCTTCCGGGCTGGATAAAATGGATCGCCGCCTGCTGGAATTGCTGATTCATAAATTTGAGAATCGTCCCGTGGGCATCGACAGCATTGCCACGGCCCTGGGCGAAGAACGCGGCACGATCGAGGATGTGATCGAGCCGTTTCTGGTGCAGGAAGGGTTTTTGGTGCGCACGCCCAGGGGGCGGGTTGTCACCGACATGGCTTACCAGCACCTGGGGTTACCAGGCCTGGTCAAAACAGATAATGAATCAAACCGGCACTGATCAGACAGAGCCGATGACAGACGATTAACGAGAAGGAAGACGAATGGAAAACGAATCATTAATGCAATTGGTGCTCTCGGCCAGTGCGGTCGTGCAGGCAGTGATGATCCTTTTGCTGATTATGTCGGTGATGGCGTGGACGGTGACCATTGCCAAAAGCGTTCAAATTCGTCGTGCCAAACAGGCAGCGCAGGCGTTTGACCAGAAATTCTGGCAATCCAGTGAGTTGACGTCGCTTTATCACGAAGTCAGCCAACAGCCTCAGCCCATCCATGGTAACCAGGCGATCTTCGATGCCGGTTTCAGTGAGTTTGTGCGGTTGAAAAAGCAAGGCGTTGATGCGGCCTCCGATCTGATTGCCGGTACGCAACGCGCGATGAAAGTGGCATTTACGCGTCAAGTCGGTCGTCTGGAGAATCACGTCGCTTTATTGGCCACAGTGGGATCCTCTGCGCCTTACATCGGCCTGTTTGGCACCGTCTGGGGGGTGATGCATGCCTTTACATCGCTGGGTGATGTGAAAAATGCGACACTGGCAGCGGTGGCGCCTGGGATTTCCGAAGCATTGATTGCGACCGCAATCGGTCTTTTTGCCGCGATTCCGGCGGTGATTGCCTACAACCGTTTGACGGTCAAGCTGGAGCAGGTCACCATTGAGTATGAAAATTTTGCCGAAGGCTTTCTGTCGATCATCCAGCGTCAGGCGCATTCGGTGGAAGAGTCGCAGCTGTCGCACTGAGAGTGCTCTGATATGATGCAAAGTAACTTTCGCCCTCAGGGCCGTAAAAAATTAATGGCCGAAATCAATGTGGTGCCTTACATCGATGTGACCTTGATTCTGTTGATCATTTTTATGATTACGGCCCCCATTGTTCAGCAGGCGGTGACCGTTGATCTGCCTCAAACCCCTGAGGTGGTGGAAGAGGCGGACCAGACCATTGCCGATGGACCGCCGCCGTTTGTGGTGACCGTGACCCGGGACGGCTTTTATAAAACCTCTGCTGCCCCTGACCGGGTTTTGTCGCAGAAGGATCTGGCCACGTTGGTGGCCGAAGTGGTGGCCCGCTCACAGCTTCACCCGAATCAGGAATTTTACATTCAAGGCGATCGTCAGGCGGCTTATGGCAAAGTGGTGCACCTGTTTACCCTGTTTAAGAATAACGGTGTCTCCCGCGTGTCGCTGATGACCGAACCGGAAGCCCGTGGCGGCTTTTCAGGGGAGGCGGCATGATTCGCTTTATTGCACGACATCCTGTGGCCTTCTTGATTGCTTTGGCGTTGCATATCATTCTTTTGTGGTGGATGGCCACCAATCGATTCAGTGATTTTGAGCGTCTGACGCCGGTCAATGTGGCCGAGCCGACAAGCCAGACCGAAAGTGAACCATCGCCTTCGGTGGTGCCAGCCCAGTCACCTCCCATGCGCACGTTTGCGGTGGATGCGTCCGCTGTGCGAGCTCAGCTGGAAAAAATAAAACAAGAAGAAGCGCAGAAAAAGCGCGAAGCCGAACGTCTCAAGCAACAGGCTGAGGCAGAAAAGCAGCGGCTGCAGCAGCTTAAGGCCGAACAGAAAGAGGCGCTGGTTCTGACCGAGCAGGCAAAACGTCAGGCGGCGGCGCAGCGTAAAAAAGCCGAAGAAGCCCGTCAGCTGGCTCAGGTTGCGTCTGAAAAAGCCGAAGCCGAACGTCAAAAAATCGAGCAGGCCCGTCAGGCCGCTCAAGAAGCCAAGCAAGCCGCCGAACAAGCCAGAGCGCAACAGGCCCAGGCCCAGCAACTTCTGGAACAGGCGAAACAGGCAAAAGAAGAAGAAGAGGCCGAACGTCTGGCGTTGCAGGCAGAAATTCAGCAGCGCGAGGCGGAAAAACGCCGTATTGAGGCAGAAGCGTTGCAAGCCCGCTTGCAGCGTGAGCAGGAACAGGCCGAAGCGGAACTGGCCAAGCAGTTGGCCGAGGCCGAATCCCAGAAAAGAGCCGCCGCCAAAGCCCGTGAAATGCAGAATTTACGAGAGACTTACATTTCTTCCATCACCGCGGCGGTCAAAGACAATTGGCGCACGGCGGCCCGAGTTTCTGATGAAGCGCAGTGTGTGATTGCGATCACTCAGACACCCAAAGGCATGGTTTCCAAAGTCACGGTCAAAGGGTGTAACAGTGCGGCGGATGAACAATTCAAAAAAGATGCCGAACGGGCCGTTCTTCGTGCGCAACCTTTGCCGCAACCGCCCGTGGAAGAGTTGTTTGAACGCAACATTGAATTCATCTTCAAGCCGTAAGCATCAATGAGAAGGATTTTCATGAAACCAACATTCAGGTACTGCCCGTCCCTTTTATCTTTCTGGTTTGCGTTGATGTTGTCTGCCATCATCACGCCTGCCTCGGCAGATCTGACCATTGAGATCGATCAGAGTTCGGACATGGCGATTCCGGTGGCGATTTTGCCATTGGCGCATGATGAAGGGGTTGTGCCATCGCACCGACCGTCTGAGATCATTGCCGCGAATCTGTTTCGAAGCGGGAAGTTCCAAGCGCTGCCTGAGCGCCAACTCCCGGCACGTCCGCAATCGATTGAAGAGATCGACTATGGTCAGTGGCTGGCCGAAGGCGTCGATAACCTGATGATGGGGCGCATTGATCAGGAAGAAGACGGCACCTATACCGTGGAAATGCGATTTGTGGATTTGCTCCGTCAGGAACAGGTCATTGGCAAGCGCTGGCGCAAAGTCAGTGAGACGGCTCTGCGGCGAGTGGCCCATAAAATGAGTGACTTGATTTATCAGGAACTGACGGGCAAAAAGGGGGCTTTTAACACGCGCATTGCCTATGTCACGGAACGGCGCCAGGGTGGAAAAAGGCTGTTCAGCCTTGAGGTGTCTGATTCGGATGGGTATGGTGCCCAATCGATTCTAAAATCCACCGATCCGATTATGTCCCCGGCCTGGTCGCCGGATGGGAAAAAGCTGGCGTATGTGACCTTTGAAAATGGTCGGTCAGAAATCGCTCTGCAATACCTGGACGGTTCGCGCCGTGACATCATTGCCAGTTTCAAAGGGATCAACGGGGCGCCAGCCTGGTCGCCGGACGGGCAGTCTCTGGTGTTTACCAACTCCAGAGAAGGGTCGGCGGATTTGTACCGGATGCACATGGCCACTGGAAAAGTCGAACGTCTGACCCGCCATTGGGCGATCGAGACCGAGGCAGTTTGGGCGCCCAATGGTCGGTCACTGTATTTCAACTCCGACCGCCGTGGGCAGCCACAGATTTTTCAACTCTTTCTGGACACAGGGGAAACCCGTCGGATATCCTTTGAAGGACGCTATAACTCCAATCCGGCGATTTCACCGGACGGGCGTTATCTGGCGATGGTCCATGTCAAACGGGGCTTTCACATCGCCATCAAAGATATGTACAAAGATGAGCTGAGCATCAAAACCAAAACTCGGTTGGATGAGTCCCCCACCTTTTCTCCGAACGGTGAAATGATTCTCTATGCCATGAATCAGGGGGGGCGCGGTAAGCTGGCCGTGGTGTCGGTGGATAACAATGTGACCCAGGTGCTGAGTGTCAAAGAAGGCGAAGTGCGCTCGCCTTCCTGGGGCCCTTATCTGGATTGAATCAACCCTATTGCCACACAGGAGCGAAATTGTGATAAAGCAGAATTGGATTGGATTGGCGCTGATGATCGGAGTCTTGGGCGGTTGCAGCAGTCCGCCGACGGTGCCGGAAGATCAGCGGATTCCTCAGGGAGAGGGCGACTATCGTGATGTGGACGACCTGGTCAGAGCGTCTCAGGCGGAGGACGAGTCGGTGGAAGTGGTGGCTGAAGAATCAGCCACCGAGCTGGCAGAAGAGGATTTGACCCAGGGCGAGTCGCTCAATAAGGGGGAGTTGACACCGTTTGAACAAGCGATGGGCGAAACCTATGATCCAGTGATTTATTTTGGTTATGACCAGTCGCAACTGGATGAAGCTTCTCTGGCAACCGTTCAGCATTTTGCCAATATCCTGGTGGACAATCCCAATGAGCGCATCAAGCTGATTGGCCACACCGATGAGCGTGGTTCGCAGGAATACAATCTGGCCCTAGGCGAACGTCGGGCGCAAGCCGTCGCAGAAGCTTTTATGCTGTATGGGGTCAGTGATGAGCGAATGGAGATCATTTCCATGGGGGAAACCGAACCCGCTGCGGAAGGTCAGACTGAAAAAGCCTGGGCCCTCAATCGACGCGTTGAGATTGAATCGAACAATGAATCGAGCAATGATTAATATGTCAGGTTTTAAATCGGCCCATCGCACTGTCTGTGCTAAGGGGCTGCTGGCAATCGCGTTAGCGCTGCCGATGGTTGCGAGCGGTGCGCAATCACTTGAAGAGCGGGTCGAGCGATTGGAACGCAAAGCCGACAACCCAATTCTGGTGCAGATGAGCCGCAAGCTGGGTCAGCAACAGCAGCAGATCCAGGAAATCCTCAATCAATTGGACTTGATCAAGCATCGGGTCGAGGAGTTGAACCAGACTCAGACCCAGCGTTATCAGGGTAATGAAGAGCGCATCAGTCAGCTGGAAGCGCAGATTAAACGCCTGACGTCGCAAGCGCAATCACTCACCGATACAGCGGATTTGGATTCGGCCTCATCGACGTTGTCGGAAGAACCCCGGGAAACCGCTGGGGACACATCGAATACCGCCGCAGACAACAAACCGTCTGAATCAGTTGAGACGTCTTCTTCCGAGCAACCCGATGCCGAGGCGAAGAAGGCCTACGATGCCGCTTTTGCTCTGCTGAAGGCTTCGAAGTATGAGGCCGCCGTGGAAGCATTGCGGGCGTTTGTGCAGGATTACGCGTCCCATCCTCTGGCCGCCAACGCGGCGTACTGGCAAGGTGAGGCGCATTCGGTTCTGGGGCAGAAAGAAAAAGCGCTGGCCGCGTTTGAACACAGTTTTGAAACCTTTCCGAATGCAAGCAAAGCGCCGGATGCGATGCTGCGTTCGGGCGATACCTTGGATAATTTGGGGCAGGGCCAAGCCGCCAAAGCCCGTTATCAGGCGCTGATTGATGCGCATCCCGAAACCCGCGCGGCGGAAAAAGCCAGAGGGCGCCTTCAAGCTCTGCAGCAGGCATCGTAATGGCAGGATCTTCTCAGCACAAAGCGGTGGTGCTGCTCTCTGGTGGCTTGGATTCGGCCACAGTGCTGGCCATTGCCCAATCCAAAGGATTTGAGTGTCATACCATTAGCTTTGATTACGGTCAGCGCCACAAGGCCGAACTGCAGGCCGCCCAACGGTTGGCGCAGGCGCGCCATGTTAGCAGTCATCGAGTGATGCAGATGAACATGCAGGCCATTGGCGGTTCGGCTTTGACCGATGCGGCCATCGACGTGCCCACTCAGGCCGGTGAGGAAGGTGAAATTCCAGTCACGTATGTACCGGCTCGCAATACGGTATTTTTGTCGTATGCGCTGGCGCTGGCGGAAGTGGTTGAAGCCGATGATATTTTTATCGGTGTGAATGCGGTGGATTACTCCGGCTACCCGGATTGCCGCCCTGAATACATCAAGGCGTATGAAGCGATGGCTAATCTGGCGACCAAGCGCGCCGTGGAAGGGCAATCGATGCGCATTCAAACGCCGCTGCTGACAATGAGTAAGGCCCAAATTATCCGGACAGGGCATCAACTGGGGGTCGATTATTCGAAAACGGTTTCCTGCTACCAGGCAGGTCCGCAAGGAGAGGCCTGCGGTGAGTGCGATGCCTGCCGTTTGCGCAAAGCTGGGTTTAAACAGGCCGGGGTCAGCGACCCGACTGTCTATCAATCTCCCCCTGCCTAAAAATCCAAAAACAAAACCAAAAACGACTTGCGTAAACGGCTACAACTTGTATAATACGCCCCATTCCAAACGGGGTCGTTAGCTCAGCTGGTAGAGCAGTTGGCTTTTAACCAATTGGTCGCGCGTTCGAATCGCGCACGACCCACCATTTTGGATGTCTTTCCTGTTACAACTCGATTATGGGTCGTTAGCTCAGCTGGTAGAGCAGTTGGCTTTTAACCAATTGGTCGCGCGTTCGAATCGCGCACGACCCACCATTTTTCCAAGTTTCTTTCTGTTTTTTCACCCCGTCTTAACGCACAATATCATTGTGTCTGTGTCTGTGTCTGTGTCTGTGTCTGTGTCTGTGCCCCACGATTTTTACCAGGCCTGGTAAAAAAGGCGGTTGCCAGCCTGATTAGACTGGCTTGGCCAGGCGTCTACAGATGCGCCTGAGCGATCTTTCGCAATTGAGGCACCATCAGGCCCGCCTCGTCGGCAAAACTAAGCGCCCGTTTGAGACGGGCTGGCGCTGAGCGCCCCATGCATTTGTGCGCCGGGTCGCCGTCAAAGGCAGTCAGCATGCCTTCCATAAGCTGATCTCGATCGTTGGTGTGGTCGGTCAACCAATCCTGAATGTCTAAAACATCACTGGCCACGCTTTTCATCAGTGCCGGGTGGGATTGGGCCAGGGTTTGGACGTCTCCGCCAACTTCCAGGCCTGCGATGTTGGTGGTAAGAATATACAGATTTTTTCTCACCAGTTCATACAACAACTCTTCGGATGAGCCCAATTGAACCACGGGGATGTCGAGTGTGGCCATGGCATCAAAAATAAGCTTGCTGTGTTTGCCGTAAACCGGGGAGGGCACCACAACCTTGGTGTCCATACCCGGCTTTTTTTCAAACCAGACACTGATGACAGTCGGACGTGGTATTTGTGAGGCCTGCCAGTCTCGGGGCAAGAGTTCGTTCTGAATCAATACGACGTCATGGGCCCAGGCTGCAGGAAAGTTTTGCATGACGCTGTGAATGTCGGCTTCGCCGACGGCCACAATCACCGCTTGCGGGTTGGGGATGGCTTGTGCCATCTGTTGGAGAGAGTCCTCGCGGCGAACGCCCTGAACCGGATAGCCCAGTTTCAAGCAACCTCGTGCAAACACGCTGCCGAGTTCGCCCATGCCGATCACAATGATTGGGTTTTGCATAGCCTTTCCTTTGGTTTTTTATCGTTGGTTTATTGTATCAAAGCTCGCAGGCAGAAGACTGCAACAAACGGCCAACAATGCATTAAAATAGTGCAAGAAGTCACCGTATAGCTCCCTCAAAAAGGATGGATGAATCATTATGGCCGAAAAACGAACCAAAATGAGCTGGCATTATTACGCGATGGCCCTGGGCGTCCTGCTGGGACTGATGGCGGCGACCCTGTCAGCCTGGGGAGCGATGGTCAGTGGGTTTGCGTTTGCGATTCTCTGTCATCCGGTGTTGCCGTTTAAAGGGCTGACACGCGGGGCATTTTTATTGGCGTTTGCCATTCTTTATGTGTTTGCGTTTCCCGATCCCGAAGTGGTTCGGTCAATGATGAACACCTGAGCGGTGAATGAAACGAGGCAAGGCAATGAGTCGTAAAGTCGGGCCGCCCGTGGCGGTCAGCGAGAAAGAAATTCTGGATGGGTTGACGACAGCGGTGGTCTGGATTGACTGTAACGAAAACATCGGTTACATCAATCTGTCGGCCGCGGAGTTGTTGCAGTTGAGCGCCCAGAGAGTCATTGGTGTCAATTGGCGGTACATATTGCCGCGGTTGCTGGATGATATCCGGGCCTGTGGCACCGGACGTCTGACCATTCACGAATACAGCATTCGTCTGCCGGATACGCAACGGCTGCATGTTACCTGCACCATTTCCTACTATGAGTTGGATGAGGCAGATGGCTGGCTGATCGAACTGTATGACACTGAGCGTCACCACCGGATTGTGGAAGAGGACGAACGCTGGCATCAGTACGAAGCCGGCAATTTGCTGGTGCGCACGTTGGCCCATGAGATCAAAAACCCGTTGGCGGGGATTTATGGCTCGACCCAGCTTCTACAGAAACGCTATCAGGACAATGATAAAGCTGGGCGTTATCTGTCTGTCATTTCAAAAGAGGTCAAGCGGCTGCAAAACCTGGTGGATCGAATGCTGGGGCCCAAAGGCGGCGAGGAGAAATCGCCTTTTAATATTCATGCCTTGATCGCTTATGTCTTGGACATTGTTCGCGGTGAAAAGCCCGATCATGTGTTTATCAAGTTGGATTATGACCCCAGTATTCCGGAAATTTCCATGGATTTTGAAGCCATGGTGCAGGCGTTGCTGAACCTGGTTAAAAATGCCATGGAAGCGATGGCTCAGCATGGCGGTCTGCTCACCATCAAAACCCGCGTGGAATCCAAGTTTACCCTTGGCACCAAAACATACCCACTGGTCGCGGTGATCAGTGTGATCGATGAAGGTGAGGGCATTCCCCCCGATGTGTTTGACTCTATTTTTTATCCGATGGTGACCAGCAAAGAATCCGGAACCGGGCTTGGGTTACCCGTTTCGCAAAACATTGTGCGCCAGCACGGTGGGCTGATCGTGGCCGAAAGTGAGCCTGGCAACACCGTTTTTAATATTTATTTGCCGTTTGACCACAACCGACAGACGTCTCAGCGCAAACGCTACAAACGATAGGAACGAACATAATGAGTGAACATAGCAATGCACAGGATGTGCCTTTAATCTGGATCGTGGACGATGACGCGTCCATACGCTGGGTCATCCGTGAGTCTCTGGATGAGCGCCCCTATGACGTTGAAGACTTTGGTTCCCCGCTGGAAGCCTTGCGTGAGCTCAAAACGGTCAAGCCCTCTGTGGTGATTTCTGATGTGCGCATGCCGGAAATGGATGGATTGGAGTTCATGGAGGCGATTCATGAGGTCGATCCGCAGATCCCCGTGATTATTATGACGGCCCATGCGGATTTGGATACCGCGGTCAAATCCTTTCAGAGTCGGGCATTTGAGTACCTGCCTAAGCCGTTTGAAATTGACGACGCTCTGTCGTTGATCGATCGGGCGGTGAAGCGTCACTTGTCCGGGGGCAAACGCAGCCGAAAACCCCGTCAGAGTAAACAACCGTTGAACATCATTGGTTCTGCTCCTGCGATGCAGGAGGTGTTTCGTATCCTGGGCCGAGTCTCACAGCTGGACGTCACTGTTCTAATTACGGGCGAAACCGGGACGGGGAAGGAATTGGTTGCGCGCGCCCTATATGAACTCAGTACGCGTGCCAGCGGTCCGTTTGTGGCGATCAATACGGCGGCCATTCCCAGAGATTTGCTGGAGTCGGAATTATTCGGCCACGAAAAAGGCGCGTTTACCGGGGCGCACACCCAGCGAATCGGTCGGTTTGAAGAAGCCGATGGGGGAACCTTGTTTCTGGATGAAATCGGTGATATGCCGGTTGATCTGCAAACCCGCCTGTTACGCGTTCTGAATGATGGCACCTTTTACCGGGTGGGCGGCAAAACCCCGATCAAAACCAATGTTCGGATAGTGGCCGCGACCCACCAGAATATGGCAGAACTGGTGCGCCAGGGACGTTTCCGTGAAGATTTGTTGTATCGACTGAATGTAATTCGTATCAAGGTACCGCCACTGAGAGAGCGCCGGGAAGATATTTTGCCGATCGTTCGTTACTATCTGAGTGAGGAAGCCAAACAGTATGATCTGGAAGAAAAGCGCCTGAGCCGAGAAGTGGAAAAATACCTGGTTCATCAGCCCTGGCCGGGGAATGTGCGCCAGATTCGAAGTCTGTGCACCTGGCTGACCATTATGGCGCCTGACAAGACGGTGCAAATGGATGATTTGCCATTGGAACTGCAACAGGGCAAGGAAAACTCTATGATGCTGGAGGCGATGGTGCAGACCGGTCAGTCCGATGAGCTCTCTGCGCAAGGAGGGGGGTGGCAAGCGCCGTTGCGTCAGTGGGCCGCTGAATTTCTACAATCCGGGCAAAAAGGGTTGCATACGCAGGCAGAGCCGCTGTTTGAAAAAGTGCTGATTGAAGAAGCGTTGCGTTACAGCCTTAATCATCGTCAGAAGGCGGCCGCGTTGCTGGGCTGGGGACGAAACACCCTGACCCGTAAAACCCAGGCATTGGGGCTGGACAAAGACGCACCATGATTCTGGAGGCCTGGCAATGGCTCACCACACCAGCGACACCCTTGGCGCGACGTTCTGGATTGCTCAAAGAAGCCATTGCCATGCAGGCTCGTTGCAAACGTTGTGAAGCGGCCTGGCAACCCCATTATCAGCGCTGCCAGCAAGCCATTCGAGAAGCCATGGCACAATCAAAGCGAAAGCGCATTCTTATGGTCATGGGCGCTGGATTGTTGCAAGACATTCCGTTGCACCAGGCCAGTGAAGCGTTTGAGCAGGTGTGGTTGGTGGACATGGTTTTTTTGCGCTCGGCCCGTCGCCTTGTTCGGGATCTGCCCAATGTGCGCCTGATTGAATGTGACCTGACCGAATCATTGACGGGTCTTTTTTCAGGCAGGACAGACATCGTTTCGCCGCAACGCTTTCTGGATGAACCGATCGATTGTGTGGTGTCTTTGAACGTGCTCACCCAGCTTCCCTTAACAGCCATTAGACCGGGATTGCACCGCAATCTTGAAGAAGCCGAACTCGAAAAAATGGGGCAAGCGCTGATTCAGGCGCATCTTGAATACCTGTCCAAATTTGACGCGGTGCGGTGCCTGATATGCGATCGTTGGGTCGCTGAATACGATGCGCAAGGCCAATGCATTGATGAACTGGACCCCGCCTGGGGTGTCAGGCTCCCAGCACCTGACACCACTTGGCTATGGCAGGTCATTCCCAGAGGAGAGTCGACCCAGGCTCCCGGTCATGAACGAACCCACAAAGTTGGGCGTTCGATCTGGTAGGTGCCCGAGTCTGAAAGGTGTGACGTTTGCAGGAGAGGGGGCACTGCCCCTCTTGAAAGTCTGTTAGAGTGCTTCCGGGCCTGTTTCGCCGGTGCGGATGCGGATGGTTTGTTCGATGTTGGTCACAAAGATTTTGCCATCGCCGATCTTACCGGTTTGTGAGGCATCGACCACCGCTTCAACCACCTGGTCTACCTGCTCTTCGCTGACAGCAATTTCAAGCTTAAGCTTCGGTAGGAAGTCTACAACGTACTCGGCGCCGCGGTACATTTCGGTGTGCCCTTTCTGGCGGCCATAACCTTTCACGTCGATCACGGTCATGCCGTGTACGCCAATGTCGTGCAAGGCTTCTCGAACGTCGTCCAGCTTAAAGGGCTTGATGATTGCCGTGATCATTTTCATAGTGTCGATCCTTTTTAATGGTTGATTCGTTCTGTGTTCGTTTTCGTTGGTGTCACAAGGTGATTTTGGGACTGTGGTCGGTTTCACCCTCGTCCGACGCATCAACGCTCGGCCGAGGCATGGTTTCGGTCGGGCTGGACGCCTGTGTCAGGGCTTCGCCCATGTTTACCCGTCGCTGCGGTGTTTGTTGACCCAAGTCCGGGCATTGGCCTTCCGGTGAAAGCAAAATCACTGTGGAGCCCATGTTGAACCGACCAAGTTCTTCCCCTTTTTCAAAGTTCAGACTCCGGTCACTGTAATCCCAGTGCTGGATCATTGTGCCATAAGGCGGGGTGACTTTGCCTTGCCAGACGGTTTCCATGCTGCCGACAAAAATGGCTCCGACCCAGATCATGCAAAAAGGCCCGTCTGGTGTTTCAAACCGGCAAATCACACGTTCGTTTCGGGCGAACAAGCCTTCGATCTGGCGAACCGTCGCCGGATTGACCGAAAACAGATCGCCCGGTACATACGTCATTGAAACCAAGCGTCCGGCTTTGGGCATGTGGATGCGGTGGTAGTCATGCGGCGCCAGGTAAATCACGGCATAATCGCCGTTTTTGAATTGTTTTGCGTACTCGATGTCACCGCCCAGCAGCGCAGGCAGGCGATAGTCATGGCATTTAGCTTGAATCAGCGTATCGCCTTGAATGCGGGCTGACTGGCTGACCACGCCATCGACCGGGCTGCACCAGCCATCGGGTGTGCTGTCTACTGGGCGGGCTTCGGGTTTGAGCGCACGGGTAAACAAGGCATTAAAATGAGGGTAGTTGTCGAGCACAGTTTCTTCGGCTTCACTCAGGTCAATACGATAGAGCCGGATCATCGTCTTCATAGTCGCCAGTTTGATCCAACGCACACGTATGCGCATAAACGCATGCATGCCCTTTGAAAGCCAATGTTTGGGGATCAGATACTGCGGCAGAACTTTGATCAGATCGCTCAGGTTTTGGGGCATGGTTCGGTGTCTCAGTGCTCAGAGTAGTTCTAAATTGGGTTGATTTTAAGGTATAATCGCGCAAATTTACAGCTTTGAATGCAAAGGAAGAATAATGTCGCAAATCAAGAAAGTGGTGCTGGCGTATTCCGGCGGACTCGATACTTCGATCATCGCAAAATGGTTGCAGGACGCTTACGAGTGCGAAGTGGTCACCTTTACCGCTGACATCGGTCAGGGCGAAGAGGTGGAACCGGCCCGTGCCAAAGCCCAGGCAATGGGTATCAAGGAAATCTATATTGAGGATTTGCGTGAAGAGTTTGCCCGCGACTTTGTCTTCCCGATGATGCGGGCCAATGCCATCTATGAGGGCGAGTACCGTTTGGGGTCTTCGATTGCCCGACCATTGATTTCCAAGCGTCTGGTTGAAATCGCCAAAGAAACAGGGGCGGATGCGGTCGCGCATGGTGCGACCGGTAAGGGCAATGATCAGGTACGTTTTGAATTGAACGCTTATGCTCTGATGCCGGATGTGAAAGTGATTGCGCCCTGGCGCGAATGGGATTTGCTGTCGCGTGAAAAGCTGATGGCGTATGCCGAAAAACACGACATCCCAATTGAAAACAAAAAAGGCAAAAAATCGCCTTATTCCATGGACGCCAATTTGCTGCATATCTCATACGAAGGCGGCATCATTGAAGATCCGGCCAATGAACCAGAGGAAGCCATGTGGTTGTGGAGCGTGGCCCCGGAAGCAGCCCCTGATACGCCGACTTATTTGGAATTGACTTATGACCATGGGGACATTGTCGCCATTGATGGCGAGTCCCTGTCGCCGGCAACGGTGATGGAGCGTTTGAACAAAGTTGGCGGGGCCAATGGCATCGGGCGTGATGATTTGGTTGAAAACCGTTTTGTGGGCATGAAAGCGCGCGGCTGTTATGAAACCCCGGGTGGGACCATTATGCTTAAGGCGCACCGCGCCATCGAGTCCATCACGCTTGATCGCAATGCGGCCCACTTAAAAGACGAACTGATGCCTAAATACGCCGAGATGATCTACAACGGTTTCTGGTTCAGTCCTGAGCGTGAAATGCTTCAGGCATTGATCGATCAGTCTCAGAAAGACGTCAGTGGCACCGTGCGCGTCAAACTCTACAAAGGCAATGTGACCGTGGTCGGTCGCTGGTCGGAAAAAAGCCTGTTTGATGAGGCCATCGCGACCTTCGAAGAGGACGGTGGCGCCTATGATCACAAAGACGCGGAAGGCTTTATCAAACTGAATGCGCTTCGTTTGCGTACTGCGGCGAAAAAGCGTCTTTAACGTCCATGTCTGACGTTCTGCCTGCTCCCAGAGATGTTTTTCGACGTCTGGATCTCTGGCTTGCCTTTGGTCTGGGCAGTGGGCTGGCACCCAAAGCGCCGGGAACCTGGGGCACCCTCGTGGGGACCCTGATCTTCATTCCGCTGTTACTGGTTTCGCCGATACTTGCACTGATGGTGCTTTTGCTGGGCATGGCTGTGGGCAGCTGGTTGTGTCAGCGTGCCGCCGACTGGGCAGGGGTTCACGATCATGGCGGCATTGTCTGGGATGAGTTCGTGGGCGTCTGGCTGGCGCTGATGGCATTGCCTGAACAAAGTTGGACCTGGTGGCTGGCAGCGTTCGTCGGCTTTCGTTTTTTTGATATCGTTAAACCCTGGCCCATTCGCTGGGTCGATCGCCATGTTCATGGTGGTGTAGGGATTATGCTGGACGATGTGCTGGCAGCCGTGATGACGGTCATTGTCATCTGGCTGGCGGTTGCTATTATTGGATAAATGAGAGGTTACAAAATGTTTACACCTTGTGACGAGTGTAAAGCCCTGATCAAAAATCAAAACGCGTATCTGGTGGATGTGCGAACCCCGCCGGAGTTTGAAGCTCAGCGCTTGCCCGGTGCCATCAACCTGCCTTTGCAGACATTGCAGCAGACGGCCGAACAAGCATTGGAAAAAGACCGTCCGGTGGTGGTGTTCTGTCGTTCCGGCTCGCGTTCGCAAATGGCCATGCAAATGCTCAATCAGATGGGCTATGAAGCGGTGTACAACATGGGGCCTTACCAGGCCTGGTATCAATGTGAGGATTGATTCCTTCGTTTTCTGATTGACTCAACAGCAGGCTACCTTATGAAACTGGCATTGCATTGGCAAATTCTGATTGCTCTGGTTCTGGCCGCCATCGCCGGCGCGGCTGTGGATACCGACACCACGCTGCTTGGCCTTTCCGTGGTGGCGGTGTTTACCTTTATCGGAACGCTGTTTTTAAATGCCCTGAAAATGATTGTGGTGCCGCTGGTGGTATCGGCCATTATCACCGGAATCAGCAAGGTCGGTTCTGCTGGCGGGTTTGAACGCTTGGGCGGTAAGACGCTGGGGTATTACTTGCTGACCAGTTTTATCGCCGTGTTGATTGGGCTCTTTTTTGTCAACACATTGCAGCCGGGGGTAACAGACGGTCCGGCACCCGTGCTGGAAACCGATCATGAAATGATGGCCGCCGTGGAAGGCAAAGGGGCAGGGGATGTGGTGGAAGTCTTTCTGCGCATGATCCCGGTGAATGTGGTGGATGCCGCGGCCCAAGGACAAATGCTGGGGCTGATCTTTTTCAGTCTGTTGTTCGGCTTTTTTATGACGCGCCTCAAAGGGGAGCTACGCGATACGTTGACCCGCTTCTGGGAAGGTGTGTTCGAAGTCATGCTGCTGATCACTCAACTGGTGATGAAGTTCTCCCCCATTGGGGTGTTTGGTTTGGTGGCGGCTTCCATTGCCAACACCGGGTTTGACCAGTTTGGTAATCTGGCGTTGTTTTTTATGACGGTGGTGTTAGCGCTGCTGGTGCATGCACTGATTGTGATGCCTCTGATTCTGTATTTTCTGGGGGGGGGCAAAAATCCGTGGCTGCATTATCAGGCCATGGCGCCTGCGTTGCTGACCGCCTTTTCTACCAGTTCATCGTCCTCCACTTTGCCGGTGACGTTGACATCGCTGGAAAAGCGTGCCGGGGTGTCCAACCGGGTGTCCAGTTTTGTTCTGCCGTTGGGGGCGACTGTTAACATGGATGGCACCGCCTTGTATGAGTGTGTGGCCGCCATTTTCATTGCGCAGTTGTTTGGTGTGCCGTTGGATTGGAGCACCCAGTTGCTGATTGTGGTGATTGCGCTGACCACCTCAATCGGGGTGGCTGGCATTCCCTCCGCAAGTCTTGTGGCGATCAGCATCATTCTGGTGGCAGTGGGGTTGCCGGCGGAGGCGATTGGTCTGTTGCTGGTGGTGGATCGGCTGCTCGACATGATGCGTACCACGGTGAATGTGTTCAGTGACTCGGTCGGTGCCGTCGTGATTGCCCGCTCCGAAGGGGAAAAAGACGTGCTCACGACCAAGGCGTTTTAATCCATGCAGACGCGTTTCCAATGGCCGGAACTTTCCGGTCTGATTCAGAAGTCGGACAGTGAAGCATCGCTGGCTCAGGCACTTTTGTCGGTGATGCAGACCCACCTGGATGAATTAACGCCATCCTTGATTCAAGACCTGTCTCACATCAGTCACTTTGCCCAATTTGATGGCGGCATGACAGTGTTATCAGTAGAGGCTTTGGCCAAGGATCGATTCAAGCTGCGTTACCAGTATGAATGGGCCTTAAACTGGAATTGTGCGGGCGAAACCGGTTCGGGGACGGTGACCGAATCCATGCGTTTCCGTCTGGATCGAGATCATCTGGAATTGCTACCGCTCAAGCTGGATTGAGCGTTCCCCCAACCGACAACTCGGTCGTGTCAATGATTGCCACGCCAATAATGCCACTGGGCACCCATTGGAGTGACTTCAACCCACCAGGCTTGTGGGCGCCAGTCACCCAGCACCCAACGTTTTCCATAGACCCCGGGACGGTGCGTATGTCCGTGAAGGATTCGCTGGGTATCCGGATAGGCCTGCATCAGTGCCTGCAGCGCTGAGTCATTCACATCTGTGATGTTTTGGGCCTTGCGGCCCCCGAATTTCTGCGACTGGTCTCGCATCTTACGTCCGATTCGTTGACGAGTCTGGGCCGGCAGTCGCAGGAATGCGCCCATGACCCAAGGGTGACGCAAAATGCGTCGCATGCGTTGATAGCCATGGTCCGACGTGCAGAGTTCATCCCCATGCAACAGAAGCCATTGTTCGCCGTTTAGGTTGAGTCGGTAGGGTGGGGTCAGGCGGGTGATGCCCGTGGCGTGATAAAAGTCGTGGCGCATCAGAAAGTCACGATTGCCTTCAATCAAGTTGACCTCAATGCCGCTTTGGGTTAAGGCTCGGAATTTGGCGATGCTTTGGGCGTAGTCCTGAAGACCGATGTCGTCGCCGACCCACATTTCAAACAGGTCTCCCAGAATGTAAAGCTGGTCCACCGACTGGGTCAGGCAATCGTCCAGGAAATGATGAAACGTGGCGTTGACCTCGGGCACAGCCTCGACTTCCGGCAAAAGATGCACATCGGCGACAAATCGAGTGCGGGGGCGGTCGTTCACGAGCTCTGCGTGGACTCAACGCGCGTGTTTTCGATCACGATGTCATCCACCGGCACGTCCTGATGCCCGCGTCGACTGGTGGTGTCCACTTTGGCCATCTCATCAATGACGTCCAGGCCGTCAGTAATGCGACCAAAGACCGCATAGCCCCAACCTTGCATGTCTTTGCCGGTGTGGTCGAGAAAATCATTGTCCACCAGATTCATAAAGAATTGGGTCGTAGCCGAATGGGGATCCATGGTGCGGGCATAAGACAGACTGCCGCGTACGTTTTTCAAGCCGTTGTCGGCTTCATTCTGAATGGGCTCACCTGTGGGTTTTTGCTCCATGCCCGGCAACATGCCACCGCCCTGAACCATAAAGCCCGGAATGATGCGGTGAAAAATGGTGCCATTGAAAAAGCCGTCCTCAGCGTATTTCAGAAAGTTGGCAGCCCCGATGGGCGCGTTTTCATGGTCCAGTTCGACGGTGATGTTTCCCAGAGTGGTTTCAAACGTAACGCTCGACATAATCATGATATCCGTTTTTGTAAAAGTTCAGATGTGCCCGGCACAGACACCAGGCCTGGTAAAAAAGAAGGGGTTATTTGATCTGGACCACTTTTTCCATAATGATCGGTTCCAGAGGCACATCGCCCATGCCGTTTTTAAAGCCGGTTCGGGCGGTGCGGATTTTGTTAACGGTGCGCATGCCTTTGATCACACGCCCAAAAACGGCATATCCATAAGCGCGTGGCGTTTTTTCACGAAAATCAAGAAAGGTGTTTTTAGCCACATTGATGAAAAACTGGGAAGTGGCCGAATGCGGGTCGTTGGTGCGTGCCATGGCCACCGTCCCCACACGGTTGCGCAAGCCGTTGTCGGCTTCGTTGTGAATGGGGCCGTGGGTCAGTTTTTTCTGCAGATCCGGGGTGAAACCGCCACCCTGCACCATAAAGTCCGGGATCACGCGGTGAAAAATGGTGCCGTTGTAAAACCCTTCATTCACATAACGCAGAAAGTTCTCCACCGACTTGGGCGCCTTTTCCGGGTACAGTTCCAGGACAATATTACCCTGATTGGTCTCGATCAGTACCTGCGGCTTGTCAGCCGCCTGGGCTGGCCAGACAAGCAGGCTGGACAGAAACAGAATAAAAGCAGTAAGGCTTTGGCGCATGCGATTCTCCCGGTGGTTTTAAAACGAACGACATTTTAGCATGATCCGAGCCGATCGGGCAGTGGCATTTGTCTGTCCGGGATTCGCATGGGTGGCTTCTGCCATCGGTGCTTTATGCTATAATTCGCCCTTTTCATGGCACGACACTAGACTAGCTCAAAGACAGGACCCATTCATGACGAACGTGACGGATGACACCGCGACCGAAACGGTCAAACCCACCAACTTCATTCGCAATATCATTGATGAGGATTTGGCGAAAGGCAAACATGACCGGGTGGTGACGCGTTTTCCGCCAGAGCCGAACGGTTACTTGCACATCGGGCACGCCAAATCGATCTGTCTGAATTTTGGGCTGGCGGAAGATTATCAGGGCGATTGCCATTTGCGTTTTGACGACACCAACCCAATCAAAGAAGAGGCGCATTACATTGACGCCATCAAAAAAGACGTGGCCTGGCTTGGTTTTGAGTGGGCCGGGAATCCGCGTTTTTCTTCCGATTATTTTCAGACCTTTTATGACAGTGCCTGTGAACTGATCGACAAAGGTCTGGCCTATGTCTGTTTTCTCGATGCCGAACAAACCCGCGCCTATCGTGGTACCTTGACCGAAGCGGGGACAGACAGTCCTTATCGTGATACTTCGCCCCAAGAAAATCGCACTTTGTTTGAGCGCATGCGAAAAGGTGACTTTGCGGAAGGGGAATGTGTTCTGCGCGCCAAAATTGATATGGCATCCAGCTTTATCTGTATGCGCGATCCCACCCTGTACCGCGTGCGCTTTGCTCACCACCACCAAACCGGGGATCAGTGGTGTATCTACCCGATGTATGACTTTGCGCATTGTATCTCCGATGCCATTGAAGGGGTGACGCATTCCCTCTGTACGTTGGAATTTCAGGATAACCGCCGCCTTTATGATTGGATCCTGGAACACCTGGATGCGTTCAACCGTCCGGATCGTCCGCATCAATATGAGTTCTCACGCTTGAATCTGGCTTATACCATGATGTCCAAGCGTCGTCTGCAACAACTGGTTACAGAGGGCGTGGTGTCTGGCTGGGATGATCCGCGTATGCCGACTCTGTCTGGGTTGCGTCGTCGGGGTGTGACCCCGGCCGCCATTCGCGATTTTGCCGAGCGCATCGGTATTTCCAAAGTCGATTCGCTGACGGAGATGGCCATTCTGGAAGCGGCGATTCGTGATGACCTCAATGTGGTGGCGCCGCGCACCATGGGGGTGTTGGACCCGATCAAGCTGGTGATCGAAAATTACCCAGCCGATCAGCTGGAAACACTGGAGGCGCCGATTCATCCCCAGAATGAAACAATGGGAACACGGACAATCCAGTTCGGACGTGAGGTCTATATTGATCGGGCCGATTTCATTGAGCAGGCTCCGAACAAGAAATGGAAACGTCTGGCGCTGGGCAAAGAAGTTCGCCTGCGTAATGCCTATGTGGTCAAGGCCGAGCGCATGGAAACCGACGAAAACGGTGAGGTGACCACGGTGTATGCCACTTATGACCCGGAAACACTGGGGCAGAACCCGCCTGATGGACGAAAGGTCAAAGGCGTGATTCATTTTGTGGAGGCTTCGACTGCGGTGGCAGCGGAATTTCGTGAATACGATCGTCTGTTTCAGGTGCCGGAACCGGCTCGAGAGGACGATTTCAAGTCGGTTTTGAATCCGCAATCCTTGAGTGTTAAGCATGGTTTTGTGGAGCCGGGGATGGCGCAGGCGCAACCGGAGCAGTCTTATCAGTTCGAACGGGAAGGTTATTTCTGTCGTGACAATGCCGAAGATTCGAGTGCGCTCGTCTTTAACAAAACCGTCGGATTGCGCGATACCTGGAGCCAGAAAGCATGACATTGAAAATCTATAACACCGAAACCAAGCAGAAAACGACCTTTCAACCGATTGAGCCGGGCAAAGTGGGTCTGTATGTATGCGGGGTCACCGTTTATGACTATTGTCATGTCGGCCATGCCAGGGTGATGGTGGTGTTTGATACGGTGGTGCGTCATTTGCGGGCACTGGGGTATGAAGTGACCTATGTGCGCAACATCACCGACATTGACGATAAAATCATTCAGCGAGCGCTTGAGAATCAGGAGCCGGTGCAGGCACTGACCGAGCGTTTTATTGACGCCATGCACGAAGACGAAGCGGCTTTGAATGTGCTGCGACCGGATCAGGAACCGCGTGCCACCGCTTTCATGGGACAGATTGAGCAAATGATTCAGACACTGATTGACAAAGGGCATGCCTACGCCGCTGACAATGGAGACGTGTACTTTCATGTGAAGTCGGACCCGGATTATGGTCGTCTGTCTGGCAAGACGCTGGATGAATTGGTGTCCGGATCACGTGTTGAAGTCAATTCGGCGAAGAAAGATCCACTGGATTTCGTGTTGTGGAAAGCGTCCAAGCCGGAAGAGCCGGCCTGGTCCTCACCCTGGGGAGAAGGGCGTCCGGGATGGCACATTGAATGTTCGGCCATGGCCACCCAGTGTCTGGGGCAGCACATCGACATTCATGGCGGCGGGTTGGATCTGAGTTTTCCACACCATGAAAATGAAATCGCGCAATCGGAATGTGCGACCGGCGAACAGTACGTCAACACCTGGATGCACTGTGGTTTCGTGCGCATTGACGATGAGAAGATGTCTAAGTCGCTGGGCAATTTTTTTACCATCCGAGAGGTGCTCAAAGCCTATCACCCTGAGGTGGTGCGATACTTCCTGTTGGCGAGTCATTATCGAAGCCCGGTGAACTATTCCGAAGAGACGCTGGAGGCGGCCAAAGCGAGTCTGCATCGACTTTATACCGCTTTGGAGTCGGCACCTGCTTCCGAGACCAGTGAATCGGAACCGACCGATGCGTGGCGTCAGGCGTTTGATGACGCCATGAATGATGATTTCAATACGCCACAAGCGCTGGCAGTGTTGTTTGATCTGTCCAAAGCCCTCAACAAAACGCCGAGCCATGCGTTGCATGAATGCTTGCAGTCTCTGGGTGGGCGTTTGGGCTTGCTGCAAGTGTCACCCGAGGCATTTTTCAAATGGCAGCCGTCCCAGTCCGCTGACGCGGAAGGTGCCCTGGATGACGCCCGGATTGAGACGTTGATCGAGGAGCGTGCTCAGGCAAGACAGAACAAAGACTTTGCTCGGGCCGATGCGGTTCGCGATGAGTTGTTGGCTGCTGGCATTGAGCTGTTGGACGGGCCGCAAGGCACGACCTGGCGACGTGTTTAAATGCGCATCTATGATAAATAAAATCAATGGCGCAGACTGTCTCAATGATTTTATTTATATTATGGTTTGACAATATAAGGCTTTCCTAATAAGATAGAAGATATTCATGTTTCTTCATGAGTATCCTCCTCTGATTATTTCAAATTTGAAGTAATGTTCAGCCCCGTCTTTGAGCGGGGCTTTTTTTTGCCTGCTTTTTTTGATGTCTGTCAGCGTCGAGTTGCTTGGGTGGGATGACCGGCATGACATTCTGCAGTCGGTCATAACGGCCTTTGAGGTTGGACTGAAAGATCGTCGTGTATTCCAGGACCGCTTTCACGTATTTGCGAGTCTCATTAAAGGGGATGGTTTCCACCCAACGATCCGCTGGTAGGGCACGACGTTCAGGGCGCCAGGCGTCAACTCGTTTGGGGCCTGCATTGTACGCGGCGGTCGCCATGACACGGTTTCCCTGATACTTATCGATTAGATATCGCAGGTAAGCGCTGCCCAGTGCGATGTTGGATTCCGGCCGTGTCAGACGGGTATAGTCGCGTTTTTTAAAGCCATTTTGCCGACCGATGTAACGGGCGGTCCGGGGCAGTAGTTGCATCAAGCCAATGGCGCCGGCGGGGGAACTGATGTCAGCGGAAAAAGCACTTTCTCTTCGAATGACGCCATAGACCCAGGCCGGATCAATCTGATTGTCATCGGCGGCCTGAAGCACGGGTTCTTTGTAAGGGGTGGGAAAACGCAGTGAGAGATCGTCCCATTTCTTGACGCGGGACACGGTCTGGATGGCCAGAGCATGCTGATTCCAGTTGGACATGAGTTGGGCGACGCCTTCGAAATCTGCCTCATCCAGGCGGTCCAGCAGATGATACCACTCCCGCTTGAAACTGTAACGCCAGCCAATCGCCTTGAGCTCTTCCAGGATGTTAATCTGGGGGTATTTCTGTTTCAGCTCGGGGAGTGGCGTCGGGTTGGTGGTGGCTGGATTGAACCGATAGGGAAGGTTCAGTCGATCGGCAGACAGAAAACCATAGTAACTGCGTGTTTTGGCCAGTGACTGCCAGATACGAACGGCGGCCGGATCTTTGTTGAGTTCGTCCAGCGCCCGGGCAAGCCAGTACTGCCAGCGTTCATCCTGTTGTTCGGTTTGAGGTAAACGCTCGTAAAGAGACAGGTAATGCTCCCAGTCGCCCTCACGAATAGTGGAGCGCATTTCCCAGTGCATGGCATCCACGTCTTTGTTTTCAACGTCAACCTGCTTTAAAAAATCTTTGGCTTTGGGGTGGTGGCGATAAGCCAGGCGTAAGGACAGGCGTGTATGAAGGGCATCGTGTTCTTTCTGATTGAGGCCGTATTGCTCGCGACGTTTTGCGAGTTCGGAGAGGGCGTTTTCAGGGTCCTGATAGCTCAAGCGTTGCAGGGCCTGCTTAAAAATCTCTTTTCGAATGACTGGGGTGACAAATCCAGGCAAGGCCTGTTCGATGCGTTCGGGGTGACGATAGACCTTAATCCAGAAACGCAGTTGTTTCTGATCGGTTGCTGACAGGTCGCGAGCCAGGCGCTTGGCGGTACGGGTATGGCCTTTGTGCATGGCCCGGATCACTTTTTGCCAGACGCGGGCACCGGTGATCAAGTTGTGTTTTTTTAAATGCGCTGTGACGGGGTTGCACTGACGTGGCAAGGTGAGGTTGGTTTGCCAGAAGGCCAGCATGTCTTCGTTTAACGCGCTGTCTTGAGTCGAAACGTCCAGTCGAGCCCGATAATAGTAGCAGCTTAGATCTTTGGCGCGGTATTCGCCCGGACGATAGTGCGTCAGGAAGGTGTCCCATTTTTGCTGTTTGCCCAGTTTTCTCAGCCAGCGATCCTTCAGGCGCCTGGGTAGGGGGCTGTCGGGAGAGTAGCGTTCCAGAAAATAAGCCACAAGCCGGTCCGGGGTCACAGAGAGGTGGTGTTTGTAGTCCAGGTATACCAGATAGGGGTAGAGTGAATAGTCTTTGAGAGTCTGCTTGTATCGGGCGATTAAGGGCCGGTCATTGGCCTTGATGGCCTCGTAGGCTTCAAGAAATGACCGTTGCTCTTCTGTGAGCTGACTTCGGTCGACCGCAGCGTGAGAGAGAGAGGATGTCACAACCAGCACGAGACCCAGTGAGAGGGTAAAAGCCGATGTCAGACGTTTAAAGACCAGGCCTGGTAAAAAAGCCATTTTTCGGGTCATGCGGCTTAACTGTTGATCCACACTTGCAGCTCGGTGCCGGGTTGCAGAACATCGTTGGCGCTCAAACCATTCCACTTGCACAAGTCATCGGTACTGACCTGATATTTTCTTGCCACGACCCACAGGCTTTCGCCTTTTTTGAGGGTGTAGGAAATTTTTCGGGAGGCGCTGCTGGTTTGGACGCGCAGAGTCTGTCCGGGACGTAAGGTGCTGTTGCGTGAAAGCCCGTTCCAGCGCGCCAGTTGATTGATGCTGGTGTCATAGAGGCGCGCAATCGACCACAGGCTTTCACCCCGGCGAACAGTGTGGCGATAAGTGTCCGCGCGATCGCTACGCGAAGCCACTTGGCTGGTTGCCTGGCTGCCTGGTACGGGAATCAGCAGGGTTTTGCCAGCGCGGATGAAGTCAGAGCGCATGTTGTTGAGCTGTTTGATCAGGCCGACCCGCGTACCGTATCGCTGAGCGATGAGTCCCAGGTTTTCTCCGGAGCGAATCTGGTGCCGACGCCAGTTAACCGCATATTGATTGGGCGCCTGCTCATAATCCACTTTGAAGTGTTCGGCCACGTCCAAAGGCAAGACCAGTTTGTGGTGGCCGTTTGGCGGGGTTGCCTGGCGCAGGAACCCCGGATTAAGGTTCTTTAGCAGAGACGATGGCATATCGGTTTTTTGTGCCACTTTCTGCAGAGAAATCTGTCCCTGAATTTCGACGGTGGTGATGAATGGTTTGTTTGCCACCGGCTCCAGCGGAATATGATAACGGTCTTTATGGCTGATGATGTGCGAAATCGCCAGCAATTGCGGCACGTAATGGCGGGTTTCGCGGGGCAGATAAGGCTGAAGGTTCCAGAAGGTAGCAGGGGCGTCCGGGCGGGCTCGTTTTAGTCGGCGAGTGGCTTTGCGAACATTGCCATAGCCGGCGTTATAAGAGGCAAGCGCCAGGAGCCAGTCGTAGTTGTTTTGTTTGTAGAGCGATTGCAGGTAGTCCAGGGCGGCCAGAGTACTGCGGTAGACGTCGTGACGGCCATCGTACCACCAGCTGCGTTTGAGCCCATACATATAGCCCGTCGCGGGCATGAATTGCCAAAGGCCAGCGGCACTCATGTAAGAGCGTGCATAGGGGTAAAAACCACTTTCTACGATGGGAAGCAGGGCCATTTCAAAGGGCATCTGCCGTTTTTGAATTTCCTGCAGAATGAAGTAAAGATAAGGTTTGGCACGCTTTGAGACACGCTGCAGGTAGGATTTCTTTTTCAGGTAGGACTGAATATAGTCCTGGTAATTATGTGTGTTGGCGGGCGTCAGGAATAAGTGGTCTCCAATGGTGTCCCAAAGGTTGTCATAAATGGGTTTGGGTTCTGAAAACACATAAAACTGGTCCAGTGCCGTGGTTTGGGCAGTTTGGGTGGTCAGAGGCTGCAATCGGTAAAGCCCTTGCAGGGTGAGGGTTTCCAGTGTTTCGATTGACAGTGTCTGATAGGTCGCCGACAGGGGCGCTGCACTCACTGGAAGCTTGCCTGTGGTGCTGTCCACAGTCGTTTCAGAGGTCGATGCGGTTGGGTTGGCGAAGTTCGTGGATAATTGAGCACACCCGGTCATAAATGAAAGGGTGAGGGTCAGCCCAGCGCCGGCCAAAGACCGGGGAAGCCAGCTTGTTAAGCGAGTTGTGCGCCGTGTCATTTAATCGTTCAGTCCTTTGTCTAATTCGTCGGTGGCGTCCAGGTCATCTTTCCAGGCCCGAAGCCGGGCAAAGTAGGTGGCTGGTGCCGCCTGTGCCAGTTCAGGTGAACGGGCTTGGAGTGTTTGGGATAAGGGCGCATCCAGATATCGCAGAAACGGATTGGTGACCTTTTCTTCACACAGCAATGAAGGTACGGTGCATTGCGCTTGACGACGCAAAGTGCGAACGCGTTCCAGACGTTCCGTGATCGCCTGATTATCCGGTTCGGCGATGTGTGCAAACATCAGGTTGGGATACGTGTATTCATGACCGCAATAGACCAGGCAATCGCCGGGCAAGGCTTTGATTTTCATCAGAGAACGATGCATTTTTTCCGGGTCATGGTCCCAGATTTTGCCGCAACCGCCGGCAAAGAGCAGATCGCCGCTGAACAGTGCCTGCGGGTGATGGAAGCAGATGTGGTCATCGCAATGGCCGGGGGTTTCCAGGACGTCAAATCGCTCGCCTAATACGTTCAGCGCATCCCCTTCTGAGACCGGATGTGTGATGTGTTCGCCAAACGGTCCCTGTTTGAAGCCAATCACCTCGGCTTGTGGAAACTGCCCCTTCAAGGTGCGTACCCCATCGACGTGATCGTAATGGTGGTGCGTGATTAGAATGCCAGCAATGTTGAGCTGATGGGTTTCGCAATAAGCCAGAATGGGCGCTGCCTCCCCGGGATCAACCACATAACATTGGCTTTGCGCTGACACGGTTGGGTCGGCTTGCATGATGACCCAGCTGTAGTTGTCGGACAGTGTTGGCAGTCGGTGGATGTGCATGCGTGAAAAAATGAGGTTGTTATAATGAATCTATTCTAACAAAACAATTGCGTTTGGGTATGACGAATACGGCCTTTCAGAGCTTTTTGCTGCGCTGGTTTCAGCAAAAAAACAATCGCACGCTCCTGCAACAGGAACAGGCTTTACTTTCCCATGCTTTGTCGCATGTTTTTGGGCTCTATCTGCTTCAGCTTGGGCGGGTCTGTCCCGATTCGGTGCTGAAGGGTAATCGTGCGCGGCATCATATTCTGATGGATCAGTCGTTGAAGCCTTTTCATTCTCAAGGGTTAGAGGGCATCGAAGCCGATATTGACTATTTGCCGCTCAAAGCCGACACGGTTGATGCCATGGTCCTGCCCCACACGCTGGAGTCGGTGCGAGACCCTTACCATCTGTTGCGCCAGATTGATCAGGTGCTGATCCCGGAGGGGCACTTGATTGTGACCGGCTTCAATCCCTGGGGGTGTCTGACTATGCGTCATCGTCTGGGCGAGCATCGCTCTGTTTTTGCGCAGGCTAATATGATTCGGGCGCATCGATTGGTGGATTGGTTAAGTCTGCTGGGCTATGACATTGAATGGCTCAATTATTCACCCATCACTTGCTTCAAACGGCCCAAATCCCTGGCCGAGTGGGAGCGCTCTCTGGATCAGGGAGAACGCCAATGGGGGCAGAGTTTTGGCAATCTTTATTGCCTGCACGCAAAAAAACGGGTATCCGCCCCAACGCCGGTTGGTCTGAACTGGCGATTGACCGATTGGTTGGGTCTCAAACGGCCAGGGACCGTAACGGCGAACTCGAGCGGTGCCGGACGTTATGATCTGGGGGATTCGCCAGAGCGACGTCCAGCCAGGAAGGAAATGAGTTGAGCTTGCCTGGCCGCTCACGCCAGTTAGAAAACAACAACACAAGAGAATCCTATGAAGAAAGTTTATCTCTATACCGATGGTGGTTGCCGTGGCAACCCGGGTCCGGGCGGCTGGGGCGCGGTCCTGGAGTATGACGGTCACCAGAAATGCTTGAAAGGCAGTGCGCCGGAGACGACCAACAATCAGATGGAGTTGACCGCCGCGATCAGAGGGCTGGAGGCGTTGACGCGCCCCTGTGATGTGGTGCTGACCACCGATTCGCAATATGTAAAAAACGGCATTACCCAGTGGATGGCGAATTGGAAGCGCAATCAGTGGCGCACCGCGGCAAAAAAGCCAGTGAAAAATAAAGCTTTATGGCAGGCCCTGGATGAAGCAGTCGGGCGGCATAATGTGTCCTGGCACTGGGTCAAAGGGCATGCCGGCCATCCTCAGAATGAGCTGGCGGATGCGCTGGCGAATGAAGCGATGGACGCGCTGTTGCACGCCGATTAAGAGGCTTTACCACTGGATGGACTGGCCGCTGCTCTCGCCAATTTCGCTCAGTTTTGACTGGTGAGCGCTCAATTCCTCTTCGCTGGCCTGAATCACTCTGAGTGGTTTTTTGCGTTGCACGCGTACGGTTTGAGCCGTGCCCTGGCTGGCCTCGTCGTCCTGACTCAGTCCCAGTGCGGTTTGTCCGCCGGTCATTCTTAAATAAACATCGGCCAGGATTTCCGAATCCAGCAAGGCGCCGTGAAGCGTTCGGTTGGAATTGTCGATCTCAAGCCGTTTGCACAAAGCATCCAGCGAGGCGCGCTGGCCCGGGTAATGTTTTTTCGCCAGCTTCAAGCTGTCTGTGATCTGGCAGTGGTCTTCGATTTTGCCCCAGGGGTTGTTGGGCAGTTGAGACAGTTCATGGTTGATGAAGCCGACGTCAAAGGGGGCATTGTGGATAATCAGTTCGGCGCCCTGGACGAAATGCATAAAGGCGTCGACGATGTCGGCAAAGACGGGCTTGTCTTTCAGAAATTCGTCGGTAATCCCGTGGATGGCAATGGCATCGGCGGGCACGCTTCTTTCCGGGTGCACATACTGATGGTAGTTGTTGTGGGTGAGTTGGCGTTTGACCAGCTCGACCGCCCCGATTTCAATGATCTTGTCCCCTTGTTCCGGGTTGAAACCGGTGGTCTCGGTATCGAGCATAATCTGTCGCATGGGCTGTCCTTTCTTTTCACGGGCGCGTAAAATAATGCCACCATTTTAAACCAATCATGAAGGAAAACGCATGCGAATCAAACCAGGCAGTCAAGTGACATTTCATTACGAGCTCCGAGATGAGAAGGGCCAATTGCTCGATAGCACCTTTGGGGGCGACCCGGTGCACTATGTGCATGGAGAAGGAGAGATTGTCACCGGCCTAGAGAAACTCTTCGAAGGGGAAGAGCCGGGGTTTGAAGCCAAAGTCACCCTAACACCGGAAGAAGCCTACGGGGTTCGCCAGGAAGAGTTGGTGGTCTATGCTTCACCGGAAAATTTTGATGACAACGTCACGCTGGAAATCGGCGAAGTGGTGGAAACCCAGGACCCAGAAGGGCAAGTGGTTCAGTTCAAAATTGTCGAAATTGACGAAGATAAAGTGTATCTGGATGGCAACCATCCTCTGGCGGATCAGACGTTGCAATACAAAGTCGAGATCATGGAAGTGGCCTGATTTGAGCAGAAGGGCAGAGCTGCCCTTCGTAGTGTAATGCTCAGTCGTCGAGGTCGCCGCATTTGAGGTTGCCGGGCACGGCGATGTCGATGCGCTTGGGATTAGGCAGGTTCATCGCATCCATGATGGTTGAAAAATCCTGATAGGATTTCTGGTTACCAGCCCGCTGGTTGAATTGTTTTTCTTCACCGATGGTTGACTGGGTAAACCCGCGGTAATCATGGGCAGGGAAAACCATGGTGTCTTCCGGTAACTGGAACAGGATTTCGGTCAGTGAATGGTACATGGCCTCGTTGGATCCCAGTTGAAAGTCGGTGCGACCGCAGTCCCGAACCATTAACGTATCGCCAGTGAAAACGGCCCCGTCGATCTGGTAGGTGATGTCATTGTTGGTGTGCCCGGGGGTGTGCAGCACGCCAACCCGCTGCGTGCCCAGAAAGAATTCATCGCCGTCAACGGCCAGAATGTCTGCGCATTCGGATTCGGAATTCTTATGCACCACCAGCTGGCCACCGATACGCTTGCGCAAAGGACCGGCGCCGGTGATGTGGTCGGCATGGATATGGGTTTCCAGTAAATATTTCACGTTCAGGCCCAACTCACGGATGTGCGTTTCATCCCGATCGACTTTTTCCAGTACGGAATCGATCACAGCGGCCTCGCGGGTCTGTTCATCCCAAATCAGATAGGTATAGGTCCAGGTGTCGGCATCAAACAGTTGACGGATTTGCATAAACGTCCTTCTCCTTGGTTGTTCAATTCATTATGCAGGTTTTTCGCTTGGACTCAATGCTGCTTATCATTAGATAAAAATATTTAATTATGAAGGGTGCGGGCATAAAAAAACCCGATTTTCACCAGGCCTGGTAAAAATCGGGTCAGAATGATTGAGTCGGTTGGCCAAAAGAGGCCGAAGACAGTTTAAAAATCGTATAACAGGGTCAATACGGTTTCGGTGTCTTCTTTTTTCTTGCCCTCGGCGGGTGTATCGTTGTAGCGATATTTATACGCCAGACGCAAATTCAGACTGCCATTGAGGTTTACTTTTAAACCGGTATGGGTTTCATAAATCGTTTGTTCGCCCCCTGAAAAAATGGACAGGTCCTGCAGAAAGCGCACGCGCTCGTTGAGTCCGTATTCAAAGTTGCCATAGAATTTGCCGATGATCTGACTGGTGTCGTCTTCACCGGATTCAGAAGTGTATTCAATGTTCTGATAACCGGCACCCAGTTCGGCTTGCAAGACCAGGTTTTTTTGTTTGTAAAAATTGTAACCCAGACCGGCCAGGTAGTAAGTGGACAGGTCAATGGACGCAAACCGATCTTGCTCGGCACGGAACTGCCCAAACCCATAGGCTTTAGGGTGGCTGGAGATGAACAGGTTGGCTTGAAGATCGCCCAGATAGCGCTCCTGAGTTTTGTTGCCATCTTCTGATTTGTTGGAACCTTCAACCAGCCCCTTCAGTTCATAGGCTTTTTGCAGATAATTCAGCTTCAAAGCACCATAAATGGATTCGGTTTCGGTGTTGCCGGTGGTTTGAGAGTAACCGGCTTCGCCTGAACCGCTCAGGCCAAGTTCTTGTTCTTCGGCCATAGCGGCTGTCAAGCTGTTGGCCAGGAGCAGGCTGCTAGCAAGCAATGTCTTTTTCATAAAACCTCTCGTCGATAACGTTGAAAATATTGAAAGCACGCAGACATCCCCGGTCACAAAGCGCCCCGAGACGTTTGCAGAAATGGGGAATTCAGTCTTTCGGGTTGGAAAGGTGGTGGACGTGCAGGTCCATCTGTGGGAAGGGAATGGACAGCCCCGCCTCGTCAAAGGCCAGTTTGACCTTTTCGTTCATGTCCCATTTGACCGGCCAGAGATCGTCTGTGTTGACCCAGGGGCGTACGGCAAAGTTGATGCTGGAGTCGCCCAGTTCCGTGATGAATACCGTGGGCGCAGGGTCCTTGAGAATCCGTTCGTCTTCGGCCACCAGTTTTTCCAGTACCTGTTTGGCCACACGCACATCGTCGTCGTAGGCAATGCCGAACACCATGTCTGCCCGGCGTGTTGGTCGGGTGGAGTGATTGATGATGTTGTCCTGATAGATGTTGCCGTTGGGAATCAGAATTTCTTTGTTGTCGGTGGCACGAAACACCGTATTGAAAATGCTGATGTGCTCGACGATGCCAGCGGTGCCCGCCGCTTCAACAAAATCGCCCACCTTGAACGGTTTGTTGATCAGCAACATGACCCCGGCGGCAAAGTTTTGCAGTGAATCCTTCAGCGCCAGCCCGACTGCCAGGCCGGCGGCACCGAGCAGAGCCACCAGTGATGTGGTATCGATGCCCAGCTGAGTCAAAGCGGCGATGATGACAAACAGGGTCATGACCGTGCGAGCAATCGACACCACGAATCGGGTCAGCATTTCGTCCATTTTGCTACGCTCAAGCGCGCGGTTGAGCAGACGGCTCAGACCTTTGACCACCCAGCGACCCACCACAAAGATCAACAGCGCGAACACAATGTTGGTGCCCCATGGCAGTATCACGGTGTTCCAGAGCGACTCGGCGTTCAGTTGATCAATGTTCCAGTTCATGGTGAGGTCCTTGCGTTAGGGAGAGTGCGAATAAAGTGCCAAAATCATAGCAGAGCCGGCAAAAGGCATGCAAACGATTTTGTTATGAGGCGGTAACTTAGAGGCCGTATTGCAATGTTTTTGCATGGAACGGCCGTGACAGACCTTTATCAGTTTTATTTAACCACCTTGTAGGCAGAGAGCGCTTTGGGTTCGTGTTCAAAGTTTAGGGGGCGGATGGCGGGCAGGCCCTGGTGGTAAGGAATGGGGCGCTCGCCCTTGATCAGTGGCTGAAGGTAATCGATGGCTTCCTGGGTGATGTCCATGCCATTTTCGGTGAGGTAGTGATCGGGAACGGTTTTTTCAAGATCGGCCACCTCCATCAGGTTGACATTGCGATAGCGCCAGACCAGCGGGTTGTGACCGATCACTTCAATCACCGGCAACACGCCGTGGTGACCGTCCAAAGCAGCCTGTACGGCCGCTTTTCCAGCGCGGTACGCCATCTCCCAATCGGTCTGGGAGACCATGTGACTGGCGGAGCGTTGCAAATAATCGGGCACGGCAAAGTGGGTTTTGCACTGTAATTGTTCGGCCACCAGATGTGACAGGGTGCTTGCCACGCCACCCAGTTGTGTGTAGTCCCGGTTGTGCGTGTGTTCGACGTTTTCGATCGAAAGGTATTGGCCGTTTTCATCGGTCAAACCTTCCGAGGCCACGCAGACGCAGTACCCTTTGTCTTCGATGAGGGATTGCACGCGCTTGAGGAAGGCATCGCGGTCAAACGTGCGTTCAGCGGGCAGGATCAGAAGCGGCACATCGGGGATGATGGTTTTGATCAGCCCGCCGGAAAGCGCCAGCCAGCCGACATTGCGTCCCATGGCTTCCAGACAAAAAAAGCGCGTGGAGGTGTTATGCATGGAAAACAAGTCCAGGGTCGCTTCCAGCAAACTGGTGGCCAGATACTTTGCCGCACTGCCGAAACCGGGGCTGCAATGAGACAGCGCCAGGTCGTTGTCAATGGTTTTGGCCACACCAATGCAGGTCACAGGGTGTCCCTTGGCCGAGCAATAGTCAGCGACTTTTTGTGCCGTGACCATGGACCCGTTGCCACCGTTATAGAAAAAATACCCGATGTCGTAGTGTTTGAAGACTTCGAGCACGCGTTCATACTGCCCAGGATTTTCTTCCAGCCCATCCAGATCAAACCGGCACGCCTGAAAGGCCGCGCCGGGTTGGGTTTTGAGACGATCCAGTACGTCTTCGGACAGAGCGGAGACATTGATTAATGACTCTTCCAGGACGCCGACCACACCGTTGACGGCGGCGTAGATGGTGCCAAATGTTTCCGGGTGACGGCGGACCATTTCGATGACGCCCGCCGCACTGGCATTGATGACGGCGGAGACGCCGCCTGCCTGGGCATAGATCACATTACGAGGAGAATGACTCATGCAAACCCTTTTTTGCTCGATGATTCTAGAAAAACAATGCGTTGTATTGTAAAAAGCTTGGCCATTGGATGCATGACAAATTTTTTAAGTTGAACGCTTAACCAGCACAAGCTCGTCCTCGCACCAGCGCAAGTCAGCCTTTTGCGCAAAAAAATCGCGCAGCGGTGCCTCCAACAATAGGCGGCGCCAACCTTTAAGCGTGGCGGACTCTTCATGGCGCAGGATGGCGAGCAGTTCGGTTTTCCCGACCCAGTTGCCTGTATTAATGCCGTAAGTTTGGGTGACCTGGTCCCGAAAGGCCAGCATCAGGTTCAGGGCAATTTGCTCGCGGTCAGTGACCGGGGGCGGTTTCGGGGCTTTTTCGGGCCAGGTCTTAGGGGATTGAAAGACCCGGTCAATCAGTTCAATCCATGTTTCGCCAAATTCACGAACGCTGGAAGCTTTGATATTGGGCACTTTATACAGTGCTTTGACGGTTTTGGGTGGGCGTTTGGCAATGGCAACCAGCGTGTCATCGCTCAAAACCCAGCGTCTCGGACGGTCGTGTTCGATGGCATAGGTTTCCCGCCAGGCCGCCAGTGACAGCGCGATGGCCTGGCTTTTCGGGCTGAGTCGGTTGAGCGCTTTCAGGCGGTGCCCGGCCTCATCCGGGGTGACCTGATAGAGGCTGGGATCCTGCAACTGTTCGAAATCTTCATTGAGGGCCTGTTGCTGCGCGGTGCTGAGCTTGGCTAAAACATGCGGATACAGTTGGGTGAGGCTGGTGACGTCCTCCTGAGCGTAGCGCAACTGGTCCGCCTGCAAGGGGCGCTGAGACCAGTCGGTTCGTGTCTGGTCCTTGCTTAATGTCCAATCAAGTTCTTCCTGCATCAACCGGGCCAGTCCGGCCAAGTGACCGTAACCCAGAAACACAGCGGCCACCTGGGTGTCAAAAATCGGGCTCGGCAGGCAGCCTTGCTGCACCAATACTTCCATGTCCTGGCGGGCGCTGTGGAAGACTTTCACGATGCTCGGGTCTGTGAAAATGCGCCAAAGGGGCGAAAGGTCGTGCAGGGTCAGGGGGTCAATCAGTGCAACCTCGCCCTGTGGGGTGGCAATCTGGATCAAGCATAATTTAGGGTAATAGGTGTTCACGCGCAAAAATTCGGTGTCTACGGCAATCCATGACAAGGAGGTCAGGGCTGAGCAGAAATCCGTTAGCGCGGCTTGGGTGGTGATCAGAGGCTGGGTCATGCAGGCAGTTTATTCGACCCGCGCGAGCTTGGCAAGTGAGAGCCGGCTGGGACGGGCAGAGACATGTGATCGTTTGCACTGACGGTTCTCTACCCTACCCTATAGAGGGATATTATTGGCGCCAGGGCGTTTTTTCGTTTATATTGGGCGGTTTTCGGGCATCTGCCTTGACCAGGCCTGGTAAAAAGGGCAAAAAGCTGAATCGAAGGACCGCCAAAAACCATGGACAATCCCTCTCATCTGCATATTTTAGGCATCGGAGGCACCTTTATGGGTGGTTTGGCTCAATTGGCCAAAGCCATGGGGTATGTGGTGACCGGTTCCGATCAGGCACTTTATCCGCCGATGAGTACACAACTGGCTCAGGCGGGCATTGATGTTACCGATTATGGTCAGGATCCTTTGGCAAATGCGCCGGATCAGATCGTGATCGGCAATGCATTAAGCCGGGGCCATCCCGCCGTCGAGACGGTGTTGAACGCGCAACAGCGCTATACGTCGGGCCCGCAGTGGTTGTCGGATCATCTTTTGCAGGATCGTTGGGTGGTGGCCGTTGCCGGCACACACGGTAAAACCACGACCTCGGCCATGGTTGCCTGGATTCTTGAGTATGCTGGCCTGAACCCCGGGTTTCTGATCGGCGGTGTGCCGGAAAATTTCGGGGTTTCAGCTCGTCTGGGTGCTTCGCCTTTTTTTGTGATGGAAGCCGATGAATATGACACCGCGTTTTTCGATAAACGCTCCAAATTTGTGCACTATCGCCCCAGAACCTGCGTTTTGAATAATCTGGAGTTTGATCACGGTGATATTTTTGCCGACCTGGCCGCCATTCAAACCCAGTTTCACCACCTGGTACGAACCGTTCCCGGCAATGGTCTGGTGATTGCTCCTCAAGCGGACGCCGCACTGGATGGGGTCTTGGCGCAGGGGTGCTGGTCCGAGTTAAAGCGTTTTTCTCAAGGTGAGGGCGTTGCGAATTCAGGCCACGAAGCAGGGTGGACCTATCAGCCATTGCGCGAAGATGGCGGGCATTTTGCTATCAGCCTGGACGGCGAGCGGCTGGGAGAGGTGGCATGGCCGCTGACTGGGCACCACAATATGCAAAATGCGGTGGCCGCGGTGATTGCGGCACAAAATTGTGGCGTATCGGCCAAACTGGCCGTTACAGCATTAAACCACTTTGAAGGCGTAAAGCGTCGTTTGACCAATTTGGGTGAGGTCAATGGCATTCGGGTGTACGATGATTTTGCTCATCATCCGACGGCGATTAAGAGCACGCTTGAAGGCCTGCGCGCACGCATGCAGCGTGAGCAACAATCGGGGCGCTTGATCGCCGTGTTTGAACCGCGTTCAAACACGATGCGCCTGGGCATGCATCGTCAACGGCTGCCCCAGGCCTTTGATGCGGCCGATCAAGTGTTTGCCTTTATTGATCCGGATTGGGGCTGGCAGTTGCCCGTGGAAGCATTCAGGCCTACGGTTAGTGTGAACGAAAGTTATGATGCGTTGCTGGCTGCCTTGAAAGCCCAGTTGCAGCCGGGTGATCAAGTGGTGTTAATGAGTAATGGGGGATTTGGTGGTCTGCCCCAGAAACTGCTAACCGAATTAGAACGATAGGATGAATGACGGTGTCGGAAATGAATAATGCAGCAGCCGTGCATAAGGCAATGGAAACCATTGAACAGGAAGGCATTCCCTTGTCGCACGTGACGTTGACCATCTGGTATCTGTATTATGCGGGCACAAACGATCCGCTGAATGCGCGGTTGAAGTCCCTGATGTCAACGGGACAGCCGATCTCGGAATCGGCGTATGAAAAACTTTACGAAAACTTTGTTCTCAAGGCTCATTTCAACCAGAGTCTGGGGATCGATCACCAGACCACCTCCATCATCGACCGGGCCAATGATTTAAAAAGCAAAATTCATGATTTTGTCGGACTGGTTCAGCAGCATCAGATCAATCTGGGAGACATGCGAGATAGCCTGTCGTTGGCCAGTACGCGCGAGTCGGTGGAAATCATTCTGTCCGAAGCGGTGGCCGAACTGAAATCGGTGGAAAATAATTCAGTGGAAACCACGCTCTGGATGCAGCAGAACCTGGATGAGCTGGAAACCATCCGTCAGGAAGTGATTGAAATTGAGCAAAGCCTGACGCGCGACTTTCTGACAGGCCTGCCGGACAAGGATTACTTCGAGAAAACCATGCTGGATGTGATCGATCAGTCCATGTCGGGCGTGGTGAGCAAGCGTCACCTGGTGGTCTTTGACATCAAACAGTTGAGTTACTACAACAACAAATACTCCTGGTTGCTTGGGGACAGCATTATTCGCCTGGTCGTGAAAATGATTCAGGCGCAGACACTGAAAGACTGGCAGATGATGCGCTACGAAGAAGACGCGATTGCCGTTTTGCCACCCGCCAGTGTGCCGGGCCATCAGCTGCCTGATTACATTGAATCGATCATGGACGCACTCAAAAAGAAAAAAGTGCTGGTCAAAGGCACAGACGAAGCCATTAAGAACATCGAATTGAACGCGGTGATTGTTCAGGTGTTTGTCTATGATGAGACGCGCACCATCGCACAGAAAATTCACCTCGGGCTGCAAAAGCTCAAAGAAGACGATGACCTGCACCTGGTGCAGATTGATTCACCGGAAGGGTAAAAAGCCGCATGTTCGCGCTGATTGAAATCGGTCTGTTGCTTCTGATCGTCGGTGTGATTGTCTGGGCCATTCGGCCTTCCAGAAAAAAACCTCCCAAATAGCCTCTTTCGCTTGGGCAAAAATCACCAGGCCTGGTTAAAACGTCGGTTGCCGTTGTGTTTATTCCGCGCCTGAGTCTCTGGGCAACGTGAACTGGTCCCGTGACGGGAAGCACCCCTGACGGTAATGATCGGCTAATACCTGTGTCCAGCGATGGGCACGAGAGGGTAAGCCTTCGCTTAGCAGTGTCTGCACGCATTCCCAGACATTTTGTTTAAAGGCGGAGGAGGGGCCGGTACCGCCTTCCAGGTTATCGGCGCTGAAATGAAAGCGAAATCCGGCCGCCTGGGAAAAAATCCATTCAAATGCCTGAGGTCTGACCTCAACCTGTTCAAACAAGGCCTGTTGTTCGGGGCTGCGGCCATCCGGCTGGTACCAATAACCAAAATCTTCTTTCAGGCGACGCGCTTTGCCTGCCACGCACCAGTGTGCAATTTCATGCAATGCGCTGGCAAAAAAACCATGAGCAAACACGATGCGGTGGTAGGGGTGACGGTCATCGGCGGGTCGATAGATTGGCTCGGGTTCACAGCAAACCAGGCGCGTGTTTTCGCTCTGAGAAAAGGTTTGGTTGAACAGGGTGATCAGATCATCGGACCGATGTATGGGCTGAGGCATAGATAAGAGAGAGAGGTAGGACCGACTCGAAACACGAGCCGGCAGGACAGATTTACAGGTTTGCCATGACTTTACGGGCCGCCACAATGGTGGCTTCAATATCTTCATCGCTGTGCGCTGCGGAGACAAAGCCGGTTTCAAATGCGGAAGGGGCAAGATAGACCCCTTCATCCAGCATCCCATGATAAAACTGCTTGAAGCGCTCCAGGTCACACTGGCTGACTTGAGCAAAACGGCGAATTGGGTTGGCGTCTTCGGTAAAGAAATAACCGAACATGCCTCCGACCGTGTTTGTAGCCAGTGGCACGCCGTTCTCTTGAGCCGCGGCGGCAAACCCGTTCATCAGTTTGTTGGATTTGGCTTCCAGATCCTCAAAGAAACCGGGTTTGGCAATCAGCTCGAGGGTTTTGAGTCCGGCGGCCATGGCAATCGGATTGCCCGACAGGGTTCCGGCCTGATAAACCGGGCCCAGCGGGGAAATGTGCTCCATCACCGATTTTTTGCCACCAAAGGCCCCAACCGGCATGCCGCCGCCAATGACTTTTCCGAAGGTGGTCAAATCCGGCGTGATGCCATAGCGTTCCTGTGCCCCACCCAGTGCGACCCGAAATCCGCACATGACTTCATCAAAAATCAAGACCGCGCCGGATTGATCACATACCTCACGCAGGGTTTCCAGAAAGCCTTCTTCGGGCGGGACGCAGTTCATGTTACCGGCGACCGGCTCGACGATGATGCAGGCGATTTCATGACCGATGTCGGCAAAAACCTGACGGACCTGCTCACTGTCGTTGTGGGTTAGAGTGATGGTTTGGCTGGCCAAAGCTTCTGGCACACCGGGAGAAGAGGGCTCGCCCAGCGTCAGCGCGCCAGACCCCGCTTTGACCAGCAGAGAGTCAGAGTGACCATGATAATCGCCCTCGAATTTGATGATCTTGTCCCGTCCTGTGGCGCCGCGTGCCAGGCGGATGGCGGTCATGGTGGCCTCGGTGCCGGAGTTGACCATGCGAACCATGTCCATCGAAGGCACCAGTTCGCACATTTTGTCCGCCATGGTGGTCTCGATTTCGGTTGGAGCGCCAAAAGACAGGCCGTTTTCGGCCTGGTCTTGAACCGCTTTGATCACTTCCGGGTGGGCATGACCGACAATGGCCGGACCCCAGGAACCGACGTAATCAATGTATTGACGGTCGTCTTCATCAATTAAGTACGGGCCGGTGGCCTTTTTGAAGAAGACCGGATCCCCGCCGACGCCTTTGAAGGCGCGAACCGGAGAGTTGACCCCGCCGGGAATGTGAATCTGTGCTTTTTCAAAAAGACTGTGGGAGCGTTTCATAGACCTTCCTGTTGGTTTGGTAGCGCCCTCTGTGGGGGCAAACGTTCAAAAATTATAAATCGGGCGTCATGCGATCGATTTTGTCACGAACCAGATCAAAATCCACTTCGCCAATTTTCTGGTAAACAATGTTGCCATTGGGGGCAATCAGAAAACTGGTGGGCGTCAGCTGTATTTCGCCGAAGGCTTTGGCCAGTTCACCCTGAGAGTCCATAACATAGGAAAAGGGATAAGGGTTGTTTTCGATGAATTTCTGGACTTGTTCGGCTGGGTCGTAATCCATGGAAATGGCGATCAGCTCGAAGTCATCGCCAAAATCGCGCTTGATCTCAGCGAGGTGCGGCATTTCGGCAATGCAGCCCGGACAGGTGGTGGCCCAGAAATTGACCAGCACCGGTTTTTTGGGCTGGTTGAGTGCCAGCTCTTCACCGGAATTGGTTTTGACCGTGATCGCCGGCGCTTTGCCCAGCCCTTGTGAAAACAGCGTTAAATAAATCAGCGTGCCCAGCAGGGCCAAGACCACGATCACAAAGAGTTTGCGTCCAAGCTGTTGCATGCGTTTTTCCTGCCGTTGTGAGTGAAAGAGTTATTGTGCCGTCAGTGTTTCCACGCCATTGGCGGTGCCGCACAAAAACACATCGGCCGGACGGGCGGCAAAAAGGCCATTGGTGACCACACCCACAATCGAATTGAGTTCGTTTTCCATGGCAACCGGATCGGTGATCTGCAGGCCGTGAATGTCCAGAATCACATTGCCGTTGTCGGTGGTGAAACCCTCGCGTAGGACGGGTTCCCCGCCAAAGCGTTTGACGATTTCACGCGCGACGTAGCTGCGCGCCATGGGAATGACTTCGACCGGTAAGGGGAACTTGCCCAGAATATCGACTTTTTTGCTGTCGTCGGCAATGCAGACAAATTTTTTCGCCACCGCCAGTACGATTTTTTCCCGTGTCAGGGCGCCGCCGCCGCCTTTGATCAGGTGCAGATGCGGGTTGGCTTCATCGGCGCCATCAATGTAGACCGACATTTCGTCGACACTGTTGAGGTCCAGAACCGGAATGCCATGCCCCTGCAAACGTTCCGCCGTGGCTTCGGAGCTGGCGACCGCGCCCTTGATCTGGCCTTTGATCTTGGCCAGTTCATCAATGAAGAAATTGGCGGTCGAGCCGGTGCCTACCCCGATATAGGTGTCTGCTTCAACGTATTCGACGGCGGCTTTGGCCACGGCTTGTTTTAATTCGTCCTGTGTCATAGTCAGCTCTTTTCTTAGTGTTGTTTTTGGATGGGGCGCATGACGAAACCTTTGTGCCGGTCAGGCGGTTTTGGCCTGCCATGCGCTCAAGAATGCCGTTATTTTAGTTTTTTGGCTGCAAAATGTATAGGCGGGATCAAAAACGACCAGGCCTGGTCGTTTTTGGGGGGCATTCAGTGCGGTGTCTGATGGGTGCCGCCGGGCGCATTGAAAATAACGGGCGGCCCTTCACGACGCGGCTTGTCGGCCGTCAGTTTTGGCGGCATTTTGCCTTCGATCCGTTCAAATTTTTCCATGACCAGACCCGATTGGGTCACATAATAGTGATCCGGGTAGACGTGCACGACTTTATAGACCATGGGGCGCAGCTGTCGACCTTCTTCCTGCAAAGGTTTTCCCAGCGCCATGTACATGCCGCAGGCGGTCGCTCCCGGTTCCACGTTGATGGTGTCGAGATTGTCATGATCGGTGACACTCAATTGCGCCCGGCGATCAAGCTCTGTCAGGTAACGTTTCTTTTCGTTTGCGTCGGTCAAGCCGTTGTACTCAAGGCAAAGTTTGAGGGTTTGCTCTTTGCTCAGGTCAGCGTCAACGGCATAGGCGTTTGAGATGGTAAGGCCTGTCAGACTTGCGGCAAGCAAAAGGGGACGAAATTTGGCAAATGTTGGCATCATGCAATACACCTGAGTTGTTTAATCTGAATGGAGAACCGTCATCAAGTCGCAGTGATTGATGGTATGCGTTTGGCATAACTATAAGGATTGAAAGGAAGGATTCAAGCGTTAAGCGTGGATAAAGTGTGAAGCCCGTTACGGATGAACGGGCTGTTAAACTGGATCAGTGCATGGAATGCTTCATGTTTTTGTGACCGGAATGGCCGCCGCGCATGGATTGAACCGGAGCGGTCACGGTTTTTTTACTGCCATCGCTGAATTGCAATGTCAGGGTCACGTCTTCCCCGGCCTGCATAATACGGGGCATGTCAATCAGCATGATATGCAGCCCGCCGGGCTTGAGTTCCGTGGTGCCATGGGCGGGAATGTCGATTTTTTCAATTTCTCGCATTTTCATGATGCCGTTGTCATGGATGTGCGTGTGCAGTTCCACGCGATTGGCGACTTCTGAGCCGGCTTTTACCAGTGAAATGGTCTGGTCACTCCGGTTGTGAAACACCATAAAGCTGCCTGTGGCCATGGCACCGGGAGGTACTTCACGGACATAGGGCGCGTCGACGGTGATCTGATCCGCATCATTGGCTTGAACGGGCAAGGTGGTTGCGCTTAGAGCGACGGCAGCGGCAAGTGTCAGTTTGTGTAAGGCATTCAATCTCATGGCAGTTTCCTTAAGTTTATGGGGTCGTATCGTCCAGTTGTTGTTGAATGGTTTGGACGATGGTTTGGGGCGAGGTGGCATGCGGCAGCTGGGTGACCAGTTCACCTGTTGGGTCGATGACGTAAGTAAACGCCGAGTGATCCACGGCGTAATATTGATCGTCCGGTCCCGTCTGGTGAGATTGATACACCACGCCATATTGGCTTGCAATGTCAGCCAGTGTTTCAGGCGTACCTGTCAGCCCGGTAATGTTGCTGTGGAAGTAGTCACTGTAATCCTGCAGACGTTTGAGTGTGTCGCGTTCCGGATCAACTGAGACAAACAGAATTTTGACCTTTTCCTGTTGATCAGGTGTCAAGTTCTGCCAGGCCTGTGACAGGCTGCTCAGATTGGTCGGGCAAATGTCGGGGCAGAAGGTGTAGCCGAAATACAGCAGTACCAGCTTGCCCCGATAGTCACTCAAAGCGCGCGGGCCATCCGTCGATTGCAAGGTAAAGTCCCCACCGGGTGGCTTTTCGCTGACCAGCGAAGTGGCTGCGGCACGTTCTGACTCGGTGGTCACCTGCATGGGCTGAGATGGCCAGAAGGTGACCATCGCGCCCGCCACGATCAGGAGCAAAATCAGCAGCCACTTGGCATGTTTGAAGGGTAAGTTCATCGCACTCTCATTTGTGTCTAAAAGGTGGCATTAACCCTTACCCAGACGTTGCGGCCGGGTTCGTTGTTTTTGTAAACGTCCGCGGCGACTGGGTCATAGCTTAAGTGGTCATAATAAGCGTGATCAAACACATTGTCGACCCCCGCTTGCAGGCTGACGGTGCGATTGATCTGATAGCCGCCATAAACATCCAACGTGCTCCAGGCAGGCGTCTCATCAAATCCGGCGGCGGTGGTGTAATCTTCATCCACGTCAGTCTGTTCCAGAGCAAAATTGAAACGACCACCCAGGTGCCAGTTATTCTGAGACCATTTGGCAAAGAGGTTGCCTGTGGGCGCTGAAATCATCGCAATGTCACGGCCATCCGTGGTGTTGCGTCCTTTGGTCAGGCTGAACTGGCCGCCGACGTCTAGGTTCGGATTTAATGTCATGGTGCCGTCCAGGTCCAGGCCGTAAAGTTTGGCGTCCACATTTACATAGGTTTCACTCTTTTCTTTCAGGGTTGTGGCAACGCCATTATCGTATTGATTGACGGCCAGGTCTCTAAGAATATAGTTGTTGACCTTGTCATACCAGAGCCCTAGGTTCCACTGGTAATCGCGAGTGGATTTGCCAATGCCCAAATCAAACTGGTTGTGTTCTTCGGGTTTGAGGTTGGGGTTGCCGACCCATGCCGCTTGTTCCATGGTTGCCATATTCATGCCCCATTTAGACATAAAGCGCTCGCTGGCATCCGCGGTGCGCAGGGTACGGCTGGCGCCAAGATACCATTGATAGGTCTCGGCAAAGGATTGTTCGAAACGCAGCAAACCGTTCCAGTTGGACTCACTGGCGCGGGTCTCGCCGTCGTAATTTGTGTGCGCCTTGCTGTAAACCAGTGATGGCTCGTTGCCGGCGCTATCGGGGGCGTCATTCACCTTGTCTGCTTCGGCATAGACATCATCGAACCGCAAGCCGACGATCAGCTGGCTGCGGTCATTTAAGCGGGTTGTGGTTTCGGCAAACACGCTTTTGGTGGTGTTCGTGACATCGGGCCACATGAAGTTCAAACTGGAATCCGGTGTGGCATCTCGATTCCATAACGTCGCGTCTTTGTTGACGCTTTCAAATTGAAGGCCGTAAACAATCTCGGTATCCCTTAGGGTCGAGGTAAGCTGAAACTTTGCTCCTTTTGTGTCGGTGTCAGTCGGCGTTTCCCGCAGCATTGGGTTCCCTGCATTGGGGCCCATGGTGTAATTAGGAGGGGTGCGCAAATCAAAATTGTTCATGGTGTGATCGACCGTAGATCGATAGATGGAGACATCAATGTCTTGCACGGCATCGCTTAACTCACGCCCTTCGTATTGCAGGCGCAGGGTTTTGCCCTCGGTTTCCGGCGCGTCCATCATGGCGCCGGGATAGAGGGCGTCTTCGGTATGGCTCTGTTCGGCGGAAAGTTTCAGGTGGTGGTGGCGGTTGGGCGTCCATCCCAGATCAATATGCCCTTGGCGTGTGCGGTAACTGGCACCCACTGTGTCGCCATTGCCATCCTGATAATTATTGGCCTCTTTTTGCGCGCCCTGAATCACAACGTACCCTTGTTCGCCCACGGCGCTCAGTTCACCATGGGCGTCATAGTTCATCAGGTGGGATTTGCCCAGACTCAATTCGCCCTGAACCGGGGCTTTGGGGTCGAACTCGGGGCGGGACCGTTTTAGCAGCAGCGTACCGCCCGTGCCACCGGAGGCATGGGCCAGGCTTTTTACGCCGCGAATCACCTCAATCTCGTCATAAGAGGCGATCTCTGAATAAGAGGTTGGCGGATCCATGCGGTTGGGGCAGCCACCCGCGATTTTAGCGCCGTCCATCAGTACATTTAGTTGTGAGTACTGTTGGCCGCGAATTTGAGGGTCCAGACCATGGCCGCCTTTTCGCGCCGCAGAAACGCCATTCAGTTGACGCAGCACATCACCCGATTCGCTGTTGCCATTTTGTAATAGCGCCTCTGTGGGTTGGGTTGAGGTCTGAACCGCTCGTGGGGCTTCGGCTTCAACGGTGAGGCCAGGGAGTGATGTGCTGTCTTCTGCCCAGCCCTGGCTGGCAGGTAATAGGGCGGTCAATATAGCAAGGGTCAAAGGCTTGGGTTGCATGGTTTTTCCTTATTTAAGTTGCTGAATGCTGCGTATTGTAGAGCGCTTTTCGTCCGCAAGGTTTGAAAGAGTCTGCCTGTATGGCAGGACTCCTAACAGACTCTTGAGAGAGGATTGCAGGTTCATGACCCTGTTTCTGGCAGGGTTGTTTCGCGGTCCGACAGTCAAGTCTGTGCTTTGTTATAATGCGATTTTTGAATGATCAAGGACATTTCATGCCCCACCAGATTTTGCGTCAGGTTCTCAGAGCGCCGGTTTATGACGTGGCCATTCAAACCCCTTTTGAACGGGCCCCTTTGATTTCCAAGCGGGTTGATAACGATGTCTGGCTAAAGCGTGAAGACTTGCAGCCGGTGTTTTCGTTCAAACTGCGGGGAGCCTATAACCGCATGGTCCAGCTTTCTGAAGCAGAAAAAGCCAAAGGTGTGGTGGCGGCCTCGGCGGGTAATCACGCTCAGGGTGTGGCGCTTTCAGCCAGTAAGATGGGCATTAAGGCATTGATTGTGATGCCTCGGACCACGCCGCTGATCAAGGTGAATGCAGTGCGCAACCTTGGGGGGGAGGTGGTCTTGCATGGCGATGCCTTTGATCAGGCCGCTGAGCACGCACGCGCCCTGTGCGAACAGGACGGTTACACCTTTATTCCCCCTTATGATGATGAAGCGGTGATTGCGGGGCAGGGCACCATTGCCCTGGAGATCCTGCGTCAGCACAAACCGCTGGATGTGATGTTTGTCTGTGTGGGCGGCGGTGGGCTGATTGCCGGCGTATCGGCGGTGATGAAACAAGTGTCTCCGGAAACCCGTATTGTGGGGGTTGAGCCGGAAGATGCGGCGAGTATGACCGCCGCACTGGAAGCCGGTGAGCGGGTGAAGCTTGATTCCGTTGGCATCTTTGCCGATGGTGTCGCGGTGGCGCAGGTCGGCGAATCCCCTTTTCGGATTGCCCGCCAGTGCATCGATGAAATGATCACCGTGACCACCGATGAAATCTGTGCCGCGGTCAAGGACATCTTTGAAGACACGCGGGCCGTGTCCGAACCGGCAGGTGCCCTGGGCTTGGCGGGGATGAAAAAGTACATAGAAAAAAACGCTGTGACCGGCCAGTCCATGGGGGTGATTGTCAGTGGTGCCAATATCAATTTCGACAGTTTGCGCTACATCTCCGAGCGCACGGAAATTGGCGAGCGACGTGAAGGCATTTTTGCGGTCGTGATTGATGAGCGCCCCGGCAGTTTCAAACGGTTTTGTGAGTTGCTGGGCGCCAAGCGCGCCATTACCGAATTTAATTACCGCTACGCCGATGACCAGAAAGCTGTGGTGTTTGTCGGTGTGCGCACGGAAGCGGGGGTGACGGAAAAAGATCAGTTGATCGCCCAGTTGAAGGCCGAAGACTACACCGTTCATGATATGTCCGACAATGAGATGGCCAAATTACATTTGCGCCACCTGGTCGGAGGGCATGCCAAAGGGGTGACCAATGAGTGCCTCTATCGTTTTCAGTTTCCCGAGCGCCCTGGCGCGCTGTTGCAATTTTTGTCGCAGATGAGTGAAGAATGGAATATCAGTCTGTTTCACTATCGCAACCATGGTGCCGCTTACGGCCGGGTGCTGGTGGGGATTCAGGTGCCTTCGGACCAACAGTCTCAGTTTGAAGCGTACCTTAACCAACTGGGTTACCCGTTTGAATCAGAGCAGAACAACATTGGTTATGAATTGTTTCTCAAGCCACTTTGACCTGAAAAGGAAAAGGTTTATTTGAAGCGGTAGAGTTGTTGTTCTGTAATCAGAGCGTCCAGCGGCTGATCCCAGGGTTCCGCCGGGATCTCCGGCTGGCGCTGACATTCGTGCGCCCAGCCAATCACGATGGGGCGGGCATGCGGAAACCAGCGTTTGAACGCCAAGCTTCGATCATAAAACCCACCCCCCATTCCCAGTCGATGTCCCTGAGCGTCAAAACAGGTTAACGGTGCAAACAGCACATCCAATTGATGTGCGTTGATGTGATCGTCGTGCGGTGTGACCGGTTCATGAATGTTAAATCGGTTGGGGTGCAGGCAACTCTCTTCTGAATAAGGGGCAAACGCCATTGGGCGACCACGCAAGGTTTTCAGAACAGGTAAATACAACTGGTGTTGGCGTTGAAGCAGTGCTTTGATTAAAGGCAAAGTGTCAAGCTCGCCATCCTGCGATAGGAAGAAGCCGATGCGTTTGGGGCGTTGCAACCAGCGACTGCGAAGCGCGAGACGGCTTGCGGACTGGGCATGCTCAGATTGCTGTTGCAGCGTCAAGGCGCGTCGACGTTGACGGCAGATTTGACGAAGAGTTTGTGTGTCTTGTGTCATGGTTGTCTTGGAAAGAATGATACGAGCCAGACTGTTATCCCTGAACCGTTTAGTTCAGGTGGCAGCCTCCACGAAAGCTTAGGGTTCCCGGACAAAAGCGGGATCCTCACCACTAACGCTTCTGGCCCCTAGGTAGATCGTATCGGCAGGGGACATGAAGCCTGGCCCGTATGAATCAATTGTATCAACCATTGCAGGTCAGTCAAACCCTTTATCTTGTCATTTTTGATTGGGTCCGTTTGGATCACTGGGCTCACTTTTGTTGAGGTGTTGCAGGGTTTCGTCTACCTGGTCTTCCAGTCGCAGACAGTACTGTTCGGTGTCCTGTTTTAGGCTCAGATAGTCGTAGCACAGATTCAAGGCCACCATCAGTACCTTGCTTTCGCCTTTGAGGCGGGTGACCTGGTCAAGCTTGTCTTCCAGTAACGTTGCCGCCTCAATCAGCTGGTCTTTGTCTTCCGGCTTGCAAGGTACTTCAAAGCTATGGTTCATCAGGGTCAGTTTGAGATGTGTGTTCATGATCGGTCCCGGTCGTTGCATTGACAAGTGTTTTGAGAAGTATCTTAAGAGAAGTCGCTTTGCTTGTCACTCTTCGTCGTCATGATTGGGGGCGGTGCGTCTGCGTGGTATCATAAACAGCACTGAAACTTGAGGAACAAAGGAAACGATTTGTGGTGGTAAATTTCGAAACGTTGGATTCCATGCTAAAAGCCCATCCGGAACTGGAATCGCCTGCGTTTATTCAAGGGCTGTTGGCCGGAATGGTCTGCGGCAATGGCGATACTTCCGAGACGGACTGGATCAAACAACTTCTGGAGGAAGCCGATACCAAATCAGTCAAAGAAAGCTTTCTGGTCGCCTTGCACGCCTTGCACGGGGCAACGCAGGAAGGGTTGCAGGGTGCTGATTTCGATTTCAACCTGTGTTTGCCCGACGACCAGGTCGGCCTGGATTGGCGCGCACGCATGCTTTCGCACTTTTGTGAGGGGTTTTTGTATGGGATGGGCTTGACGTCCCAGGCGTCGAACCCGTTGAAAGGCGACCCGGCGGAACTATTGGAAGATTTCTCTCAGATCGCTCAGATGGATACGTCTGGCCTGGCTGAAGCCTCGGACGAAGACGAAGCGGATTTCACAGAGCTGGTTGAGTTTGTCAAAGTCGGCGTGTTGACCATTCATGAAACACTCAATCCCGCAGAGCGTAAGCCGATCCCCATGGATCAGCCGCCCACTGATACACTGCATTAAGCTTGAATTCTGGATTGATAAGACAAAGGATCGTTTGTGATTGAGTTGGCCCGACAGCACCGTCAGCGTCTTTTTGAAGCCATGCCGGAAAATGGCATGGTTGTGGTGACTTCCGGAGCGGAGGTGATCCGAAACCGTGATGTGGAATATCATTTTCGCCCCCAGTCGGATTTCTTTTATCTGACTGGGTTTGAAGAGCCGGAGGCGTGTCTGGTGATGACCAAGCGATGCGATGAGGCAGGTCAGACCAAGACGATGACCGGTTTGTTTCTGCGTTCTAAAGATCCGGAAAAAGAAACCTGGGAAGGCAAGCGCCTGGGCGTGGACATGGCGCCAAACCGGTTGAAAATTGACCAGGCCTGGTCAAATGATCAATTTGAGTCGGTCATGCCGACGCACATGGCGGGTATGGAAACGCTCTGGTTCAGTTTTGATCAGCTTGGTCACTGGTTGCCTCGATTGCAACCGATGATTGAATCTCTCAAAGCCCAGGGGCGAAAAGGCGTGACTGCGCCTTCACGTCTGGAAGACTTGGATCATCTGCTGCACGAGCACCGTCTGATTAAAAGCGAGGCGGAGCTGGCCAAGCTGCGCAAAGCGGCTCAGGTCAGTGTGCAGGGGCATCTGGCAGCGATGCAGTCGGTGGTGGCTCAGCGTTTTGAGTATCAGTTGCAGGCGGATCTGGAGGCCACTTTTAAGCGTCATGGCGCCAAGCGTGAAGCGTTTGCCACCATTGTGGCCGCTGGTGAAAATGCCTGCGTGTTGCATTACACGGAAAACCGTGCACCGATCGGCGCCAACGATTTGGTCTTGGTGGATGCGGGGGCTGAATTCGAAGGCTATGCCGGTGACATTACCACCACATTTCCCGCCAGTGGTCGTTTTAATCAAGCGCAGGCACAGCTTTACAACTGGGTGCTCAAAGCTCAGCGAGCGGCGGTGGATGTGATTGCGCCGGGGGTATCGTACTTTCAGGTGCACGAGACAGCGCGACGTGTTTTGGTCGAGGGCCTGGTTGATTGCGGCATTTTGCATGGTGAGGTGGACGCGCTGATCGAAGCGGAGGCCTATAAGCCATATTTCATGCATGGCACCGGACATTGGCTGGGCATGGATGTGCATGATGTGGGCGCTTACAAACAAGACGGACAATGGCGTTTGCTCGAACCCGGTATGGTAATGACGGTGGAACCCGGACTCTACATTTCCAGCGAAGATGAAAAAGCGCCCTCAGATTTTCGAGGCCTGGGCATACGCATTGAAGATGACGTCGCGGTGACGGACACCGGGCATGAGGTTTTGACGCTTGGTTTACCGCGTACGGTGGCGGAAATTGAACAATGGATGCAGGCCCATGGCGAAAACTGATGCAAACATCTACGATGCCGTGATCATCGGCGGCGGTCCGGTTGGTTTGATTGTGGCTTTGGCACTGGCCGACTTAGGACGGGTGGCGCTGGTGGAGCGCACGCCGATCAAAGAGGCGAAAGGTAATGGGTTTGATGGACGGGTTCTGGCATTGACCCATGCCAGTGTTGAGTTTTTGGCCACAGTGGGCTTAAAGGAATCTCTGGAGCCTTATCTGACGGCGATCAAAGGGGTGCATGTCTCGCAAAAGGGATATCTGGGACTGACCCGTATGACGGCAGAGGAAATGAGGGTGCCTGCACTGGGATACAGCATTCAAGGGCGCGATCTTGGTCAGGTTCTTTGGGAAGCGGTCACGCAGTCGGCATCGATTGAGGTGTGTTGCCCTAACGAATTACAAGCGGTCCAGCCAGGCGAGCATGAAGTCGTCTGTGAGTTGAAAGACGGAATGTCACTGAAAACCCGGTTGTTGATTGGTGCCGATGGCACCGAATCCAAAGTCCGTCGCTTGTACGACTTGCCGATTGAGCGCAAGACGTATGACGCCATGGCGGTGATCACGCAATTGTATTTTGATCAGCCGCATCAAGGCTGGGCCTATGAGCGTTTTACGTCCACCGGTCCCATGGCGCTTTTGCCCATGGAGGGGGATCAGGGGCACAGTGCCAAAGCCGTCTGGGTCATGCCGCCCGAGCAGTGGGCGCGCATGCAGAAGGCCTCCGATGCGGTTTATCTGACGGCGTTTGCAGAGAGAATGGGCGAGCGGTTTGGCCGTTACACAGCGACGTCTCAGCGCTTGGCCTACCCCTTGGCCGAAACCCTCTGCCCGGCGTTGACGGCTCAGCGTATGGTGTTGATGGGCAACGCCGCGCACACGCAACACCCGGTGGCGGCGCAGGGGTTGAATCTTGGCATTGATGACGTTCAGGCCTGGCGGGACATCGTTCAAACGTTATCGAGTTCTGACTGGGGGCAAGGTGAGGCACTGGCGCTTTATGCAAGCGGTCGAAAACAGCGTTATCAGCGTATTATGGGGCTGACAGACAGTCTGATTGACTGGTTTCAACGCCCCTCGTCCGTATTGGGGCATGCAAGAGGCCTGGGGCTGATGGCGATGGAGGCGGTGGGTCCATTGCGCCGGCGACTGGCCTCGTTGGCAATGGGAAGGCGGATATGATGCGAACAGAAGTGCTGGTTGTCGGTGGGGGTATGGTGGGTGCCGCCACCGCCTTGGCGCTGAGCCAGGCAGGGTTTGAGGTGACGCTTTTGGAGAAGCAGCCGCCGGATTTGAGTTGGTCTGCAGAGCGTGCCTATCAGCCACGTGTCAGTGCGCTCACACGGGCATCGGAGTATTTTCTCAAGTCGCTGGGAGCCTGGCAGGGGATTGAAAAGCGGCGCTCACAGGCTTTTACTGCCATGCATGTCTGGGCGGAAGACGCGCCCAATCGTATTGATTTGACGGCGGATGCGCTGGGTGAGGCCAACCTAGGGCATGTGGTTGAAAACTCGGTGGTGCAGGCGGCTCTGTGGGAGCCGTTGATGGCGTCGCCAGTGCGCGTTTTGTCCGATAGTGTATCGGCAATGGAGGCGACGAAGACGGGCAGGGAGGTCCGGTTGAGTTCGGGCAAGCGCCTGCACGCCTCCCTGGTTGTTGGCGCAGATGGTGCCTTTTCCTCAGTGCGTCAGTTAGCCGGTATCGGGTTGGATACGCATGATTATGCTCAGGCCGCAGTGGTCGGCTGTGTGAAAACCGAGAAACCGAATCAGGATGCTTGCTGGCAGCGCTATCAGCATACCGGGCCGTTTGCGTTTCTGACGCTGGGATCGTATTTGAGTTCCATTGCCTGGTATCTGCCGCTCGAACAAAAGGACTGGGCTCTGTCCCTGAACGATCGCGATTTTGCTCAGGCAGTCAGTCAGGCCTCCAACGGCTTTTTGGGTGACGTGATGGAGGTGGGAGAGCGTGCCGCTTTTCCACTGGTCAGACGCCATGCGCAGACGTATGTGAGACCGCATTTGGTGTTGGTGGGCGATGCGGCACACACCATTCATCCTCAGGCCGGTCAAGGAGTAAATCTTGGTTTGTTGGATGCGGCAGCGCTGGCGGAGGTGCTAGTGGAAGCCAGACAGGCAGAGCCGGAAACCTGGTGTCGTCGTCATGTGTTGCGCCGATATGAACGCTGGCGTCGTGGCGATAATCAGTTGGTTCAGCGTGCAATGGAGGGGGTTGACTGGCTATACACGCAACAAGGCGGTCTGGCGAAACCGCTGCGTACGCAGGTGTTGCCTCAAGCCGATCGTTTGGATTTCGTCAAACAATGGTTGATGCAGCAAGCGCTACATGGCCGTGGGCGGCTGCCGAAGGCATGCCAGGCAGGCCATTCATAGCATAAGTAAAATTGTTGGTCTGCATAAATTAAATTTTGACATTTTTTGACGATGTCACTATAGTCATCCGTGGTCAATGATGACAAAAATATGAAAGGTTATGCCATGCATCAACGCAGGCCGGAAGGCCGGGACATGGGCATGACTTAACGGATGACAAAGGCTTTCGAACTATGGCTGATAGACGCCTTCAAGTATTTTATACCGTTGCCAAAGTGCTCAGCTTTACCAAAGCGGCTGAAACCCTCCACATGACCCAGCCTGCGGTCACGTTTCAGGTCAAACAACTGGAAGAGTTTTTTAATACGCGACTGTTTGACCGGACCCACAACAAAATCACCTTAACCGATGCCGGAAAAGTGGTGTACGCCTACGCTGAAAAAATCCTGGATCATTATGAAAAAATGAACAGTGAGGTGCGTGAGTTGACCGGGGAGGTCACAGGCAGTCTGTTGATTGGCGCCAGTACCACCATCGCCGAGTACATGCTGCCGAGTCTGCTTGGGGCGTTCAAAAAACAGTTTGAAGACGTTAATATTCGTTTGCAGGTCGGTAATACCGATGCCATCGTGGCCATGGTTGAAAACAACATGATTGACCTTGGGGTGGTGGAAGCGCCGGTCTACAACAAAAACCTGGAAGTGGAAGTCTGTCGACTCGATGAAATGGTGTTGATCGTCCCGGAAAAACATCCGCTGGCCAACCGCGACAAGGTCAGTGTGGAAGAGATTCGCAAGTACCCATACATTTCCCGTGAGGAGGGCTCTGGTTCTCGTTCGGTGATTGATCATTACATCCGCGAGCAGGGATTGAGTTATTCCGACCTGAATGTGGTCATGGAAATGGGCAGTCCTGAAGCGGTGAAAATGGCTGTTGAGGCCGATGTGGGCATTGCGATCGTGTCGCGTACCACAACGGTCAAAGAGCTCAAGCTTGGCTCCATTAAAGCGATTACGCTTGATCCGCCATTGCAGCGTCCTTTCTCGCATGTGCGCCAGAAGCATAAATTCCGTCATCGTGCTGTGGGCGAGTTGCTGGAGTTTGCGGTGGATTACTGCAAGGAAAAAGCGGTGGAACAAGGGTTTCAGTTGCCTTCTGAAGAAGATATGAAAAAGTATACCTCTCGCAAAAGCACGGCCTCAAACGATTAACGACGGTCGTATTCGCTAGCATTAATGAAGTGCCAACAAAAAAGCCGCGCCCTTTCTTGGGTGCGGCTTTTTTGTGTCAAGATATTCCCAAAACCACCAGGCCTGGTGAGTTTGGGGTTATAAATTATCCGAGGCGTATTCGGCCAAGCGTGAGCGTTCGCCCTGACTGAGGGTGATGTGCGCACTGTGTTCCCAGCTTTTAAACCGGTCAACAATGTAGGTCAGCCCGGTTGTGGTTTCGGTGAGATAGGGTGAATCGATCTGGCCGATGTTGCCCAGGCAGACAATTTTGGTGCCTTCGCCAGATCGGGTGATGAGGGTTTTCATCTGTTTCGGCGTCAGGTTTTGCGCCTCGTCCAGGATGATGAATTTTTTCTGGAAGGTGCGCCCGCGCATAAAGTTCAGCGACTTGATCTTGATGCGCTTGTTGAGCAGTTCCTGGGTGCTTTGTTTTTCCCATTCGGAAGTGTGGCCGTCGGATTCGGTCAGAACTTCTAGGTTGTCCATCAGGGCACCCATCCAGGGGGTCATCTTTTCTTCCTCGGTGCCGGGAAGAAAGCCGATGTCATCGCCGATGGGGATGGTGGCCCGAGTCATGATGATTTCATTGTAAAGATTGTGGTCAAGTGTCTGTTCGAGGGCCGAGGCCAGAGCCAGAAGTGTCTTGCCGGTCCCGGCGGCCCCGAGCAGGCTGACAAAGTCAATCTCCGGGTCCATAAGGAAGTTCATGGCCATGTTCTGTTCATGATTGCGCGCGGTGATGCCCCACACGCTGTGGCGGCTTTGCTCAAAGTCGTGCATGTATTCCAGCGTCGCCATGCCGTGTTCGATTTTTCTGACAATGGCGCTAAAGCCGGATTCGTTCATACTGACCAGGCATTGGTTGGGGTACCAGTGAACCCCTTCGGGGATCTGAATCTGATAAAACGTTTTGTCTTCTTCCTGCCAGGATTTCATCTGGCTGAAATTTTCTTCAAAGAAATGTTCGGGCAGTTTTTCCCAGCCAGTGTAGAGTAAGTCGGCGTCTTCGAGCACCCGGTCGTTGTAGTAATCTTCGGAATGCAGCCCCACTGCAGAGGATTTGATCCGCATGTTGATGTCTTTGGTGACCAGAGTGATGCCGCGCTCTGGGTAGAGGTTTTGCAGAGCCAGGCCGGTTTGCAGGATGTGATTGTCCGCTTTGTGGCTGGGCAGCAGTGCTGGCAGTTCGGCTTTCATCGGCTCGGTTTCAAAGAACAGTTTGCCAAGGCGCAGTGATTTTTCTTCCCGGCTGGGATGGATGCGCTCCAGATCCAGGCCGGCGCGAATCTGATCAAACGTGGCGTTGCTGATGATCTGGTCAATCAGTCGGTTGGTTTCGCGCACGTTGCGGGACACTTCTGACATGCCTTTTTTGCCAGCGTCCAGTTCTTCAAGGACGGTCATGGAAATGAAGATGTCGTGCTCTTCAAAATTGAACAGCGCCATGGGGTCGTGCATGAGAACGTTGGTGTCGAGAATGAACAGGCGCTTGGTTGGGTCGCTCATAGGTCTGAGTCCTTTGTGCTATTGTTTTGAGAGTGTCTGGGGCTAGGCGGATTGCTCGTGTTTGAGAGCCTGCAATACGGTTTCAGCATGTTCCTTGACCTTAACTTTTCGCCAGGCCTGGCGGATGCACCCTTGGGGATCAATCAGAAAGGTGCTGCGCTCAATGCCATAATATTCTCGGCCGTAGTTCTTTTTGAGCTTGATCACATCAAACGCCCGGCAAAGGTGTTCTTCCGGGTCAGAGATCAGATCAAACGGAAACCCCTGTTTTTCGATAAAGTTTCGGTGTTTGCGCAAAGAGTCTTTGGAAACGCCCAGAATCTGCGCGTCGAGCGATTTGAATTGTTCGTGGCGCTGCGCAAAATCCAGGCCTTCGGTGGTGCATCCGGGGGTGTTGTCGCGAGGGTAGAAGTAGAGAACGGTCCAGTGGTTGAAAAGCGTATCCAAGTGAAAGGCGGATGAGCGTGTCCATTCGATGCCATGTTCCGCTGGGATTTGTTCGGTGAGTGACGAAACGTTTTGATCCATTTGACCTCCTTTTTAGGTTGAGTATGACGTTTTTCGGGGTGGGTTGCAATTGAAAAAAAGCGCAAAAGGATCGGGTTTTCCGTGAACACAGTCAGCCATTTCAGATCCGTGATTGGCTTGCTTGCGCGGCGGAATAATCGCTTGAACAATAGCGGGTTAGCCGTTAATATTAGCCCTTTATTGTAGGCGACTGGCCTGCATGGATCTCAGAGGCCCGTTTGACGGTTTGGTAGCGGGGCAAATTTGCCTTGTGAATCAACCACAACCGGGCGTCAGGCAACGCAAGCAACGAGGTGTCAGAGTGTTGAAAGGAAGTATGGTTGCTTTGGTCACGCCGATGAAGGCGGATGAATCGCTGGATTTTGACGCGCTGGGGCGTCTGGTTGAATTTCATATCCAAGCGAATACCAAAGCCATTGTCGCGACCGGGACAACCGGTGAGTCGGCCACGCTGGACTTTGATGAGCATGAGCAGGTTCTCAAGTTCATTATTGAAAAAGCGGCCGGCCGGATCCCGGTGATCGCCGGGACGGGCGGTAACTCAACCTCTGAGGCGATTATGCTGACCGAGTACGCCCACAAGGCAGGGGCGGATGCGTGCTTGCTGGTTACCCCTTATTATAATAAGCCGACTCAGGAAGGCCTTTATCAGCATTATAAAAAAATCGCCGAAACCGTTGAGATCGACCAGATTTTATACAATGTCCCCGGACGCACGGCGTGCGACCTGCTGCCGGAAACGGTGGGGCGCCTTGCTTCGATCAATAACATTGTTGGCATCAAAGAGGCCACCGGGGATGTGTCTCGGGTGGCACAGATCCAATCCCTGACCGATGAAAATTTTGCTCTCTACACGGGTGAAGACGCCAATGCCGTGGAGTTTTTGCTGGCCGGCGGCCACGGTGGCATTTCCGTCACAGCCAACGTCGCGCCTCAGCTGGTGTCCGAAGTCTATGATTTGGCGCTGGCCGGTCAGGGCGACGAAGCTCGCCTGAAAGACCAGTACCTGATGCCGCTGCATCAGGCTTTGTTTCTGGAAACCAACCCCATTCCGGTCAAGTGGGCCATGGCCGAAATGGGCATGATGGATGGTGCCATTCGCCTGCCCATGACGCCGCTTTCCGAAAAATACCACGCCACGGTCCGTCAGGCCCTGGAATCTGCTGGAGTACTCTGATTCATGAAACAAGCGATGATGACCTTGCCACGTATTGGCCTGATTGCTCTGGCAGTCGGGATTACCGGCTGTACCTCAACCCAGGAAAACGTCAGCAGCGTTCTTGATTATGACGCCGATACCAGCTATCGGGACAATGACGACAAGCTGGCCGAGCGTCTGGAAATGCCCCCTAACTTATTGATGGCAGGGCGTCAGCAGCGTGACCTGAAAAAGGTGTTGGCTGAAACAGAAGGGGCAACCCAGGCCAAATCCACGGTGCCGACGTATGAGGCTAAAAACCTCTCGATTGAACGCAATCTCTCTCAGCGCTGGATGGCAGTCAAAGACATGGACAGCCAAAAAGTGTTTGCGGGCGTGGAAGCGTTTTTGCAGACGTTGGGCATGCCGGTTAAAGAGGCACGCAAAGACATCGGTGTGATCAAAACCGAATTCGTGCCGCGACAGGAAGTGGTGCCGCTGGATGATCAGGGGCCGCTCACACGCTTGCTGAACAGCTGGCGTCCGGAGATCGCCGAAGGGGCGTACGATCGTATGGTCGCCCAGGTAGAGTATGATCCGGAGCAGAATCTGACCCGTGTGTACTTCCGCCATTTCCAGGTTTATGATCCCTCATTGGCGACAGACGATGGTGGTGTGGTCAGTTCCGGTTGGCAGATTCAGCCCTATGATCCGTTGTTTGAAGCCGAAGCACTTTACCAGGCCATGGTGTTCTTTGGCGCCAATCAGGCCCAGGCGTTGACCCAGATCGAAGCGACCGAAACCACGGTGGAAATCGTCGGGGGGGAAGAGTTTGACGGACTGGCGTTCAAGGCCGGACCCGACGAGACCTGGAATCATCTTAAAGCCATGCTCTACCGGGCAGGCTGGTTTACCGAAGAAATTTCCGATGCCTTACGCATTGTCACCGTTCAGGTGCCGGAAAAAGCGCGAGAAGATCAGGGCTTCTTTGAAAGTCTGGCGTTCTGGAAATCAAGCAATGAAAAGATCATTCCCAAGCAGGTGCGTTTCCGGGTGATGGCCAATGAAGACGACCAGACCCTCAGCCAAGTCAGTGTGGAAGCACTGGAAGATGCGACGCCATTGAACGCTGATAATCGTGAGTATATTTTTAAGAGTTTGGGGCTGGTGACAGAATAATCACCCGCGCTCGAATGTGTGACGCTATGAACACGCCCTTTTTTGAAACACGACCTGGTTTTTGACCAGGCCTGTTTCAAACAGGGCTTTTTTCGTTTTGAAGGAAGAAATTATGCAGTTAATGTGGGGCAAAGCCGCGCTGTCCGCGTATCGTTTGGATCAGCTGTTGGAAACGTTGAAGTCAGCCGGTGAGATTGACGCTGTTGAAGCCTGTTTTGTGTATGCTTACGAACTTCAGGACGATCAGGCCGCACTGAATGAAGATCAGCGCAAGCGCCTGAGCCAATTGTTGAACGATACCGACCAGGTGCCTGCCTCGGTCTGGTCGGAGGAATCCGTTCTGGTCACCCCGCGTCTGGGTACGATTTCGCCCTGGTCTTCCAAGGCCACAGACATTACGCATACCTGTGGGCTGACGCAAGTGTCACGCATTGAACGAGGCATCGTGTATCGACTGGTGGGCACGGAAGCGGCCACGCGCGCTGCCATGGCGCCGTTGCTTCATGACCGGATGATTGAGCAGGTTTTGCCGGAACCAGAACAGATGAGCGGGCTGTTTTCGCATCAGACGCCCAAGCCGTTTGTGTCCATCGATGTGCTCGGGGCAGGTCGCAAGGCACTGGTTGAGGCCAATCAGTCAATGGGGCTGGCCCTGTCGGATGATGAAATTGATTATCTGGTTGACGCGTTTGAAACCTTGTCGCGCAATCCGTCTGATGCCGAACTAATGATGTTTGCGCAAGCCAATTCGGAGCATTGCCGCCACAAAATTTTCAATGCCGATTGGACCATTGACGGCAAGATCAAAGACAAATCGCTCTTTGGCATGATTCGCAATACCTATCAGAAAAACCCGCAAGGCGTTTTATCGGCCTACAGCGATAACGCCGCGGTTCTGGCGGGGGCTCAGGCCAGCCGCTTCTTTCCGGAGCCTCAAAGCGGTCGCTACCAGACCGTCGAAGAATCGGTGCCGTTTCAGATCAAGGTGGAAACTCATAATCACCCGACCGCCATTTCTCCCTGGCCCGGTGCCGCCACCGGTGCGGGGGGCGAGATTCGAGACGAAGGGGCGACCGGCCGAGGCTCCAAGCCCAAAGCAGGGTTGACCGGGTTTACGGTTTCCGATTTGCAGATCCCCGGGTTCGAGCAGCCTTGGGAGACGCCTTATGGTCGCCCCAATCGCATGGCCTCACCTTTGTCGATTATGCTGGATGGGCCGCTTGGCGCCGCCGGATTCAATAACGAGTTCGGTCGACCGGCGATCAATGGTTATTTTCGCACCTATGAAACCCCGTTGATTACACACGAGGGCACCGAGCTGCGGGGTTATCACAAGCCCATCATGCTGGCGGGCGGCCTTGGAAACATTCGTGAGCAGCACATAGAGAAAGGCGATATTCCGGTGGGTGCCAAGTTGGTCGTACTGGGCGGCCCGGCGATGTTGATCGGCCTCGGTGGTGGCGCGGCATCGTCTGTTGACAGCGGCACAGGTTCCGAAGATCTGGATTTTGCCTCAGTGCAGCGTGAAAACCCGGAGATGGAGCGCCGTGCGCAGGAGGTGATTGACCGCTGTACTTACCTCGGGGCAGACACGCCCATTGCCTCGATTCACGATGTGGGCGCCGGCGGGTTGTCCAATGCTTTCCCCGAGCTGGTGAATGATGCCGGTCGAGGCGGCGCCTTCCAGTTGCGTGACATTCCCAATGATGAACCGGGAATGTCGCCCATGGAAATCTGGTGCAACGAGTCGCAGGAACGTTATGTCATTGCGATCCATGCTGAAAAATTACATGAATTTGAAGCCATTTGTCAGCGGGAACGCTGTTTGTATGCCGTGGTAGGGGAAGCGACTGAGGCACAGACGCTGAAAGTCAACGACACGGAATTTGAAGCGAACCCGGTGGACATGCCATTGAATGTCTTGCTGGGCAAGCCGCCTAAAATGCACCGGGATGTGGTGTCGCGCAGCATGCCTCAACCCGGGTTTGATCCGTCTGTTCTGCCGCTGGAAGACGTGACAGAACGGTTGTTGAAATTGCCGACCATTGCGAGCAAGCAGTTTTTGATCACCATTGGTGATCGTACCATCACCGGTATGGTCACGCGCGATCAGATGGTCGGTCCCTGGCAGGTACCCGTCGCGGACGCAGCGGTGACCTGCTCGGATTATCAGGGCGTGACCGGGGAAGCGATGGCATCGGGAGAGCGCCCGCCCGTGGCACTGGTCAATTCGAAAGCCTCAGCGCGTCTGGCGATTTGTGAAGCCATTACCAATATTGCCAGCGCCAACATTCAAGCCATTTCTGACATCAAGCTCTCGGCTAACTGGATGGCGGCAGCCGGTCACCCGGGTGAAGACGCAGCGCTCTATGACGCCGTGGAAGCCGTGGGCATGGAGCTTTGTCCGGCATTGGGCATTGCGGTGCCGGTGGGCAAGGATTCCATGTCGATGAAAACCGTCTGGCAGGATGAGGGCGAAGACAAATCCGTCACCTCTCCGGTGTCACTGAATATCACGGCGTTTGCGCCGGTGGCGGATGTGCGCAAGACCGTGACCCCGCAAATTCGCACCGATGTCGGGGCATCACGCCTGTTGCTGCTTGATCTGGGGCGGGGACAGAACCGGATTGGCGCCAGCTGTCTGGCTCAGGTATACAATCAGGTTGGAGAGACGCCCGCCGATCTGGACGACGCCAAAGACCTGGTCGGTCTGTTTGAGCTGGTGCAAACCTTGCAGAATCGGGATCAATTGGTGGCTTACCATGACCGTTCCGATGGCGGTTTGCTGGTGACCCTGATGGAAATGGCGTTTGCCGGCCATTGTGGGTTGTCGGTGGACATCAGTGCCCTGGGTGATGAGCCTGTGTCGGCACTGTGTGCTGAAGAGCCGGGTGTCGTTTTACAGATTAGGGAGAGCGACGTCTCTGCCGTGGATGCGCTGTTGAATGCACTCGGACTGACGGATCTGGCCCATTGGATTGGGGTGCCTAACGAAGACGATCGAATTGAAATCCTTTCGCATGGTCAGGTCTGTCTGTCGGGTGAACGTAAAACTTACCAGGCCTGGTGGGCGGAGACCAGTTATCGCATGCAGGCATTGCGCGACAATGCCGACTGCGCCCGCGAGGAATATGAAAACACTTTGGCACAGGTGGCGCCGACGGTGTCCGCCGATTTGACCTTTGATCCGCAAGAGGATGCGACCGTTTCGCTAACGGGCCGTCCCAAAGTGGCCATCCTGCGTGAGCAGGGTGTGAACGGTCAGCAGGAAATGGCGGCCGCGTTTGATCGCGCCGGATTCGATGCCATGGACGTGCACATGACCGATGTCCTTGAGGGGCGGGTCGACCTTGGTGAGTTCAGCGGGTTGGTGGCCTGTGGCGGTTTCTCTTATGGGGATGTTCTCGGGGCCGGTCGTGGCTGGGCGAATTCGATTTTGTTCAACCCGGTGGCACGGGCCGCGTTTGAGCATTTCTTTGCACGCTCCGACACCTTTACTCTGGGGGTCTGTAATGGCTGTCAGATGTTGTCCAACCTAAAGGAAATCATTCCGGGGGCCGAGCACTGGCCGCGTTTCGTTCGAAATCGTTCGGAGCAGTTTGAAGCCCGACTCTCCCAGGTTGAAATCATGGAATCGCCTTCGATTCTTCTTAAGGGCATGGCCGGTTCGAAAATGCCGGTGGCCGTGGCGCATGGCGAGGGTCGCATGGCTTTTGAGGCCGGGCACGCCGATTTGGCAATCGGCAGTGTGCGCTACATTGATCCATTGGGGCAGCCAACCGAGGCCTATCCATACAATCCAAACGGTTCCAGTGCCGGGTTGACCGGCCTGACCACGAAAGATGGGCGGGTCACCATTATGATGCCGCACCCGGAGCGAGTTTTCCGCAGTGTGCAGCACTCCTGGTGTCCGGATGAATGGGGAGAAGATGGCCCTTGGATGCAATTGTTCCGCAATGCGCGCCTCTGGGTGGCAGCTCAGTCAGAGGATTAAAATTTTTGATCGCCGGGGCCGAAGCTAATAAAGGAAACTTGGTGCAAGATAACTGTGCTTTATTTGACTTTTGGCGCCGCGAAACTTAATGTATATCAACTTTGTCGGCGGCGCATTGCCACCGGTGACACCGAATCGAAATTAAATCTCTTTATTAAACTTGAACGGAGCAGGACACTATGTCTCTAAATCGTCGTGAATTTCTTCATGTAATGTCGATGGCGGCTGCAGCAGGAATGCTGCCAGGCGCGGCCAAAGCCATGTCCGGTAAGCCCGGCAGCGAATTGTCGGATGATATGTACAAACTGCCGATGAAAGGCAATGTTCGCCTGTTGCACATGACTGACAGCCATGCGCAGTTGAAGCCAATTTACTTCCGTGAGCCAAACGTAAACTTGGGCATCGGTCCTGCTTTCGGCAAACTGCCTCACGTTGTGGGCGAGAACCTGCTGGAAAAGCTCGACATCAAACCTAATACGCCTGAAGCACATGCCTTCACTTACCTGAACTTCCAGGAAGCGGCCGAGCAATACGGTAAAGTAGGTGGGTTTGCGCACCTGAAAACTGCGGTCGAGCGTTTGCGTGAAGCCGCCGGTGGTCGTCAGAACACTGTGATGATGGACGGTGGCGACTTGTGGCATGGTTCCGCGACGGCTCTGTGGACCCGTGGCAAGAGCATGGTTGACGCGTCAAACATCATGGGCGTTGACGTCATGGTCGGTCACTGGGAGTTCACATACAATCAAGACGAAGTTTTGACCAACGTCGGTCGTTTCAATGGCGAATTCCTGGGACAGAACGTCCGCATCAAAGACATGTCTTTGTTCTCGGATGATTACTACAACCTGGTTGACAAGCACAATGGGCTGGGCATGTACAACGAAGACGAGTTGCGTCCGTTCAAGCCTTATACCGTCAAAGAAATCAACGGTGAGCGCGTGGCCATCGTTGGTCAGGCGTTCCCGCGTACCGCCAACGCCAACCCTCAGGAAAACTTCCCGGACTGGTCATTTGGTCTGCGTGTGAAGGATCTGCAGGAAACGGTCAAGAATATCCAGGACAATGAAAATGTGGCGGCCATCGTGATGCTGTCTCACAACGGTATGGACGTAGACATCAAAATGGCCGGTCAGGTGGCTGGTATTGATGCGATCTTCGGCGGCCACACGCATGACGGCATGCCTTCAACCGTTGACGTGAAGCGCCCTGACGGCGGTGTTTGTTATGTGACCAATGCCGGTTCCAATGCCAAGTTCATCGGGGTAATGGATCTGGATATTCAAAACGGCAAACTGCAAGGTGTGAACTACAACCTGCTGCCGATCTTCTCCAACGCTCTGCCAGCTGATCCAGAAATGCAGAAATTTATTGATGATCTGGACAACACTGTTTACGACGAAAACATTGTTGAATCACGCAACCCTGAGTTTGCGGTCAACAAAGACCGTTTGGGTAAAACCTATGGCGAAATCCTGAGCGAAGAGCTTGGCACGGCTGAAGACGTTCTGTACCGCCGCGGTAACTTCATGGGGACTTGGGACCAGATCATCGTGAACGCTTTGCGTGAAGAGTATGGTACTCAAATTGCTCTGTCTGCCGGGGTTCGCTGGGGCACATCCATCCTGGCGGGTGAAACCATTACCATGGCACGTGTGATGGACGAAACCTCCATGACTTACGGTGAAACCTACAGCACCGAAATGACTGGGGCGCAAATAAAGGACATGATGGAAGGCGTGTGTGAAAACATCTTCCAGAAAGACCCTTACCTGCAATCCGGTGGTGACATGGTTCGTATCGGTGGTATGGATTACACCTGTACACCAAATGCTGAGTTTGGTAACCGTATTTCAGATATTCGTTTGGATGATGGCACGCCGGTGAAGCCGGAAGAGAGCTACACCGTTGCTGGTTGGGCTCAGGTGGATACCACCGGTCCGGGCCGCCCAATTTGGGACATCGTGGCGGACTATCTGCGCCGCAATGAAGGCAAGGCCAAGTTGACCAAAGTGAACCATCCGAAGCTGGTGGGTGTTAAAGACAACCCAGGTCTGGCTGACTACGATGGTGAACTGGCCTAAGCCGGTCCATCGCAAAGGGTCACGTTCGCTGACCCTGATATGAAAAAAGCCGCTTTTTAGCGGCTTTTTTTATGGGCACATCCCTGAGTTTTAACCGGTCAGCCCCGTGTCAGTTGTGATAATGACCAGGCCTGGTTAAAAGGTCAGGGGGTTGTGTCGTTGTGATGTTCGGCCTGGTCCAGCAGTCTTTGTTCATACTGTTTGAGGGCATTGGATTTGCTGCGGATGGCAAACGTCAGACGCGCGACGTCTTCGAATTGCTTGGCAAAGTGAACCGTCATGCCTTCTTTTAAGTAATCCGGCAGTTCGTGATAATCCTTCTGGTTTTCATCCGGAAGAATCACGGTTTTGATGCCAATGCGCCGTGCAGCGATCACTTTTTCACGAATGCCACCCACCGGTAGGACCTGTCCGGTCAGGCTGAGTTCGCCTGTCATGGCCAGAGGTGTTTTGATGGGTTCATTGCGTGCCAGAGAAAGCAACGCCGTGGCCATGGTGACCCCCGCACTGGGACCATCTTTTGGCGTTGCGCCATCGGGCACATGCAGGTGCACGAATGCTTTGTCAAAAAATTCCGGATCGGCTTTGAAGGTTTCCAGGTTGGAGGCAACGTAACTGAATGCGATGCCGGCTGATTCTTGCATCACATCGCCCAATTGTCCCGACAGTTTGAATCCACGATTTTGGGTGTGGACACGCGACGCTTCAATGGTCAGTGTTGCACCGCCCATTGAGGTCCATGCCAGTCCGGTCACGGTGCCGATGCTCTGTTGCGTTTTTTCCGGAGTGAACCGGGGTTGTCCTAAAAGCGCTTCCAGATCATTCACGTGAATGGTGTACTGTGTCAGTTCTTTTTTGACAAAACGAATCGCCAGCTTTCGAATCAGCTTAGCCAGTTGTTTTTTCAAATTACGCACACCCGCTTCACGCGCATAACCCTCCACCACGTGTCGCAAAGTGGCCGGGGTGATTGACAATTCTTTTTTGCTTAAGCCCGCTTCGTCCAGCAGCTGGGGCCAGAGGTGATGTTTGGCGATTTGAATTTTTTCTTCGGTGATGTAGCCGGATAGGCGAATCACTTCCATGCGATCCAGCAAGGGACCGGGAATGGTGTCCAGCGTGTTGGCAGTACAGACAAACAGGGCTTTGGACAAGTCAAAGCGCACGTCCAGAAAGTGATCCATGAAATCATGGTTCTGTTCCGGGTCCAGAACTTCCAATAATGCCGAGGCCGGATCCCCCTGAAAGGACGCGCCGATTTTGTCGATTTCATCCAACATGATCACCGGGTTGGCGCTGCCAGTGTCTTTGAGGGCCTGAACGAATTTGCCTGGCATGGCACCGATGTAGGTGCGTCGGTGTCCTTTGATTTCCGCCTCGTCACGCATGCCACCGACCGAGAATCGGTAAAAGGTCCGCCCCAGGGTTTCGGCGATCGATTTGCCGATGGAGGTCTTGCCCACCCCTGGCGGGCCCACAAGACAGATAATGGAACCGGAAATCTCTCCTTTCAGGGCGCCCACAGCCAGAAATTCCAGAATCCGATCTTTGACATCGTCCAGACCGTCATGGCCTCGGTCCAGGATTTTCTGGGCACGTTTGAGGTTGAGTTTGTCCTTGCTGTATTGACCCCAGGGCAGTTGTGTGACCCAATCGAGCCAGTTTCGTGCCACGCCGTATTCGGGTGATTGCGGATCAAGGAGGCGGATTTTGTCGAGTTCTTCATCCGCCTTGGTTTTTGCCTCATCACTCAGGACCAGTTTTTTCATGCGATCCTGAAACAGGTCGGCGTCCGCAGTCCGGTCGTCTTTGACCATGCCCAGCTCGTTCTGAATTTCTTTGAGTTGCTGATGCAGAAAGAATTCACGTTGCTGTTGCGTCAGTTTTTCTTCCACACGCTCACGAATGTTGAACTGCAGCTTGGTGACTTCGATTTCGTGTTTGAATAGGGCCAGTACCTTGTCAAGCCGTTCGCTCAGGTCGAGCGTATCCAACAGGTTTTGGAGCTTATCATTGCTGGCCGCGGTCAGGCTGGCGGCAAAGTCGGCCAGGTGTTCCGAATCGGAAGCGCTGTAGCGGTTGAGAAAATACTTCAATTCTTCGCTGTAAAGGGGATTCAGCGGCAACAGCTCCTTGAAAGCATTCATAATGGCGAGGCCATAGGCTTTGTATTCTTTGTTGCTGCCGCTGCGAACGTCTTTGGGATAGGTAACGTAGGCCTGATAAGGTGCTTTGTCCTGAATCCATTCATCAACCTGAAAACGGCAGATGCCTTCGGCGACCAGCTGGATGTAATCGTCCCGCATTTTGGGATCATGGATTCGAACCAGTGTGCCGGTCTGGGCAAAATCGTCTGCCAAAGCACGATGATGGTCGTCGGTGTCGACATAGATCACACCGATGTAGTGCTGGCCTGCGTCCATTACCTGGTTTAAGGTTTCTTCCCACGCCTCTCGATCAAGGACGATGGGCAGGGTCTGGCCCGGAAAAAAGGGGCGGTCTTTAATGGGCAGCAGAAACAATCGTCCCGGACGGGAACGGTTGGCTGCCACCAGGCTGGTGATGGCTTTGGCGGCTTCCTGCAGCGAGCCCTGATCATAGGCTGGCTCGTCGGAGGTGTCGGCGTCATCGGCGTCCGAATCATGGACGATGTGTTCTCCCTGCAGTGGGGGTTCTGCATCGGCCTCATTCTCAAGCGATGCCTCGTCTTCGTTCGCCAGTTCGGGGATGGCCTCAGAGATGCCGTCATAGAATTCGGTGAATTCGATGTCGACGGGGTCCGATTCCTGACTGGTTTCGCTTGCCCCGTTGCGTTCATCCGAACGATCAAAGGTTGGTTCATCGTCTGGGTTTGGTTGGTTGGAGTCGTGATCCGCCATAGTTCCATTTTGTATTGGTTTGGTTTTCGATGTGCATTTTATGGGGCGCATTTTCCGGCTTTCAACCCCGGTCGCTGAGACAGCGCAAAAAACCGAGCAAACAGGGCGCGTGCTCGTTACAATGATGAGTAAAAAGATGGAGGTAATATGAGTGAAGCCCGCGCCGCAAAAATAGGGTTTGTGACCGTTTCAGATCGTGCCAGTCAGGGTGAGTACGAAGATTTGGGCGGTCCGGCGATGAAAGAATGGATTCAGTCCGCATTGACGTCACCCTGGGAGGCGTATTCGCATGTGATTGCCGATGATCAGGCCTTGATTGAAACGACGTTAAAAAAACTGTCGGACAAAATCGGCTGTGACTTGATTCTGACCACCGGTGGCACGGGCCCTGCCAAACGTGATGTGACGCCGGAAGCCACCTCAGCGGTGTGTGACAAAATTCTGGACGGCTTTGCTGAACAAATGCGCGCGGTGTCGCTCCAGTATGTGCCCACGGCAATTCTGTCACGACAGATTGCCGGGACACGTGGGCATTCGTTGATTATCAACCTGCCCGGCAAGCCCAGTGCGATTGCAGAGTGTCTGGAAGCGGTTTTTCCGGCGGTGCCTTATTGCATTGACCTGATAGAAGGTGCCTACCTGGAAACCGATGAGTCGGTTTGCAAAGCCTTTCGTCCCAAACACGCCAAGAAACCGGCTCAGGGGTGACTGATCCGGCCATGACCAATTTTTTATATCAATCGGACACGCTGGAAACCATCAACGATTTCATTCGCTGGGGTGCTACTCTGTTCAGTCGCGCGGATTTGTGTTTCGGTCATGGCACGGACAATGCCTTTGCCGAAGCCAAGCTGTTGGTTTTTCACCCTCTGGCATTGCCCTGGGATGTGCCGGAAGACATCTACCGCTGTCGCCTGACTCAGCAGGAAAAACAACAGATCACAGACTTATTCCGTCACCGCATCGAAAGTCGGGAACCGGCGGCCTATCTGGTGGGCGAGGCACAGTTTGCGGGGTTGCGTTTTTACGTGAACGCCTCGGTGTTGGTACCGCGCTCTCCCATTGCTGAGTTGATCGCCGAACGCTACCAGCCCTGGGTCGATCCGGATGCGGTCACGCGCATTCTGGATCTGTGTACCGGCAGTGGTTGCATCGGGATTGCCAGTTTGCAGGCCTGCCCCAATGCGCAGGTTGATCTGGCAGACATTTCGCCGAAAGCACTGGCGGTGGCAAAGCGCAATGTTGCCCGCTATCAGCTGGAGGAGGCCGTGTCGGTGGTGAAATCGGATTTGTTCTCGGCTCTGTCCGGGCAGCAATACGACTTGATTGTCTCCAACCCGCCTTATGTGGATGCCATTGAAATGGCGCATCTGCCGCCGGAATTTCAACGCGAACCGGCTTTGGGCCTGGCGGCGGGGGATGACGGACTGGACCTGGTCCGGCGTATCCTAGCTGAGGCCAGCGATCATCTGACCGAAGACGGCACGCTGATTGTGGAAGTCGGAGTCAGCCAGCACTATTTGGTGCAGGCGTATCCGGAATTGCCGTTTTATTGGTTTGAGTTTGAGCAGGGAGGCGAAGGAGTGTTTGCCCTGCAAAAGTCGGAACTGGAGGCGTTTGATGCGGTTTTGCAGGCCCGAAAAGCACCGGGAATTTACCCTGAATTACCCTCCTCATCATAAAAGGACGTGTCTATGATGGATGACCACCTGTCTTTCTCTTTCCGTGTTGTGCCATGGCGACCTTTTGTCATTGCCGTGACGTTGGGTCTGGCATGGCCGGTTCACGCCGAGGAGCCGTTGTTGAATCTGGGCGCCGAAGCGCAAGGGAGTGCGCCGATGCAACCCAACCGGGAAAGTAACCTGCCATCGGATGAGCCGGAGGTGGATAAGGGCGGGATGACACAAAAAGAAAAGCAGGCGAATGCTGAGGATCAGGCGGACAAGCAGAAACCGCCGGAATGGGGCTATCATGATGAGCTGGCCCCGCGTCACTGGGCAGAGCTTTCACCACGTTATGCTCTGTGCGGGGAGGGACAGTCTCAATCCCCTATCAATCTCAAGCGTCAAGGCGCGGTTGGCACCACCGGTTTGCCCGGTTTTGATGTGCATTACCGCGAAACGGTGCTTAAAACCGAATTTGATGGCAAGCGGCTCAAGGTCAATGTGCCGGTCGGCAGTTACGTGCGATTGCAGAATCGACGCTATGAACTGATCCACTACGAGTTTCACACCCCTTCGGAACATCAGAAAGATGGGTTTGCCTATCCGGCAGAACTGCAATGGGTGCACAAAGACGGAGAGGGCAATTATGTGAATGTGGCCGTGCTGTTTCGAGAAGGTCAGGCCAATGAAGCGCTCGAGACGGTGCTGTCGAATTTGCCCGGTGAAATGAACCAGGAGCGGGTGAACGAGGGCGTTAAATTGCCGGCAACGGATTTTATTCCGCCTTCGCGCAAATTTTACAAATACCATGGGTCGCTGGCGCACCCGCCTTGCACCGAAAGCGTTTACTGGATGGTGTTTGATCAGCCGCTTGAGGCTTCGGTGAGTCAGCTCACTCGTCTGCAAGAATATCTGGGCAACAATGCGCGCCCGGTTCAACCCTTGAAGGCACGCACATTGCTTAAATCCTGGCCGGATGAGTCCGAGCAAGCGGCAGATTACCCGTTTTACTACACGCCCTGACGGGAGGGGTGATCAGCGAGCCCGACAACCGCTCTGGCTTGATTCGTGGTCCTTTAGTTTTTACCAGGCCTGGTGATTAAGATGAACCGATTTTGGCGTCGTTTGACAAAGTACCGTCGCACATGGCTTGCATTGGGGGTTTTTGTGGCCTTGTGGGCCCTGGCCCCCAGTGCTGCCAAACATCTTTTGATCTGGGGACTGGAAAAGCAAACTCAGGCGCAGGTCAAAGTTGACCAGGTGACGTTGGGATGGTGGGCCGGTCGGGTCACCGTTTCCGGGTTACGCATTGAAGCCAAACAAACCTCGGCACTGGCATTCGATCGCTTACTTTTGGATCTTAGTTGGGGCGCTCTGTGGCAACGCAACTGGTTGGTACAGCAATTACACCTGAGTCAGGCACAGGTCACGGTGGAACTGGATGATTCGGCCCGACCGCTTCGCATTGCCGGATGGCGTCTGCCGGATGGCGCAGCTCCCTCACCTTCGGATGTGGAAGCGGGCAAAGCACAACGCTGGGGAATCGGCATTGATGCGCTGCGCATCGATCAGCTTCAGGTGATTGTGCAACGCCCCCATACCCAGCATACATTTCAATTAAAACAAGTGCAGCTTAACGGTTTACAAAGCTGGCAACCGGAGCGCTCGGCCGAACTGGTCATGGAGGCGCTTTTGGTGCAGCCTTCTCGCGCCGATGCTCGATTGAATCTGAAACTGGCGGCCACGCCTTTTGCTCAAGCGCCGGTCTATGCTGGTACCCTAGGACTGAATGCGCTGGCATTGTCTGACTGGCAAACACTGTTACCGGCATCAGACAGCCAGATAAGCGGGCAGTTCGCCATGAATGGCGACTTTGAGTGGCACCATGGGAAACGTCGTTTTCAATGGGATGGGGCTTTGGCACTGGTTGACCCCTCGGTTTCCGTGGCGCCTCAGTCCCTCATTCAGGCCGATGGCTTTGACTGGTCCGGGCAAGTCAACGCACGTCTTGATGCCAAAACCAACCAGCTGAGTGCAGACGGACGCCTTGATTTGAAGGGGGGCAGGCTCCGCACCGATGCGCAGGCGCTGACATGGCGAGGGCTGCAATGGCAAGGAACAGCCGAGGCCGCCATTCCCAGTCAAGATCATGCAAGCCTTCCACTGGCCTGGCAGACGCAAGGCACGTTGTCGATGACGGGGGTTGCAGGGCAGGTTGCCCATTACCGCCCTGAGTTGGAACGTCTGGCGTGGCAAGGAAGCGTGTCCGGTCAGGGCGTGCAACCCAACGCCATGTCATTGCGCTCGCATGGTCAGCTTACGCTGACTCAAATGAGCATGGCAACGCTTCTGGCTTCCAGCGATGCGCCCAAAGAATGGGCTCACATTAAGCGTTTGCACAGTGATTACCAAGTCACGCGTCAGCCGCAAGCAAACCATACAGGGCTGACGGTCTCCTTGAATCAGGTGGCGGTGAACGCATTGAGCGTCGGCGCTTTGGGCGAGGCCAACCAAAAAACCGGTGCGGAAACCATCGAGAACTGGGTGTCGCTGGAAACCCTGACCGTACCGGACGTGACGTTTCAGGAAGGTGAGACGCCTCGCCTGTCGGCCGGTTTGGTGACGATTGAGGGAGGCGACATTCACGCCACGCTTGATGCCAATCAGCGATTACGCCAGTGGGAAAGGTTGCGCCCGCTTATGGGGACGGACGCTGCCGCACAGAAGCCTCGGACCGAAACCGATGCGCCTGCTGAGCCAGCATCAGAGTCTGTGAGCTGGGGTCTGGCTGGTTTGCAAGTCAATGATCTGGCGCTTCATCTTGAGCTGGCAGCCCAGGCGCGTTTTATCCAGACGCTTTTCACGCTGTCGTCATTGGAAATGGGACGCCTGGATTCAACTCAACCGGATCAAACCACGCCGATTGAACTGAAAGCACAAATCAATGAGCGAGCCGAGCTTGATGCCTCGTTGCAGGGCACCTGGTTGCAACCCTATCAAAACACAACGTTTGACGTGACCCTGAGCCATCTTGATCTTTACCCTTATTCCTCTTTGATTGAAACGGCTCTTGATTTGGCGGTAGAGCGCGGTCGTTTGTCTTTGAACACAGACGGACAGATTGAGGAAGGTGAACTTCAGTCCAATAACCGGCTGTTTTTAAATGGGTTTCAATTGGTTGATGGGCAGGGTGAAGCCGGTCTGAGTGGCATTCAGGTCGGTTTGAACTTATTGCGCGACAAGAATGATCGAATTGAACTGGACGTTCCCATTCAGGGGCGTATTGACAGCCCCGAATTTCAACTGGATGATGTGATTCAAACGGCCTTGTTCAAGGCCATCCGTGGCGGCACCAAAACCATGTTGGCCTTGGCCTTGCAGCCCTATGGCGCCATTTATCTCGCGGCTGAATATGCGTTCAACAAGGCTACGGCCATGACCTTTGAGCCAGTGGTATTTGCGCCCGGAAAACCCGATCTGACTCAGCCGATGCAGCAGTATCTGCTCAAAGTGGCAAAGGTCGTCCAAAAACAGCCGGAATTATTATTAAACCTTTGTGGTTACTTTACGCCCTCTGATCGGCAGTATTGGCAACATAAAAAATTGACCGGAGAGGTCTTGTCACAAAAACTTCTGCAATTGGCGCAGACACGGCAGCAAAAAGTTGAAATGTTTTTGATGCAGGAAGGGGGGCTGGCTGCGAGTCAGCTAACGCTTTGTCAGCCAAAGGAACGCGATCTGGACAAGCCGGGGGTTCTGCTGGGGCTTTAAAGTCGCTGGGATGAAACTCTTTTATAATATCTATACATTTATTGTACAATTGGCGCAAAAGAATGAGGAGTGCCAAGCATGTTATCGCCAGAACAGTTAATCTCCAAACCTGTGATTCTGACAGAAGGCTCGGTTGAGGCCAAGCGGCGTGAAATCAAAACCTATTTCAATGAAACCTGGGACGCCTATGAGACCCTGTTTGAAACCCTCGTGTCTGATGAGGTGTTTTACGAGCGACCCTGTTCACTGCGTCATCCGCTTATTTTTTATTTCGGTCACACAGCCACGTTCTTTACCAATAAGCTGGTGCTGGCCGGTCTGTTGCCAAAGCGCATCAATGCGAAAATTGAATCCATGTGTGCCATCGGTGTGGACGAAATGTCCTGGGACGACCTGGACGATTCTCACTATGACTGGCCGTCGGTGGACGCGGTGCGTGCCTACCGGGACCAAGTCAAACGCGCGGTGAATGATCTGATCGACCGGGTGGATTTTTCATTGCCGATTGATTGGGAAAGCCCGATGTGGCCGGTGATGATGGGCATTGAGCACGAACGCATCCATTTGGAAACTTCCTCGGTGCTGATTCGTCAGTTGCCGTTGTCGTCAGTGAAAGATCACCCCTTGTTCCCGGTCTGTCCCGATGCCGGCCCCGCGCCAGAGAACACGCTGTTACCGGTTTCACCAGGCCTGGTGAAAGTGGATCATCACGATCCCGCTGAAACCTATGGCTGGGATAATGAATACGGATTTCACGAAGCCAATGTGGAAGGGTTTGAGGCCAGTCGCTTTCTGGTTTCCAATCAGGAATTTCTGGCGTTTGTAGAGGCCGGGGGCTATGAAAACAGTGATCATTGGTCGCAAGAGGGGAACCGCTGGCGTGACTTTACGCCGGACAAACACCCGACTTTTTGGGTGAACAAGGCCGATGGCTGGCATTTGCGTTGCATGACCACTGAAATCCCCATGCCGTGGAACTGGCCGGTGGAAGTGAATTTTCATGAAGCCGAAGCGTTTTGTAACTGGAAAGCGGCTGAAACCGGGCGCTCGATCCGTCTGCCCAGTGAGGATGAGTATCTGCGCTTGCGTGATCAGACTCAGGCTCTGGCACGCCAAGACCAGGCCAATATCAATTTGCAACAGTATGCCTCCTCCACGCCGGTGGACCGGTTTGAGTGTGGCGGGTTCTATGACGTGGTCGGTAATGTCTGGCAGTGGACCGTAACCCCGATGTATCCGTACGAAGGGTTTGATGTGCATCCATTGTATGATGACTTCACCACGCCAACGTTTGATAACGAGCACAACCTGTTTAAAGGCGGCTGCTGGATTTCCACGGGCAATGAAATCAACGGCCACTCGCGTTACGCGTTTCGCCGTCATTTTTTCCAGCATGCCGGGTTCCGCTACATTGAATCCGATGCGCCGGTGCAAACCGAGTTTTCCACCTATGAGACCGATGCACAGGTGTCGCAATATTGTGAATTCCATTATGGCGATCGTTATTTTGATGTGGAAAACTTCCCCAAAGCCTATGCTGCGATGGCGATTGATGCGGTGCGTCGTGACCCCGATTTCGGTGGGCGCACGGATCTGAAAGTGCTGGAGGTCGGCTGTTCGGTTGGACGGGGCAGCTTTGAGCTGGCTCAGGTCTTTGCAGACGTGACCGGACTGGATTTTTCCGCGCGGTTTATCCAGAAAGCCATTGAAATGCAGACGCGTGGGCATTTGCTTTACACGCTTCCCAAGGAAGGTGAGATTGTCGAGTTCAAAGAGCAGGTGTTGGAAGACTTCGGGCTTGAGTCCACGGCAAAGCGCTGTGAGTTTCTGCAACAGGACGCGGCCAATTTGAAGCCGATTTTTACCGGTTACGATCTGGTGGTGGCGATGAATCTGATTGATCGGATGTACGAACCGGCCAAGTTCCTGACCGAGATCGGCTCACGTATGAATGCTGGCGGTCTTTTGATGATCGGCTCCCCGTACACCTGGCAGGAAACCTTTACCGAAAAAATGCACTGGCTGGGCGGGTACAAAGACCCTGAATCCGGCGAAAATGTCACCACGCTGGAAGGCTTGCATGCCTTGTTGGCGTCTGAGTTTGAGCCAGTTGGCACGCCTCGGGATCTGCCGTTTGTGATCCGTGAAACGGGTCGTCGCTTTCAGCATACCTTGTCAGAAATCACCTTCTGGAAAAAGCGCTAGAGGCGAGTGATATGAGCGCGCCAGAATTTACACATCGGCTTGATCGCGAAGGCACGGCTTCGGAGAAATACGACCTGCGCGAACGCTTGTTTGGGCGCTTGGATGTGTTGCCAATGTGGGTGGCGGATCAGGATCTGCCCACCCCCGACTTCGTGATCGAAGCGATGCAAAAGCGTTTGCAACATCCGATTCTAGGTTATGTGGAAACACCGAAAACGGCTTATCAGGCGGTGATCGACTGGCACAGGCAAAAAGGCCTTGAGATTGAAGCCGACGAGATTCTTTGGACGCATAATGTGGCCAATGGTTTTATGCTGGCTGTGCAGGCTTTGACCGAGCCGGGTGAGGCGGTCTTGGTTCAGACACCCGTGTACCCGCCTTTTCGTCAGGCGCCCGAGTTGAATGACCGTCGTCTGGTGGAGGCGCCGCTTACACTGGACAAGGGGCGTTATTACATTGACTTTGAACGGTTTGAGCAGCTGGTGGTGGAGCACAAAGTGGCAGCCTTTTTATTCTGCCATCCACAAAACCCATCCGGTCGGGTCTGGACGCGCCCTGAACTGGAGACCTTGGCAGACATCTGTTTGCGTCATCGGGTTTGGATCATCAGTGACGAAATTCATTCCGATCTGGTGTTCGAACCGCATCAACACCTGCCCATGGCCAGTTTGTCGAACGAAGTGGCACAACAAACCGTGACCCTCAGCTCCCCAGGGAAGACATTTAATCTGGGCGGTCTGCAAATTGGTTATGCCCTGGTGGCCAACCCTCGTTTGCGCCAAGTTTTCAAGCGGGTTCTGAAGCGCAACGCCATTCATGATCTCAATCTGTTTGCCCTGGTGGCTTTGGAAGCGGCTTATTCTCAAGCCGGACGTGATTATATGGCGCGCTTGCAGGCGCATCTGACGGTCAATCTGGATCGTCTGGAAGCGTTTTTTGGGCTGTATTGGCCTCGGGTTCGGGTCATGCGCCCCCAGGCCTCATTCCTGGTCTGGCTGGATTTCTCCCAAGTCTTCGCCTCGCACGAGGCCATTCAACGTTTTTTGGTGGACAAAGCACGACTGGGTCTTAACGACGGACTCAGTTTCGGCGAGCCTGGCAGAGGATTTGCCCGGATGAATCTTGCCGTGCCGACCGAAACGCTCGATCAGGCCTTGAAACAACTCCGCCAGGCGCTGGAAGCGCACTGAGCCACAGGTGTTCCACTCTTTTCTCCTGCGATGGCCTTCGGGCAAGCGCTTGATTTCCGTTTGGTTTTGCTCAATTTGGTGAGAACTGGTTATCTTTGGTGCATTCGATCGGTCTTGTCTGATCCATGATTGCGGTAAGTGGTTGTTTTCACATTTTTTGAGCCAGCTGGTATGCATTCTGTTTTGCTGAGGTGTGATCAAGGCAAAGGAGCAAACAGTGAAACCTCTCTGGTGTTACGCTGACAAGGATCAAATTGACCAGGCCTGGTACCCGATGCTCAAGCGCCAAGGCTGGCAACCGCAATCCATCCCCCCTGAAACGATGCAATCGGACCATCCGGTTTTGTGGACGCTATCGCTGCTGGACCTGGATGAGGCCGTGCGCCTGGAAAATACCATTCGTACCTGGCCGTGTCTTGACACCGCACACGAATCATTGAGCGATCACTTGGCCATGCCGGTGGTCTGTCTGTATGCGACTGAAAAACGCTCGCATGGTCTGGTGACGCTGAAAGAAACGTTGCGGGACAAAGGGGTCTTCTTCTGTTCCGATGTGGAAGATGTGGAAGGTGTCTTACTGGAGGCAGAAACGGTTCACAAAAAGTTGAAGCGACTGGTGCAGGAAAACACCCAGCTTCGGGAAAAACTTCAGCAACGTGCTCTGATCGAACAGGCCAAAGGGCGCCTGATGCAGATGAAAAATTTGAGTGAGAATGAGGCCTATCACTGGATGCGCCGTCAAGCGATGAACGAAGGGCAGAAGCTGGTCGTGTTTGCGCAAAAGCTGCTAAACAACTCATCTGGCCAATTTTGAGCGTCAATGTCTATTATGGTGCAGGTTTTTGTTTATTTAAAGAGCTGTCGGTAAGGGATTTGCGTTAACTTACTGTTTAATCGATAAAATAAAAAGATGGTTTTTTTATTGCTTCATGTTTCATAAAGGAGCAAATTGAATGCAAGAGTTTATCCGTCTTTACAACGCCCACCAATCTGAAATTGAGAAGTTTCTGATTGAAACCCTGCGAAACAACTGCCACCTGATGAGCCCGGGCATTGACACACTCAAACAATTTTACAGTGTCTTTCCCTCACTGGAGTTGGTTTATACCACGGATGAGCAGTATATTCAGAATTCGCCTAATATTTATGCCAATTCCATCGGTCAGGACGCAATGGGCAAAAACCGTCAGTATTTGATGACCCGCGTTCACACCAAGGACCAGGAGGTGTCGCTGACCGCCCCTTATATCAGCTCAGCCACAGGGAAATCCTGTGTAACCATGATGATTTCGGAAGGTGAGACCACCTACTTTTTTGATTTTTCAGTGGTTGAGGTACTGCGTCGGTTGGGATTGGTGGAATTGCATCCATTGTTTAACAAGATCACCAAAAGCTTTTATTTTGGGATCGGCTTGTCATTGATGTTTTTCTCTTTGATGTCAATCGGTTATGCCTTTTATGACTATTTCTGGCAGTGGCTGATTGAAGGCAGTTATGATTTGGAGAGCGTGTTCAAACCCATTGTGGCGTTGACCATGGGGCTGGCGATTTTTGATTTGGCCAAGACACTGATGGAACGGGAAGTCTTTTTTAAAGCGTATGCCGATAAAAAGGATGAGTCCCGTCTGTTGTCTAAATTTTTGATTGCCATCATTATTGCATTGTCCATTGAGGCATTGATGGTGGTGTTCAAGATTGCGCTGAATGACCCGGCCCAGATGCTGTACGCCTTGTATTTAATCATCGGGATCGCTTTGATTATTCTGGCCCTGGCGTTTTATGCCAAATGGAATACAGCGCAGCCGGTTGCCCATAAAAAAACAGAATGACGGGCGTTTAAGTAATAAAGGAGAAAGATGTGTCAAAGTGGATCATCTTTACCGATTTGGACGGTACGCTGTTAGGGCATGACGATTATGCTTATGAACCCATTCTGCCTATGTTGGAGCGGTTGCGGCAAGCACAGATTCCTGTGGTGCTCAATTCCAGTAAAACCCTGGCTGAATTGAAGCAATGGCAACAACGACTGAAGCTTGAAGGCCCTGTCATTGGTGAAAATGGTGGGGTCATCCTGCCGCCGGACATGAGTCAGCCGCTTTTGATTGGAGAGCCTTATGCCGCCATTCGCAGCCTGTTGGAATTTTGGCGTAGCAAACACGGTTGGCAGTTTGAGGGGTTCGGTGATTGGTCGGTGTCCGAGGTGATGAATCATACCCACCTATCAGAAGGGGAAGCGGTGTTGTCCATGGAGCGCGCTGTGAGTGAACCCATCCTCTGGCAGGATTCGCCAGCGGCGCTTGAGGCGTTTGAAGCGGCCCTGAACCGAGAAGGGTTGCAGCTTCAAAAAGGCGGACGTTTTTATCACGTGATGGGACGCCACGACAAAGCAGATGCCATGCACTTCTGGTTGAATCGGGCGTATTATTCCAATGGGCAATCCTGCCAGGTGGTGGCGCTTGGGGATGGCGAAAATGATCTGTCGATGTTGCGCTATGCAGATTACCCGGTCGTGGTGGCCAATCCCAGCCGATCCCAGCCGCTTGTGGACGTCGAAAAGGCAATGATTACCACACAGCCGGCCCCTCAGGGCTGGGTGGAAGGGGTGAACACCGTTATGGCGAACTTCAAAGGAGAAGGGTATGAGTGATTTTTTTCAGAATGGAACGGTGACCACCTTCCACAATATTACCGATCGTCCAGTCGAGGCGCTGGAATCGGATCTGTGCCGCTTTGGTGAGCAGAAACCACTGGGATTGATTCTGCCTTCTCTATACAGTGAACTGGAGGGACCGGCACTGAAGCACATCGTGGCAGAATTGACGAAAGTGCCTTATCTGAATCAAATCGTGATCGGCCTTGACCAGGCGAATGAAACCCAGTTTGAGCATGCCAAACGCTATTTTGCCGACTTGGGCGATAAAGCGCGTATTGTCTGGAACGACGGGCCCCGGATGCAGGCGATCACACAGCGTTTGAAACATGAAGAACTGGCGCCCAAAGAACGAGGAAAGGGCAGCAATGTCTGGAATTGCTTTGGCTATCTGTTGGCATCAAAAAAAGCACAGGTGGTGGCGCTGCATGACTGCGATGTGCTGACTTATGACCGTCGTCTGTTGGCTCGTCTGCTGTATCCGGTGGCCCACCCAACCTTTAACTTTGTGTTTTCAAAAGGCTATTACCCTCGATACGCCGAGGGTAAATTGAACGGGCGTGTGTCACGTTTGCTGGTCACCCCTCTGTTGCGGGCGTTGAAAGGGGTGGTGGGTCAGGACGAACTGCTCACCTATCTGGACAGCTTTCGTTATCCCCTCGCAGGTGAGTTTGCCATGGATTTTCAGTGCCTGAAAGAGTTGCGAATCCCTTCCGATTGGGGGCTGGAAATCGGCGTATTGTCGGAAGTGCGTCAAAACTATTCAACCCGACGGGTGTGCCAGGTCGATATCGCGGATGTGTACGACCACAAACACCAGACGGTGTCGTTTGAAGACAAACAGGCAGGCTTGTCTCGTATGAGTCAGGACATTGCCAAGTCGTTGTTTCGCAAACTGGCGGTTCGGGGGCATACGTTTTCTCAGGCGACCTTGCGGACCCTGCGTGCCAAATATTATCGCACGGCTCTGGATCAGTTGGAGTCGTATGCGTTTGATGCCGAAATGAATGGATTGCGCGTGGATCTGCACTCGGAAGAAAAGGTAATTGAACTCTTTGCCGAGAACATCCTGTCGGCGGGCAAGGATTTTATGGCGTCTCCCGGTGAAATTCCTTTTATGCCTAACTGGAATCGGGTCATCAGTGCCGAACCCGGTATTCTGGCTGAAATTCATGCGGCTGTGGAGGCCGATAATGCTGACTGATCGGTTGAAGGATTCAAATCATGAATGAGTCAACAGAAAAACATCAAGGCGACACCATTGTGTCCACATTGATGGCGCAAATTAAGGCGCGTCTGAAACGGCTTTATCTTGAAAAAGGGGGGCAGGCCGCGTTTGAGCAACTTAAGCCGTTGTTGGAAAAACGAGTGCACTCGGCGAAGGAAACGTATGAGGCACACCACCCAAAATGGTCGCACAAAGATGTGTTTCTGATTACGTATGGCGACACCTTCTATCGTGAAGACGAATCTGGCGCTCTGGCCGAAGCGCCTCTGCAAACACTGCAGGATTTCCTTCAAAAGCACATTCGTCAGAGCATCAGCCAAGTCCATATTCTGCCTTTCTTTCCCTACAGTTCGGACGATGGTTTCTCTGTCATTGACTATACGCAGGTGAATCCTGACCTGGGTGACTGGCACCACATTGAGCAACTGGAAAAGGCCTATGACCTGATGTTTGATTTGGTCATTAATCACATTTCGCGCGAAAGCCTTTGGTTTACCGATTACAAAGCCAATCGTGCGCCTTATGATCGGTTTTTTATTGAGATGCAGGGGGATGAAGATGTATCGATGGTGACCAGACCTCGCAATACGCCACTGTTGGTGCCGGCCTATACGCATCGAGGTCGCAAGATGGTTTGGGCCACCTTCAGTCAGGATCAGATTGATCTGAATTTTCAAAACCCCGAAGTGCTGGTCCGCATGCTGGAAGTGCTCTTGTTGTACATCGACAAGGGGGCGCGGACCATTCGGCTGGATGCGATCGCGTTTTTGTGGAAAGAGCTAGGCACCCACTGCATTCATCTGCCGCAAACGCATGAGGCCGTCAAGCTGATTCGGGATGTCATGACATTGGTGGCGCCGCACAGCCTGTTGCTCACCGAAACCAATGTGCCGCATGCCGAAAATCTGTCTTATTTTGGTGAGCAGGATGAAGCGCACATGGTGTATCAGTTTGCCTTGGCACCGTTGGTGTTGCATGCCTTGCACCGCGGGGATGGGCAATACCTCACTGACTGGGCGCAAAACCTGGCGCCGCCGCCGGAAGGCTGTACTTTTTTGAATTTTACCGCTTCGCATGATGGCATTGGGTTGCGCCCGGTGGAGGGGATTCTGCCGCAACGGGAAGTGGACGACCTGATTACCAATATGAAGCGACTGGGTGGCTTTGTGACCAATAAATCCAACCCAGATGGCTCTCAGAGTCCTTATGAAATCAATATTGCTTTGTTTTCCGCGTTTCGGGAAACGGCGCATTCCGATGGGCCGGATCAGTGGCAGGTGGATCGTTTCATCTGTTCGCAGAATATTATGATGACGTTGCAGGGCATTCCAGCGTTTTACATCCACTCCATGGTGGCGACCCCCAATGACAAAGAAGGGGTGGAACGCACCGGGCGCACCCGCTCAATCAACCGCCGGCGCTGGCCACTGGATACGCTTGAAGCGCTGATCGAAAGTGGGCGGACGTCCAACGCCGAGGTGCTCAAGCGTTTGACCAATATTCTGCAGCGACGAAAAAAACACAAGGCGTTTCACCCGGATACCCCGCAAACCGTTTTGGACCTGGGGTCGGATTTCTTTGCGCTCTGGCGGAATGGCGAAGGTGATCAGGCACTGCGGTTTCCGCTGTTGGCCATTCACAACCTGACGTCGGACATCAAATTTCTGGACCTGTCTCAGATCGAAGACATGGATCAGGCCAATTACTGGGTTAATTTGCTGGATAACGGCGGTGTCGCGGCCACAGAGACGAAATATGTCATGCAGCCGTATCAGTCGGTCTGGCTGATGCCGGAAACGGTGGATGACGTGTCCGCTTTGTGGGCACCGGAGACAGATTGAATGAGCGGTCCTGAACCCAGACAAACCTGGCTCATAGCGCCTGATTCGTTCAAGGGGTCGCTCAGCGCAGTCGAGTTCTGCCGGCAGGTTCGCGCGGTGCGTGATCGGTTGAAGTTGCCAGTTGATTTGATCGAACGCCCCATGTCCGACGGCGGGGAAGGGTTTGTCGAAGCGTTTGTGCATGCAGGCCTGGCAGAAAAGGTCACGCTTAAAGCCCATGATCCGTTGGGACGCTGGGTGGATGTGGCTTATGGCTGGCAGCCCGCGACGAAAACCGCCTTTGTTGAAATGGCTCAGGCCAGTGGATTGCCTCGGTTGACGCAGGCAGAGCGCAACCCGCTGCAAGCCACCAGCTATGGGACGGGGCAGGTGTTGGCCCATGCCATCCATCAGGGGGCTCAATCGATTGTGCTCGGTCTGGGTGGGAGTGCGACCAATGATGGGGGGATGGGCGCGTTAAGGGCACTGGGGTTTGAATTCCAAAACGGGTCAGATGAGGCCATAAAGACCCCAGACGGACTGTTCGAGCTGGAGAAGGTGACGTTTTTACCAGGCCTGGTGTCATCGGTTGAACGTTTGCAGTCATTGGACTGGTTGGTGGCGTGTGATGTGGAAAATCGATTGTTGGGGGCAGAGGGGGCAACGGTCGTTTTTGGCCCCCAGAAAGGTGTAACAGCGCAGTCGCATCCTGTGCTTGAAAGCGGGCTGGCACGACTGGCACAAGTGTTGACCCTTCAATGGGGCGTTGAGGTTGAAAGTCTGGCTGGAGGGGGCGCTGCAGGGGGAATGGCGGCCGGATTGGTCGGGGTTTTGTCTGCGCGATTGATTCCAGGGTTTGACTTGCTGGCGGATCGTTTGGGATTGGCCGACAGTTTGATGTCGCACCCGATTAAGGGGGTGATTACCGGGGAAGGGCAGTTGGACGCTCAGAGTTTGAAGGGAAAATTGCCAGTGGCGATGGCAAAGCTTGCGGCTCAGCAAAATGTGCCGACGTTTGCTCTGTGTGGCCGCCTGGAAGACGCTGAAATCCTGGGGCAGTATTTTAAGGGGGTACATACCATCAATGCGAATGCCCCCCAAAATGAGTCACTGCAGGAGGCTATGAGCCAGACCCCCGGTCGTTTGCAGTGTCAGTTGCATGCGTTGTGGCCAAGTTGGCTTCATTCATTGCAAAGTGTGTGACTTGGATTGATCTAAATCAAAATAAAAGGTTTTCAAAGTACGGGCCAATGCAATATTGGCGTGGGGTCGTTAGAATGTTGCTGTTTTGTTTCAAAACGTGATGCGATCTCAGCTCGGAGCCTTAATGCCAACGCCCCTTTCCTTTATCAAGCCTAAAAAGAAACTTAGTCGGACGCTGTTAGTGGGCGCGATGGTCACGGCAATCACCATTTTTGGCCTGACCTTGCTGGCCGCCTCTCAAATCGTCTCTAAAACGTTCTATAACCAAAGCGCTGATAATGCCCAGGCCTTAAGTCGTCTTTCATTCGATAATATGTATCAGATCATGAGCCAGGGGTGGAGCCGTTCGCAGCTTCTGGACTTTCGCCAGGAAATCTGGGAAACCTATGATCAGCAAGGCCTGTCCTATTCGATTTATCGAACCGAACTGGTGAATGAACAGTTCGGTAAGCTTGACTCCATGTTGTCCCCAACCATCCAGCCTTATATGGATCAGGTGCTTGCTAACCCCCAGAAGACAGTCATTGAGGAGGAGGACTGGATTCGAATTCTCCATCCTTTGCAGGCAGAACAGGACTGTCTGCAGTGTCATGCCAATGCCGAAGTGGGTGATGTGTTGGGTGTGATGGCGATCGAGCAAGACATTGGTGCAGTTTTGCATCCGGCTCGGGTCGAATTTGTGGTCTGGATGCTGTTGCTGTTGCCGATTCCAATCCTGTTGGCCTGGTGGGTGGGGCGCCGTTTTTCTAATAGCGTGATTCGAAGCATGGAAGAGCTCAATGACCGGGTGGTGTCGATACAGCAGGTCGATGATCTGCAGAATCTTTCCCATGGCAAAGCCGTGTTTGAGTACGCAGAGTTCAATCAGATGAACCTGAGCCTGAACCAGCTTGGTGACAAAATCAAAAACATTGCCATCGATCGTGACATCCTGGACTTTGAAATTCAGTTGTTGGATCGACTGGTTTTGTCTTCCGAGATCATTAAGGACTGGAAGCATCATATCTGTGTGCTGATGGAAGAGATCAACAAGATTCTGCCTTTGTACACGCTTTTTGTGGTGTTTCGTACCGATGATTCCGAGCAATACGTGATTGAAATTTTCTGGTTGGGGCACCCCTCGGAAACGGTCAAGGCAGAGGTTGAACAAAACGCCAAAGACACGCTGGCTCAGATCTCCATCTTTGATGCCAGTTCGGTGTTCAAGGTCAATCATACTTATGCGGATCGCCAGCCCCTGAAAGTGAAACACGCGATCAAAACCCAGAGCAAAAGTCTGGTGCTCGATCAGCCTAAAATTGGCGGCGTTGTCGGGTTGGGCGTGGAAACGCTACCGCCCAAAGATTCCTCTCGTTCGGTGGTGGTGGAAAGTATCTTGACCACCCTGGTGAATGTCATCGGGTCGATCAAAGCCATTAATAAATTTACGAAGGAATTGGAATATTATGCCACGCGTGACCCTCTGACGCATTTGTTCAATCAGCGTGTATTTCACGAAATGCTTGGCTATGAAGTGGCGCGTGCACATAACCATGCGTATGAGTTTGCGCTGCTGGTGATCGATTTTGATAATTTCAAGTTGATCAATGATCAGTATGGTCACAGTTTTGGCGATGAAATGTTGATCGCCTTTGCCAAAACCGTTGGCAAAGCCCTGCGGGAAGGGGACATCTTTGCCCGTTACGGGGGGGACGAATTCTGTGTGATTTTGCCTGAAACTGGCCAGGAAGAGGCGATTCGAGTGGCCCGTTCCGTATTGGAGCATGCAGCGGAGGTTCGCTTGATGTCGCCGCAAGGCAGAGCTGTGGCGATTACTTGTTCGATCGGGGTTGGGATCTATCCACACCACGCTGACAACAAAGAAGACCTGTTTATGGTGGCTGACAACATGCTCTACCGTGTCAAAGACAATGGCAAGAATGCTCTGTCGTTTCCGGAAGATGATGACCTGGTGGAGGTCTATAAGGAATCGAATGATCAGAGTCTGTTTATCATGGATGCGATCGAGACGGGGGAGCCGATCGAGGCCCATTATCAGCCAATTGTGAACATGCAAGATGGATCGGTGGCTGTGCACGAATTACTGATGCGATTGCGTCAGAAATCCGAGCTTGTCAGCGCCGGTCGCTTTATCGAAACCGCTGAGCACATGGGATTGGTCAATCAGATGGACTTGATTCTGATTGACAAAGCTTTGGCTGAAATGAATGCCAAAGGCTATGACGGATGTCTGTTTATCAATCTGTCACCCAAAGCGATTGTGGCCGGTGAGTTCATTCAAAAAATTTTGGCGCTTACCGAAAAGTATCAACTTGAGCATGACCGAATTGTGTTTGAGATTACCGAGCGTGAGACCGTGCACAATTTGGCCTTGCTTGAAAAATTTGTGGGCGAGCTTCGTGCGGAAGGTTTCCGTTTTGCCATTGATGATTTTGGTTCCGGGTTTTCGTCTTTCCAGTACTTGAAGCGGTTCCCGGTCGACTTCATCAAAATTGAAGGCGAATTCATCAATAACATGACCAAAAACAAAATCGATCTGGCGTTTGTCGAGAGCGCAGTGTCCATGGCCAAAACACTGGGCATTCAGACCATTGCCGAGTTCATCGAAAACGAGGAAACGCTCAAACTTGTACAGGAACTGGGAATTGATTATGCGCAAGGCTTCCTATTGGCGCGCCCGAGTGCTGACTTGCTCAAAGATATTCCACCTGACTTGCTTACTTTGTTTAAAGCCAAGCCTGACGTTTAAACCCGTGTATCCATCAGATTGACCAACCTTGATCTTGGACTTTCGTGACTTAGAGAAGGCCGTTTTTGTTAAAATCTTCCTTTTAAGGATAAGTTCTGGGTTGGTCTATGTGTGGCATTGTTGGCGGGGTCGCTGAACGGAATCTTGTACCGATTCTTTTAGAAGGGCTGAAGCGATTGGAGTATCGTGGTTATGATTCTTCTGGTATGGCGGTCTTGAGTGCCAAACAGGAAAATCATTCTGTCTCGATTCGCCGTGTTCGATCAATGGGCAAGGTCGCATCGTTGGAAACAAAAATCAGAGGCTCTGATGGAGGCGAATTAAAAGGGCAAGTTGGCATTGCCCATACACGGTGGGCCACACATGGCGCTCCGGCCGAAAACAATGCGCACCCGCATGTTTGCAACCAAACCATTGCCGTTGTGCATAACGGCATTATTGAGAATTACCAAACTCTGAAAACGCGTCAGACTGAGTTGGGTTATCGGTTTACGTCTCAGACGGATACCGAAGTGGTGGCGCATTGCATTCATCGTAATCGTCAAAATACCGCATCATTGTTGGAAGCTGTTCAAGCCTCGGTGCAATCATTTGAAGGCGCCTATGCTCTGGGCGTGGTTTCTGTGGAAGACCCGGGTACACTGATTGCAGCGCGAAAAGGCAGCCCATTAGTGATTGGTGTGGGGATTGGTGAGCATTTTATTGCTTCCGATGTGTCGGCCTTGTTGCCGGTGACACAACAGTTTATTTTTCTGGAAGAAGGCGATATCGCTGAGATTACCCGTGAGTCCGTGACCATATTTGATGCACAGGGCAACCCGGTTGAACGTGCAGTCAAACAGTCCTCGCTCAGTGCCAGCTCTGTTGAACTGGGTGAGCATCGCCATTACATGCGCAAAGAAATTTTTGAACAGCCTCAGGCGGTGACCGATACTCTCGAAGGACGTATTACTAAGGAATCAGTATTGGTTAATGCGTTTGGCAACGAAGCGGAGTCGCTGTTCAAAACCATTGAGCAGGTTCAAATCATCGCTTGTGGGACCAGCTACCATGCTGGACTGGTGGCTCAGTATTGGTTTGAAGATATTATTGATTTGCCCTGTCGGGTCGAGGTGGCCAGTGAGTACCGGTATCGAAACCCAGTGGTGCGTGATAACACCCTAGTTATCACGTTGAGTCAGTCGGGCGAAACCGCTGATACCTTAGCGGCTTTGCAACAAATCAAACAGCTGAAACCGGCAAAAAACCTGCCAACCCTGACGATTTGTAATGTCCCGGAATCGAGCCTGACGCGTGAATCCGATTTGACCTTTCTGACCCATGCGGGACCCGAAATTGGGGTGGCTTCGACCAAAGCGTTTACGACTCAGTTGGTGGCGCTGGCGTTATTGATCATGGCAGTAGGCAAAACGCAACAGCGTATGTCGGCTGAGCAAGAACAAAAGATTGTTCAAGGGTTGCAAAAATTACCAGGCCTGGTTAAAAACACCTTAGAGAATGAGGGGTTGATTGCGAAAATCGCCAACGGCTTTGCAGACAAAACCTCCGCTCTGTTTTTGGGGCGTGGGACCATGTTTCCGATCGCGCTTGAGGGAGCTTTAAAACTCAAAGAGATCAGTTACATACACGCTGAAGCCTATCCAGCTGGTGAATTAAAGCACGGACCTTTAGCTTTGGTGGATGAACAGATACCGGTCGTGGCGATTGCACCGAATGACGATCTGCTGGAAAAGCTTAAGAGCAATCTTCAGGAAGTAAAAGCGCGTGGCGGTCACATGATTGTGTTTGAAGATGAAAAATCAGGTGTGGACGCACATGGTGAGTTTGAAGTGGTCAAAGCCACGACTAACGTCGGTCGCATTACGGCGCCGATTACGTTCAATATTCCTTTGCAATTATTAAGTTATCACGTTGCCTTGATCAAGGGGACGGATGTGGACCAACCCCGAAACCTTGCTAAATCGGTGACGGTGGAATAATCGTGAAAGTCTTGGTCGTCAAGATGTCGTCCATGGGCGATGTGTTTCATTTATTTCCGGCTTTGACCGATGCGAAATGCGCCATCCCGGATTTGCAGTTTGACTGGGTGGTGGAAGAGGGCTTTGCTGAAATCCCTGCCTGGCATCCGGCGGTTCAAAATGTGTACCGGATCGGGTTGCGGCGCTGGCGCAAAGGTTGGTTTGAGCCTGCAAACCGTCATGAACGCAAAACCTTTTTCAGTCAGCTTAAACACAAGCATTATGACCTGGTTGTGGACGCGCAAGGCTTGCTGAAAAGTGCTTGGGTTGTGCGAAAAGTAGAGGGCGAAAAGGTCGGGTTCGATTGGCACTCTGCGCGTGAACCTTTGGTCAGCTGGTTTTATGACCGCAAAGTGGCGGTGGCTAAAGAGCAACATGCCATTACTCGTTTGCGTCAACTGATGGCCGGAGCGTGCGGCTATGACCTGCCTGATATGAATGAAAACCATATTGAATATGGTCTGGATCACCAGGCCTGGTCAAAACCGGACTTTTTGCACACCGAACTGGACGATGCTCCTTACTGGGTCGGGTTGCACGGCACCACTTGGGACACCAAACTTTGGCCAGAGCGTTACTGGGTTGAATTGATCCGTCATCAGGCCGATAAGGGTTTGAAAGTGGTGTTGCCCTGGGGCAATGAAGAAGAGAAGGCCCGCGCCCAACGATTGTTGGAAAAAGCCAACCTGGTTTTTGACCAGGCCTGGGTGCCGCAAGAGCGTTTGGCGTTGACCGACATGGCCCGATTGCTCAAGTTTTCCGAGTTTGTGGTGTCCGTCGACACCGGGCTTTCGCATGTGGCCGCCGCACTCGATGTGCCGATGGTGGTTCTTTATCGCGTGACCGATCCGAAACTGGTCGGAGCGTTGGGGCCAAACGTCACGCGATTGGTGTCGCCATTGGGGCCGCAATATCTCAAACAGTTTTCACCCGGTCAGGCTGAGCGATCCTTGGAAGGGCTTGATGTGGACTCCGTCTTGAAATCACTGGCCATGATGTCAGCATCTTCATCCGATTCCCTGTCTCAGGGGCTGAAATCATGACGCTGTATCTTCCCTCCACCCCTTTGAATGTGCTGGTCAGTGTGGCGCTGGCGGTGCATCAGCGCCAATCCATGCCCGAGGCGCGTTCGGTGCTTTGGCTGATTGATCAGTCCAATACTCGCGCCAATCTTTATTACGAAAGCGTGCTTGTCTGGGAGGATTCCCCTTTTGATTCGGTGCAAATCTTACCAGGCCTGGTGAAAAACGGGATTGGACGTGGCAAGCTTGCTGAGCGACGACGGAACTTTCAACAGATTGATCAATGGCTGTCACAGTTTCAGGCCCAAAATGGGCTGCCGAATGTTGTGGCCACGGGCAGTGATCGACGGGTGGAGTTTCAGTATGTGATGCATCGCCTCAGTCAGCTGGGCGCTCGTCCAACAGGCTGGTATCTGGATGATGGACTTTATTCGTATGCCGGTCGGCCCCATCACTGGCTCAAAGACGGAGTGAACGCTCTGCTGAAAAAGCTGGTGTACGGGTTTTGGTGGCAGGAACCACAAACGGTGGGAGCCTCCAGCTGGATTGACCAGGCCTGGTTGTTTCGCCCGAAGGCGGCAGTCAAGCCATTGCAGCAAAAAACTGTGCATGCATTGAGCGAGGACTGGTTTCGGGCCTCACCTGTACAGGCGTTTTGTGGGACTTTGATGGAAAAACAGGGTGTGGTGCCCAGTGCCATCGAGTCGGTGCAGACGCTGGTGTTGATTCCGCACCCCAATAACCAGACCAAAATTCATGGTTATGCCCGGCAAGTTCAGGCGCTGGTTAAGCGTCTGCTCGACCAAGGACAGCATGTTGCGGTGAAGTATCATCCGCGAGAGCAGGCATACGATGCGCTGGAGCTGGCGATGGATGCCAAGGTGAGTGTGCTGCCCTCGGATCTGGCGTTTGAGATGCTTTTGCCTGCCCTGCCTGAGACGGCTCGCATCATCGGGGATGTGGGGACAGCGCTTTTGACCGCCAAATGGCTAAGACCGGATTTGCGTTCGTATGCGTTGCTGAACGAAGCCGATGCGTTCTCGCGTCGGTTTATCCCGTTGATGCAAGCCATGGGCATCACCACCGTTGGCAGCATTCAGGATTTATAATGCAAAATCGTTCAAACAAGCCGATTGATCTGTATTTGGTCTCGTCACCACTGCACTTTTTCTGGGCCTGGCTGCTGGCCGACCGGCACAAAGAGGCACGGGACGCACACCTTTGGTTGATTGACCAATACACTGATAAACCTATGGCGTTCACGACTTTGCTTGATCGGGTCAGCATGCCGTTTGTCCAATGGCAGTTGTTGGCCGGTCGTGAAGCAAAAGGCTGGGTCAAGTGGCGACAACGCAAAGAACGTTTTGCCATGACAGAGGCTTGGTGCGCTGAACACCGGCCAGCGAGCGTGCTGATTGGCAATGATCGCAGTGTTTTGGGCCAGTTTGTGCTGAAAACGGCCAAGCAGATGGCTGAACAACAGGGCACCCGCTGCACAGGTGTGTTTCTTGACGATGGGGTTTTCAGTTATCTGGGGCGAGCCGCTTCAAAGAGTTGGTCGGAAAGGTGGGTTGACAATGCGATCAAAAAACTGATGTTTGGTCGCTGGTATGACACGCCGCAAACGGTGGGCGCCAGCCGCTGGGTGGATGAAGCCTGGTTGATGTTTCCGAAGGAGGGGCAGGGCAATTTGTCATCCAAGCGCTGTTTGCCATTAATGACAGATCAGCTTCAAAAAGAGGCTGGGTTGCGTGCATTTGAGCCGATGGCAGAGGCGGTTTTGGCCGAGCATGACTGGGAGGCGGCCAGACTTGAGCGCCTGGATGGTTTGTTCACGTTGCCCAATCACCGGATTTTTAAGCACATTGAGGGGTATCGGACGAATTTGCTGGCCGAGTTGAACCGCCAAGTGCAACAGGGCAAACGGATCGCGGTAAAATACCACCCAGCGGCCGGAAATCAGGATTTACTTGGCTTGAAAAAGGCCGGGTTTGAGGTGGTGCCCTCGAACTTAAGTTTTGAAGTGCTGCTGCCGTTTTTAGGCGAGTGTGAGGTGGTGGGGGACTTTTCCACGACCATTTTGCTGGCCCAGTACCTGACCAACAAGCCTGTACGCTGGATGGCATCAAGCTTTGACGACAACGCAGAACGGATGAAGCGTCTGTGCCAAGCCGTCGGTATTGAAATCAAAGAACCCGAAGAGGATAAACATGCCCCAACCCTTTGATCAGATGGCTGAATTTTTGGCCAATAAAAACATCGCCCTGGTTGGGAATTCCCGAAAGGTATTGGGGCAGTCATTCCCCGTGGATGACCATGATGTTGTGATTCGCATGAATTTTGCCTGGCAACTGCCGCAAGCGATGCAGGAGGCGGTGGGGACTCGAACCGATTTGCTCTGTGTGTCGGGTGCGAAAAAAGAAATCAATGACATGGTCGCAACCCTTCCCAGAGTGATGTATATGTCGCCTAAAAGCCGTGATCTGCTTACGGACGCAACCCGCCAAAAGTTGTATTTTTACCCGACTGAGTGGTGGCAGTCATTGTATGAAACACTTGGCGCACGTCCGTCCACCGGTTGTATGGCGGTGGATATGGTTCGTCGCGTCATCGGAGAAGGGCATTTGACGCTTTATGGGTTCGATTTTTTTCAGAGTGACAGTTGGCACAAACGCTATTCGTTGTTAGAACGATTGCGGCTTTGGTTGGGACTGCAAAAGCCGCATCCGCATGATGGTGATCAGGAGGCGGCGTTTATCAAGGCGGCGTTGCCCAGAGAGCAGCTCACTATTGTGCCGACCCGGCAGAGCGAGGCATCATGAAGGTCGCCATTATTAACGACACTCGCCCCACGCGCCACTATGGCTGCCTGATGGTGATGAGCAATTTGGAAAGACTGCTTCAGAAGCACGGGGCCGAAGTGATCTGGACCTGGCCTGTCAGCCAGGATTGGCGCAAACACAAAGACAAAATCGAAGCCATGCCTGAGGTGGACATGATTCTGGTCAACGGGGAAGGGACGATTCATCATGCCCCACGCCGGTGGCAAGCACAGGCCCTGTTGGAATTTGCCGCCTTTTCGCATCAGACGTTAAAACGCCCCTGTTATTTGATCAATGCGACGCTTTATGCCAATGAAGACAGCTGTGTTGCGCATTTGAACGATTTTGATGAGATTTATGTGCGTGACAGGGCAAGTTTTGAAACACTGACTCAGCAAGGTATTGCGGCGCGCTTGGTCATGGATTTGACCTTTGCCTTTGAACCGTCTGTGCCTTATCAGCCTGAGTCAGGCCGCATTTGTGTGGTTGATTCGGTCATGCAGACGGATGTGCCGTGGCTGAAGAAATTCAAAAAACACTGGCAGTGTCCATACCGATCCATGGTGGTCGCACGACCTGATAATTACAACTTCTGGAAGCGCCCTCGAAAAACCATTGTGGAAACGTGTAAGTGGTTTTTTCGGGACCGAAATAAAACTTTGAATCCAACAGAATTTGAAGCGTTTTTATCGGGCTGTGAACTGGTGGTTACAGGTCGTTACCACACGGTGACCATGTGTCTGAAAAACAAAATACCTTTTGTGGCGTTGGAATCGAATACCCCCAAAATCTCTTTTTTGCTGACCGAGGTGTTTGGTCATACGGATCGAGTGATGCCAGCCGAATCCTTGTTGACGCTTGATCCTCGCGACTGGTCCACTTTCTCCGAGGAGGAGGCAATGGCAATGGATCGGTTTCTAAACCAGGCCCGTGATGAGAACGCCGCCATGGTTGAAACATTGCTGGCCAAGACAAAGGCCATGGGGACTTTGTGAGTTCTGTCATGCGCAGGTGGCTCGATTCATTGCGCGTCGCTTGGCTGAGTCGTCCGTCTCAGAGGGACAAGGCGGCGTGTCGCTTTGCCAGAACTGGCTACACCGAAAAGCCTTTGTCGGCTGTCTTATCGTCTTTGCGTTCACAAATCCAGCAATCTTCGCCTGAAATGGAAACGATGACGTCCGTTTACTGTGAGCTGGGTGGTGCCAACAATGCCGGGTTTGTATGGCATCATGCTGGTTTGAATGGACAACTGGATTGGTTGACCAAGTTAGCGCCACCTGAGGCGCTGAATCGCGAGCGATTTTTTCTTGATCGGCTGGGCCAGCAAGTAGCTGGTTCCGATTGGGTGCCGAAGTTGGTTAGTGATGGCGCATTGGTAGAGGGAGTTCTGGCCCAGTTAACGACCGAACGACTGCTGCCTGCAAAGGTGACGCTGGACGATGCCATGCGGCTATATCAGAAAATGGGCGATCTTGGAGGCGGCGTTTTTAATCAGGACGGCATATTATCTCAAGGCGATTACCCGCCTTTGAAGGGCGGTACGCCGATTCGGGATATGATTGTACATTGGGTGAAACAACCCCAGTCAGGGCCGGGGCGAGTTTTTTTGCAAGGATTTTTTGAGCGGCTCAAGCAGCGATGTCCTGAAAACATTGCTTCGATTGATGAAGTGCAGGCAAAGCTGTTGGCCTTTTTGCAGTCTGCGCCGCCTTTGGATGCATCGGCGTTTGGCCTGATCCACGGCGATTTCAAGCCCGCCAATATATTGTTTGATGCTCAGTACCAGCCTAAATTGATCGATTGTCAGTACTTTGAATATGGTCTGCGCTTATGGGATTTGGCATTTTTCCTGTCCAAGCAGAAAAAGCCCCTGGGCCATTTTATGGAGCCTATGGCTCAGGCGCTGAACTGGTCTCAGCAAGAGAGAAGATGGTTGGCCGTCTGCTATGTCCTAGCTGTGTGTTTGCGTCTCAATCCATCCAATTTTGATAAACAATGGGCGCGCTTTCTTCGCCCGGCATTACCGCTCATAAATGCTTAAAAAGGTTTTTGTCCTTGGGATTAATGCTTGCTTGCTGGCTGAGTATTATTGGCTGTAAAAATGAGCAGGATCAGCCAGAGCATGAAGAAGACAATACCGTGAGAGTATGTCAGGACGGCACCAAACAGGAAAAAGACAAAGCTGTTGATCAAAAATGCGATGCCTGTCAATGCAATAACTTTTATTCTGGGGTCCTTGAGCATATGCGCAAAGAGTTTTAGCGGCACCAAAAACATTAAGACAATGGCCAGCAGGCCTAAAATACCTTTGGTCCAGGCTTCCATTAAAAATTGATTGTGGGGTTGTTTGAATTGTGCAATTTTTCGATAAACATGCGCATTGGGCTCTTCTCTTTTAGATTGATAAATATTTTGCATGGCTTGTGGATAATTCGCTTCACCAATGCCAGAAATAGAGTTTTGAGTAAATCCTTCTAATGAAATTTTGTACATAACTACCCTTAAACCAAGACTGGAGTAGTATTCGCCTTCTGCCATTTTTTCAATATCCGAAGCAGCTTGCTCAAAGCGGGGCCACAGCTTATTGTGGGTTAGAGTTAGAACAATAATTACCATTGTAAAAACAAAGAACAATTTTTTTGGGGTCAAAAAATTGAGAAGTGAGTAATGCTTGATCGCGAGTGGCATCAAAATAATCAAAGTTATAAACGAGGAAAGCCAGATGCTGCGCGTTGAAGTTAAAATAATCACCAGTAACAAGAGAAGACTCAGCACTGCATAATGTAATGCGTGTGAACTATTTTGGGTGTGTTTCTCTATCCCCAAAAAGATGGTTGCAAACATGACAGAACTAAAAAACCAAGCCCCCGTTCCTTTGTTAGAAAAAATGCTTCCTAAATGAGAGCTCAAGCCGTGTAAAGCAACTTCGATGGCGAGTGTGATTAAAATTGCATAGGCCATCACTTGGATGAAAGCTTCAAACTTTGGCAAATCAAAGCGAATTAGCTTTAATATGAATACAAGGCCTATGAAGTACAGGACTTTGGAATATTTGTTTGCAAGCTCATAAATACGCTCTGGATCATTTGCATTAATCAGATTTGAAGCAATCAACATAACAAGGTAAAAGCCAATCGCACCCATTACGGCTTTTTCATGTGGCCTAAACTCAATGCGAGAGTGTTTATAGTGGGTGAATTTGAGGGTGATTGCATAAAGTAATAAGCCAGCCAGAGCGCCTTCAAACCCGAAAAGATCGTTGAAAAACAGAGTGTAGAAGGCCAGAAAAATTAACCCATGTGCGAGCAGCTCAGGCTTGGGGATAGACGCAAGTTGTTGAATGGTAGTTGGGATCATGTTTTTATTGTCTGAACTTGTCAATGTTGGGGGCCTTTACTGATGTGCGCACAGAGCTTATGGCCAGTAATTTAAAATCCAAGGGGCTTTTCGCCAACGTTTGTAGGGGCCATTTACAACATCGATTGGGTCGGGTTTGCCATGGAAAAGCACGATTTTTGTTTCCTTGGGTAGTTTGGCTTCGCCTTTGGGCTTGATCCAGCCCCTTTCAATCCAGCGATGTCCCATGCCAAGGGTGTTTTTAGCTTCAGCATCACAGTGACGTTTAAAAGAAACCACCCACTCACGAGGAAAAGTTTCAATCTGAGGTGCCACATGCCCCAGCCAGTCTTGGTCGCCGTGCATGTATTCAAGAATCCAGCGCTTATTGAATAAAAAACTCTGCCAGACAAAATCAATTTGCCCAACCTCAAAGCGTAATACCGAACTATTGAGTTGGCTCCATTTGCACTTTCCGTAATCCTGACAGGCTATTACTTTTTCCGGCTGATAATTGATGATGCCGTCAAGGCTGCCAGTAATGACAACATCAAGGTCAAGGAATAGCACAGTGCCTTGCAAGCCGTAAAAATCTTTTCGAAATAAGGAGAGCTTGTGCCACCAGCCCTCAAGATCGGTATCAAAGATGGGGAGAGGGTGGATGGCTTCATCAAGCCCATCGGGGTCATCGGTAATGCAATAAAAAGCATGAGGCAAAGACATATTTGCATTGACCATATGATGTAATCGATGGACATCCTCTTGGCTGTATTTATTGCCCCATTTGAGGCAGACCACGTGAATCATTATTTGCTTCTTTGATTTTGAGGTTTGGACGTGCTTCTTTAAAAGTTTAGCGGCTTATTATAAAACAGTGTTTCTGGCTGAACGAATGAAGTCCATTGAATTTTTAGGCTGCATACTGTTTATCTCGAGTTTTGAGGCTGCTGTGATGACATTAAAGTGAGTTGTTTGAAAAGGTTAAAAAATTGATCAGTACTATTTTGTTCGAGGCTTGCTCTTTTCAGTTGTTGATAGATGTTTGACTTTTTTTGTTGATAGCGGTCATTCACCCAGATGAAAAAAGGCACTTCAAACATAACGGGCGTGGTGCGTTTGAGTTCATGCCCAACAAAATCTTCATAATCATAGACTTCTTCTCCGTGATCTGAGAAATACATTAAACCGTTGATTCCCTCAACGCTTCTTAGTTTTTCAATCAATTGTGTTAGAAACCAGTCTGTATAACGTATAGAGTTGTCATAGGCATTCACCACATTTATTTGGTCTTGAGAGGGTTCTTTGGTATGGATACGAATATTTTTTCTTGTTGTGAAGTAATTAAAATCATTGGGATAGCGTTTATGGTAGCTAAGATGACTACCACGGATATGAATAAAGATCACTTTGTCTTTTTTGCCCTTCGCTAAAGCCTTATCGAATTCGGACAAGAGCACTTCATCAAAACCTGTTTTGTATATTCGATGGTTGGCGAATGAAGACGCGGATAGTGTTGTCCCTTCATTTTTGGGCTGGGTGGAAAGCCACCAAGTATCAAAAGCTGCTAGTGTTGAAAGGCCGACCACGTCCACGGTTTCAGTGAAAGGGATAGGGTTCTGCAGGGTTGAATTGGTGAGAGCTTCTGCCAATGCAAGATATGTGACGGCATAAGGTGATGTCATGTTGTTAAAAATGATCAGTTCATCTTTGATTTTTTCAAGCTCGGGATTGGTTTGTCGCTGATAGCCATAAATAGAATGGTGCCCACGAACGGCTGACTCGCCAATCACAACCACATAGGTTTGAGGCTCGGGGAAGTTCTCTTTTGTTACTGAACCTTTCCATTCTTTTAATTTTTTAGGACGGTTGGCCAACTCGTTTTGTACCTGCAAATATTTGCTCCAGCCGTCGGCGAGTTGCCCCATTGTTCCGGGTAAAACATCTCTGTAGCGTTCGTGATAAGTTAGTTGTTGTGCCGCGACAACAAGCATTGTCGCCCCGATGAAAACGGTGGTTTTTGCACGAAAACTGGTTGGAGGAAAAAATGTAATTTTTCGGTACAGCCATAAAATACCTAATCCATAAAGCACAACAAGCAGCAATGTTGTCAAGCTATAGTAGCTTTTTAAAAACTCGATGCTTTCTTCTGGGTTCGTTTCGGCTACAACGGTAAATAAACCGGAAGTGAATGTCCGCTCGAATGTCAACGTGTACACCATTCCGAATAATCCCGTTAGCAAAAAGGGCAATAATAGAACGAAATAAATTCTTTTGCTGCGGACGAGGTAAGCAAAGCTCACCAAGACCAGAAACCATCCGATTCGGGAATATAGCTCTGACTCCCTGAAGTCCTGAGCCATCAGCAGTAAGATGATTAATGGAAACCCTAGAACCCATACAGCAAGACTGCTGTGGTGTTCGAGCCAAGGTGCGATTTTTTGCTTGATGAGGTGCTTATGCATTAACGATGGAATGATTAAGTTGATCGATCCATTTTACACCAACAAGCATTAAAAAAACTTGCTGAGTGCTGGTTTATGAGTTGGTTCGTTTTATCTACAGGGTAGGTTAGGGAATTCCATCGGTGTTGGGTATCCGAGTATAATGTTGCTATAGTGATTTGATCCAATAGGAAATTAAATGAAGTCCTCTCATACTGGCTTTAACAGGATTTTGCACGCCGCCAAATTTTCATGGAAGGGAGTTTGTTCCACCTGGAGGCACGAAGCCGCATTTCGCCAGGAAATATTGATTCTAGTTTTGTTGGCTCCGGTCGCTTTTTGGCTCGGGGAAAATGCCATTGATGTGGCGGTTTTAATGGGGGTCTGGCTGTTTGTTCTGGTGGTTGAACTCTTAAATACAGCCATTGAAACGGTGGTTGACCGAATCGGCTATGAGTATCATAAATTGTCTGGCAGGGCAAAAGATCAGGGGTCAGCCGCTGTTTTCATTGCTTTTGGTTTGGCGTTATTAGTTTGGGGAGCTTATGCCTATCAAAAATGGCAAGCATTGTTAGAATGAGTTTAGAGTAACTTTTTTTGTTATTTTTCGTAGTAATCTTTGTACCACTTCACAAACTTTGCAATGCCGTCTTCAATGCTGGTCGAAGGTTTAAAGCCAGTGTCGGCCATTAGGTCGTCCACATCTGCGTAAGTGATGGGCACGTCTCCGGGCTGCATCGGCAGTAAATTTTCGTTGGCTTTTTGTCCGCAGGCGGTCTCAATCGCGGTGATGAAACGGCGCAGAGTGACCGGCTGGTTATTGCCGATGTTGTAAATCTTATACGGTGCTTGCGCGGAGGTAATGTCAGAGTCGACGGGTTTAGGCTGGGTGCTCATCACCCGCATGACCCCCTCGATGATGTCGTCGATGTAGGTAAAGTCGCGTTTCATTTCGCCATTGTTGTACACATCGATTTGTTTGCCTTCCAAAATGGCCTTGGTGAATTTGAAATAAGCCATGTCAGGCCGCCCAAAGGGGCCATACACAGTGAAAAAACGTAATCCGGTGGTTGGCAGGTTGTAAAGATGGCTGTAGGTATGCGCCATTAACTCATTGGATTTTTTGGTCGCGGCGTAGAGGCTGATGGGGTAATCCACCCGATCATCGGTGCTGAAGGGCTGTTTGCAATTCATGCCATACACCGAGCTGGAACTGGCGTAGACCAAGTGCTTGACTTGATTATGGCGACAGCCTTCCAGAATATTCACAAACCCAACCAGATTGGCATCCACATAGGCATGCGGGTTTTCAATCGAATAGCGTACGCCTGCCTGAGCGCCCAGGTTGACCACGATGTCGAAACAATGGGCCTCAAACAGTTGTTGGATGCCAGATCGGTTTGCCAGATCGAGTTCGATAAAACGATAACTGGCCGAGGCTGGCAGTGTGTCGCTGGCAACCAGTTGATCCAGATCGTTGAGACGGTCGGTTTTCAGTTGCGGGTCATAATAGTCATTGAGGTTGTCAATGCCAATGACCTGGTGCCCCTGTTGCAAAAGTGCTTTGGTCAGATAAAAGCCGATAAAACCGGCGCTACCTGTGACGAGGATGCTTTGCCCTGAGTTCATGTGTTCGTTAGTCCTTTCCAAATAAATCCCTGGTGTACACCTTCTCTTTGACATCAAAAATGTCGTCGGTCAGGCGGTTGGCGAGGATGACGTCGGCGTCTGCTTTAAAGGCTTCCAGGTCATGGTAAACCTTGGAGTGAAAGAATTCGTCTTCTTCAAGCACTGGCTCGTACACAATGACTTCGATCCCTTTGGCTTTGATGCGCTTCATCACGCCCTGAATGGCACTGGCGCGGAAATTGTCAGACCCTTGCTTCATGATCAACCGATGGACGCCCACGATTTTGGGTGCACGTTTGATGATCTGGTCGGCAATGAAATCTTTGCGGGTGGTGTTGGCCTCCACAATCGCCTGAATCAGGTTTTGTGGCACTTCCTGATAGTTGGCCAGAAGCTGCTTGGTGTCTTTGGGCAGGCAGTAGCCGCCATAACCAAAGCTCGGGTTGTTGTAATGGTCGCCAATGCGCGGGTCAAGGCCGACACCTTCAATCACTTGTTTGGTGCTTAAACCATGGGTTTCGCAGTAGGTGTCAAGTTCGTTGAAGTAGGCCACGCGCAGCGCAAGATAGGTGTTGGCAAAGAGTTTGATTGCCTCGGCTTCGGTGGAGTCGGTGAAGAGAACGGGAATTTCCTCTGCTGGTTTTTCTGCGCCTTCAATCAGCAGGTCTGCAAACGTCCGTGCGCGTTCGGACTGCTCACCGATGACAATGCGAGAAGGGTAAAGATTATCCCACAATGCCTTGCCTTCACGAAGAAATTCCGGGGAAAACAAGATGTTTTCGTTTTTAAATTTGGCCTTGATGTCGAGGGTGTAGCCAACCGGAATTGTGGACTTAATCACCATGACGGCGTTCGAGTTGATGGCTTGCACTTGCTCAATCACGCTTTCCACCGTTTTGGTGTTGAAGGTGTTGGTGACGGTGTCATAGTCTGTGGGGGTGGCAATGATGACAAAGTCGGCATCGGCATAAGCGGTTTGTGCGTCGGTGGTGGCCGTCAGGTTCAGGGGTTTGTCAGTTAAAAACTCTTCGATTTCTTGGTCCAGAATAGGCGATGTTTTTTGGTTAATAAAATTTACTTTTTTTTCATCGATGTCCAAAGCGACGACTTTGTGATGTTGAGCCAGTAAAACAGCTAACGAAAGGCCAACATAGCCTGTTCCAGCAACAGCGATCTGCATAAGATTCTATACCTGGGTATCTATAAATTAATTCGTGATTATAACGGAATAACTCTTGCCTTTTTGTCCAGCAATCATGATAGATTTATTGCAAATGCGTCATTTTGTATACATCAAGCCCATTTTTCCACGCCAGCTTGCTACGTGTCGGCTCCGGTAATTGATTGAGCCATCCGCGAATGACGGCGACTGTTTCCCCTAATTTTTCCCAGCGTTGTGTGCTGTAGGTGTCGATGGCGGCGAGCAAACGGTCCTGGTGCTGGATGAAAAAACGACGCCACTTAGGCTTAAGATTGCCTTGGTCATCCACAAACAACGCATCGCGCACAGAGGTGTCAATGTATAAGTTGGGGTGACGAGCCAACACTTGCTTTAAGTATTCCGGGACGGGGACGGTGCCCAGATGTGCCCAAATGACGGTTAAATCCGGTGCGAGCTGATACACGCGATGGATGATCGTCGCATCCCCATGAATTTGTAGCGGAAGCTTCCTCTCCTGAGCGATCTTGACCACTTTTTCCAGAACGGGGCTGTAAGCATCCGGTCGAAAAATATGAAACTCACCAATTCCCTGATAAGGAAAGGCGTCAAGGTGTGGTTCGATACGTTTGAAAGTTGAGGTTCTGCGCATCCAGACTGGCTTGTGGGCTTTGCTAGGGTACAGGCTAAGAAATGGCACTATGCGATTGGGCATGGCATTAAACAGCATTTCTGTTTTTTCTGTGGGTGTGCTCGAAATCATGGCGCCGATGATGTTCAGTCGGTCGTATTTTCTGGCAATGTCTTCAGGCGAAAACCGTTGAGCATCGGCCTTTGAATAATGTGAATGACTGTCGAACAAAGGGGGTTGATGGCTTGTTTCCGCCCAAGTTGGTCCGCTACTGAGCAAAGCCCAGATTAACAGAGCCAACAACGGTTGTTTTTGCTGCTGACTGAGCACACGTTATCCTAAGTGATGTTTCTTAAGTTGTACGATCTGTTCGCTGAAATCTTCTTCACCCAGAGAAGGCGGCCCAAGCGGGTTATCATTTTGTTCTGGGTTGCCGAGCAGGGTATGCAGTGTTCCGGCTGTGCACTTAGCCAAGGGTTCCAGGTTATACCCACCGCCCAATGTGAAGCTGATACGCCCGGCACAGAGCTCTTGGGCTGATGCCAGGCATTTTTGTGTCAGTTGGTTGAATCCATGCACGGATAAGCGATGCTCCGCCAAAGGGTCGAGCCAGTGTGCGTCATAGCCAGCAAATACGATGATGTGCTCGGGTTGAAACGCGACAAGTTTTGGGTGGATGATTTGATCATAAGCTTCCAGGTAAGTTCGGTCACCCGCCCCGGCATTAAAAGGCAGATTGACAACAGTCCCTTTTGCGAGTCCTTTGCCTGTGAAGTCTGCACCGCCTGTCATTGGCCAGAAAGGGTGTTGATGGATGGAGATGCTCATGATGTTTTCATCAGCATCGGATAAATCTTGCGTTCCATTTCCATGATGAACATCCAAATCAATGATCGCAACCTTCTTCACCCCGCGGTATGTCTGTAAGGCTTTCGCGGCAATGATGTCGGAGTTGAAGATACAAAATCCCATGGCTTTGTCTTTCAATGCATGATGCCCTGGGGGGCGCAGAAGGGAAAAGCCATGGTCAATTTCCCGGTCATAGACGGCAAGGTTCATATTGATATGGCTGCCCGCTGCCATGCGCGCGGCATTGAAACTATGAGCATTGATGTAGGTATCACCTGCGTAGGGATCATAGTAATCGACAGAGTCACCGGCATTGTTGCTCATGGCGCGAATTTCATCAATGTAACTTTGTTCATGCGCCCAGAGCAGCTCATTTTCGGTGGCAAAGCGTGATTGCACCGGAATTAACTGATCCCATAGACCTTGTTTCTCCAGTTCGTGATCAATGGCTCTCAAACGATCCGCGCCTTCCGGGTGATCAGGCATGTCGTGTTTCAGAAAGAGCGGGTCCAACACTACGCCCGTTTTAAATTGGCTTGACCGTACCGACTCAGCTGCGAGGGCAACCTTAGAAAGAGGGCTTGCAGCCAGACCCAAGGCGACCAGTTTTTTGATCAGTGCGCGACGGCCGGAATATTGATGTGTCATGTTACGCTCCAGTCCATTGAACGAATAAATCCATTGTTTACATAGTACACCGATGCTAAATGGAAAATTCACAGAAAACATGGAACTGGGCGGCAATTTGATCGGACGCAGCGATGCTGTGAAAGAAATGCGATCGGTCTTCTGAAAAATATCCTTCCAATTTCTGCAAAAACCCCTTGCGTTTTAAACGAGAGTCGCTAGAATACGCCCCCTGTTCAGCGTTGCTGACGCGGCGTTTCCGGAAGGAGAGCGGCTTTTTGATTGAAGCGATGATCTGAGTTGGATTGAGTGTTTTAAAGAGACACCAGGCTGACACAGAAACATCAAAAAAACTTCAAAAAAGAGCTTGACCGCGATGAGTGATCGCACTAGAATACGCAGCTTCTTGAGGGACACGGCAAGGC